>NZ_JBHRYW010000043.1:0-501 GCF_042649265.1 Paenibacillus sp. GCM10012306 | reverse complement strand
GCGCTGGTTTTTCCCATCCGCCACTTATAGTAACCGCTCCTTGACACGTGTAAGGTATCGCACATCTTCTCCAAGCGAAACTCGGAGCGATGATTCTCCATGAACTGGAATCTTAGTTCCTTGGTTTGCTGAAGATGTGCACCGCTTTTTTTACGATGGCTAATTCTTCTTGAGCGTCGGCGAGTTGATGATCTTTCTCCTGAAGTTGACGGCGCATCTCTTTCAACTCTGCTTCGAGTTCCCGTACGCGATCCACGCTTGTTGCTGGTTCATTTTTCAGCTCTCGATATTGGCTCATCCATTGATGCAGCGTGCTTTTCGGAATGTTAAGCTCTTCGGCTAAGTCGCCTAAGCTCTTTGTCTGTTCTTGAATGAACTTTACGGTTTGCTTTTTAAACTCTTCGTTATATCGTTGTCTTTGTTCTCCCAAGTGAACACACCTCCACTGATTTCATTATCGGTCTGTCCGTTAACGGGTGTCCACTATTTATTCTAATTGCA
>NZ_JBHRYW010000042.1:0-531 GCF_042649265.1 Paenibacillus sp. GCM10012306 | reverse complement strand
AAGAAGGTCGCGTGAACCTGCTGTACCTACCGGACTTTGAAGTATTTACAAAGTATATTCAGAAGGTTGGAACTATCACTGCGAACACTTCCGCAGTAGAAGGCCGACTTGTTGATCTGAAAGGTGCACCACTGCCGGAGACAACTCAAGACTTCCCACTAACCATTCTGCATACTAACGATACACATGCAGGACTAGATACTGTCAGCTCGCCAAACAACATTCTGCGCCGTGTAACGGCAATCAAGAACGCTAAGGCGACGACAGAAAACCCTATTCTTCTTGATGCGGGTGATGTGTTCTCCGGAACACTGTACTTCAACAAGTACCTGGGTCAAGCAGATTTGGCCTTTATGAATCTGGTCAAATATGACGCTATGACCTTCGGGAACCATGAATTTGATAAAGACTCTAATGTACTATCCAAATTCATCGGTAACGCTAAGTTCCCGTTCGTCTCCTCCAATGTGAACTTCTCAGAGGATGAGATTCTCAGCAAAATGTTTATCAATGAAATCGGTCGGTCAGGCA
>NZ_JBHRYW010000041.1:0-590 GCF_042649265.1 Paenibacillus sp. GCM10012306 | reverse complement strand
GTGAATGATCATACACCCATCAGGTGACTGATCATGCACTGATCACGTGGCTATCATGCACTGATCACGTGACTGATCATGCACTGATCACGTGGCTATCATGCACTGATCACGTGGCTGATCATGCAATGATCACGCAGCTACCATGTACTGGTCACGTGACTGATCATGCACTGATCACGTAGCTGATCATGCACTGATCACCTGGCTTATCATGCATTGATCATATGACTGATCATGTGCTGATCATGTTTGGTGTCACACACTGATCATGTGCCTCTGGAGGCAATGAACATAGAGCTGAGTAGGCAGGAATCAGTCAGCAGGCTATAATCATGGAACTCACCTCTGAGAAATCATGCTGCTCAGCTGGCAATAATCAAGTAGATGAGCAGGCAGGAATTACGCAGCACAGGTGGCAATTGTCAAGGAGATGACAGGCAGGAATCGTGCAGCTCAGCTGGAAATTGTCAAGCAGATGAGCAGACAGTAATCACGCAGCTCAGCAGGCCCTGATCACGTGACTGAGCATGCACTGTTCACGTGGATGATCACACACCTATCACGTGACTGATCATGCACTGATCACG
>NZ_JBHRYW010000040.1:0-611 GCF_042649265.1 Paenibacillus sp. GCM10012306 | reverse complement strand
CTGGGTCGTCCCAGTGCACTAGCCCCAAGCATCCAGTATCGTGCATCGAACCTGGACTGGCATCTTGTTTCATACATGATATTTTACATGTTTCAATGCCATTCTGCCAAATCTTCCCACCCTCTCCCTCTCCCACAGAGTCCATAAGACTGATCTATACATCGGTGTTTGTTTTGCTGTCTAGTACACAGGGTTATTGTTACCATCTTTCTAAAGTCCATATATATGCGTTAGTATACTGTATTGGTGTTTTTCTTTCTGGCTTACTTCACTCTGTATAATAGGTTCCAGTTTCATCCACCTCATTAGAGCTGATTCAAATGTATTCTTTTTAATGGCTGAGTAATACTCCATTGTGTATCTGTACCACAGCTTTCTTATCCAATTGTCTGCTGATGGGCATCTAGGTTGCTTCCATGTCCTGGCTATTATAAACAGTGCTGCGATGAACATTGGGGTACACGTGTCTCTTTCCCTTCTGGTTTCCTCAGTGTGTATGCCCAGCAGTGGGATTGCTGGATCATAAGGCAGTTCTATTTCCAGTTTTTTAAGGAATCTCCACACTGTTCTCCATAGTGGCTGTACTAGTTTGCATTCCCACCAACAGTGTA
>NZ_JBHRYW010000039.1:0-613 GCF_042649265.1 Paenibacillus sp. GCM10012306 | reverse complement strand
GCCGCCGAAGGTGGGGTAGATGATTGGGGTGAAGTCGTAACAAGGTAGCCGTATCGGAAGGTGCGGCTGGATCACCTCCTTTCTATGGAGAATCGTCACCTGCAACGGTGACATTCAAATCGGAAGTTTAACTTCCAAAACTATAAACGTGTATCCATTTGTTCAGTTTTGATGGAATTTGCGGGGCCATAGCTCAGCTGGGAGAGCGCCTGCCTTGCAAGCAGGAGGTCAGCGGTTCGATCCCGCTTGGCTCCACCAACAAACTTCATCTATTTGTTATGTCTTTTACAAAAAAAAAAATATTGTCTGTAATTCCTGACATCACAGCCGTGATTGTCACGTGATTACAGAAACTTGATCCTTGAAAACTGGATACCGAAACGAATTTGCGTTTTAGAACATCTTTTAGCTGAAACTTGTGTGAGCAAGTTGAAATAGTTATTAGTTGATACGATTAGTTCTTAGAGAAGATGTGGGCCATTTTAAATGTCCGATATTTTTCCTCTGGAAAAAATCGAGGTTAAGCTAATAAGAGCACACGGAGGATGCCTAGGCGCCAGGAGCCGACGAAGGACGTGGCGAACAACGAAACTGCCTCGGGGAGCTGTAAGCA
>NZ_JBHRYW010000038.1:0-626 GCF_042649265.1 Paenibacillus sp. GCM10012306 | reverse complement strand
CAAGTGCGGGTGAAAGTCACCGACGGTGCGGCATGGTCCGAATGGTCAGCCGTGACCTGGATGAAGATTAGCATCGAATTGCCAAATAAATTAATCGCTGGTGGGGGTTCTCATAGTACCACTATTGATAGCGATGGCTTGGTAAAAGTATGGGGAAGTAACGGTAACGGCCAACTGGGCGATGGAAGTGCACTGTCGGTGATCCGGACGACGAGTGTCAGTGTGCCTGGAGTTAGTGGAGCTGTATCGGTAGCTAACGGTGACTCGCATACCGTAGTGCTGAAGAGCGACGGCAGCGTGGTGGCATGGGGCTATAATTATTACGGTCAACTGGGTGATGGAACGACCACTCTGCGTAGTGTGCCCGTAGCAGTCAGTGGATTGACAAGCGGAGTAAACGCCGTAGCAGCAGGATCGATCCAAAGCTTTGCGTTGAAAGGGGATGGCACGGTCTGGGGATGGGGTCAAGGATACGGAAGTACCCCGGTATCCATTAGTGGCCTGAGCGGAATCATCGCGATTGCGTCCTTTGGTACGAAAGGAATGGCCCTAAAAAGTGACGGCACAGTTTGGACCTGGTCGACCGGAGTTGCGGTAAGCCAAGTTTCCGGGCTGAGCGGAATCAC
>NZ_JBHRYW010000037.1:0-724 GCF_042649265.1 Paenibacillus sp. GCM10012306 | reverse complement strand
CCCAAGATCAGAACCAAACAAAACAAAAAAAAATTGCTTTCTTACGTTTCACATGTCAGGATGGTGCCAGACACTCTTATTGGATAGTCAAAAATCTCTTTTGTTTCTGTGTAAAAGGGAGGTCCTTTCAAGGCGTGAATGTTTCAGAACTTGAATTTATTTGGAAATGACCCAGCTCTTCAGTACACTGTCGTCACTTAGTTTAGCACAGGATAGAAACTCGGGTAACCAAAACACCTGGAGAAACGATTGTATGTTCAGTTCAGTTCAGTGGCTCAGTCGTGTCTGACTCTTTGGGACCCCGTGGCCTGCAGGACGCTGGGCTTCCGTGTCCATCACCAACTCCCGGAGTTCACTCAAACTCATGTCCATCAAGTCAGTGATGCCATCCAGCCATCTCATCCTCTGTCGTCCCCTTCTCCTCCTGCCCCCAATCCCTCCCAGCATCAGAGTCTTTTCCAATGAGTCAACTCTTCGCATGAGGTGGCCAAAGTACTGGAGTTTCAGCTTTAGCATCATTCCTTCCAAAGAACACCCAGGGCTGATCTCCTTCAGAATGGACTGGTTGGATCTCCTTGCAGTCCAAGGGACTCTCAAGAGTCTTCTCCAACACCACAGTTCAAAAGCATCAATTCTTCAGCGCTCAGCCTTCTTCACAGTCCAACTCTCACATCCATACATGACCACAGGAAAAACCATAGCCTTGACTAGACAGACCTTTGTT
>NZ_JBHRYW010000036.1:0-814 GCF_042649265.1 Paenibacillus sp. GCM10012306 | reverse complement strand
GTGCCTTCCCAGCCGCAGTGGGGATCCCCAGAGCACAACTGGGACCGCCCCCCATCCCCGCCACGACCCGGTTCCCGACCCGCGCCGCCCGGCTTCGCCCCGCCCCGGGCGCGCTCCCGGTGCGCTGCCCACCTTCACCACGGGCTCCCGGTGAGCCCCGCCCCCACGCCCGGTTCCAGGAGAGCCTCTGGGACCTCGCTCCCGCCGCCCGGTGAAACGGGAGGACAATCCATCCAGCCCACAGAGGCAATCCAAGCTGTCTAGAATTCAGGGATCCAACGAGGACTACGGAAAGGAAAGACGACCTGACCTAGGAGGGCCATGATATTCTATAGAACCGGACAAAGTTGGTTTCCAAGGAAACTTGATTCCTTGGAACCCGGAAAGCTGGTTCTTTTCATATGCAATTCCAAACCATGAGCTCCTTCCCAAAGCCTGCCTGGCCGCCAGGCCCACCCCCAACTCCCCAGAAAAAACGGCTCAAAGAAATCTTTTCCATCTCAGGCGGAAAACTGGAAGATGTCTTGTCTTGTCTGTCTGGATTGATGTCTGTGTCAGTGTGAGCCTTGTGATTTTTGATAATAGTGCTCAAGTTCTGAGTTCTTATTTCAATGGTCTCAAGACAAGGCAGCCCTTGCAAACCCAACTGCTTCCAATACAAGAAAACTTTGACCTCAGGGAATGTCAGTGTCCCGTGAACTGGGAACTAGATAATATGAAATATCTAGTAGTTTTGGTTTTGCTCCTCTACTGTAGACATGTCTAAGAGTCATCAACATGAAGCACAAGATGTTCATAGTGCCTCGGTTTGTTC
>NZ_JBHRYW010000035.1:0-1054 GCF_042649265.1 Paenibacillus sp. GCM10012306 | reverse complement strand
TTTCACCCGTTGCTCCAGTGGCACCTGTCACTCCGGTCGCTCCAGTGTCTCCTGTTGCACCAGTGTCTCCCGTTGCTCCTGTTGCTCCAGTGTCTCCTGTTGCACCCGTTGCCCCAGTTGCTCCAGTGTCTCCTGTCGCTCCAGTGGCTCCTGTCACTCCGGTCGCTCCTGCTGCTCCCGTTTCCCCAGTTGCTCCAGTTGCTCCTGTCGCTCCTGTTGCTCCAGTGGCTCCAGTGTCTCCTGTCGCTCCTGTTGCTCCAGTGTCTCCTGTCGCTCCGGTGGCTCCTGTGTCACCTGTCACTCCGGTCGCTCCTGTCGCTCCCGTTGCACCTGTCACTCCGGTCACTCCTGTGGCTCCCGTGGCTCCCGTTGCCCCAGTGTCACCTGTCGCTCCGGTTGCTCCTGTGGATCCCGTGTCACCTGTAACTCCAGTCGCTCCCGTTGCACCTGTCACTCCGGTCACTCCTGTGGCTCCCGTGGCTCCCGTTGCCCCAGTGTCACCTGTCGCTCCGGTTGCTCCTGTTGCTCCTGTTGCTCCAGTGTCTCCTGTCGCTCCGGTGGCACCCGTTGCACCAGTGTCTCCCGTTGCTCCTGTCGCTCCCGTTGCACCAGTGTCTCCTGTTGCCCCTGTTGCTCCCGTTGCTCCTGTTGCTCCTGTTGCTCCAGTGTCTCCTGTTGCTCCAGTGTCTCCTGTCGCTCCGGTGGCTCCAGTTTCACCCGTTGTTCCAGTGTCTCCTGTTGCACCCGTTGCCCCAGTTGCTCCAGTTGCTCCAGTTGCTCCAGTTGCTCCTGTTGCTCCAGTGTCTCCTGTCGCTCCGGTGGCTCCTGTGTCTCCTGTCGCTCCTGTTGCACCCGTTGCTCCTGTCGCTCCTGTTGCACCCGTTGCTCCTGTTGCTCCAGTGTCTCCCGTTGCTCCTGTTGCTCCTGTTGCTCCAGTGTCTCCTGTTGCTCCAGTTGCTCCTGTCGCTCCGGTGGCACCCGTTGCACCAGTGTCTCCCGTTGCTCCTGTCGCTCCCGTTGCACCAGTGTCTCCTGTTGCCCCTGTTGCTCCCGT
>NZ_JBHRYW010000034.1:0-1188 GCF_042649265.1 Paenibacillus sp. GCM10012306 | reverse complement strand
GTTCTTGGTTGCTGAAGGGAACTGTATGACTTGGTATTAAAAGAAGGTATGTGGCATGAAATCGCATTTTCTGAAGGAAAACGACGTCGTTCTTTCTTCCAGGTGGCAGTTTGAGGATGGGAGAAGCAAAGGAATGGGTACCGAATGGGATCAGGAGGTTGTAGGGAAAGTGGACCCCCAGAAAAGAGTGTTGTGCCTAGCACAAGGTTTCTTGAGAGGTTGAACTGCCTTTGCTAATGGATTTTAAGTTTCTTTACCTCTTCCGTGATCTCTTCTAGGTTGACCTAGAAGAGAAATCTTTTGTTAGCTTTGGCTAAGTGGAGAAGTATTGCTTCACGGTGACTTGTGTGATCCTACCTGACTGTTCTAAACCCTTTTGATATCTATGCACTGCTGCTGCTGCTGCTGCTGCTGCTGCTGCTGCGAAGTCGTTTCAGTCGTGTCCGAGTCTGTGTGACCCCATGGACGGCAGCCCACCAGGCCCCGCAGTCCCTGGGATTCTCCAGGCAAGAACACTGGAGTGGGTTGCCATTTCCTTCTCCAATGCATGAAAGTGAAAAGTGAAAGTGAAGTCGCTCAGTCGTGTCCGACTCTTAGCGACCCCATGGACTGCAGCCTACCAGGCTCCTCCGTCCATGGGATTTTCCAGGCAAGAGTACTGGAGTGGGGTGCCATTGCCTTCTCCCATATCTATTCACAAGCCTGCCTAAATCATTGACTTCTAGCCACCTTTGGGATGCCAATGACCACCCAGCCTTACCAGGCCACAGAGGAGAGAAAACACTTAACCACAGGAGGTCCGGGTAAGGAACAAGGAACTAACAAGCTCCCAGCAACCAGGATTCTGCAGAGGTCAACAAGAGGTCAGCAAGAGATGGGAGACTGCAGTCCAGAGGTCCTAGCAACTTCCAGCGAGCAGCAAAGACCCAGCATAGTCAAAACGAATTCAATGTTACCCAAAACAAATAAATAAACGGACAGAAGTTCTTGGAACACATGACTGAGGTTAGGGGTGAGGCAGTACATGTATGTGCCAGGATACTCTTAAAGTATACTCTTAACGTAGATGAGGAGAACAAGGTAGGAGGAAAACTTACTGTTTGGTTCAGGTCGCTTCGGAGCCTTTTGGGGGAACCGACCTGAAGCCAGAGTCTAGCCGAAATACACAGGCTTTGAACATCGCTGAAG
>NZ_JBHRYW010000033.1:0-1205 GCF_042649265.1 Paenibacillus sp. GCM10012306 | reverse complement strand
ACTGCGGAAGTGTTCGCAGTGATAGTTCCAACCTTCTGAATATACTTTGTAAATACTTCAAAGTCCGGTAGGTACAGCAGGTTCACGCGACCTTCTTTATAGGCCTTTTCAAGGGAAGAGTAGAAATCCCCACCTTTAGCTGTGAAAGCATTCGTAGCTACTTCATAAGATGCTTTTAGGTCTAGAGGAACGTATTTATCTCCGTTCTTCACTTCAATACGCAATACACGTTCGTTCACAGGTTTTGTAGAGTCGTAATAGAATTTCAGCCCTGCAACGTGTGGGAAACGTCCATCTGCTGCTGGAGCTTTAGAAACCCCATTCTCCATGGCATCCTTAATCTCTTGTCCGGTCAGAGTGATCGTGACCAGATCGTTGTTGAATGGAAGTACTCCGAGAACTCCACCTTGTGTAATCGGACCTTCTTTGATAGATTCACGAATACCGCCGCCGTTTTGCAGAGCGATTACGGCATTAGTGCCCGCTTTTTGAGCTGCATAAAGCATACCATCGGCAATCAGGTTACCAAGGTTGGTTTCCTTTGTGCGAACATTATCACGAACGCCGTTTAGAACGACCTCTGTCTTACCTACTACTTCATTGGTTAGCTCTTGAATGCCTGGCTTATACTCGGTATCTAGGATCTTCTTCGCTTCAGGATCCTCTGCGATCTTGTATTTGCCGTCAGCGTTTTTAGCATCGATGGAGATTAACTGGTCTTTCCAATCCGTCAATACGCCATCTTTGTTAAATTTAACTTCAAGTTGACCCAGGAAAAGTCCCTTTTCGCCGGTCTGTACAATTAGCTTCGGTGCTTTTGGATCACTGTTATCTACAACGGCTTGATCCAGTTGCGTGTGGCTGTGACCACCAACGATAATATCAATGCCGTTAACGGCTTTGGCTAGCTTCAGATCTTCTTCATAGCCAAGGTGTGAGAGCACAATGATCTTGTTAATGTTCTCTTTTTCAAGCATAGCGACCGTAGCTTGTGCCTTAGCGACAGCATTCTCGAAAGTCACTTTACCTGGCGAAGCAATGTTGGCCGTATCTTCAGTCGTCAGACCAACGATCCCGATCTGTTGGCCGTCGATTTCTTTGATCAGTGCAGGATAGATTGTTCCGGCATTACCTGACCGACCGATTTCATTGATGAACATTTTGCTAAGAATCTCATCCTCTGAGAAGTTCACATTGGAGGAGAC
>NZ_JBHRYW010000032.1:0-1227 GCF_042649265.1 Paenibacillus sp. GCM10012306 | reverse complement strand
TAGACCTGTTGATTAGCTAAATTATGAGTTTAAATACATAATTTAGCTAAATAAATTCTCCACTCCGACGACACTGTTTGTAAACTTAATAATCGTGCGAAATCGGCAAATGTTAATTTTGCGCTCCAATGCACGACCTTTTGACCTTCGTCAAACAGGAGTTTAAGCAAAACATAAACAAGTAAGGCCACGTACAACTGGCCATATACAGCGTTCGGCGTGGTTCCGAACAACTTCGGAATGTTAAGATGCTGTTTTATCCAGCGAAAAAACACTTCGATTTGCCAGCGTTTTTTATAGATTTCAGCGATGCTTTCAGCCGAATGCCAATGCAGGTTTGTCGCTAAAAGGACAGGTTTCCCTTTCGGATCGGTCAGAACCACCACTCGAAACCGATTCCGGGTCAGAGACTTCATCCTTCCTAACTGGCAGGTTAAATCCTGTGTAATCGTTCCTCCAAAAGAAGTCTTCCGTTCCCTTGGAACCGGGTCATGAAAGTGAGTATTCTCACGGATTCGGATCACAAAAGATTGACTATTCTTTGCCTCCTGGTAACTGTCGAATACTTCGTGCTTGCTATAGGCACGATCAGCGACCAAAATAAACCTGGGGTCTACCAAGTCGATAGCGCTATGGAGATCATGTTCTGTCCCCGTCGTTTCGGTCACTTGGTGCAACGCACCTTCGTCTCCGGTGAGGGCAACATGGAGCTTAACGCCTGCTTTTTCGCCTTTTAAGGGCGCCCAAGGGAGTCGTCCCAGGCCCACGGTGATCTGCGTGGAATCGACGATCAGTAATTCCGTCGGGATACCAAGGCAGCGTTTCGTTTCCCGGTTGCATTGCTGGATCAAGAGATGTAACAATTGTTTGAAACATTCAAAAGGAACATCTTTGGCTTTTTTGGAGAGGGTCGAATGATCGACTTTCTGGAGTCCAACGCCAGGCATACGCTGCTCCCCGTCTCGATAGCCGTCCCACCCCTGGAATGCAGCCTCTGCCAAGAAAAGAAACAGGGAATAGACGGTGAACTTTCGAGCGACATCGATGTAATTGAACTCATTTAGAATCGATAACACCTTTTCTTCCGGAATAAACGATTGCAGGATATTCGATAATGAAGTAGAATTTTTCATGAAGTCGCCTCGTTTCCACTGTTTGTAGGGGTACAAACACTGTAACGAACGGGCGGCTTTTTTTCTACCTTTTTTTGGCTAATCAACAGGCCTA
>NZ_JBHRYW010000031.1:0-1491 GCF_042649265.1 Paenibacillus sp. GCM10012306 | reverse complement strand
ATTTCAGAGTACCCGAGAGCCAACAGATGTTTTATGATGAGAACACCAACGTATAAAGGCTAGGTGAATCTCATGTCTACGCAAAAAAACACATCCTCTTTGGCGGCACCGGATTTTTCCTTTTTTAATCAAATGTACATTCACAGCACCGTCCTCCTGAGACGGTTTATCCGTACACTGACGACGTTGTCTACTCATTTGGGTGCTTCCATCTCAGCGGCCAGCGCTGACAATGCCGAACGGCAAGGAATCGGTCGTTTGCTGAATAATCCCGCGCTTAGCGAAGAAAATGTCATGGATTGCTACCGCAAGGAAACGCTTAGGCAGATGAACGAAAGTGGCCAAAACGTCTTTTTGTGCGTGCAAGACACGACGGGGGTCAGCTACGGGAACCGGGAAAAGACGGTTGGACTTGGTGAATATAACGACTCAAAAGCCAAGGGATTATTAACACACACCGCCTTGCTTTTGACTCCCTCGGGGCTGCCCCTTGGTTTGCTGTATCAAAAAACATGGGCCCGCGAGCCTAAACCCAAAGGACAGCGTAAGGTCAGCCGGCCGTACGAGGAAAAAGAGAACTACCGCTGGACGGAGGCAGCTCAAGTGAGCGCAGCTGCGGTACCGGCGCACATGAAGCTCATTCATATCGGGGACCGGGAAGCCGATTATTTTGAGTTTTTGCACCTGCTGCAAAAAGAGGGTCAGTCGTATGTGGTTCGCTCTGTACAAAACCGTATCACTGAAGGGGAAGGGGCACGCCTGTGGGACAAGGTGCGCGCACAGCCGGCAGCCGGTGAGATCTGCGTATCGCTTCCTCGGGATACCCGCCGGGGGACCCCGGCACGGGAAACGACGCTTGCCGTTCGCTTTACAAGTGATACGGTACAGGTGCCTGCTCATTTGCAACAAAAAGGCGCGGGGTATCCGCCTCTTTCCTGTACCCTCATTCACGTTGTCGAAGTTACACCACTGGCAGACCAGGCGCCGATTGAATGGTTTCTGCTAACCAATGTCCCCACCCCAAATGCGGAAGCAGCTGCGGAAAAGGTAGGGTGGTACGTGCAACGCTGGAAAATAGAACGGTTCCACTATATTTTGAAAAGCGGTTGCGAAGTTGAAAAGCTGCAAGAGCAGCATGCAAACAAGCTGAAAAAGCTGATCCTGATTTACTCTATTATTGCGGTGCAAATCCAGCACTTGACGTACTTGGCCAGACAGCAGCCAGACGCTCCTTACACAAAGGTAATGAGCGAGGAGGAATGGCAGGTGCTCTACCGGATTGCGTATAAAACCACGATGTTGCCCAAGTCCCCTGCAAACGTGCGGGAAGTCGTTCTGGCCTTAGCCAAACTGGGTGGGTTTTTAGGCCGCAAAAGTGATGGTGATCCAGGAGCCAAGGTTATCTGGAAAGGTCTTCAGGCTTTTCGAACAGTGTTTGAGTCGTATTCCTTTTTACTGTAATTTTTTTCTATTGCAGTGATACAGGATTAG
>NZ_JBHRYW010000030.1:0-1498 GCF_042649265.1 Paenibacillus sp. GCM10012306 | reverse complement strand
CTGTAGCGGGAAAGGGCTTCATCTTGCGATGACGGGGGAGCCACGTGGTTTTTCTCGAGTTACGGCGGGATTCTCGAGTTACGACGGGGAATTCAGGCTGCCTCTTGTGTTGGCCCAGGCAAGTCCAATCTTCCATTCGAGTTGCGAAGGAAAGCTGGGGATTGCTCTCGAGTGACTGCAGGGCCAATAGACCTCATCTAGGCTTGTGTCCAGAAGCCAATGTTCCTCTCCAGGGGCGACAGGGATCTCGGGGTTGCATTCCAGACGCACCCGGGGAGACAGGCATTCATCTCGAGTGGAAGCAAAGAACCCCGCTCTGCTCTCGAATCGCGACGGGTATCTCTTGGAGCTCACTGGGTGGACTCAAGGGAGTCAAGCCTCCTGAGGCGTTTGGAGAGAGGTCGCGAGATTGGTCGCTAGGCCATGCAGGAGACGAAGGCCCTCATCTCTCGATGACGGGGGAATCTCGGGGTTGTTCTCGAGCGGCGGCCCCAGTGTGCGGTTTCTCACGAGGTACGACGGCGAGGTCAGTGAGCCTCTCGTGGGGCGCCAGGGAAGTCGGGTCTCCATGCGAGTGGCGAGGGGGAGCGCGTCATTGCTCCCGAGCCATGGTAGGGGAATCTGGCCTCGAGACGTGTTGAAGAAGGTCTCTCGAGGTCTTTCCCGGGTTGAGGCAGGAAACCCTGGGTTCCCTCGACTTGTGCAGGTGACCTCAGGGGGCTTCTCATGGTGGCTCTGAGAAGCCAGGGAAACTGGAGGTGGGAGGGGCCTCTCGGGACTCCACTGGGTTTGGTGCATTGGAAGAGGGCCTCATCTCCAGTTGAGGCAGGAACCGCAGGGTACCTCTGATTTCAGACTCCGATCGCAGGGTCCCTGCAGACTGGGGACAGGAGAGTCAGGCCTCGTCTTGGGTTGAGGCATGGAACTCCGCTTGCCTCTCGAGATGTCCCCGGGGAGAGAGGCCGCTTGTCGAGCTGTCTTTGGAACCTGGGGTTTTTTTCCGAACGATGCACGGAAAAACTGCCCCTTCGTGTTGACTTCATTCACAGGGTGGAGTTCGGAGAGGTGTCCGGGCATCGGGTTCTTATCAAGAGGGGACCGGGAAATCGGGGTCCTACGGAATGTGGAACCACCCACGAGGCCACGTCTGGAATGTCTTCGTGAGACCGGCCTCATCCTGAGGTGCGACCGGAAGGTCGGGAACCCCTTCCAGACAAAGCAGGGGAGTCGACCCTCCTGTCCAGATCAGGAGGGGAGAAAGGGCTCAGAGGAGGGGGTGCCGGAAAACCTCAGTGTTCCTCTCGAGGGAGACCGGGATTTCGGGGAACTTTGTGGGTCGCATCAAGGGTGCCAAGTGCCCTTTCGACCTCCAATTCCTAACGTGGGACTTCTCCTGAGGCGCTGTAGCGGGAAAGGGCTTCATCTTGCGATGACGGGGGAGCCACGTGGTTTTTCTCGAGTTACGGCGGGATTCTCGAGTTACGACGGGGAATTCAGG
>NZ_JBHRYW010000028.1:0-2610 GCF_042649265.1 Paenibacillus sp. GCM10012306 | reverse complement strand
CGCGTACCCATCCCGAACACGACCGTTAAGCCCTCCAGCGCCGATGGTACTTGGACCGAAGGGTCCTGGGAGAGTAGGACGCCGCCAAGCACATGAGCCCTTGTTGAGTTAATCAGCAAGGGCTTTTTTGTATTTTCAGAATTGTAATAGGACAGCTTGGAGTCCAAGAGATCGTAGAATTTATCGAATCGATGATAGGAATAGGCTTATTAAGCACTAGTCTAGAGTTCTTCTTAGAGCCTTTAAATGACTTGATTTGTACCTCTAAATGAACAAGAAACAAACTTTGAACCAAATGTAGTTGCTATGGTCTAAAAGGTGAACAAATATTGATTTATTATGAGAAAACATTAAGCGAACAGCCCGTTATGCAAGTCCTCAATTCACCTGCCCTTCACTGAGATGATAGGGGTTCGAATCCCCTATGCCTTATAACTATGGAGGCTTAACTTAGCAAGGAGAGCATATGCCTTACAAGCAGAGGGTCGGGGGTTCGATCTTCAAAGACTCCCCTATGTATTGCATAATGATTTTGCAAATGTAGGATGAAGCAGCCTGGTAGCTTGTCAGGATCATAACCCGAAGGCCACAGGTCCAAATCCTGCCCCCGTAACCAATCTGAGACTGTGGTGTAGTTGGCTTAACATGCTTGCCATGCAGGAGATTGCGGAGGCAATCCCCGTCTCTGCGGCATCTTTTATAATTGATATTCTGATTTGGCGGAATGGCAGATGCGCCAGACTCAAAATCGTTTGTGAAACCGTGGACCTTCGACTCCTCTCGTCGGTATATTTTAATTAGACTCATGAAATGTTTTTAGCATTTCATGAGTTTTTTTGTTTATAAGCACTTATATATGCAGACATGTCTCCATCGAACCTAATTGGGAGCAAATCATGGTTGATGCTACTATCAACATGGAACTGGTCCAAAAAGGGGCAGGATCGGCAAGCCATTAGATGTTCGCGCGGATGTTTAACCACAAAATTCATGCGATGGTGAACGCGCTTGGCTATCCGTTTAGATTTGAATTGACACCTGGCCAGGAGCATGAATGCATCACCAACTATCGCCTTCTTTATGAACTGGGCTTCAGTTAGGGTAAAGTATTAGTGGATCGCGCTTATGATACCAACGTCATTCTTCAGCTTTTGCCTAACCCCGTCAGCACTCTGATGATCCCAAGCAAACGTAATAGGTGGGTAAAGCGCCCGTTAGATAGTGGAACCTATGAAAATGACACGTAATCGAATGGTTTTTCAACAAAATAAAACTATAGACGCCTGGCCACTTGATATGAGAAGCAGATGCATATTTGTGGCCTTTTTTACACTGCTACTCATTTGTTTATGGCACAAACAGGTTGCATACAAGTCCTAGATAGAAAATACCAAAGCATGACTTTGATCTAGTAATCAGTATGTTGTTTAATTACCCTTTAAACGAACGATCAAATTATTCTTATAAGGCAGTGATGAATTGAAGATACCGGGGTATAAGATATTGGATATATCTCTGAGGTACCAGTTACCCTCCAACATAATGAGAACAAAAAGTTAGTTAATCTGGCCGGTTTGCTAAAAGATTTGAGGTTTTATTATCTGAAGGCAGGAGAGAGGGGGGAAATCATCCTGCTGCAAAAAGGACTTGTTCTGTCCAATCAGTTGGCTGTTACTCAGAAAGTCGAAACGGAGATACGCTTCTTGTAAAGGTTGGTATGGGAGAACGTATTGACCTAAATATAGAAGTAGCTGATACTGTAGGACAATATGTTGGACTCGGTGCTTACGTGGATTGTGATGTGAGGCAGAAGCTGTTTAAGGATCAGAATATGGATGCAATTGAACTTTTGAGGTAGCATGTAATGTGCTTTTAGAGATTGGCTAGCAACTTCAAGTTGATAATAAAACTACGATGATTCTTGATAAGACTAAACTTAAGGAACAGTTTGTACAATTTATTCAATATGCCAAGCGAAGTAAATAGAGGCAGAGTGGAGAGATATTCAACTGCCTATAATTATTGAAACTATGACCATGGTTGCTGTACACTATCTAATTTCAAATAAGGAGAGCATATGAAATAAAAGCAGCGGATTCCAATTAACGTGGTTTTCGTATACCTTGAAGTGCTCAACTTAAGGGAAGAAGGGACAGTCTTCGCATGTATGCCCTGTAATGTATCCATTAGTAAAGTTATATTTTTAAATCCCCTAGATTCATTAAGACAAATAAACTGTTGTTTTAAAAATATTATTTACATAAAAGGGGTTGTCTATTTTCTAGTAACATGGTATATTATATATTCATTGACGAACACAAATAATTGTTTGTGGAACGGAATGAGATGAATGATCGGTTGAGTAAAACTTTCTTAAAAAAAGTGTTGCACTATTCCGGAGTTCATGGTATATTATAAGAGTTGCTGCTGAGACATTAAGCAGACAACGAGAACAGCTTGATCTTTGAAAACTGAACAACGAGTGAGTATCGAATTCACGCAAGTGGATTCACAAATGAGAATTTAATTCTCGTCAGATGTTTCAAAATGAGCAATCGCTCTTTCTAAATACCTATTTGGAGAGTTTGATCCTGGCTCAGGACGAACGCT
>NZ_JBHRYW010000026.1:0-10403 GCF_042649265.1 Paenibacillus sp. GCM10012306 | reverse complement strand
ATCGTTGTCTTTGTTCTCCCAAGTGAACACACCTCCACTGATTTCATTATCGGTCTGTCCGTTAACGGGTGTCCACTATTTATTCTAATTGCATTTTTTGAAAAAAATTACGCTAAATGGACTATTGCGGTAGAATTAACATACAATATTGTCCTTAATTACCGTCGACCCCTTAACTACAGAAGATTTAGGGTACAAAAATGTCGTTAATTTCACTTCGGCAATAAGTTCAGGGTGTGCAGTTTTTTTAATGCGTTCTATGTAGGCAATCTTCCTTACCTTTCTGAAGTCCCTTAAAGCCGCAGCTGCTGAATCAGAAGCGCTAACGATGAAAAAACCTCCGGATCCGCGCATGTACGCGAACCTGGAGGTTTCTATGTGCTAAGTAAACTATGGATAACTTTCTATTTTCCTTCGAACAATTGTATTAAATTCTCAGTTCCGGCCGCGACGCTGCCAGGTACTATCTTATAAAATCAGCTTGTACCACCCTGTTTCACCTAAGAAGTCATCTCTTGTAATATTTTCTCCACCTATTATTTGTCGTTAATTATTAATCGTTCCAATTCCCCTCTTCAGATACTATTTGCACTTTATTACTCCCTCTGGAGGTCTAAAACCTCTTATTCACGCTAGACATTTGTTATATTTATCACTGCTTTTGTTCTCTTATAGTACCGTATTTCAATATCCTTATCGTTTTGTATTTCTTTCATTTGATCAGTAGTTATTTTGAACTTCATTTCTCTTCCATCAGATGTTTTTACAATAACTATATTACCTCTTCTATTGACCAATTGACCTTGAAATATCATAAAACCTTGCTTCGCTAAGTCTAAAATTATCACAATTGCTATAACAACAAATATTGGGATCGGAAAGAATTGTACAATCAACACCCAAGTTGGTCTCTCTAATAAGATACTTGCGAATAACTGCATCAATGAAATGATAATAAACATTAACGACATAAACATAACTATTTGTAATTTTGTTTTCGCAGTCCTTTCTTTCATCTTGTCACTCCTTTTATTTTAGCGTTCTTGTCATGCTACTAGTATTTTAGGATAGCCCGGAGACATCTTCGTCTTCTGATACTTCATCTAGTGGTAATGACGCATTAAGTAATTCCCCTTGGTCATCCATTTCTCGCAAAAAAGCATTAACAGTATCAACATCTATCGTTTGCACTATTATCAAGTGTCCTATATGAATTCCTGGTAATTCTAGTGCTGCTTGTCTAGCAAAATGCTGCTTTAATTTATCCGGTGTTGTAATGATGCACCAACGTTTTACTCGATCATTAAATGTTAATGTAATTTCAATGAATTCCATTGTTTCAAGGTCATCATCGAATTTCCAATCAGTCAATATATGCACTTCTTCGTCAGTAAAATTAAAGTAGTACTTATCAATCCAAACGCTTCTTCCGTGGTCTCCGACGATCCTAATTTTTTCTTCTTTTTCAGCTAGTATTTCATATTTCTTCCCTTTGGTTAGCGCATTTTCATAATTCCCGATACTGCTACAGATTGCTTTGTCTAATTCCAATGAGATCACCTTAGTTGAATGGATTGAATACACTGGTTCTTAATTTTTAGGCACACTGATTTTAACAAAAACAGCCCCTGCTATTTACAATACTATAAAATATGGTATATTTATATCCGAATTATGAAACTTGATAGCGATAAAACCTTTTTTCACTAGGGGAGCCTGTATTTGGCTGAGACGAAAGCGGTAAGCTTCGGACCCTTGGAACCTGATCTGGATCATACCAGCGGAGGGAAGTGGAACTGAAATTCGGGTATTGCATGGCTCTTCTTTTTGCAAACTTAAATTTTAGACCCCTTTATTTCCGCCGGGAGATAAAGGGGTCTTTTTTTATCGTGCTAAGGAGGTTACGGTGATTACGGAAATCATCTCTGTGCACAATTTATCCTACGCCTACGCCAAATCTGCATTGGCACCGGTACTGACAGACATCTCCCTTACGGTTCACCAAGGTGAATTCGTTTCCGTTGTCGGGACCAGTGGATGTGGTAAAAGCACGCTTTTCAAAATTATCGCCGGATTGCTGGAGCCGAGCAGCGGAGAGCTACATCTTCACGGAGTTTCGGCTACCGCCAAGCGGTTAGGCCAGGTCGCTTACATGCCCCAGCAAGATCTGCTGCTGCCCTGGAGGACGGTACTGGAGAATTGTCTGCTTCCCTGGGAGATCAAGCGCAGCCGTAGCAAAGCCCAGGTTACTAGTCAGGTTATTGAACTGCTGGAGCGCTTAGGTCTGGCTGGCATTGAAAATTCATTCCCCCATGAATTGTCAGGCGGAATGCGGCAGCGGGTAGCTTTTCTGCGAACGCTTATTACGGGGGGCGACCTACTGCTGCTAGACGAGCCCTTTGGGGCACTCGATCATATGACCAAACGAGAAATGCATAGCTGGTTACTGGAGATTTTGGATGAGCTGGACAAGACGATTCTCTTCATTACGCATGATCTGGAAGAAGCTTTGCTGCTCAGTGACCGCATCTACCTCTTGCCTGGACGGGCAGAAGGACAAGTAGAGGAAATACTCGTGGATCTGCCGAGGCCCCGGCATTGCCGAATGAATTATGAGCCGCGGTTTATAGAGCTGCGGGCTGAACTGGAGCGCAGACTGTATGACAAAACTGCTGTTTAGAACAAGCTGGCGGAATTATGGACCGTTCTTACTTCTGCTGCTATTTATTCTCGGTTTGTGGGAGACGCTGGCGCGGATAGATGTCCTGCCCCCCTTCATTCTCCCGGGTCCTCTATCCATAGGGACCGCTCTGGTTGAAAACAGGAAATTACTATTCGGGCTACATTTGCCCGCCACCTTACAAGAGGTACTGCTTGGCTATGCTTTGTCCGTCACCTGCGGTACTTTACTGGGACTTGGCATGCATATGTGGCGTCCGCTGGAAAAGGCACTGTATCCCTTTGTTATCATCAGCCAGACCATTCCGCTGATCGCGCTGTCTCCTGTCTTCATTATGTGGTTCGGATACACGCTGTGGAGCAAGGTCGCCGTGGTGTTCCTGACCGCCTTTTTCCCAGTGGTAGTTGGTACTTATGATGGGCTGCAGCAGAAGATTCCTGCCTACGAGGACCTGCTCCGCACCATGGGTGCCAGCACACGCCAAATTCTGCTCAAGACACGAATTCCGCTGGCGCTGCCCTCTTTCTTTTCCGGCCTCAAGCTGTCGATGGTCTACTGTGTGATTGGGGCAACGATTGGCGAATGGCTCGGTGGCAGCAAAGGGCTCGGTTATTTTAGCCGCAGAATGGCAGGGAACTTGCAGAGCAAAGAAATGTTTGCCGCAGTGGTCTTGCTATCCGCGATGGGCGTTGGCTTGTTTCTCGTTATCGCTATGATTGAGAAGATTATTTTTAAGAAAAGAGGATTTCACAACAAATGATTACTAGACATCACAGGTTCAAAAAGATTGTTCCGCTTCTGTTGCTTGCAATGACAGTGTTGCTTGTGAGCGGTTGCGGCGAAAAGGTAAAGTCTAAAAGCTCTGGAAGCGAAACCGGGGCAGCAGCAAGTAAGCCGCATAAACTCACACTGATGCTGGATTGGTACCCGAATGCTGTCCATTCCTTCCTTTACGCTGCTCAGGAGAACGGGTATTTTGCCGAGGAAGGGCTAGACGTAGAGATTCAAATGCCGGCAGACAGCAATGATGCGTTGAAGCTCGTAGCTGCTAACAAAATCGATCTCGCATTGAGTTATCAGCCACAGGTGCTGATGGCACGGGGTGAGCAGATTCCTGTCCTCTCCATCGCCGCAATTGTCAGACATCCCTTGAACCATCTGATGGTTCCGGCCAACTCTTCTGTGAAGACACCTGCTGACCTGACCGGGAAGACCGTAGGCTATTCCTCCATCCCGCTCTATGAAGCCATGGTGAAAACGATGGTCCGCAGCAGCGGAGGTGATCCAGAATCCTTACAGCTCGTAGATGTTGGCTTCAATCTCATTCCGGCCCTCTCCACAGGGCAAACGGATGCCATCATCGGCGGTTTTATCAATCATGAGCAGCTGATCCTGGAAAAAGAAGGACATCCGGTAACCTCCCTAAATCCGACGGATTACGGGGTGCCAGATTATTATGAGCTTGTGCTGGTAGCCAGCCAAGAAGGAATGCAGAACTCTCAGGCTTATTTCAAAAAATTTCTGACCGCCGCCGCCAAAGGTCAAAAGTTCGTCAAGGAGCATCCAGAAAAAGCGCTGTCTCTTCTGTTCAAGCATGAAGATCAGACTTCTCCGCTTGACAAAGACATCGAGAAGAAAAGTCTGGAGATTCTGCTGCCGCTGATGGATCCGGGGAACGAGCCGTTTGGCTATCAGGACCCGGATTCCTGGAACAAGGTGCAACAATGGCTGAAGGAAAATGGCCTGCTATCCGCTGAAGTAGCGCCGGAAGAGGCTTTTATCAATTTGTAGATCGCAATCTGTAAGGCAAGATGCCAATGGGCGGGTTCTATAATAGCGCGTTACAAATCTAATTTTCTCGGGAGGCAATCCTATGACTTATTTGTCCAAGGTAAGGGAGCAAAATCCGCTGATTCACAATATCACCAATATTGTTGTGGCCAATTTTTCGGCCAACGGGCTGTTGGCCCTCGGTGCTTCCCCGTTCATGGCGGACTCCTATGAAGAAGTTGCCGATGTAGCTCAAATGGCCGCTTCTGTCGTACTGAATATCGGCACGCTGAACGAACAGGTCATCCCGTCTATGATTCTGGCTGGACAATCCGCCAATGCCCATGGTACGCCCGTGGTGCTTGATCCGGTAGGTGCCGGGGCAACCGCATATCGGACGGACATCGTCCAAAAGCTGGTCGATTCAATCTCCCTAACAGCGCTGCGTGGCAATGTCGCCGAGGTAGCCAATGTCGCCGGGGAGCAATGGACGATCAAGGGTGTAGACGCTGGCACAGGTGACGGTGATGCTGTGGAGCTAGCCCAAAAGGCTGCGCGCAAGCTGGGCTGCATCGTGATCGTCACCGGCAAAGAGGACGTTATTACCGATGGTACAACAACCTACATCGCTGCCAACGGTCATCCCATTCTAACCAAAGTCACCGGAACCGGGTGCCTGCTCAGTGCCGTAACCGGAGCTTTCCTGGCTGTCGGTGGCGATTCACCGTTGAAAGCTGCAGCCGAAGCGATTTCTTTCTATGGCGTAGCCGCAGAAATTGCCGAGGAGCTGACACATGGCCAGGGTCCAGGCAGCTTTCAAATCGAGTTCCTGAACCAGCTTTCGTTGGTTACGCCAGACATTTACCAAGAACGATCGCTGATTAGAGAAATCTAATTCTACCACTAAAGTTTCAAATACATCAGGCAAAGTTTTTGCGGAAGGAGCATTTAAATGAGCGTCTATCAAGCGCTAACAATAGCTGGGTCAGATAGCGGTGGCGGTGCTGGGATTCAAGCCGATCTGAAAACCTTTCAGGAACTGGGCGTATATGGCATGTCCGCGCTGACGGCGATAACTGCCCAGAATACACTGGGCGTGCAAGGGGTTTATCCCCTTGACCCGGAAGCTGTAGCAAGACAGCTGGATTCCATTGGAGAGGATTTGCAGCCGGAGGCTGTCAAGACCGGCATGCTGTTCAGCAGCGAGATCATCGGTATTGTTGCCGACAAGGTGACACAGTATGGCTGGAACCGGCTTGTCGTTGATCCGGTGATGGTCGCCAAAGGCGGTTCGCCATTGCTTCAGCAAGAAGCAGTTGCCGCCCTGATCACCCGACTGCTGCCTCTGGCGTTCGTAACGACGCCCAACATCCCGGAAGCAGAGCTAATCACGGGTCATAGCATCACCAGCTTGCAAGACCGCGAGCAAGCAGCACGTATTATCGCTGGCATGGGCTCCCGCTATGTGATTCTTAAGGGTGGGCATGACGAGTCGACAGAACAAGTGATTGATTTGCTGTACGATGGACATTCGTTCTTTTATATGGAAAATAAACGTGTAAACACCCGTCATACGCACGGAACAGGCTGTACGTACTCTGCGGCACTGGCTGCAGAGCTTGCCAAAGGCCAGACTGTGCCAGAAGCAATTCATACGGCCAGAGCCTTTATTCAGGCAGCCATTGAGGATGGACTGGCCATCGGTGCGGGGCATGGGCCGACGAACCATTTTGCCTATCAGAACAGATTGCGGGGGAATCGGGGATGAATGGAGTGGACAGAGACAAGCTGCAGGAGCAGTTGAGCTTATATTTTATAATGGGCACTGCCAATTGTCATAAGACACCGAACGACACGCTGAAGGAAGCTATCAAGGGCGGTGTTACGATGTTCCAGTTTCGCGAAAAGGGTCCCGGTGCCCTCCACGGACAAGCCCTTCTCGAACTGGCAATGTCGCTCCAGACTCTGTGCAGGGCCGAGGGCATTCCTTTTATCGTCAACGACGATATTGAACTGGCTATTCAGCTCGATGCCGACGGAGTGCATATCGGTCAAGAGGATGAACCTGCCGCATCGATTCGACGACGTCTCGGGTCTGGCAAAATCATCGGCGTCTCCGCTCACAACATGGTAGAAGTGCAGCAAGCCATCTCCGATGGTGCAGACTATCTTGGCATCGGTCCAGTCTACCCTACATCTTCCAAAGATGACGCGCGGGCTGTTCAAGGCACAAGGCTCATAATGGAAATTAGGGAGGCTGGCATCGACATCCCGCTTGTTGGTATTGGCGGAATTACGGCCGCCAATGCCGCACCGGTCATCGCTGCCGGCGCAGACGGCATTTCGGTGATCTCCGCTATTGCTGGAGCCCCTGATGTCACCGCTGCGGCGAGAGCATTCGTACAGGCCATGGAGGCCGCGCCTACAAGGCCGTAACTGTGTATTGACAAGGAGCGAAGTCAATCCGCTCCAAACCTATAAAAAAGGTGGTGTCCGCTAGTCAGCGAGACACCACCTTTTTTGTACTATTTTGCCGCTTCATCCAGCCTTGTTAGCAGGTTCTGCAGCTCTTCATCTGCCAGGTGTCGCCATTGCCCCCGTTCCAGACCGTCTAGCGTAATGTTCATGATTCGAATGCGTTCCAGCTTCAATACTCTGTAACCGAGCGCTTTGCACATTCTGCGAATCTGGAGGTTGAGCCCTTGGGTAAGAATAATCCGAAAGCGGCATTCACTCTCCCGGTAGATCCGGCAGGGCTTGGTGATAACCCCTAAGATGCCCACACCGCTCGCCATGTTTTGCAGAAACTCGTCTGTAACCGGATGGTCTACATCCACCACGTATTCCTTCTCATGCCCATATTCCGAAGACATCATTTTGTTCACGATATCCCCGTTGTTCGTCAAAAGAATAAGTCCCTCCGACGCCTTATCCAGTCTACCGACCGCAAAAATCCGCGCCGGATAGTTAACGAAATCTATAATGTTGCCCTGAACCTCTCTAGCTGCCGTGCAAGTAATACCGACAGGTTTGTTCAAGGCCAGATACACCGGTTCAGAACGTTCTTCCGGAAGGGCTTGACCGTCCACAAGCACCGTATCGCCTGGCTCTACCTCTGCGCCTTCTTCGCAGACAGCACCATTAATGCTGATCCGCCCCGCGGCAATTAACCGATTGGTCTCCCTTCTGGAATAGACGCCGGACAGGCTTATGTACTTATTGATTCTCATGCTAAACCTGCTCTCCCTGCTATATGCTATACCAGAAGCTGCCTAGCGGCTTTCTCCACCTTTATTCGCGCCTGGTTTTACCGAACCACTCTTGGCACCTGCGGCTCCTTTGGCGTCAGAAGCACCGGAGGCACCGCCCTTCACGAACTTGGGCTTTACTGGCTTGGCTGACTTATTCCAGCGTGTCCAACCCTTGCTACCTGTTCCACGGCCTGTGCCGCCGCCTTTGCTTTTTGATCCCATATTATCACTCCATTACTATTCCTCAGATGTTCCTTCACTTTTGCACTTGACTATCATACCATTACATTCACCAAAAAGCCGAAAAAAAACACAAATCACCCGCCATCCAGAAGGAAGACGGGTGATTATCGTGTAATTTATTACGCTTTAGGCTGAATATAGCCTTCCGCTTTGAGCAGTTCTGCGATCAGTACCGCACCGCCAGCTGCACCGCGCAGCGTGTTGTGCGACAGTCCAACAAACTTGAAGTCATGCAGCGAATCTTCGCGCAGACGTCCGGTGGAAACACCCATGCCGTTCTCGATATCCCGGTCCAGCTTCGTCTGTGGACGGTTCTCTTCTTCGAAATAGGTGATGAATTGCTTCGGAGCGCTTGGCAGCTCAAGTTCCTGCGGACGGCCCTTGAAGTTCTTCCACAGCTCCAGGATCTCTTCCTTGGAAGGCGTCTTCTTGAAGGATACGAATACCGATGCCATATGACCGTCAGCAACCGGCACACGAATACACTGGGAAGTTACCACAGGCGTGGAAGCTTTCACAATGCCCTCTTCGGTCAGCTCACCCCAGATCCGCAGCGGCTCCTGCTCACTCTTTTCTTCTTCGCCACCAATGTAAGGAATGACGTTGTCGATCATTTCCGGCCAATCAGCGAACGTCTTGCCTGCCCCAGAGATCGCTTGGTATGTGCTTACGACAACCTTCTCCGGTTCAAATGCTGCCAGCGCATGCAGTGCAGGCACATAGCTCTGGATAGAACAGTTTGGCTTCACGGCAATAAAGCCTGTTGTGGTACCGAGACGCTTACGTTGCTGCTCGATCACCTTAATATGTTCCGGGTTGAGTTCCGGGATCACCATCGGAACGTCCGGCGTCCAGCGATGGGCGGAGTTATTGGAAATGACCGGCGTTCCAGTACGTGCATAGTCTTCTTCCAGCTTCTTGATTTCTTCCTTCTTCATATCTACTGCACAGAAGATCAGGTCCACATCTTTGGCGAATTCCTCTACCTGGGATGCATCCTGAACCATAATATTCTTCACGCTATCAGGAAGTGGAGTATCCAGCTTCCATCTGCCCGCAATGGATTCCTCAAAGGTTTTGCCTGCGGATCTGCTGCTTGCAGAAATTGCAGTTACTTCAAACCAAGGGTGATTCTCTAGTAAAGCGATAAAGCGTTGGCCTACCATTCCAGTACCGCCGACAATGCCGGCTCTGAGCTTAGTTGTCATGAAATCATACACTTCCTTTTAAGTTACTTCCCTATCATTCATTAGGCCGATTATAAATGATATATGCAAGTTTAACAATATGTGAAATGAAACACGGAGATACTTCTAATAATATATGGCTATATTACAAAAGCAGTGCTTGCCCCATGTGGCTTATACATGAACACTAATAAAATGAACTTCAGTTGCGAAAATAAGGTGAGAACTTAAGGTGAAAACATAAGCTGCGCGCTTAGATTGCGATCACACATCGCGAACTTAAATGGCGAGCAAAAAGGGGTGGCATCATCTCGTAAAGCATGGAATAAAAGTCGCTATTGTCCCAGATTCTTCAATTATGATAATCGGTTTTAACGGTTAAACTCTGGCGTCGATCTATGCTGCAAGTGCGAACTTTCCTGCGAAAGTACTGCAGACACAACATGTATTCAACATATTTCAGCGAGCCATAGAATGCCACCTTTCGCTTGATCGCTTGTGCTACTACAGTTTCAATCCCCGCCCCAATTCTTTGACTAACTTTTCTCTTTTAAGGTATTAGTTTTTTTCTCTTGGGTTCTTGGGTTCTTGGGTTCTTGGGTTCTTGGGTTCTTGGGTTCTTGTTTATTTGCTCACAGTTATTTGATCTCGTTTTTTTGGTTATTGTTTTTTGGTTTTTCGTTTTCTCATCCTTCATCATTATACAGCCTTAAATAAACGTAGTCGAAGTTCAACCTACTTCCAACTAAGGGCATTTTTGCACCTTATATTAGTCATTTTGGAGTAAAAAGAGAAAATAAGTGCATTTTCGCACCTTATTTTTCCACATAAATACCCCAAAGGGTATTCTTAGAGAGATTTAAGGTACAAAAATGCCCTTAATCTATGCCACCCCTTCATTGCAGACAATTTAAGGTACATAAATGCCGTTATTTACGCTTTAGCGAGCTTGGAGAGCATCTTCCCCCTTTATTCCTCCTCATCTGCATGTTTCATTATTTAGTCAGTCCTACATCTTGCTTATTCAGTCTGCATAACCCTTGATTAGTTTGACATAACCGCTGTTTAGCTTACATAACCCCGTTTAGCTTACATAACCCCTATTTAGCTCACATAACCCCCGTTTAGCTTACATAACCCTGTTTAGCTTACATCTCCCCCATTTAGCTCACATAACCCCCGTTTAGCTTACATTACCCCCGTTTAGCTTACATTACCCCCGTTTAGCTTACATTACCCCCGTTTAGCTTACATTACCCCCGTTTAGCTTAC
>NZ_JBHRYW010000025.1:0-33661 GCF_042649265.1 Paenibacillus sp. GCM10012306 | reverse complement strand
ATGAAGTCGCCTCGTTTCCACTGTTTGTAGGGGTACAAACACTGTAACGAACGGGCGGCTTTTTTTCTACCTTTTTTTGGCTAATCAACAGGCCTACATTATTGTACCTTATTTTCCTACATATCCCTAAAAAAGCGATATACCTAAAGAATTAACATACAAAAATGCCCTTAATTGGGGTTTTCCCTTCGTTGCCGTCGAATTAAGGTACAAAAACGCTCTTATTTACGTATTCCCGAGGCTGAGAGCAAACCGGCGCTGACCGAGAGAGTCTTTCCCATGTTGTTCAAAGGATCTTACTGTCGACTCCAACCATCCTGCCACCTCACCATGTTGCTCATACCTCGCTCGCCCCACCCTTTAGACCAATGCTACTGAACACCCTATTACCCGAATAAGAGCAGACAAATCGCAATAGCTGCAACGAAACCGACAACGTCGGAGAAAAGGCCCACCTTGAGCGCGTAGCGGCCGTTACGGATCCCGACGGCTCCAAAGTAGACCGTCAGCACGTAAAGTGTGGTGTCCGTGCTGCCCTGAATGGTGGAGGCAATCATGCCGATCAGCGAATCCGGGCCGTGTACACGGATCAGGTCGGTGGTGTAGGCCAGCGACCCGGTCCCAGTCAGTGGACGCAGGAGACCAAGCGGTAGCACCTCCGAAGGCACCCCCAGCCCCTGCAGCAGGGGGGCCACGAAACCCATCAGGTAATCAAGCGCTCCTGAAGCGCGGAATACACTGATGGCGACCATCATCCCGACCAGATGCGGGATGATGCCGATAGCGGTGCTGAAGCCGTCTTTAGCGCCTTCTACAAAAGATTCATATACGGGGACTTTACGCGAGAAGGCGTATAGCGGTATGAACGTGATCAGAACCGGAATCGCCCAAGCCGAAATAAGGCTGATAAAATTCAGCAAGACACGTTCACCCTTTCAATGAGGAATGAGGGAGCGTTCTACTCCCCCCAATGGACTTATTCGTCCCTTGGGCAGGCGGTTTAGGGGGCTTGTGCATCAGCGTCAGCCGCCTGAACATCCGGTCAGCCACGATAGCGGCCAGCGTGGCAACTGCCGTAGCAGCAAGCGTCGTGCCGACGATCCCAGCGGGATCGGTGGAGCCGTAGTTGAGGCGGATCGCGATCAGTGTAGCCGGAATCAGCGTGATACTGGCCGTATTCAGGGCCAGCAAGGTACACATGGCCGGAGTAGCCGTATCCTTATCCGGGTTAAGATTCTGCAGCTCCTGCATCGCCTTGATGCCCATCGGAGTTGCTGCATTGCCAAGGCCGAGCAGGTTCGCGCTCATGTTAGAGAGAATATAGCCGATGGCTGGATGCCCTTTGGGCACATCGGGAAACAGAAAAGCTACGACAGGGCCGAGCACCCTGGCGATCTTTTTTAACAATCCAGCGTCCTCTGCAACCCGCATAATGCCCAGCCAGAACACCAGCACACTGATTAAACCGAAGCTTACGGTAACCCCGCTTTTCGCCCCGTCAAATACTGCTGCCGTAAATTCATCCATGCGACCGTTGACCGCCGCAAACAAAAAGCCAATGACGATCATCCCCAGCCAGATTCCGTTAATCATGGGTAAGTCCTCCCCTCCCACTTTCAGCTTCCCCTATTCGTGATGGAAGCGGCCAAACAACGCGCGCAGCGCACTACCAAGGGCTTGGAGCCAGGTATTCGCTGGATACTCCGCTGCCAAAGCCGAGTTGAATTTCTTCGCATACGGCGTCTGCTCGGGAGGGACTGTGCCGGGCTGATATACCGGAACCCGGCCAATCTCTTGGCCGCCCAATTGGAGTACCAACACACCACGCAGTCCAAAATCCGTACTACGAGCAGTTTTTGGGGATACCGCCTGCCCCCCGTTCAGCACCAGCTTCGTGATCAGTCTTGCTTCTTCCCCCGTGCTGAATGGATACGCAAAATCCTGTCCAGTTACATATTCGTACCCCTTGATTTTGTCCCCGCGTTCTATAATGGTTTTGAGCGGAAAATGGTTGAAGCCAAAATCAAGCAGCGCCGCATGATCGTTCCAGTCATTACCATCGTTCAGTGTCACTGCGACGAGTTGCTGTCCACCCCGGGTAGCGGAGCTGACTAAGCAACGTAACGCTTTTTTCGTATATCCGGTCTTTACCCCATCCGCTCCTTCGTAGAGTCGCAGCATTTTATTTTTGTTGACCCACTTGTAGTCCCACTTCTCATAAGGATTATCCGCGGTCTTCACTTCAGTCTTAACGATCTGCTTGAACACAGGGTTATGCAGCGCATATGCGGTCAGCCTGGCCAGATCATTGGCACTAGAGTAATGCCCCTCGGCATCCAAACCGTGCGGATTGGCAAAATGGGTGTGGATGAGCCCTAGCTCCTCAGCCTTGGTATTCATCAGATACACAAAGCCATCCTCCGAGCCTCCCACATGCTCAGCAATGGCAGTCGCTGCATCGTTACCGGAGCGGAGCATCAGGCCGTACAGCATATTTTCCAGAGTCATCTCCTCTCCGTTCTTCAGGAACAAGGATGACCCTTCCTTGGCAAAAGCGTTCTTCCCCACCTTCACCTTATCGCTTAATTTTCCGTTCTCTATGGCGACGATCGCCGTCATGATTTTGGTCAAGCTGGCTATCAGCATGGGCTCGTCACCGTGGCTGCTGTATAGAATACGGCCGGACTCCACATCAATCAGTGCCGCCGCCTTGGCATATGTGGAAACAGAACTCTTCTCCGCCCGGAGTGACGGCAAGGGCGCCAAAATGACCACAAGGCATACTATTAAAACAACTGAGCATATTCGGTTTATTGTCTTCATGTTTACCCTCCGGCTTCTTAGCGCTTATATAGTACAAGTGTATGCGGACAGGCGGGAAGGTATGTCCTTCAACCTGGATCATCCTTTTTAGAAAATCCTCGCTGAAGTCCTGTCATCCTGGCTGCAAATATCCTTATCTCAAAAAAAGGGACATCGCCGATAAGGCGATCTCCCTGATTCAGCCAAGCTTGTAGTGGCATCTTACAATTCGTGTGATATTTAATGAGTCGATGGAGTAGTGTCGCTCTTGGTTACGGTTTTTTCGGTTGTCGTTGTAGCGACAGAGGCGTTGTACTGGAACATGGACTGGATTTTGTCGATCAGGTTCGGGGTAGCATCAATGATTTTCTCGAACAGATGGGTTTGATTATCCAGCGGAACAATATGCACGCCGCCCTTGCCTACAACGAGAAAAGCAATCGGTCTTATCGATACCCCGCCACCGCTACCGCCACCGAAAGGCAGCAGCTTGACGCCAGATTGCGTTCCGGTCACACTACCTGATGAACCGTCATCCTCAACACGGTAATCACTACCGCCTGCAGCAAAGCCAAATGCTACCTTGCTGATAGGCAGAATCACGCTACCGTCTGGTGTTTCTACCGCATCGCCTACAATCGTATTGACATCAACCATGCCTTTAATATTTTCCATAGCAGTCTGCATTAGACCCTGAATGGGATGATCACTCATATTTTTGTCCTCCTTTGGCTTCTGGGAATCGTCATTATTCTACAGCGATATCATCCCCATCATCGCCCATTTGTATGTAAGCCGTATCGTTTCAGGAAGAATGATGCCCCTTGATCCCACGGGATTTGCTAAGCAATGCCTTCCAGCGCCGCAGCCCCCCCGTTTCCTTTGAAATTCGGCGCAGCAGCCCTATTCCCGCATAGATCATATAAGCAATAGAAACGTTTCCCGTACACACCAGTTCCGAAGTAAAGCTAAAGTTATCCTCAAAGACTGGTTTTACAAAAAGCCGCGGACTTTTCTGCAGCCTTACCCACTTCGACAGTAAGCCAGCCAAGCTCCATTTGAGGCCCCAGAGCGCGCCCACGGCTGTTGCTGTCAATGCCGCATCCTCCAGTGAGAAATCCGTGGACCAGTCTAATTTTGTTATACGGACATGAGCGGCTGTCTTTTTGAACCATTTCTTAAAGTAGCGGGTTGCTTTTAGCATCTTCTTGATCGAGTCCAGCCAGTTATCCACCGTCTCCTTGTCGATGTCGCCTACCTGCTCATCGTCACTTCTGACCGGTGCCAGACCGCTCTTCTCCAGCTTTACCCGCACTCCCCGCTCAATCCCCGCATAGATCACCTTGGGTAGCTCATAATGATACTTAATAAGTCCAAATAGAGCGGTCACGTCAAGCTCCACTCTGTCGTCCTTACCCACCCTGCATAGCCGGAAATGAAAATGGAGAGAAGAGGACAGGATCAGCACAATCACGAGAAGCAACAAGACAAGGGGAACTGCGATCCAAAGTGTCACGAATTAACCTCCAGGCATTCTTAATCATGGGAACTATTGGTTTAGTATGGGAAGGAAGGTTGGAAAAAATTCGGTGCAGCCCAAAAATATCCCCATTCCATCTAATCACAACAAAAAGCACCGTCGCTTTCAGCCCCAGAAGAGGGCATCGACAGTGCACAGATCACAATATACTGAGAAGGAAGACTCGTATCCAAAACAGAATCAAAAGTTTATTTCTATCTACACGTGCTCAAGAGCTGTTTGCAGGTCTGCAATCAGATCAGCGGTCTCTTCAATACCAACAGACAGACGGATCAGGTTATCATAAATTCCAATCTGCTCCCTGGTTTCTTGGGGGATGGAGGCATGGGTCATCACAGCTGGTACCTCGATCAGGCTCTCCACACCGCCTAGGCTTTCTGCCAAAGTGAACAGCCGGGTCTTCTCAACAACCGTTGCTGCCTCTTTCTCTCCGCCCTTGACCAAAAAGGTCACCATGCCGCCAAAGCCGCTCATTTGTCCCTTGGCCGTTTCATAATATGGACTTGAAGGCAGTCCTGGATAAATTACTTTCTCGACCTTCGGATGACGCTCCAAAAATTCAGCAATGGCGAGAGCATTTCGGCAATGAGCCTCCATTCGCACCGATAAGGTCTTAATCCCTCTAAGTAGAAGAAAAGCGTCAAATGGCGGAAGCGGGGAACCTATCGCATTTTGCAGAAAACTAATCCGCTGAGCTACCTCATCATTATGTTTCGCTACAACGATGCCAGCGATCACATCCGAATGCCCATTCAAATATTTAGTGGCGGAATGGACAACGATATCAAAGCCCAGCTTCAGGGGCTGTTGCAGATATGGAGATGCGAACGTGTTGTCGCAAACACTGATGAGATTGTGCTTCGCAGCGATAGCGGCGATTTTTCGCAGATCTACTATTTTCAACAAAGGATTCGTCGGTGTTTCTACCCAAATCAGGACAGTATTGTTCTGGATGTGCTCCTCAATGCTCTCGGGATTGGATAGATCGACATACGAAACCTCCAGTTCTAGCGCATCCTTCTTCACCTTGTCCAGCAGGCGGAATGTACCTCCATACAGGTCATCAGTCACAATAATATGAGATCCCCGCGGAAGAGTATCAATAATAGCTGACTCAGCGGCCAGTCCGGAAGCGAAGGCAAAACCGACTTCTCCTTCCTCCAGGGCAGCAACACAGGTCTCCAGTGCCGTTCTAGTCGGATTACCGCTTCTGGAATAATCATAGCCTTTATGCTTACCAGGTGATTCTTGGGCAAACGTAGACGTGGCATAGATCGGTGTAATCACCGCTCCAGTCGTGGGATCAGGCTCCTGACCGGCGTGAATGGCTCTGGTGGAAAATCCGTATTGGCTCATCTAATCTTCAGCTCCTGTTTTTATAATAATTTGCGGCGCAAATAATGAATGTAATCACTCTTGGTGATGACCCCGTAGAATTCCCCGTCTTTAGTGACGATAACGAGCAAACCTTCTTTCAGAATCGAGATTACCTGAGCAAGATCGTCTTCGATTGAGACGGTTGCAACATTGGTAGACATATACTGTCTGACCTCATCTTTAAGAGCATGCTCATTACGGCTTTCTGTAGCCGTTAAGATATCCCATTCATCAATGATGCCTACAACGGTCCCATCCTTCAGCACCGGAATTTGTGAAATTTCATACAGACTCATCTTGGCATGAGCGTTCAGCAGCGTATCCTCTGGCCCTACCGTAATGACACTGCGCTCCGAATATTTGCGGGTGACCAGATCTGAAATGCCGCCACTTTGCTGCTTGCGGATGAGTCCCCGGTCAATCATCCAGAAATCATTAAACATTTTGGTAAGATACTTGTTTCCGCTATCGCAGACAAACGTAACAATGTTCTTGGGCTCACTCTGTTCCCGTGCATATTTCACAGCAGCACTGATCAGTGTCCCGGTGGAGGAACCACCCAAAACCCCTTCCTGACGCAGCAATGTACGGGCAGAGGCAAAGCTTTCTTCATCGGTGATATGATACGCCTTGCTGATCAGCGTTTGATCGAACTGCGGAGGGACAAAGTCCTCCCCGATCCCTTCCACAAGCCAGCTTCCAGGCTCAGACAGAGGATTGCCCTCCACAACATCAACGAGGATGGACCCTTCAGGATCAGCAAGTACAATTTCCAAATCCGGCTTCACTTTGCGAAAATAGTCCGTCAACCCTTTCAGCGTCCCCGCCGAGCCAACGCCTACAACTATGGCATCCACCTCATGCTCGGTCTGTTCCCAGATTTCCGGCCCGGTTGTTAGCTCATGGGCGAGTGGGTTAGCGGGATTATTGAACTGGTTGACAAAATAGCTACCCGGTGTCTCCTCCGCGATTCGCTTGGCATAATCCTGATAGTAGTCAGGATGGCCTTTCTCCACATCGGAGCGGGTAAGAATAATCTCCACCCCGAGCGCCCGAAGATGGTTTACCTTCTCAGTACTCATCTTGTCGGGGATCACAAGAATCAGCTTATATCCTTTCGTAATAGCAGCTAGTGCCAACCCTAGTCCCGTATTGCCAGCCGTAGCTTCAACCAAAGTGTCACCGGGCTTGATCAACCCCTTCCGCTCTGCGTCCTCAATCATAGACAGGCCGATCCGGTCCTTAATAGACCCGCCAGGGTTCTGATTTTCCAGCTTGAGGAATAGTCTGGATGGACCTACATCAAAACAATGGACTTCAATTAAAGGGGTGTTGCCGATCAGATCAATCGCTGTAGGAATGTTTTTCATACGAATCAACCCTCAATCCTCTACCTATTAATAATTCATATAGAAATAGTATGCTTTAAAATTATAAAGGTGCCTGCCCCCGACTGTCAATTTATCACATTAAAGGGATATAGCAGAATTGAGTGACCTTACGGCCGGGAACCCGATCATAGACAAAAACCGTTGTCCCAAAGGGACAACGGCATAGGTTATAACGCTATTCACCAACAATACGAACTTTCAGCTATTACATTTCTTCGAAGGTCATCTGGCTGTCCAGCTTGCTGAACAACAGTTGTGTCTCTTCTTCCAGATTATCTGGACTCTCAAAGCTGGATGGTTCCGGCAACTCTTTCAAGCTGGCCAGCCCAAAGCTGTCCAAGAAGGACTTTGTCGTGCCATACAGAATAGGACGACCTATCGCTTCCGCCCGTCCGACCTCATGAATGAGATCCTTATTATTCAGAGTATGAATCGCCCGTTCAGACTTCACGCCGCGGATCTCTTCAATCTCCACACGCGTGATCGGCTGACGATAGGCGACAATCGCCAGCGTCTCCAGTGCCGCTTGGGACAAGGACGCACGGGACGGCGAGTAGGCCAGCCGCTCGAAGTATGGCGCGTGGGCAGGCAGTGTAGCCAGCCGGTAATTCCCGGCAATCTGCACAACCTGAAGGCCGCGTTCCTGCGTGTTATAATCGTCCTTCAGCTCTTCCAGCGCCCGTGTAGTCAATTCGGGACGTTGCTCCGTAATCTCGGCAATTTGTCGCACAGACAAACCTTCATCCCCAGACAGAAAGAGCAAGCCCTCAATAACTGATTTCAGTTCCTTGTAGTTCATCTAGTTGTTCCCCTCCTCTCCACTCCATCACGATGTCTTCGAACAATTTCTCTTGGTAGCAGAAGATCGCCTTCATCTTCATTAACTCCAGAATCGCTAGAAAAGTCACCACGATCTCATGCCGTGCCATCTCATCATCCAGCAGAGCCGAGAAGCGCAGCTTGTGGCCCCGGCCACCCCGCCGCAGCGCATCAGACACATCCCGTATCCGATCCTTCACCGAGATCTCATCCCTTGTGATCCGCTGATAGGAGGATCGTCTAGCAGCTTTGCTGAGTGCCTTGCGGAACGCCGCAATCAGGTCAGCAGTATGTAATCCCTTGAGCGGATGATCCTGCTGGGTCGGAACGAACGGCCCCAGATCTTCCGGCTCTTTCGTGAAGATCAGACTCCGCTCGCTTTCCATATCCATCAATTGGATCGCAATACTCTTGAATTTGCGGTATTCCACCAGCCGCTGTACGAGTTCGGCACGTGGATCAAGCTCATCTTCCTCGTAATACTCGAAGTCATCGATCTCGATGACCGGAGGCTTCGGCAGTAGCAGCTTGCTTTTAATAGATAACAAGGTGGCTGCCATTACGAGAAACTCGCTGGTAATGTCCAGTTCAAGCTCCTGCATGGACTGCAGGTATTCCATGTACTGCTCGGTGATCTCGCTGACCGGAATGTCCTGGATGTCGATTTCCGCCTTATCAATCAAATGCAAGAGCAGATCCAGCGGACCCTCGAACGTTTCCAGCTTGTACAATACAGTCACGAGGCTTCCTCCCGCCAAAAAAAAGTAAAGTGCAGCGCCGCAAGGACGCTACACAAGTAGAAAGATTCATATCATTCATGCTTTCTTCTTATACATATAAATAAGCACGATTTTAGTAGATTCGTCAATAGGTGTTATTTGAGCAGTTTGTTCAGATTCGCCATTTCAATAGCCGCCGTCGCAGCATCCCAGCCCTTGTTGCCCGCTTTGGTTCCGGAGCGCTCAATGGCCTGCTCGATGTTTTCGGTCGTTACTACGCCGAAGATTGTCGGTACGCCTGTCTTGAGGTTGATCGCCGCCACGCCCTTGGCCACTTCATTGCACACATAATCGTAGTGTGTTGTAGAGCCGCGAATCACTGTACCTAATGTGATCACTGCATCATACTTGCCGCTTTCGGCCATTTTTTGGGCAATCAGTGGAATTTCGAACACCCCGGGAACCCAGGCCACATCCACTTCGTCATCAGCTACACCATGGCGTTTGAAGGCATCCAGCGCGCCGGACAGCAGCTTGCTGGTAATAAATTCATTAAAACGTCCTACAACAACTCCATATCTTAACCCTTCGGATACTAAGTGTCCCTCAAAATAGTTCGGCATATTGTTCATCAACCCTTCATTAATAGTTATTTAAAATTTGGTTATTTGTAGTTTGGTAATTAAACTCGGCTATCACATAAGACTCGATCGTCACTACGGTGAACGGTTTGGGCTTCCGGCCGCTGCTGTCTACGGATTTCTTTTCATTGTACTGCTACTTACGGTTAAGTTTCAGAGACAGCTTAGCACATGCTTTCGAACCCGGTTTTCTTTCCTCCGGAAAAGATCTTGCTTCCCAGATTAACGGCATTTTCGCACCTTATTTTCCTCATTTCGAGGTAATTCAGGAACTTAAGGGCATTATTGTATGTTAATTTCGGTAAATGCACTGATATTAGGATGATTTGGAGGATTTAACATACAAAATTGCCATTAATCTCAGTTGAGACTGATTTACGTCCCATTTAAGGTACATAAATGCTCTTATTTCAACTCGAGAGATGCTCAACCCTCTCCGTCATACCTTCTCAGCTTTGTTTCATTCATTCCTGTTTCTTTCGGACAAGTCGTATTTCTTGCGTTCATTTATAAGTGGTTCAAGCTTTGCTGGTCTCGTTCTGTTCAATATTGTCAAAAGAAAGCAGATGACCAAGTTTAGCCTGCTTCGTGTGCAGGTAGTTTGTATTATCCTCATTCTCTGGCATTTGGATCGGTACACGTTCTACAATCTCCAGGCCATATCCCTCCAGCCCCTTAATCTTGCGAGGGTTGTTGGTTAGCAGCTTGATTCGTTGCAGTCCGAGATCCTTCAGGATCTGAGCGCCGATTCCGTAATCGCGAAGGTCTGCCGGAAAGCCCAGCTTCAGGTTGGCATCAACGGTATCGAGTCCTTCCTCTTGCAGCTTGTAGGCCCGCAGCTTATTGATCAGACCAATGCCCCGGCCCTCCTGACGCATATAGAGCAGGACACCTCTGCCAGCAGCGTCAATCTGACGCAGCGCAGCTTCGAATTGTGGGCCGCAATCGCAGCGGTGGGAGTGGAAGACATCCCCAGTCAAACATTCAGAATGAACACGTACCAGAACCGGCTCGTCGCCGGAAATATCGCCCTTGACCAGTGCAATATGTTCTTTGTCATCTACTACATTAGAATAAGCTATCGTCTGGAATTCACCGAAATCGGTTGGCATCCGTACCGCTACCTCGCGGGTAACCAACTTCTCCTTCTCATTCCGGTAATGGATAAGATCCTTGATACTGATCAGTCTCAGATCATGCTTGCGGGCAATCTCAATGAGATCTGGCAGACGAGCCATCGTGCCGTCTTCCTTAATAATCTCGCAGATCACACCAGCCGGATAAGCACCGCTCATTTGAGCCAGGTCGACAGCGGCCTCTGTGTGACCGGAGCGGCGCAGCACACCGCCTTTTTTGGCAATCAGCGGGAACATGTGGCCCGGTCTACGGAAATCGGACGGCTTCGCCTCCGGGTCCATGATCGCTTTGACCGTCATGGAGCGCTCTGCTGCGGAAATGCCAGTAGTTGTATCTTTATGGTCGATCGAGACTGTAAAGGCCGTACCGTGGAAATCCGTATTTTGGCTGACCATCGGCTTCAGATCCAGCTCTTCTGCCCGCTCCGCTGTAATCGGCAGGCAGACCAGCCCGCGTCCCTCAGTAATCATGAAATTGATCACTTCGGGAGTCGCGCGTTCCGCCAGAGCGATGAAGTCTCCTTCATTCTCACGGTCCTCATCATCCACAACAATGACCACTTTGCCGCGCATCAAATCATAAATCGCTGATTCTATGGAATCCAGGACTATTTCCTGCTTTGATTGTTCGCTCATGATCTATCCTCCTCATCGTTTGCAGAAGCTTCATTGCTTCGCATCACGTCATTGCTTAGTAATCATGTCTTCGTTCCGTAATCACATCTTCGTTTCGTAATCACATCATCGTTCTGCAATCACGCTATCGTTCCACAATCACATCATCGTGCCGTAATCACATCATCTTATCTCAAATAAATCCGTTGGCTGCCAGGAAATCATGACTTATGCCAGAGCTAATATCCTCGGCTTCTTCTTCTCGTCCCGCAGATCTGTAATGCAGCAGGTGGTCTACATATTTGCCCAGCACATCACATTCGATGTTCACGCTATCTCCCGCTCGTTTATGTCCAAGCACTGTCTCACCCAAAGTGTGGGGGATAACCGACACGGTGAAAGATGATGTTCCTACCGTAACTACCGTTAGGCTGATGCCATCAATCGTGATGGAGCCTTTCGGAATGATGTATTTGTACAGCGACTTGCGGTCTGCTGCGATCTCGAACACCACTGCATTCTGATCGCGCTTGATGCTTTTGAAGGTGCCTGTGCCATCTACATGACCCTGCACGATATGACCACCAAACCGACCACCGGCTGCCATTGCCCGTTCCAGGTTGACCTTGCTGCCGATCCGCAGCTCCTTCAGATTGCTGTTCCGGAAGGTCTGTGGCATCACATCAGCCGTAAAATAATGGTCGCCCAGCGCCGTTGCTGTAAGGCAAACCCCGTTAACCGCAATACTGTCGCCAATCTTCAAGTCATCCATAATGACAGAAGCCCCGATATTCAGCACCATCATTTCACCGCCGGTGGAGAGGCCGCGCAGAACGCCGACTTCCTCGATTAAACCAGTGAACATCACTATCCCTCCTCAGGCGTTAGCGTACCGGAGTACCGCTGATACAGACATTATCCCCGAGCACTTCTACTTCCAATCCCTCTAGCGTAATGGCATCCGCCATCTTCTCCACACCTGGGAAAACGAAGGTACCCTTGGCTTCTGCACCACCGCCCACAATCTTGGGAGCGAAGAACAGCACTACCCGATCTACCAAACCACTCTCCAGCATCGCACCGTTCAGTGTTCCGCCACCCTCCAGCAGAATGGAACCAATCTCCATCTCGCCAAGAGCTGCCATCGCTGCGGATAGATCTACACGCGGGCCTGTGCCGCAAACCACAATCTGTACACCCGCTGCTTGCAGCACAGCCTTTTTCGCCGCGTCAGCAGAACCTGTAGTCACGATAATCGTTGGGGCTAACCCGTCGCTAACTACCGCAGCATCCAGCGGAATTCGCAAAGCCGAGTCAATAATGATCCGTACCGGATTGAAGCCAGGAACCGCCATACGCGTCGTGAGCGACGGGTTATCAGCGATCACCGTATTGACCCCGACCATAATGCCTTGGTGGCGATGACGCATGGTGTGTACAATTTCCCGTGCAGCCTCGCCGGAGATCCATTTGCTGTCGCCTGTTTTTGTAGCCAGGTTGCCGTCCAGCGTGCTAGCACTCTTCAGAGTGACAAAGGGTTGTTTGGTCAAAATATACTTGATAAACTTCTCATTCAACCGAAGCGCCCGCTCGCGCAGCAATCCCACTTCTACTTCAATGCCATGATCACGCAGCATTTGAACACCTCGCCCTGCCACCTGCGGGTTAGGGTCTTCACAAGCCACCACCACCCGTGCCACGCCTTCGTCGATCAAACGCTGACTGCAAGGAGGTGTAATACCATAGTGACTGCAAGGCTCCAGAGTAACGTAAGCAGTACTTCCCGCCGCTTTTCCGGCCGCCATATTCAGTGCATGCACCTCAGCGTGGCCTGTCCCGCGTTGCAGATGGGTGCCCAGACCAATCATGGCCCCGTCCTTCACCACAACACAGCCTACAACAGGATTGATTCCAGTCTGTCCTTGAGCGCGTTCTGCCATGTCCAGGGCAAGCGACATGTAAAACTCGTCATTCATAATATTCATTCATCTGTCCTCCGATCTGTAAGTCGTACTTCTTGTATGCAGCATCTGCTGCCTCATAACTAAAAAACCCACCTCAGACTCCAGGAGGAGACAAGATGGGTTGTTGAGAGTTAGTTTACTGAGAGTTTCAATAAAACTGTGCGCAAATAACCGTTATATAAACAACGGAATTGTGAAATAACGCACATGATATTAATGTACACTTCAGTACGCCTGCCCGTTAACGGACAAACGCCAATCTCTCCTTCTTCCATCCAGACTATACTGTCGGTCCCGGAATTGCACCGGGTCCACCGTCCGCGTTGTAGCGCGGTCCGGGTAGCGGACTAAGCACTGCAAGATTGACTTGCAGCAACATCACCGCCGGTAGGGAATTTCACCCTGCCCTGAAGGATTGATACCTTATTCATTTTGAAGTATCAAGCTGTTGCTTACAACAAAATTAACACTTAGCCTTGCAAAATGCAAGTATAAATCGTATATTAGCTTATTTTTCGTAACTTTACAACTTTTTGTTGTCAATATCGACCTTACAGCCGCAAAAAACAAGCGCCCAGGAGTTCACTCCTGAGCGCTTGTCCTATGTAAAGCTTGCTTACACACCACGTTCTTGCTGCTTTTTTAACAAATCGCGGATTTCTGTTAGCAAAGCAACCTCCGGCTCCGGTGCGGGTGCTTCTACTACTTCCTCCTTGACCTCTTCTTTCTTCTTGAACTTGCTCGCCAGCTTGATAGCCATAAAGATCGAGAACGCAATGATGAAGAAATCCACCACAGTCTGCAGGAACACCCCGTACTTTACAACAGCATCCCCATACGTAAGCGTCAGTTCATTCAGATTGATGCCACCGATCAGCAGTCCGATAATAGGCATTATGATGTCTTCCACCAAGGAGGAAACAATCTTCCCGAATGCAGCACCAATAATAACAGCGACTGCCAGATCCAGTACATTTCCTTTCAAGGCAAAACTTTTAAATTCTTTCCACATGCTTAATCCTCCCTAGCGCTTGGAATTTGAAATCATTATAGCATCACCTATGCAATACTCCAAAGAATTTCCATAATAATCGACGCTCTTAATCGTTTCTATTAAGATTTTAGCCGAAAGTCTCTCTTAATAGTCTGTGAGAAAATATGTAAATAGTCCTTTCAAGAACCAGGGATTATCAGCTATGATTAGAATTGCTAAATTTCTACGCAAAATTACATCCTTTGGACCAAGGAGTGAGATACCAATGGCCTTTCCCTCTTTTTTCGAAAAAAATCGTACAGACGATTTTCTAATGTTCTCACTTTCACATTGGATTGCTCTGGCACTTGTCGTGCTTGTCTGCCTACTGCTCTATGGGGGAAGGTTCGCCATCCGGCATAATAGCCGTCTGCAAATGACTATTCGCTTGTTGCTCGTGGTAATCCTGCTGGGCTCCGAGGCCGGACTTCAATCGTGGTATGTATCTCAAGGGATCTGGAGATCCGGTTCTTCTCTGCCGCTGGAGCTATGCGGAATTACGCTCTTGTTGTCTGTCGTAATGCTACTCACCCGGAACAGGATGTTGTATGGGTTTCTCTATTTTGCCGGAATTGGCGGTGCGTCCATCGCTTTGCTGACACCCAATCTGGTCTATCCTTTCCCGCACTTTCGATTCCTGCTATTCTTCATCTCACATGGGGCTATCATTCTAGCTTCCCTGTACATGACCTGGGTGGAGGGCTTCAGACCAAGCTGGAAATCCCTTTCCTTCACTATGCTCTGCCTGAATCTGGTCGCTGCCTGCGTTTGGGTCGCTAATTTTATGCTAGGCTCCAATTACATGTTTCTTATGCGAAAGCCAAACACGTATTCCGTTCTGGATTACTTTGGCCCGTATCCCTATTACTTACTGGTGGAAGAGCTCTTCGCATTCGCCGTGTTCCTGTGTATGTACTTAGTGTTCTTTTGGCTACCTGCGCGGATAAAGTCCCGTAACCAACGTATGAATCGGCTTCCCCACTGAGTGCGTGTCAGAAAGGTCTGGAAGTCAGTCCATCGAGCAGATGCCGCAGGGTCGTTAAAGGATGACTCCAGATCATCCGTGGACCCGCGTAGCGCATCACAGTCTTGATCTCGTTGCGCCGGTCTGGCTTATAGCAATGCACCGGGCAGCGTTCACAGGTGGTCTTCTTTTCACCGAAACGACAGTGCTCAAGCCGCTTCCAGGCATAGGTCAGAAGCTCTCCACATTCCCTGCATATACCTTCTCCCTCCACCTCTGCCTTGAGCAACCCGCCCTCCAAATGCCGATGACCCTTACAGTATTTAGCAATCATTATTCCCACCGTGATTTTTTCCCTGCTAATTCTGGGCCCAGCATTAAGTTTCAGAGCTTGTCTCTGCCTTTTAGTCGGTTCTGTGGACATGGCATGCACACCCTTTATTTATTTTCCATAAGTTTACAATATAGGGTTGTACGGTTCAACAAGATTTCAAGGAAATCAGTAATATATGCATAAAAAAGCCTGATCCACCATGGATCAGGCTTTAATACTTCAGGCGGCTGCTCAACACAGGCCTGTAACTTCACTAACAGATTAGGCTTCGATAATTTCTACGGAAGTCATTTTGTCGCGACCTTTGAAAGTATCTACAAGATCCATACCTTCAACAACTTTACCAAATACGGTGTGTACGCCGTCGAGGTGTGGTTGTGGAGCGTAGCAGATGTAGAACTGGCTACCACCAGTGTTCTTACCTGCGTGCGCCATAGCAAGTGTACCGCGCTCATGTTTGTTAGGGTTGATCTCACAGTTGATAGTGTAGCCAGGGCCACCTGTACCAGTACCGTTAGGACAACCACCTTGTGCTACGAATCCAGGAATAACACGGTGGAATACCAGACCGTTGTAGAAGCCGTCGTTTGCCAGCTTTTCAAAGTTGGCTACAGTGTTAGGAGCGTCTTGATCGAACAGATCGATCAGCACTACGCCGCCGTTTTCAAGAGTAATTTTCGCTTGCTTTGCCATATGTAAATGACCCCTTTCAAAATTCCAAATGGTTAAACACTTTTCTTAGTTTACTATGAAATCACGCACAAAGCAAAACAAGCGGAGACTGGCCCGCCTGCTCTGCACTGTATGTTATTCCCCTTGCTCCGAACTCTTCTGTTACTTCGTAACCGCTTGTTTGGCAATACGTTCAGGCACAACATCATTAACGATAATGTCCTGGTAGCTCTCACGACGCACGACCAGATCACTCTGCCCATTTTGCACAAAGACCATTGCCGGACGACGAATCCGGTTGTAGTTGCTGGCCATGGAATAGTTGTATGCACCAGTGGAAGCTACAGCCAGCAAATCACCGCTCTCGGCCTTCGGCAGCTCAACGTCCCAGATCAGCATATCGCCACTCTCACAGCATTTGCCCGCGATGGAGACCTTCTCAGTCGCCGGATCGTTGGCACGGTTGGCGAGCATTGCCTCATACTTGGATTGATACAGAGCAGGACGCGGGTTATCAGTCATACCACCGTCAACCGCAAGATACTTGCGTACGCCAGGAATATCCTTCTCCGTACCTACGGTGTACAAAGTCGTACCCGCTTCGGCCACGATGCTACGGCCTGGTTCTGCCCAGATCTCTGGCAACTCGCTGTAGATCCCGGTAAAGTAAGTTTTCACCGCATCGGTAATAGCTTTTACATAATCGGATACTTGCAGCGGGGTATCTCCTTCAACATAACGGATACCGAAGCCGCCGCCCAAATTCACAACTTTGAATTCCACACCCAGTCCTTCTTTGACAGTGCGGGCAAATTCCGCTACGCGCTCAACCGCAAGCTGGAAACCTTCTGTCTCGAAAATCTGTGAGCCGATATGCGAATGCACACCGAGCAGATTCAAGTTCGCCTTGTCGCTAGTAACTTTAACAGCTTCATAAGCTGCACCGTTGCCGATGTCAAAACCGAACTTGGAGTCAGTCTGACCGGTAGCGGTGTATTCATGGGTATGCGCCTCAACACCCGGTGTCACACGCAACAGAACGTTAACGGTAACTTCTTTGCGTGCTGCAATAGCTTGCAGGAGATTCAGTTCAACCAGATTGTCAGCCACGAAGCAACCGATCTTGGCATCAATCGCCATTTCGATCTCCTCAGACGTCTTGTTGTTGCCATGGAAGTGGATACGTTCTGCCGGGAAGCCGGCCTGCAAAGCTGTGTACAGCTCACCATCAGATACCACATCAAGAGACATGCCTTCTTCGTCAGCCAAGCGAACCATAGCCATGATGGACAACGCCTTGCTCGCATAAGCTACTTGGAAACCAAGACCAGATGCCTTGTAAGCCTCCATATATTCGCGGCAGCGACGACGGACCAGTTGCTCGTCCATTATATATAGCGGTGTTCCATACTCCGCTTTCAAATCCGTTACATCACATCCACCGATCTCCAAATGACCCGCATCATTAATCCGGCTCGTCCCGTGTAAAAACATTCTCATCCTCCAGTTTCTATGGAATACGCATTCCATCTGTCTATTGTATGCTCAGGCTCCCCGCAACGTCCCTGACCTTAAGCTTCGGACAAAAATCCACTTTGTGGGGGCTGGTTAGTATATTCAGTATACCAGACAAACGGAACTCCGTAGAATGGACTAATTTGCAGTTGATTTGTATTATCGTTACTTTTGTTTTTCGTTGTCCTGTACAGGCGGCATTCTTGTATTATCCCGGGTTTTGTTGAAGGAAGGCCGTGTTTTCGAATTCAGAACAGGTTGACGGAGCAAAATTTCGCCCATAGCCTTTGCATTAAAAGGTATAAACGGCCACAAATACGGCGAGTTGTACGACCGATGTATCGTCAACAACACAATTAGCAATGTAGTTCCGATCACAAAGCCTTGCACCTGAAAAGCAGCCACTGCGAGCAAGAGGACAAGCCTGATAATCCGGTTCGCAAGTCCAAGCTCATAGCTCGGTGTAGCGAACATCCCGATGGAAGCCACCGCCATATACAGCACTACCTCGTTGACGAAAAGACCTGTCTTCACTGCGATGTCACCGACCAGAATGGCAGCGATCAGACCCATCGCCGAGCCCAAGGGCGTTGGTGTGTGCACCGCCGCCATCCGCAGTAAATCCACCCCAAGCTCCACAATCAGGAACTGGGCAAGCAAAGGAATCTTGGCCAGTTTTTGCGGCCCAATAAAATCCAGCATGGGCGGCTTCAGCTCCGGGTGGATGACCAGCAGCAGCCACAGGGGCAGTAGAAACATCGAGGCAAAGATCCCAAGGAACCGAACCCACCGCAAGTAACTCCCCATAAAAGGCGTCTGACGGTTCTCTTCGGCATGCTGACAGAGATCGAAAAAGGTTGTTGGGAGTACCATCACACTAGGAGAGGTATCCACAAAAACGACTACCCGGCCCTCCAGCAGATGGGAGGATACATTATCCGGCCTCTCCGAATAGCGGACTAACGGATAGGGGTTCCATCCCCCGTCCACGATTGCCTCTTCCAGCTGCTTATCGGCAAGGGGGATACCGTCAATATTTACACTTGTGATTTTATCCGTAACTGCCTTCACTAGCGCCTTGTCTACAATATCGTCGATATAAGCTACACAGACATCGGTTCGCGTGCGACGGCCGACCTGATGCATCTCAAATTTCAGACCGGGATCACGCAGCCTCCGTCTGACCAGCGCAATATTGCTAAGCAGGGTTTCTGTAAATCCGTCTCGCGCACCACGCACCACCCGCTCAATGGAAGGCTCTTCTGGATTACGGGCGGGATAAGTCCGGGTATCCATCACGATAACCTGGTTCTCTCCCTCGATGAACAATGCGCTCATGCCTGACAATACCTTGTTGATAGTTTCGCTAAGCAGATCGCCCTTCTCCACTTGGATATGAGGAATATAGAGATCCATGAAACTAACCAGCACATCCGTCGATAAATGTTCTGGGGTGATGTAGGTCAAGCGCTTCAGGATTTCATCCAGAATGTTATCTTTGGCGAATCCACTGATACAGAACAGGGCCGCATTGGCGCCCCCAAACTTCATCTCCCTGAAAATAATATCAAAGGAAGACCCGAGTCCTATAACCTCTGTCAGCGTATCCTTAATGCGTTCGAGCGTTTCCGGGATATCATCGTTCCCCTGCCAGTAAACCACAGACTCCTCCAGAGAATCCGAGTGTTCGTTCTGGCGTTTTAATTCCAGCGGATCTTGCTTTTCAGCTTGAGTCTGACCTTTATCCGCACTCTTCCCTTTCTTTCCAGAAGCCTCTGGGATCTGTGGACCCTGCCTACCCTGCACATTTCCAACCGTATCTACTTTTTGCTGTTGATTCTTCTGGGCTGATTCTTGGGGCTGATTGCTGGCTGCCTGTTGTTGGTCTTTCCTCTGTTGGTCTTTCTTCTGTTGGCTTTGCTGCTGCGTGCCCTGCTCCTGCTGGCCTTGTTGTGCTTTACTTTGCTTTGTTTGGCCTTTCTCTTCCTGACCACTTGAAGCGGCGGCTTGTTGCTGTGCTTGCGGATCTTGTGACTGTCCCCCACTCCCGCTATCTCCGCCCTGATCCTCTTGATCGGGATCCTCTTCATCATCTGCGAAGAATCCGAAAAGTCTGGCGAACAATCCCTTGCCCCCGTTCTCTTGGTCCTGCCCCTGATCTCCCAGCTCACCGGAGACCTCCACATCCTGTGAATTTCCCGAATAATTACTCCCACTGGAATCAGACTCAGCCGCCTGATTCTCACCTTCCGCAGGGGAGGACCCAGACTCTGCTGCCTGATCCTCACCTACCTCAGGGGAGGACCCAGATTCTGCCGTCTTGGAATCATTACCGGACTTTGGAGAATCCGTCTGCTGCTTCTCCGAAGTATTTTGGGCGCCAGCGTCAGTTCCTTCAGTCTGCCCTTGCTCCTCGCCGCTGTTATTCCTGTTAATCCAAGCCGGGTTAACTTGGGCAGCCTCCGCCTCGGCTCTTGTCTTGCTGGAAGACAAACCTGATTCCATACTAAACTCCACTTCTGACATAGCGTTTGCTTTGATTACGTCGCTCTCTTTATTGAACCTTGATCCAGCACCTTCGCTGGTGGCATTAGAAGCACCGGAGTCAGCACCCTCCACAGAAGCATAATCAGCGCTTGCATGATCACCATGATTGGAATGATCGCTGTTGAAGCCTTCCGCAGTCTGATGCTCTGCCGTGGAGCCATTTAGCGTAGAATGATCGCCTGTGGACGCATTGCCCCTGGCACTGTCGCTTATTGATCCATCACCAGTTGCTCCTTCGACCCTATTGCTACCGCTAGTTGATTCAGCACCAGTAGCACCTTCACCCCTAGCGCTGTCGCTAATTGATCCGCCACCAGTTGTTCCTTCACCCCTAGCGCTATCACTGGTTGATTCAGCACCAGTAACACCTTCGCCTCTAGCGCTGTCGCTAATTGATCCGTCACCAGTTGTTCCCTCGTCACTAGTACTACCGCTGGTCGGTCCATCACCAACAGATCCTTTGCCTCTAGCGCTACCGCTGGTCGATCCAGCACCAGTAGCACCTGCACCCCTAGTGCTATCGCTACTTGACCCGTCACCAGTTGCTCCCTCGTCGCTAGTGCTGCCGCTGGTCGATCCAGTACCAGCAGATCCTTCAACCCTAGCGCTACCGTTGGTCGATCCATCACCAGCAGATCCTTCAACCCTAGCGCTACCGCTGGTTGATCCGTCACCAGTTGCTCCCTTGTCAGTACCATCCTCGCCAGCAGAGCTACTTGTTGCACCATGGCCTGGTTCTGCTGTTTTTTTGGAGTCCTCACCCTCTGTGCCCAGCTCCATGGAGGCCTTAAGCTCCTGATTCTTGCCTGCCATCCCCTCTCCCGACGAAGTCTTCGTTCCTTCGATGGATGACTCTTTTTCTACCGGTACGCTTTTCTCTACAGAATCCCCGCTGTGAATATATCTGTTCATCCCACAGCCTCCTTTACTTTAAATACACAAACCAGTCATACAATGAGCCCATGACCTTACCGGCAGTCATTGCCATCAATAGCCCGAACATGCGATTAACCATTTGAAGACGTTTTGCCAGAATCGGAAGCACATTCAATACTTCAGTCAATGCGGCGGCCAGCATACCGACGAAGATACCGTTTAACAAGCCCACTGCTATTTCTACCAATGGACCGGAGGTAATTTTCCAGTTCCAGAAATCACTGGCGGTGCCCAGCAGTGACCCTGCGACCATCGCCCCTTCATACCAGTGCACTTTATCGTAAGAAGAGGTTAGTTGCGCCAGTCGGGGTATGATATCAAGCACAACAAAAAGAGCGATCACTCCACCGCCAACGGCGATCCCTCCGGCAATGCCCAACAACAGGTTAATTCCCAGCGTTATCGGCGCTGTCATTGCCTCCGCCCCCCGTGTTCTCGGATATGACTGCTTCACGCTGCTTCATTTTTGCGTATTCCTCGTGAACCACATATTCGTCAATATTTTTCTGGTACAGAAACATCTCAACTTCCAGCGGGGTTGGCTCCTCATTCCATTTTTTCTTGAACAAATGGTTGAAGAAAATCACCATTCCCAGCCCAATGCCCAAGGAATAAGCAATCTGAAACAGATAAGGATGCTCATCCTTTTCCCCAGTCAACATCTCTACAATGCGAATCTGCACCTCCTGCATACTCACATCCGCATGAAAATTCATAATCGTCAGTGCCGAACCAAAAAACAACAACAGCCACACAAGCACGAACAACGCCGTTGACGGGGGCTTCGACTCCACCGGGCCTATAATCTGCACAATCGTTCTGCCTTCGCCGATGAGCTGGATCTCTACTCCTGGCAGGATCTCGTGAATTCGCGGAATCACCATTAGCAGATCAATCAGGATCAAGTTGCCATCACTTTGTTTGGGTTGGATCAACATCAGAGAGTACAGGTCGTCCTCCCACTCCGGGTCTGTAATGAGATTGGCAATATCCCGGAGCATCACCCCCTGACCTTTGGGAACGGACACCCGGTTTTTGAGCTGTATGAAGATGGCGGTTGCCGAATGGTGTGTCATCCGTATTCCTCCTAAAGGGGATCTGGAGCGGTCCAGGGTGGGCTGGACTCCACAGGGTTGAAGAAAAGAATAAAGGTAGTATGGGAGGAAAGGCTGAATTTTACTCTTGAAAAGGGAATTGGAGGTTCTCACGCAGCGCGTCGATCTACTTCCGGGCATGTAAAAAAGCACCTGTTCCCCTGGATCATCCAGTGAAACAAGTGCTTTATAAGGTAAACTGAGCCCTGGGGTCTGTCCCCTCAGGCGTACTATTTGGTTGAGTAACAAAATTAGTTATCCCAGACTTTGCCGCCTGGACTGTTGGCTCGAGATAAAGAACAGCGCTGTCCAGATCAGTGCAAATCCGATAACTTGCGGAAGGGTGACCAGTTGGTTAAACACCACCCAGTTAATGACGACACCCGTCATAGGAAAGCTAAGCTCGGCTAGTGTCGCAAAAGAAGCCTTTGTTGTGCTAAGTCCCTTGTAATACATTAACATGCTCAGAAGTCCCGGTAGCAGCGCCTGCAGCAGCAGATTAAGCGCTACGGCAGAGGTAGCCCCAAGCCCCCCATGGAGCTGCCAAGGCGCGCCTTCCAACGTCGTAACGACGAATAATAAAGGCAAGGCCAAGATGAAACGCAGCGACGTTACCGTCTCATATTTCATGGAACCCAGCAGATAGCGGCCCATCACAGTGGACCCTCCCCAAAGCGCGGCTGCTCCCAGCGCCATGACACTGCTAACGCTGATAAAACTGTTCACATGCCCGAAAGGAATGCTCCAGCCGAAGGTGAGCAGATATGTTCCAATCAAGGCTACGATTATTAGTGGGCCAAAATTTTTCGGCAATCTCTCCTTGAGCAACAGGGCCGCAAGCCCGATAGCGAACAGCGGCTGCAGCTTCTGCAGTAGCAATACGGCATTGAGATCACCACTGGACAATGCCATGGTAAACAGGATTGTAGCGATTGCCGAACCGCCCCAGGAAACGATCAACAGTGCTCCCGCCTGGCGGAAGCGGATAGCTTTCAGCTCGGCGCGGTGCCGCCACAGAACAGGAAATGCGGCGATAAACAGCACGACATGCTCTAGTAACACAATTTGCGAAGAAGTGAGCGACTTGAGCAAAATGATACGAAACAGCGGGTCCACGCCCCAGAGCGCCGCCCCCAAAACAACCAGCCAAAACCCGCTCCGCAGACGCGCCGGGCGCACTGCGGAGGATGAAGCAGATACATTACTCATCTTACATTCTCCTTGTCGATACAAACCCTCGATTAAGAGACCAAAAACCCCCGATTTGCCTTGGAACAGGCAATACTCGGGGGTATTATCAATAAAAGCGTACAGGAAACAGACCCCGCGCCTTTATCTTATGATCCTCTCCCATCCGGACTTTACCGTCGGCTCTGGAATTGCACCAGATCAGTCGCCTCTCCTGCTAACAGGTGGAAACGAGTCGCGGGCTTTGCTCACTCTGAACATTACCGCCGGTTAGGAATTTCACCTTACCCCGAGAATCTTGTATTCCGTTATTATTTTCACAATCCAAGAATAAACCTATTGCAGCCATTCGTCCAGCCTTTTATGAAAATATTCATATTTCTTTCATGACATACAAGCAAATTCGTCACTGAAAATGACAGATTTGCCACTACATAAATGGGATATTCAAGGTATAATTCAATTAATTTCATTACCAATAATATCAAGGAAAAGGAGCCCCATTCATAGTGAAGGACTCATTCTGGACAAAGCTGATACTCTCCGTCGTTTCCGTAGGCGGTATCGCCCTGATCGGATTTATCACTACTCTCATAACGGCTCTAACTGTCGGCCTCAAATTCTATGCGCCGCTTCTGATCACTGTCACTGTTTTCTTGGCCATCTACTCTGTCATCACAATATTCCAAATACTGAAACAGCGAACCAGGCACATCGTATTACTCTCATTCGCCGGGATCTCTCTGCTAACCACTGCTGGCTATGAGCTCAATAAAATGTATATGAACAGCTTTGACGAGATCAACGAGCAGGAGGTCAACCTGGCACAATACGCGCCTTTTGTCCCCAATACCAAAGCTGCTGCACTTACTGAACCTGCGACCTTTACCATTCCTGAAAATCTTCCGCGTCTTGACGGCGCCACAGCCCTTTATCCGCTGTATGCGGCCTTTGCCCAGGCTGTGTATCCTTCTGGCGAGTACCAGCCTTATGGCGCAGATAGCTTAATCACCTGCTCAACAACTCCGGTGGCCTATAAACGCTTGCTTGAAGGCGAAGTCGATATGATTTTTGCTGCGGCCCCATCTGAATCTCAGCAGAAGGAAGCACAGCAAAAAGGCGTGCAGCTCAAGCTGACGCCGATTGGCCGGGAAGCTTTCGTATTCTTCGTGAATAGGCGCAATTCGGTCAAAGGGCTGACCATTGCACAGATCAAGGAAATCTACTCGGGAAAAATCACAAACTGGAAAGAGGTAGGCGGCAGCAACGACCGGATTCGGGCCTTCCAGCGTCCAGAGGATAGCGGCAGCCAGACCATGCTTCATAAGTTTATGAAGGGCACACCGCTTATGACCCCTCCACAGAAGGACGTTGCCGACCTCATGAGCGGTATCATTAGCCGGACTGCAAACTACCGCAATTTCCGAAATGCGCTCGGCTACAGCTTCCTGTTCTACGCCTCTGAGCTAAATCATGACGGAGAGATTGCACTGCTGGAGATCGATGGGATACGACCGGATAGAACGACAATCCGTAGTGGTGAATATCCTTTTGCCACCGCATTCTATGCCGTTACAGCCGGCAGCAGCAATCCTAACATCGAGCCGTTTATCGACTGGATTACCTCACCACAGGGACAGGAACTGGTGGAGAAGACAGGTTATACTTCTTTGGAATGAGTTTCACTGGATGCTCCAACAGTATGGAACATCCTCTGATTTATTCGGCTGTAACTGTAGGTGACAGCAGCTTTGATAGCAAGCCATGCTTTGGTGAAGCCAGGAAGCTGATCATGAACAGTACCCCGGTAGCGAAAGCCATCGAACCCGATATCGATGTATCCAGCCAGGCTGCGGTATAGTATCCTGCGACTGCAGCCAGGATGCCAAAGCCCCCACTCAGCACAAACATCAAGGACAAACGATCTGTCCAAAGATAGGCCGAAGCTGCAGGAGTAATCAGCATAGCCACAACCATGATCGCTCCTACAGCATCAAAGGCCGCCACTGTAGTGATAGACAAGAGCGACATAAATGCATAGTGCATGACAACAACCGGAATACCGAGGCTTGCAGCCAGTGCAGGATCAAAGGATGTTATTTTCCATTCTTTGTAGAATCCAATCACTGCCGCTAGAACCACCAGCAACACAATGGACAGAATGAAGGTGGCCTCGGGAATGTCTCCGATCCATGGTAGATGCACCGTTGTCCACGGCACAAAGGTGATTTCGCCCATCAAGGCATGCTTCACATCCAGATGGGCATTGCCCACCTTCGTAGCAATCAGGATTACCCCCACCGCAAACAAGGTCGTGAACACCACTCCAATCGATGCCTCACCCTGCACCCCACGCGACTGCAGCCACTGGATCAATAAGGATGTTAATAGCCCTGCCACGACAGCGCCGATCAGCATGTGATACCCACTCAGTTCACGCGTGACCAGAAAAGCAACAACTATACCCAGGAGCACGGTATGACTGATGGCATCCGCCATCATCGCCATTCTACGCAAAATCAACAGAACGCCGATTGTACCGCATGACAAGCCTACTAGTGAAGCGGTCAGCAAAATCCAGCCGGTATAGCTCATCAGTATCCCCCCTCCTTCACAACTGTTTGCTCTCTCTCGGCTGGTGCCGACAATCCACTCTTTGTTCTGCTGCGCTGCTGCAGGCGGACAATCACTAGTCCTTTCTGGGCACCGAACAGCAGAGAAACCATGAAGAAGGCTGAAGATGTAACAACGATGAAGGGACCCGTTGGCCATCCTTTACCCATCGTACTTAGCACCGTCCCAATCACACCTGATCCTCCTCCGATAAGTGCTGCACCGATCAGCATCCATTTAAAAGAATGCGTCCAGTACCGCGCGCTCACTGCTGGAATAATCAACAAGGCGGACATAAGGATAACCCCGACGGCTTGAATGCCGATGACAATTACCAGTACCAGTAAGCCTGAATAGAGACTGTTCATCAACCGGAGTGACAAACCGAGGCCTTTGGCAAAGGCGGGGTCGAACAGAAACAGCTTCCACTCCTTGAATCCCAGCCAGACGGTGGAGATAACCAGAAGTCCCAGCGCACTCATGGTGTAGACATCGGTACGAACCATGGAAGCGGCCTGCCCGAAGATAAATCCATCAAGTCCACTTACATTGCCGCCCCCGGTCCGGTTCACGATCGTGAGCAGCATAATCCCAAGGCCGAAGAACACGGACAGCACGATGCCCATCGCTGTATCTTCCTTGATCCGACTGGCGGAAACTACCCATTGCACCAGGAACGCGCCGATCAGCGCACTGATGGCCGCCCCCAAGATCAGCACAGGCAGCATTTTCACACCGGTGATGGCAAAAGCAATAACCACGCCCGGCAGCGCCGCATGGGACAACGCATCACTCATCAGGCTCTGCCGTTTCCAATAGGCGAGACAGCCAATCATCCCTGAGGCGACACCAAGCACGAGCATGCTAAGCAATACCCACCAAGCATTGGGCGACAGCAGGAGTGTCATGACGGCACCTCTTTTCTCCAGCGCAGGCCTGCCCCGTACGTCCGGTACACATTGTCTTTCGTGAACACATCCGCTGTCTCTCCATAATTCATCACCGTGCGGTTAAGCAGCAACACATGATCAAAATAATCCTCCACGGTCTGAAGATCATGATGCACGACCATAACCGTCTTGTTGCGCCCCTTCAATTCTCTCAGCGTAGTCATGATCGCCTGCTCTGTAGCCGCATCCACACCTGCGAGTGGTTCATCCATGAAATACAACTCGGCATCCTGAACCAACGCCCGAGCCAGAAAGACCCGCTGCTGCTGTCCACCAGACAATTGACTGATCTGGCGGCTAGCGTAATTCGCCATGCCCATCTGCTCCAGTGCCGTCATCGCCTGATCGCGGTGCCGTGCTTTGGGCGATTTCAGCCACCCCACTTTTCCATATAGCCCCATCATTACGACATCCAGTGCATCTGTTGGGAAATCCCAGTCCACGGAGCCCCGCTGCGGGACATAGCCGATTTTTTGGCGTATCGCCTTCAGCGGCTTTCCGGCAAAATGAACCGTTCCCTCAAGCTTCGGATGCAGCTCCAGCATCACCTTCAGCAGGGTCGATTTGCCCGCACCGTTGGGGCCTACAATTCCGGTTAGCGATTCCTTAGGCAGCTCGAAATTGACTTCGTCCAGTACTTTACTTTTCCGATAAGCGGCCGATAAGCCTGTGACACTAAGTCCCTGCATGTTAGTTACCTCCCCCGCCCAGTGCTGTAGCGATGGTCTTGACGTTATGTCGATACATCCCGATATATGTTCCTTCCGGGGTCCCGCCGTCGCCCATCGCATCCGAGAATAGCTCACCGCCAAGCTTTACCTGAAGCCCTCTGCTTCCCGCGCCCTGGATCACCGCATTAATCGAATTCTGGTTGACGCTACTCTCCACAAATACGGCAGGAACCTTATACTCCAGAAGCAGCCCTATGGTATCATCCACATCCGTAATGCCAATCTCATCTTCTGTACTGAGACCTTGCAGACCGACCACCTTCAGCCCGTGCATCCGTCCGAAATAGCCAAAAGCATCATGAGCGGTAACCAACACTCTCTGCTTTTCTGGAATGGTGCTCATCATGTCTGCGGACTCCTTCTTCAATTCATCCAGCTTTTTAAGATAGTCATTCTTGTTGGCCTCGAATAGCTCCGCATGCTCCGGAAAATGCTCCTTCAATCCGTCTGTAGCAGAACCAAGTGCTGTTCCCCAAAGATCAATATCAAACCAAACATGGGGATCGATATCACCCTTCTCATCCTTCAGTCGCAAATCCTCAGGAATGGCTTCAGCAATCGCCTTCACCGGCTTGGTTTTGCCGATCTGTTCAAAGACCTGCGTCATATTACCCTCCAAATGAAGTCCGCTGTAGAATACGATATCTGCCGATGCCATCTTCTTAATATCCCCTTGCGTCGCGTTATACAGGTGAGGGTCCACACCAGGGCCCATCAAACTGCTAACACTGACCTTATCCCCGCCAATAATAGAAAGCGGCTCGGCAATCTGTGCGATGGTGGTGACAATAGCAATTTTCCCATCCGCCTCTGCTCCCTTGCCTTCTTGGCCCTCCGCTGAGCATGCCGATAATACCAATGACAACACCAAGGACAGAGCGAGTCCACACCTCGCCTTCCTACCCTTCAGTCTCTCTCTCATGTTGCTTCCTCCTCTTGACAACCTGATGATCAGGTAATTTTTTGAAAAATAAATAAATGACCTCACGAAAATATTTTTCCCTAAGGAAACAATTGTTTCTATAACCAAAATTAATTCCTTACTGCTGATTTGTCAAGAAATTAATCCGATATTCTGTACACTTCTTCATCATTTTTTCCGATATAAATATCAGTGTGTTCACCCATAACGTTGATTTAACAGGGATTTAAGGATCCATCTTCACGTGAATTTTACACTCACTAAAAAATTTAAAAGAGTGAAACAATTTTCACTTTATTGCTGCTCATCTCTTTCTGTTACTGAAAAAACACTTCGAGTGGTCATTCGAAGATGCAAAATTTTATCCCGAAACCACTGCAACTTTTGGAAAGTTTTGTCGTCTAACCTATATATATGCCTTCATTGGCATCGTAGATAGACTGTGTCCATACATAGGATCAACACACAAGGATGGTGAGATGGTGAAATGAAGAAGTACGGTTTGTGGGCAGTACTGCTGATTCTTGCGCTCGTACTGGTATTTCCCGTTACGGGACATGCTGCCGCGTCCAGCACACACATTAATCTGGATGGCAACGATCTGTCCTTGCCTAAGGATGTACAGGTCCAGATTGTGAACGGAAGTGTCATGGTGCCACTTCGTCTCGTCACGGAGCAGCTAGGGTATGGAGTCAAATGGGATAACATCTCAAAGATAGCGACAATTGAGCAGGGAGGACGTGTGCTGAAGCTGGTCGTGAACCAGAAAGAAGCGGAGGCCGATGGTGCGCAGATCATCCTCGATAATCCGCCCTTCCTGAGCAAAGGTACCACGTTTGTTCCATTAAGATTTATCGGAGAACAGACAGGTGCCACTGTCGGTTGGGACAATTTTACCAAGACCGTATACTTAACCTCTCCAGCACAGGAGATTGGCGTCGATAACGGAGGATCAGCCACTCCTGCGCCTGGGGATATACCCTCTCCGACGCCGGATAATGGAGCCACCCCGCCGGGAGGTAACGCTACTCCTCCGGCAAGTACGATATCGGCATCCTTAACGGATATGAGCTTTAATGACAACAAGCTGATTATCTCTTTGAACGGAAGTGTAAAGCCGAACATCTTTACAATGACTGGTACTGACCGGATTGTTATCGACTTGCCGAATACTGTCTTTGGACAAGCCTTCAGCCAGGGACTGCCTCTGTCTGCTGGACAAAGCGGCCAAGTGCCTATAACGGGTTACCCTGACGTCACGGGCGTCCGATATTCCCTGTTCAGCAGCACACCGTCAACGATACGTATTGTTCTGGACTTGAGTAGCGCTAAAACGTACGGTGTGACCAATGCCAATGATGGTCTGTTGATTATTGATTTGAACGGGACTGGCGGCTATATCCCTGACCCTGGTGCTACTCCTATACCGACACCTACGCCGGATACATCCGTTACGCCATTGCCGGGCGACTCTGGCAAGAAGGTGATCGTACTAGATGCCGGACACGGCGGTAAAGATCCAGGAGCCAGCAGCCTGAACAACCTCAAGGAAAAGGACTTCACGCTCGCGGTTGTCCTCAAAATCGAGGCGCTACTGAAGAACGAGCCGAATATCCAAGTCGTGCTTACCCGCAGTGGAGATACATATCCTACTCTGCAGGAAAGAGCCAAATTAGCTAATAGTCTTAATGCTTCTTTGTTTGTTTCCGTACATGGCAATAGTCCGCCATCTGGGACCAAAACCAGCCCAAGTGGAACGGAGACCCATTACTCTCGCAAAGAAAGCCTTCAATTTGCCCAAACCGTCCATAAGTATCTGGTTCAGGCCACCGGCCTGCCAGATCGAGGACTCAAACTGAACAGTCTGCATGTAACCAGGGAAACGACAATGCCAGCAATCCTGCTGGAAGTCGGGTTCCTTACCAATTCGAAGGACGAAGCCTTGATGTATTCAGATGATTTCCAGCAAAAAGTTGCGGAAGCAGTTGTCGCTGGTATCAAGGAATATTTGAAAATGTAGTCCGATCGACAAGTTCTGATGTGAAGCTAGGCAACTGTTTGAAGCCAAAAAATCCAGCCCCTGCAATGGGGCTGGATTTTTATTTTATATTCTATCTATCAGGCTTATTGATTGCTCTAAATAATGAATTGCAGGATTTAAAATTCGCTTTATCCCATGATGCCTTCCAGATTACCTGAAATTTTTTGAGATAACGAAATTAGTAGCTCCTGCTCTTCATCTGACAGATTTTGAGAAGCCGCTTTCTCCATTTCTGTCCAAACGGCAGTCGCCTTGTCCACAAGTTCTCGACCATTCTCCGTTAGTTTAACCAGCGTGACGCGCCCATCCTTAGGTGAACGGGAGCGAGTGACTAGTCCTGCTTCCTCCAAGCGTCGAACGGACTTGGCAATCGTAGAATGATCCAGTCGCATCGTACGTCCGAGACACTGCTGCGATTGTCCGTCTTGCTCTCCTAACTGCATCAGCATAATTTCTTGACCTGCGAATAAACCAGCCTCGCGTAGCAAATATGCAGCCAAACCACGATGCGATCTAGCCATAGAAAAAATTGCGAAATTAATAGGAAATCGCTGGATGACCTGCGTTTCCTGCTCAGCCTTAGGTGTACAGGAGCTTTCCTGACTCTCTTCAAAGTTACTCATCTTTCAAATCACCTTTCCGCTTTTACTTATTATTAAGCGTAGAGAATTATTCTGCACTTGTAAAGAAGCGGGTGTATAAATAAAAATTGCGCCATAACACAGCCTCAATGCTGCTGTATTATGGCGCCGGATAAATGGAAATTATAGATCAAGCTTATTTCATTGTCGGATAATCGATATAGCCGTGGCTGTCACCGCCATAAAAAGTTGTAGGATCGGCTTCATTTAATGGTGCCCCTGATTTCAAACGATCTACCAAATCAGGATTGGCCAGCGCCCAGGTTCCTACCGATACAATATCGGCTAAGTTATCCTTCAAATCTCTATCCAGCTCTTCTAATGGACGTCCAGGACGATTGACGATCAGCGTGGTTGGCCAAGCCGAACGAATATCTTTAAGCAATGCTTCGTCGCCACCATGAAGAATATGGAGGTAGGCTAAGTTAAGCTCACCCAGCTTGGAAATCAAATATTTATACACCTTAGGACCGTCTGCACCTTCTGTCAGATCCCCAAGAGGAACTCCAGGAGAGAGCCTGATCGCTGTGCGACTAGCTCCAATTTCCTCAGCCACCGCTGCCGCAACTTCAATAGCGAATCTAGCGCGATTTTCAATCGATCCTCCATACGAATCCGTGCGCACGTTAGCATTCTCAGAAATAAACTGATGAATAAGATAGCCGTTTGCCCCATGGATTTCAACACCATCAGCTCCTGCTTGTATGGCCGCTGCGGCAGCTCTGCGGAAATCACCAATTGTTTCTTGGATTTCTTCCAAACTTAACTCACGCGGAACAGGAACATCTTGCAAGCCTGTTGCAGTGTACATTTGTGCCTTTGGAGCAATGGCTGAAGGGGCCACTGGCTGACGGTGATGAGGTGTATTGTCTGGATGTGACATGCGCCCTGCATGCATAAGCTGAATGAACAAGTATCCACCTGCTTCGTGAACACGATCAGCCACCTTTTTCCAACCTGCAATATGCTCTTCTGTATAAATACCTGGTGAAAATAAATAACCTTGTCCATCCTCTGAAGGCTGTGCTCCTTCACTAATTAGAAGGCCCAAAGAAGCTCGTTGTGCATAATATTCCGCACTATGTTCTCCTGGAGTACCGTCGAACTGAGCCCGTGATCTAGTCATTGGCGCAAGTGCCAAACGATGTTGCAAATTTATATCCCCAACTACTACTGGTTTCCAAATTGTTTTCATTGAAAAAACTCCTCTCAATTTATATAAACGTTGCCGGCAACATAAATTTATCAAACATATATGTGGCTGTCAACATATTTTATGTTGCCGGGAACATATTATAATAAACTTTTGAGTAAGAAGACATTGAACGTACCATTTTGAAAGCAATTCGCATTGCATAATATAGAAATACTAAGGTGCCTCAAGCACAAGAACCGTCGGTCAACCGGTTTAAGTCCGATGGAAAAATACGCGTCAAAGGTGCGTACCATATACATAGCGTAAACAGCTACCATAGCCGGTTAAACATTTGGCTGGATCGCTTTAACGAAGTAGCGACGAAATATTTGCAACACTATCTGGTGTGGTTTCAACTCTTAGACGAAAAGGAATACGAAAACACCACAGCGAATAAAAAGAATATGTTAGTGACTTCCTGCTTATATACGGTCAAAGTAAGGTATCGTAACTAGATTGGGGGGGACTTATTGAATCTTCGCAGAGCTGCACTATCTATGCTCTTAATTCTATCGTGCGTTATATCCAGCACAACGGTATCTGCCGATTGGGCATTCCAGTTCGTGGTGTATAACGGGAGTGTCTATGCCCATCAAGGTACATATACACCCGTTGAAACAATAGGAAAGAAAATCGGAGAAGTGACGTTCTATTCCGATCGTGAAGGAACGTATTCCGGCAATTTTTCGAATACCTATCCGAAAGGGACGCCTTATTACCGTATCCTCGATATCAGTGATTCTGCAGTCATCGCGGTACAAGAAAGCGATGGTCGGTACGCAACCTTACTCTATCACGGCAAATATGCTGGTAAACCAGACTATACCAAACCGATCATGCTATTCCTCATTAGCTTTGTCATCATTGGTTATGCCGCTTGGCTATGGGGACGAAAACGTCGATTACAGTAAAAAAACCGCCTCAAAGGCGGTCAGAGTGTCGAGAAACACATTCTCTATGATTGTTGATGATAAATAGCCTTATAAATCAGGCTCAGCTTCATCATCAGTGATTGCCAAAACAATTGCTTCAAAGGTTGAAACTTATGCCTGGGGGCTAACGGACCCTATTGTCGTTATTTGTACATCAAGTAGCTTTTGCAACATGTAACGGACTCAGCTGCCGCTATTTCCTCCCAAACAGTGGATTTCACACAGGATTTCTGCTCATAACGTCTCTGGAGTCTAATCTTGTATCACTATATTTCCAATTAAAGGTAAACGATTTCAGAGTACCCGAGAGCCAACAGATGTTTTATGATGAGAACACCAACGTATAAAG
>NZ_JBHRYW010000024.1:0-43328 GCF_042649265.1 Paenibacillus sp. GCM10012306 | reverse complement strand
ATCAAACTCTCCAAATTGGTATTTAGAAAGAGCGATTGCTCATTTTGAAACATCTGACGAGAATTAAATTCTCATTTGTGAATTCACTTGCGTGAATCCGATACTCACTCGTTGTTCAGTTTTCAAAGATCAATGTCTTGCTTGTCCGCCGCTCAATGTCTCAGCAGCGACCTTTATAATATATCATGGCGACCTTGTTTCTGTCAAGCGTTTTTTTAATTTCTTTTTTCCGCTTCCTTCTCAACAAGTTTTTCGAAAAACTCTTGTTTCAAGGGCCGAGAATTAATATACCATTTTACTCGCTACTACGTCAACCCTTAAAACAAAGTTATTTTCAAACCCAACAACATTATTACTCCCGGAAGCCCCAAAACCGTTACTGCGCCTATAGTTGCCGGATTAAGGGGAATGTGTGCATCTGTTATAAAACCCGAAAAATTCACTAAGTAAATACCCACCGCCGCCAGAATAAGATGGGTGCCGAATAAACTTAACCAGCCAAAGCCTAATTTTTTGCGGAATACAATTAAAAACAATAAAAGAACGGATATACTCAATACTCCAATCGCCGCTAATCTTAACAATGTCTCTCCTCCTTTATCAAATCTGTTCCATTCCGTTATAGCCGCGTCCGGTTAAGCCCCAAGCTTTTGGCATGCTTAAGATGAATCTGATATTTGCGTTCTGCCGCCTCTAAGATATAAATGGCATAATCTATCTGATCCTGTCCCAGCGCCTCATCGAACATCAGATAAGCCCGCTCCCATTCCATTTGTGCCTTGCGCACTTCCATGAACGTATTCCATCTCTCGTCACGTTCCCGTTCCTTATCGGCGTTGCCTCTCCATGCCCCCCACCAGCCCATACTCAGCTCCCCTTTCGAATAAGTGTGAACACAAGAGCACCCTCTCATCTTCATTCTCATTCATATAAAGATCGGGACAAACTTAGAACTTAAAACCATCACAAATCTGTACTCTCTTCATGAATATCCTTTGATTAGCTCTGAACGCAAAAAAAAGAAGCCCCTCAACTTACCTGGGACTTCTCCACATACTCTAAAGCATCTTATGTCCTAAAACAGCTCACGACGGCCTTCCAAGGCCTTAGACAGCGTGACTTCGTCTGCGTACTCCAGATCGCCGCCTACTGGCAAGCCGTGGGCTATTCTCGTGATTTTGATATCAAAAGGGCGCGTTAACCGGGATATATACATAGCCGTCGCCTCCCCTTCAATATTGGGATTTGTCGCCATAATCAATTCCTTCACTCGCTCGTCGCTGAGCCGTACCAACAGTTCCTTCAGACGGATATCATCTGGTCCAATGCCCTCCATTGGCGAGATCGCCCCCTGGAGAACATGATAATAACCATCGAATTCCTTAGTTCGCTCAATGGCAACCAAATCCTTGGCGTCCTGAACCACGCAGATTACGGACGCATCGCGTGTCTTATCCTGACAGATCCGGCACGGATCAGTATCGGTAATATTACAGCACACGGAGCAATAGTGAAGATTGCGTTTGACGCTTACCAGCGCTTTGGCAAAATCAATGACTTCATCCTCTTTCATATTCAGCACATGAAACGCAAGACGGGCGGCCGTTTTCGGACCGATCCCCGGCAAACGCGTAAAAGCATCGATCAGCTTAGCTAGCGGTTCGGGATAATGCAAAGTAATGTTTCTCCTTTAGGATAAATGGAGTAATGGTCTAGAACAAACCAGGAATCTTCATACCGCCAGTGAATTTGCCCATGTCGTTGTTGGCAAGATCTTCGGCTTGTGTCAACGCATCATTCACAGCAGTGATCACAAGATCTTGCAGCATTTCTACATCATCCGGATCTACTGCTTCCGGTTTAATCGAAATGGACAGCAATTTCTTATGTCCGTTCACTTGCACGGTAACTACACCGCCACCAGATGAACCTTCAACAGTTTTGCCGCCAAGCTCTTCTTGAGCTTTGAGCATTTGCTCCTGCATTTTCTTAACTTGTTTCATCATTTGGTTCATATTGTTCATAATCGATCTCTCCTTTGGAATGTGCCGTTTGGCACTAATCTGCTGAAAGCATTACTCTTTTATGACAACAAGGTCTTCTCCAAAAAGCTGGATCGCCTCATCAATCCAAGGTTCCTGTTTTGCTTCTCCTGTCTCGTGTTCATGCTCAAGACGCAGCTCTTCCTTACCAGGCTGTTCTGCAGACTTCATAGCAGCCTCGTTCCAGTCGCGAAGCATAATGGTCACAAGACGATACGGCTTACCCAAACGGGCAGCCAGAACGCCCTCAATCACCTGCCGATTAGCCGGCTTCTCAGTAGTGTCCCGATGTATAGTGTTCTTAAAAGCAACCAGCACTGCGTCTTCCATAACCGATACAGGCTCCCCGTCAACGAACCAGGCGTGAACAGTGATCTTCTCTTCCTTCACACCTTGCAGCACTAGACTCCATTGCTTATAGATAGTCGTAAAGTCGGCGCTATCCTTACCAGCAATAAATTTATCCACCTGTGGCGGCATCTTGGAAGCCGTGGTGATTCGTGGAGCAGCGCTCGGCGCAGAGGCAGACTTACCCTGGGTACCCTCGCGCCCTCCGGAAATGCCTCCCGACTTCAGCGCCTGCTCCAGCTTCTTCTCCAATGCAGCGATCTGTTTCTTAAGCACACCTAGCTCACCAGGGTCAGTAGCGGCACTTCCGCCTGCCACAGCTCCTTGGAAGGCACCAGGCGAAATAGCCGTATCAGCCGAAACTGCGGCGCTTTCCTGCAAGCTGCAGAGCTTCATAAGCGCTACTTCAAACAGCGTCTGCGGATGGGTGGCATACTTCATCTCACCCAGATAACGGTTAAGCGTCTCCACAATTCCGAATAGCTGTTCACGGCTGAAGGCGGTAGCCATATCCTTGAAATCCGCCGGATTCAGAACACGGTCGGTCAAGTGATCGGCGTTCGGGACCATTTTGATCATAAGCAAGTCCCGGAAGTAATACAATAAATTTTCGAGACATTTATCGGCACTTTTGCCCTCATGCATAAGCTGTTCGACAAGCTCCAGAAGAAGTCCCATATCACCTTCCAGAATCGCTCTAGCCAGACGGGCAAATTGTTCCGAAGGGATTCCTCCCGTCATACCCAGCACTTGCTGATAGGTAACCTGGCCCTCTGTGAAGGAAGATATCTGATCGAGAATGCTGAGCGCATCCCGCATCCCCCCATCGGAGAGACGTGCAATGTACTGCAGAGCGTCATTATCTGCGGTGATGCCTTCCTTCTCACAGATCTGCTTCAGGTGACCCGTCTGCTCCTCCAATGATACCCGGCGAAAATCAAACCGCTGGCAGCGGGAAATAATCGTCGCTGGCAGCTTATGAGGCTCTGTTGTCGCCAGTATGAACATTACATGGGGCGGTGGCTCTTCCAGCGTCTTCAGCAGCGCATTGAACGCTTCTGTTGTCAGCATATGCACTTCATCGATAATATACACTTTACGACGCACTTCGGTAGGCGCGTACTTCACCTTATCCCGCAGGTCACGAATCTCTTCCACACCCCGGTTAGACGCAGCATCAATCTCCTGCACATCCATGACATTACCAGCAGTAATCCGCAGGCAGGATGGACACTCGTTGCAAGGTTCCGGCCCCTGTCCGCGTTCGCAGTTGACCGCCTTGGCCAGCACTTTGGCAGCACTGGTCTTACCAGTCCCCCGAGGACCGCTGAACAGATAGGCATGTGAGACCCTGTCTTCCCGTATAGCATTCTGCAGCGTTTGGATAATGTGCTGTTGTCCTACCATGTCCTGAAACGACTGCGGCCGCCAAGCACGGTACAGCGCGATATGTTCCACTATGCATTACCCTCTCTCAAGTGCCACTTTCTTGGCATTTGTCGCTAACTCATTATACTATATTCTCCAGACTTTGACCAAAAACAAAAAGCATCCCCGCTTATCGCAAAGATGCTATCATTTATTCATATAAACCGTGCACCTGTTATTGATGACTGCGATCCAAGCGGCAACCCTACTGACTGCTCGGGCTAGGCCACCCTCCGGCACAAGAGCAAACTTGCTTATGGCTGCTTCCTTCCGGACCTGACCAGGTTCACAAGCACTCATTGCGGAGGACCCAACCGTCAACACAGTCCATAGGGACCAAGGCCTCACATCGACAGCACCTCTAACAGGAATTCAACCTCGCTACAGCGGATTGCGAGTTACAGGGCACCGCTACCTCCCCGTCTAGCACGGCGAAGATAAGTATATCCTACGCTCGGACAAAAATCAACCTCAAGAGAATTAACAGCTCCCCCATTACTTTCCTTGCAGTAATAATGCACCTCAATCAAGTGGGAACATTGAAAAAACCCCCGGCACGAAGCCGGGGGCTAGATCTAATAATTATGCCGCAAACGGGCTAATTGAATTAGATACCGTATTTCTTCTTAAATCTATCAACGCGACCGCCGGCATCCAGGAATTTCTGCTTGCCAGTGAAGAACGGGTGGCAGCTGGAGCAAATTTCGACGCGCAGCTCTTGTTTAACAGAACCGGATTCGAAAGTGTTGCCACATGCGCAGGTTACCTTAGTAATGTTGTACTTTGGTTGAATTGCTTCTTGCATTTGAATTTCACCTCTCTTGCCCTAAGCCTCATGCGGACTCAGAGTTATATAGACACATGAGCATAGTTTAGCACGAAACATGCAAATGGGCAATATGTTTCAAATTTACATTTCTAATGCTAGACGTGTATACGACTAGACTTGGCACGGGCCAAATCAGCAGGCGGCACATGGGTAAATGATCCAATAACCACATCAGGAAGCTCTTCCCGGAAAATGTCCAGCATCGTCTTCATACCAAGTATTTCCCCTTTAGCTGGAGGGATCAATTCCAGATAGCTCTCCGGGTCAATATTCAGATTCCGCATCTGAATCAACTTGAGATCGGTACGTCTCACAAATTCCACCATGGCCTCAATCTCTTCTTCACGATCGGTCACACCCGGGAAGATCAGATAGTTAATCGACGTGTACACGCCCTGCGATGCTGCGTATTTGAGAGATTTCTCAACATTGGCCAAGGTATAGCCCCGTGGCTTGTAGTAGGCATTGTAGTGATCATCCAACGCACTGATGGTGCTGACACGCATCAAATCAAGACCAGCATCAACGATTCCACGAATATGGTCGCTTAAGCCCGCATTTGTATTGATATTGATGTAGCCCATGTCAGTAGTAGCGCGAACTTCCCGCATTGCCTCGATGATAATCTTGGCTTGCGTCGACGGCTCCCCTTCACAGCCTTGTCCAAAGCTAACAATGGACTGCGGCGTCTTCAGGTGCTCCAGCATAACCTCTACCAGTTCATCTACACGCGGACGGAAGTTCATCCGTGTCTGCGGAGAGACAAAACCGCTGTCGTCAGGCTGCTCGGAAATACAGCCGAAGCAACCGGCATTGCAAGAATAGGAAACAGGCACAGCACCCTCCCAACGTCCCAGGAAGGTGTTGGAGGATGTAAGGCATTCATAGCCGAGCGCACAGTTCGACAAGTGCCCGAAGAGACGGTTCTCCGGATACTTAGCTGTCAGATCGCCTACACCCTTCTTCACAAGATCACGGTCACAATTGAGCGGATTCCACTGTTCAGGATCATCTGTAAGCTCTGCGCCTACATAGAAACGTCCATCCTTCCATACCACTGCCGAATAACCGAATAGCGGCAGCTTGTAGGACTTATCTGTCTTGACATAGCCGGGAAGGCATAACCGTGTATAACCTTGCGGCATCAATGCCCCAACCGCTTGAGAACCTTCGGGCAGCGGCAGCATTTCACCGGTTGCCGGATTCATACCCACCGCCCGCGTGTTAGGCAGGCCGACCAGCGTAGCACCCTCAGGCAACGGAATCAGCTCTTCTTCCAGCATTTCGACAATCAAATCCCCGCTGCGGGCCAGCCCGTACAGCTCAGGATGATCATATACGTTACCTTTCTCATCGGCATATACCAAATACATATTAGTCTCCTCTTATTCTCGTTCTAGGTTGTGGATACTGTGGGGGCCTTCGAGCGGGTCGTACGGCGTGCAGATGCTCCGCTGTTTGATGTACCACCACTACTGGCCGTGCCACTGGCAGATTCTTTACCTGCAACATCAAATGACGCCAGGAACTCGGCATTCGTCTTACTGTCACGCAGCTTTTTGAGGAATCCTTCCACAAAATCATAGGATTCATTCATATTTTTACGGATAGCCCAAATGGTATCCAGTTCTTCCTTACTCAGCAATACCTCTTCACGACGCGTTCCTGAACGACGAATATCGATCGCAGGGAAAATACGGCGCTCCGCAAGCTTCCGGTCCAGATGTAGTTCCATATTACCCGTACCTTTAAACTCTTCATAAATGATATCATCCATACGTGAACCTGTATCGATCAATGCTGTGGCCAGAATCGTCAGGCTGCCGCCTTCTTCCACATTACGCGCCGACCCGAAGAACCGTTTAGGACGATGGAAAGCAGCAGGATCAATACCTCCGCTTAGCGTCCGTCCGGATGGGGGCACGACAAGGTTATATGCACGCGCCAGACGCGTAATACTATCCAGCAGAATAACAACATCTTTCTTATGCTCCACCAAACGAAGTGCACGTTGAAGCACAAGCTCAGCTACCTTGATATGATTCTCCGGCAATTCGTCAAAGGTTGATGCCACAACTTCACCCTTCACAGAGCGCTGCATATCGGTTACTTCCTCGGGACGTTCATCAATCAGAAGCACAAACAGTTCTATCTCAGGATTATTAGTGGAGATGCTGTTGGCAATTTCTTTTAGGAGGAGCGTCTTCCCTGCTTTGGGAGGCGCCACAATCAAACCGCGTTGCCCCAGACCTACAGGAGCGAGCAAATCCATAATTCGGGTAGATAAATGAGTAGGGGATGTTTCAAGCGGCAGCTTGTCTTGCGGATAAAGAGGTGTTAACGCCGGGAAATGCAGGCGTTCCGCTGCGCTGGCAGGGTTCTCGCCATTGACGGCATTAACCTGAAGCAATCCAAAATAACGTTCATTCTCTTTGGGGGTTCGACATTTCCCCGATACTAGGTCTCCGCTTCGAAGATCGAACTTGCGGATTTGGGAGGCTGAGATATAAATATCCTCCGCACTAGGCAAGTAGTTGATCGGCCTTAGGAATCCGTAGCCTTCCGGCAGAATCTCCAGTACGCCTTCCATAAACATGAGCCCACTTTGCTCCGCCTGCGCCCGAAGGATAGCAAAGATCAGCTCCCGTTTCTTCATCTGCCCGTAGTAAGGGATCTGGTATTTCTTGGCCAGCTTGTACAAGTCGGTCAGCTTCATTTCTTCCAGATCGGAAATTTGAAGATCCATGTAATAACCACCTATTCAATTTTTATAATGAGTTCGTGAACATAGTTCTATGTACTACTGAACTATATCAGCAAATAAAAAGAGTCCGGCAAAATCCTCATTAGGATAGGATTACCCGAATTGGAAGGAGATATGCAGTCAACCTGCAAAAAAACTCCCTCCATTCACCGGGAACCTAATAAATTTATTCTATTCGTTCTCGCGCCAAACGTCAGCCCCCAGATTACGGAGATTGGTCACCAAATGATCGTACCCACGATCAATATACTCCACACCCGTTACTTCGGTGATGCCTTCCTCTACTGTAAGACCGGCGATTACAAGCGCCGCACCAGCCCGCAGATCGGCCGCCTTGACCTTGGCTGCATTAAGCTTGCTGCCTTCCACGATTGCTGAACGGCCCTCGACACGAATCTTGGCCCCCATACGAACCAGTTCCGGCACATGCTTGAAACGATTGCTGTATACAAAGTCACTGAGTACACTAACACCTTCAGCTTGGGTCAACATGCTGGTCATCGGGGATTGCAGATCGGTGGGAAAGCCTGGGTAAATCAGCGCTTTGACATCAGCATGCTGGTACTTGGCTCTGCCAATTACGCGAATGCTCTCATCAAGCTCTTCAATATCTACGCCCATCTCTAGCAACTTGGCGGTTAAAGCCTCCAGATGCTTAGGAATGACGTTATCTATAAGGACGTTGCCGCGCGTCGCTGCAGCAGCAATCATATATGTTCCAGCTTGAATCCGGTCAGGAATAATAGAGTGACGGCAGCCGTGCATTTCCGTAACCCCTTCGATCCGGATGGTTTCCGTGCCGGCACCTTTAATGATGGCACCCATTGAATTAAGCAGTGTAGCTACATCTATAATCTCAGGCTCTTTAGCCGCATTTTCAATAATAGTAGAGCCTTTGGCTCTTGAAGCCGCCAGCATGATATTAATCGTGGCCCCGACACTGGATACGTCCAGATAAATCTTAGCCCCGCGCAATTCTTTGGCATGCAGGTGGATGGAGCCGTGTTCATTAGTTACTGTTGCGCCCAGCGCTTCAAATCCCTTGATGTGCTGGTCAATCGGACGGGGCTCAAAATTGCAGCCACCGGGAAGCCCTATTGTCGCTTCCTTGAATCTTCCAAGGAGCGCTCCCATCATATAGTAAGAAGCCCGCAATTTCTTGACAGGCCCATTAGGCATAGGAATGGACACAATACGGGAGGGGTCAATTCTCATTTGGTTGCCTGACCAGGATACACTCGCGCCAAGCTCTTCCAGTATTTCGGAGTAAACTGCAACATCGCTAAGGGACGGTAGATTATCCAGCACAACTTCAGATTCGGCTAAAATCGCCGCAGGAATAAGCGCAATCGCGCTGTTCTTGGCTCCGCTGATCGTGACAACACCTTGCAGCGGACGTCCACCGCCAATCATTAATTTTTCCATAAATTAACAGGTTCCCCCTACGTGTATTGCGGTTGGTCGACAATACGTGCTGTGGCTTTTCTGGTGATAAAGGTGATGAAAATGGAAAGACACCGGCTATGCGGTGTACTCTCCACATCATCATATTCAACTGAAAAGGACAGTATAACCTGTCCAATACGCTAATTCAAAACTTTATGGACTGTTGTCCTTCAAAACTCTAAGAAAAAGATCTTACGCTTTGTTGTTGGAACCGAACTCACGGATTTTACCGATAACGGTTTGTTTGATAGCTTCGCGGCCTGGTACGATGAATGTACGTGGGTCGTAAGCATCAGGTTTAGCAGCCAAAACTTCGCGAACTACTTTTGCAAATGCGATTTGGTTCTCAGTGTTCACGTTGATCTTGGAAGTACCCAGGGAGATCGCTTTGTCGATGTCATGCACAGGGATACCAGTACCGCCATGAAGAACCAGTGGCAATTTAACAGCGTCACGAATTTCTTCCATTTCTTTGAATCCAAGGTTAGGCTCGCCATGGTAAGGACCGTGAACGGAACCAAGTGCTGGAGCCAAAGTGTCAATGCCGGTTTCTTTAACGATGCGTACGCACTCGTTAAGGTCAGCATATTGGATGCCGCCGATAACGTCATCTTCTTGTCCGCCTACAGTACCTACTTCTGCTTCTACAGAAACACCTTTAGCGTGAGCATAGTCAACGACTTTCTTAGTCATTTCAATGTTCTCGTCGATTGGGTGGTGAGATCCGTCGATCATTACGGAAGTAAAGCCAGCATCGATGGCTTCTTTACATTTATCAAAGCTGGAACCGTGGTCCAGGTGGATCGCTACAGGAACAGTGATTTTCAGGTCGTGGATAAGTCCTTCCACCATTTTAACAACAGTGGTGAAACCGCCCATGTGACGGGCTGCGCCTTCGGATACACCAAGAATTACCGGAGATTTCTCTTCTTCGGCTGCACCCAAAATTGCTTGGGTCCATTCAAGGTTATTGATGTTGTACTGACCTACTGCGTACTTTCCTTCAAGTGCTTTGTTCAACATGTCTGTCATTGATACTAATGGCATGGTTCATCCTCCTAAAGATGTTTTTCGCTATAATTATAGAACCGACATCACATACAGGCTTATTATAGCACATCCAGTGTCAAATACTAAATAGCACTAACAAAAAAATGTCCCGGTGGGACGATATTTATCCACCCCTGTTGTTATCTGCCCTTTTCCAACTTTTCCCCTCCGAAAAAAGGATTCTGCCATTTAGCAGAATCCTTACCTTAACTGCACTGATCGACCGATTTATTGCGAAGATGCATATTTACCGCCACACGCATCTCGTCAATGTCGAAAGGTTTGGTAAAGTGCATCAGCGCGCCCAATTTTGTTGCTTCCTTAATCATGTCCAGCTCCCCATACGCTGTCATCATGATCACCTTGATCTCCGGATTGATCTCCTTCAGATGCTTGAGAATCTCAAGCCCATCCATTCCCGGGATTTTCATATCGAGCAAGACCAAGTCTGGGGATTCGGTACGAACAATTTCCAGTGCAAGTTTACCGTTAGCCGCCTGAAATGTAGTGTAACCCTCGCTATTGAACACTTCCATGAGAAGAATCCTGATCCCATTCTGATCGTCGACAATCAACACTTTATTTTTCTCCATTATCAATACCCTCCCACAATTTAAGGCAGATTGACCATACCGCGCTCTCCACAGCTAACGGCCCCTTTATAACTTAGTCCATACGAAACCTATAATTCGTGGTGTAGATTCAAAATCCTGCTAATTAGATAAAATGCGTAAATGTATACCATTAAATGGGTCACTCTCATTGACTTTTTTGTTATAAAAAAATGCAACAAAGACAAGGAAAACATACATTATATGTAAAGTCATTCCGAGCATTAGTCGGACTCGGGTATAAGCAAAAGAGCCTCCAAATGGAGGCTCTTTCGGACACCTGTTAGGTGCTATATATAATATTATTGTGCACTATAGTGAGTAAGAGATGCTTTAACAAACTCACGGAACAGCGGCTGTGGACGGTTCGGACGGGAAATGAATTCCGGATGGAACTGTACCGCCAAGAACCATGGGTGTCCTGGAAGTTCCACTATCTCCACCAGACGGCCATCTGGGGATGTTCCAGAGATCACGAGACCAGCTTTTTCGATCTCATCACGGTAAGCATTGTTGAACTCATACCGGTGACGGTGACGCTCGTACACCAGTTCATCATCGTAGCAGGACATAGCCAGGGAATCAGGCAGAAGCTTACAAGGGTATAGCCCCAGACGCATTGTGCCACCCATATCTTCAATATCCTTCTGCTCTGGAAGCAGGTCGATAAGCGGATGTGCTGTAGTCGGATCAATCTCCGAGCTGTTCGCCCCTTCCAGTCCCAATACGGAACGGCCGTATTCAATAACGGAAACCTGCATGCCAAGGCAAATACCGAAGAACGGAATTTGTTTCTCACGTGCATAGCGGATAGCAGAGATTTTACCTTCAATACCACGGTCGCCGAAGCCACCCGGAACGAGGATACCGCCGATGCCACGAAGCAGCTCGTCCACATTCTCATCAGTCAATTGCTCAGCATCCACCCAACGTACTTTCACTTCAGCATTGGATGCAAAGCCTGCATGCGAAAGGGATTCAACTACGCTCAAATAAGCATCGTGCAGAGCAACGTATTTGCCGACAATGGCAATTTCAACGGTGTGCTGCAGTTTGTTGATTCGATCTAGCATGCCTTCCCATTCCCGCATATCCGGAGCAGGTGTAGTCAGCTTCAGATGGTTAACTACGATCTCATCCAATCCCTCGTCACGCAGATTAAGCGGAACTTCATACAGTGTGGAGGCATCGCGGCATTCCACTACGGCATTAGCATCGATATCACAGAACAGGGCAATCTTCGCCTTCATGTCCGAAGACAGCTCATGCTCCGTACGGCATACGATCACATTCGGCTGAATACCAATGCTGCGCAGCTCTTTTACACTATGCTGAGTCGGCTTGGTCTTCACTTCACCAGCTGCCTTGATATACGGAATCAGGGTTACGTGAATGTACATTACATTCTCCCGGCCGATATCGCTCTTGATCTGACGAATCGCTTCCAGGAACGGAAGGCTCTCGATATCGCCTACTGTACCACCGATCTCTGTGATCACGACATCCGAACCAGCTTCACGGCCTGCACGGAAGACACGCTCTTTGATTTCGTTCGTAATATGCGGAATGACCTGAACGGTTCCACCCAGATACTCACCGCGGCGTTCCTTGCTGATTACTGAAGAATACACTTTACCTGTCGTTACATTGCTGTTCTTGGACAGGTTAATGTCAATAAATCGTTCATAGTGTCCAAGGTCAAGGTCCGTTTCCGCGCCATCATCTGTCACGAATACTTCCCCGTGCTGATAAGGACTCATTGTTCCAGGGTCCACATTAAGATACGGATCAAATTTCTGAATCGTCACCTTTAGACCTCTGTTCTTAAGCAGCCTGCCCAGCGAAGCGGCGGTAATGCCTTTGCCAAGGGAAGACACAACCCCACCCGTTACAAAAATATACTTTGTCACTGTAAAACCCTCCTAAATAAAGTCCAGAAATTCAGGCGACGCATGATGTTTATCGTAACCCGTTTTTCTATCGTCAAACGGGGGAAATCAAAAGTTATTAAAATCGCGGAAATCCCGGCTTTTTGGCATCTAAAAAAACAAAAAAGTGACACCCGTAGCACCGGGGCACTTTTTATTTTAGAAAACACATATTAACTTTCATCATAAGCCCATGCAATAGTTTACTCTGACGGTTCTCCACTGTCAAGGGCAGAATTATGCTACCTCAAAGAACGGGATTAATAATGATCGTCCTCGTCCTCATCGTCCGAATCTTCATCTCTTTCCGAGTCGGAATCTTCATCGTCCACGTCATCTTCGTCGATGTCTTCCTCGTCAATAACTACATCGTCGTCAACTTCTTCTTCGCTGTCGTCGTCGGAATAGAGGTCGTCGCGATCTTCATCGATAGCGTCGAAATCCTCTTCTTCGGATGCGTAGTTATCATCTTCCTCGGTGAAATCATCGTCTTCCAAATCGTCATCCTCGTCGTTGATGATACGCGGACGTTTGGAATTACCGATTGGGTCATCGGAGCGCTCCAGCGGATACCAGCGTTTCAGCCCCCACAGGTTCGTCCCTACACAGGCAAAACGTCCGTCGATGTTAATCTCAGTATATAACTGGGCAATGGTATCGTTGGTTTGTTCTTCGGTCATTCCGCGCAGCTTGGCTACTTCGACCATCAGGTCACGGTAATAAAACGGCGTATTCGCCGCCTTCAGCACCAGGAAAGCCAGGTCCACCATCGGCATTTCTTTCACTTTCTCGGGGTCCAGCTTTAAATTGAGTGGCGTACTCATTAAAGGACACTTCCTCTCACGCATTGTTCACTATTCACGGCTCTAATTCAATAATATCCATTAACAAACCTAAGTAAAACCTATTTAGCAGCAAAATGCAAGTCAAAAGGGACAAGCTTCAGACGCAAAAAAACCGTCGGCATTTTCCGACAGGTTAACGTTTTTTTCCCAGGTAACGATCAATATGTACTTTTATGAATGGCTAAGTCGGTACATATAGGTAAAAGGCCTCTTCAAAAAAGGCGGAGGAAACTCCTCCGCGCATGACTGTATCCACGCCAAGGAATGGCTCCTTACGGGATGTTGCAAAGAGAGTGTTAAATCTCTTCTGTTTATTTTATGTGAAGCGCCGTCTTTTGACACGATGGGCAGCCCATTTCCTTAAAAAAGGGCAAGTTCCCATTCGGCTATCCTCCTCCGCTCATACAATATTTCAGTACGGCACCGAGGAGGGGACGGCAAAACACATGGACTATTACGGATTTTGGCAGATGCTGCTTGATGAGATATCGGCTGCCCCCAAGGATGACGAACGGCGTATTGTTACCTTTTATGATGCCCGCCATTACGCCGGAGCTTTATCCCAGTGGAAGACCCTACGTTCGAAAAAAGCGAGACTGCGGCAGGTACAGGTCTCTCCGCTGATTCGCGCTTTTTTTGTGCCTGCCGCAGGCGCGGCAAAGCTGGTGCATAGATTTGCAGACACACTGAGCGTGGAAGAGGACTACCGCATACAGCTCCATGCTCTGCCCAGTGAGAACACCGGGACCGCCGTGATGCCATGGGGAGTGAAAGCGATTCATGCCCCCCAGGCCTGGTCCAAGTCAACCGGTGTGCAAGTCAAGATTGGCGTCATTGATACAGGCGCCGACTATCGTCACCCTGATCTGCGCCATTCGCTGGCTACAGGTGTGAACCTGCTGCGGCGGGGAATGCTGCCGCTGGATGACAATGGCCACGGCACCCATATCGCCGGCACACTGGCTGCCGCTGGCGGCACGCGCGGCATGATGGGAGTTGCACCAAGAGCCACCCTCTATCCCATCAAAGCTTTTGACCACAACGGCTCTGCTTATGTGTCTGACATTGTGCTGGGGATTGACTGGTGCGTCCAGAACCGGATCGACATCATCAATATGAGCTTCGGTATGAGGACGAGAAGCAAAGCACTTCATAATGTCGTAATGAAAGCCTACCGCGCCGGCATTGCTATTGTTGCCTCCTCCGGCAATGATGGCAAACGCGGCGGGGATTATCCAGCACGCTACCCGGAGACCATCGCTGTGGGCGCCATAGATAAGAAGCGCCGGGTCGCCAGCTTCAGCAACCGTGGTTCGTACATCGATGTATATGGACCCGGCGAAAGCGTGCCCTCCTGCTGGTTGAAGGAGGGCTACAAAGAAATGAGCGGCACATCCATGGCAACGTCGCATGTGACGGGATCCGCTGCCCTGCTGCTCGCACTTCGGCCAGGGCTCACCCCCCGGGAGCTGAAGCTCCTGCTGCGCCGCACCGCTGGCCCGGTGCGGCTGCGCAAAGGGCAGCGCAGAGCCTCCCTCGGCGGCGGCGCTGCCGATGCCCTTCGCCTGCTACGCGCAGGCATCAGGGCCAAGCGGGGCCCATCCGCGAAGGCCGCCAGCCGGCGCGCGGATTGACAAAGGCCAGTGGCGCTGCGCCACTGGCCTGAACCAGACGGCCGCCATCCCAAAATCCAAGGATGGCGGCCGTCCTGCTAGACACAAGCACACCGCCTCCCAAGTCGCTGGAGGCGGTGTGCTAATCATCCCTCTGCCCCGGTCAGACAAGGGCCTAAGGGATGTATGAATTTACATGCGTTCTGGAGCGGATACCGCCAGAAGACGCAATACATTGGCAATGGTGGTACGCGTTGCTCCCAGCAGGGCAAGACGAGCCAATGTTTGGGCCGAATCTTCGGTAATAACACGCTCAGCCTTGTAATAGCTGTGGAAAAGTGCCGCCAGATCATAAACATAACGCACCAAGCGATGCGGTGCATAAGCGTCCGCTGCGGAAGCAATTTCCGCTGGCAGCTCACCAATTTTGCGCAGCAAGTCATATTCGTGAGGAGCTGTGAGTTTGCTGAAATCAAGCTCAGCATAATCAGGCAATGCGATTCCTTGTTCCTCAGCTTGACGGAAGATGCTGCAAATCCGCGCATGCGCATATTGTACATAGAATACCGGGTTCTCGTTGGATGTGGAGATCGCCAGATCCATATCGAAGTCCAGATGGGAGTCCATGCTCCGCATGGTGAAGAAATAACGGATGGCGTCGATGCCAACCTCTTCCATGAGGTCCTCCATCGTTACCGCTTTACCGGTACGTTTGGACATCTTGACCTTCTCGCCATTCTGGAACAAGCTGACCATCTGTGCAATCAGGACAACCAATTTTCCCGGGTCATTACCGAGCGCAGACATCGCTGCCTTCATCCGCGGAATATAGCCGTGGTGATCGGCACCCCAGATATTGATCATTTTGTCATAGCCGCGGCCGTATTTATCGTTATGATAAGCAATATCCGGCGTTAGGTAAGTATAGGTACCGTCGTTCTTGATCAACACACGGTCCTTGTCGTCGCCATACTTGGTTGTCTGCAGCCAGGTTGCGCCTTCCTCTTCATAGACCTCACCACGCTCACGGAGATCGTCCAGCGAACGCAACACTGCTCCATTCTCATAGAGCGAGGTCTCGCTAAACCAGATATCAAACGGAACACGGAAACGTTCCAGATCGCGTTTGATTTTATCCAATTCCTTATTCAAACCATAGGTACGGAAGAAAGCCGCACGGTCACCAGGAGTCATTTCCAGCAGGGAATCTCCTTTTTCAGCCACAAGCTCCTTGGCAAATCCTTTGATATCCTCGCCATGATAACCGTCTTCCGGCATTTCCGCTGGCTGTCCCAGTTCCTGCAGGTAGCGGGTCTCGATGGACTTGCACAGATTGGCAACCTGATTCCCAGCATCATTAATATAGTATTCACGAGTAACCTGATAACCGGCATAATCCAGCACGTTACAGAGTGCGTCGCCGACAGCCGCTCCACGGGCATGTCCAAGGTGCAGACTGCCTGTAGGGTTGGCGCTGACGAACTCAACCTCTACCTTTTGACCCTGTCCTGCGTCAATACGGCCGTAGTTGTCCCCTTGTGCGGCAACCTGGGTGATGACGCCATACAGATAGTGTTTGGACAATGTAAAGTTAATAAAGCCTGGTCCGGCAATCTCAGCCTTCTCAATGGAAGCGCTGCTCTTGTCCAAGTGTTCTAGAATTGCCTCAGCAATCTGACGCGGGTTACGCTTAGCGATCTTGGTGAGCTGCATGGCCGCATTGGTCGCCAAATCACCGTGCTCCTTGTCTCTTGGCACTTCCAGCACGATGGCCGGAAGGTCTTCACGTGCAACTAGCCCCGCAGCAACAACTGCATCGGCAATGGCTTCTTTTACCCGTTCATTGATAAGTTCGAGCGGATTTTGACTCTGTGTCATGATTTTGGTTCCTCCTGTATATGCAAACTGAGTGTGAACTGACCGGATAGCTCCTCGTATACGTATAAATCATACTCCCACGTCACGTTTAGGGAGCGCCCGTCTCGGGAAATTTCCAGTTCCCGGGTCTCCGTGGACAGATTAAACTGCGTATAGGGAGAACGGTAAAAGCCCGGAAGACGTTTTCCCTGTCGGAAACTCTGCTCGGACTCGACCGCGCCATGGCGGATCAGCTTCAGTTCGCTACCTGCAATCTTTATCGTTGTACGAATAGCTGTCTCCTCACCCTGAGGGCCCTGCCCGGGCTCCACATATCGGATGAACAGCTGCTGGCCCTTGGCTATGACTTCTCCGGCGGTATTCAGCACAGTGCGCTCACCTTCATGCTCGCTTACGAGTGTGACTGAAACGCCGTATTTGTGACTCTCAATCTCCGGCACCTGTATTTCTCCATTCTGCAAGCCTCTGCAGACCAAAGGCGAATTCGCTTTCCCATTGTACTACTATATCCAGTTCAAGGGTGCAATTCAATTCCTTATTCAAGGAAGATTCCAAGGAATCTAATTTTACCATAAATACTACGAATTTTTTTCTTCTATAGATATTCTTCAAAATTAACCATAAACCAGCGTACACCATGTGCTGCAATCGTTACGCTATCAGAACCTCGGCAGCGCCAGTGAATATCCTGTCACTTCCTTTCCCATAATGGGGATAAGAGCAAGAAAGGAGCCTGGTGAAATGTCGAGCGATTCCGCCAACCCACCTAAACGCAAAAGTCCTCTCCGCCGGGCATTTCGGCTGCTGTCGGCCTTGACTATCTTGGGCCTGCTAGCTGCCGGCGCTCTGCTGGGATATCTATATCAGAAAGACCTGCCCCCTACTCTGGACGATGTCCGCTCCAGGCTGCTTGATGTGCGTGGAAATGTGCTGGCCACCTTCACATCAGACGGACGCAGTCGTGATCCCGTAGAACTGAGCCATATCTCACCGCTGCTTGTTCAGGCTACGCTGGCGGTGGAGGACCGCAAATTCTACAAGCATACCGGCTTTGACCTCAAAGGAATGGCCCGGGCCATCCTCGTCAATCTGGAGGAAGGGGGCCGCTCGCAAGGCGCCAGTACGTTGACTCAACAGCTTGCACGCAATCTCTATCTGTCCCATGAGAAGACCTGGACCCGCAAAATTAAAGAAGCCCTCTATACGATGCAACTCGAGATGAAATATAGCAAAGATGAAATCCTGAACATGTACTTGAATGAAATCTACTACGGTCACGGAGCCTACGGCATTGAAGCAGCGGCCAAAATGTACTTCGGCAAGTCTGCAGCCGATCTCGACCTTGCGGAGAGTGCGATGCTGGCTGGGGTACCAAAGGGCCCGACTTACTATTCGCCTTACAACCACATAAATAACGCCAAGAATCGCCAGCAGCTGATCCTGTCCGTTATGGCCGAGCTTGGCGACATTACAGAGACCGAGGCCAAGCAGGCGGCGCAGGAGAAGTTGAATTTCAAACCACAAGGAGAAAAAGACACCACCGTAGCCGCACCCTACTTTCGCGATTATGTGCGCGGCTTGGCAATAGACTTGCTGCATATCGATAGCGACGAATTCGAGCAGGGCGGACTGAACGTCTACACCACCCTCGATCCGGTTATGCAGCAGGCAGCGGAGGATGCCGTCGGCATAGGAATGGATCCGGCCAGTGAACTGGAGACAGCCTTGGTATCCATTGATCCACGTACCGGTTACATTAAAGCGATGGTGGGGGGCAAGAACTACCGGACCAACCAGTTCAACCACGCATTGGCAACCACCCGGCAGCCGGGATCTTCTTTCAAACCGATAATGTATCTTGCTGCCCTGTCCTCCAAAACGATGAATGGGCTCTCAGTGTTCAACAGCCAGCCAACTCTGTTCCATTATGACAATAACCGCAAGACCTACCAGCCCCGTAATTTTGGTGACAAGTATCTGGGTGAAATCAATATGCGCCAGGCGATTGCTGCCTCGGACAATATTTATGCCGTGAATACGATCATTAAGATCGGAGCGGACAAAGTCGCCGAGATGGCTGCGGATATGGGGATCAAAAGCCCGCTGCAGCACGTGCCTTCCCTGGCGCTGGGCACCTCACCAGTCAGCCCCCTGGAAATGGCCTCTGCCTTCGCTGTGATCGGCGGCGGCGGGGTCCGGATGCCCGCGACAGCTATCCTGAAGATCACAGACGCCAAGGGGAGCGTTCTGTACGAAGCACCTCAGTCTCAGGGAGAAGTGGTAGTCGAGCCGGCAGCAGCTTACGTGTTGACCCGGCTGATGGAGGGCGTGTTCGAGACAGGGGGCACCGGGAACCGTGTGGCCTCCATCATCAAACGCCCTGTTGCCGGAAAGACCGGCACAACCGATACTGATGGCTGGATGGTCGGCTTCACCCCCGAATTGTCGACGGCTGTCTGGGTCGGGTACGACAAAGGCCGGGATATCGCAACGACCGATGGCAGGCGCGCTGCCCCGATTTTCGCCCAGTACACAGAGAAAGCGCTGGAGAACGTCCCGCCCAAGATTTTTCCAATTCCCGACGGTATAGTTAGTGTCTATATTGATAAGCAATCCGGCAAGTTGGCTACAGCTGAATGTCCAGATAAGGTACTGGAAACCTTCATCAGCGGCACAGAGCCCACAGCATATTGCGATCAGCACGGGGCAGGAGAAAAGGCCCACCAAGCGGAAGAAACGACTCCCGGAAAGGGTGATCCCGGTGAAGGGCGCTCCTTATGGCAGGATATCAAGCGCTGGTGGATGAATTAGGTCTGCCCGACCCCATCCAGAGTATACTAGCCAAGTTTAGCGGAGTTAAAAAAATTCAAGCCCATAAATTGGGTATAAAGAATTGGATTTTAGCGTTTCGTCAGCCCAAAATTGGGTATAAAAGAATAGAACCCCAAACCACCTCTCCCTTTGGACCTTTGAATCGGAGAGGTTTTTATTTAAACAACCTCTGCGTACAGACAGAAGATGTCTTCTTAATATTCCTTATCCTTATAAAGGAGGTCTGTCCATGGTCCCCTCGAAGCTGGCAGTCTATGGGGCCGCAATCATCTTTATCGCAAGCGTGGATTGCTCGTTGGTTTCAGGCTCTGCTCTAGCAGCTCCGGCTGACACAAGATCGGCTACTGTCTCTCCGGCTACACCAACAGAACAAACCAGGCGCTCACTGGAACATGCCGGCTTCCATCAGCAAGGCGCCATCTATCTGCCTTTAAAAGAAGTCGCCCCGTTGCTCGATCTCCACGTGCTGTGGAACGCAGACAAATCCAGCATTGAGGTCACCGGTCTTTATCAGGCACTTAGCTTAAAGATTGGACAAGCAAAGGCCTACACGGTGGACAATAAGGTGATCAGTCTAGGTGCACCTACACTCATCAGAGATGGCGTGACCTACGTACCGGCCACCCTGTTCTCCAAAGCCTTTAGTCTTCCGGTGGGCTGGGACGGCAAGCTTGATGTTATTGTTCCATACACTGAGCGTTATCTCAAAGCGGTATCTGGGCGGGAAGTGTTCTGGCTACATAAGGAGAAGGGGGTTATCTACAGCGGATCAAGCGGGAGGCGGCCTGTTCGGGCAGGAATCGCTAATGTTCGTCAACTGGATTGGACCTCTCTCAACGCGCGTACGGTGAACAGCACAAGCTATGTGCTCGATCTTAATAATGCCTTTGGCGAGCCACATATTCATGTCAGCAACTATCGTATTCTGCTCCACGAGGGGCGTCTGGTTGGCCAGGCCGTGAGCAGTTACGGGGGCATGCGTAATCTCGGGATGAAGGAGAGTGTCTCTGCCTATCAAGGAAATTTGGTCATGATGAATGGAAGTATCCTGTACTTGGTCAATCCGGACGGTCATATTTTCAAGACATACAATTTGGCAGAGCTCACCGGTATTGACGATGCCTTTGCCCTCGAAGCGATCGAAGAGGAGTTCCTGCTTGTGCGTCCATATCTGAAAGGAACACTGTTCCTGATTGATCGCAAGAGCGGGGAAAGTACGGCACTCTATACTCAGTTTCTAGGAGCAGAGGACCAAGCCTGGTTGGAGCAATACCCGGAATGGGATTTTGACTACCCCGGTGACCGGCTCGAGTACACCGGACGTTCCGGCAATACGTTGTCCTTTGCTTGGATGTCTTACGACGACAACCGGCAGGTTCACTTCACGTATACGCTCCCCCTATTCTAATAATTTACATTTCTGTTATAATAAAAGAAACGCCAAATCTAAACATGTGAATGAGGGACATGGTATGAAAGATACGGGTATGATTCGGAATTTGGACAGTCTGGGGAGAATTGTGGTCCCCGTGGAAATCCGCATGACACGCAATATCGACATTGGGGATCCTATCGAATTTTTTATTATGAATGAGGATGTTATTGTACTTAGAAAGTACACCTCCACAGAATGCACCTTTTGCAGAAGTTTGGACCAAGTGAGCTATTATAAAGATCAATTCATCTGCAACAGTTGCCTGAAAGAACTCGGTGACCCGGAGCGTCTTCCGCAGGAGCCAGAACCTTCTCCGCTCCTTCCTCAGGCTACCGTCGATCCTGGCAGCAGTGTGAAACGGAAGAAGACGGAAGAGATGACACAGCGACTGGAGCGGGCCATCGAAGAGCATCCATTCGCCAATCAGAAGGAGCTTGCCGAGATTTTGGGGATCAGCCAAGCGCGGGTGAGCCAACTCAAGCGCAAGCTTAATACTCCGCGGCAATCCAAGATCGGCTGATCGGCTGTATCGAAAGGAATCCACGTCATTAGATGTGCCTGATTCGCTGCACTTCTCTCTATTAACATTTATGTAATACTAAAAAGGCTGCATCCCCGATAGTACAGGAGATGCAGCCTTTTGCTGCGATGTCCGCTTGGTAGAGGATCGATCCAGCAACACTCTGAAGGTTATTACGACAGTGCCACCTTTAACTCTTCCCTCGAAGCTTCCCACCACTCTTCATTATGCGAAATAAGCAGTGATTTCAGCGCCGTCTTTTCCGAATCGCCAAGCCCTTCCACGATAACTTTCCGTTTTAGCGCAGAATCGAGTTTGTTCACATGATCCGCTAAAATCTTCCACCCGCGGCGGGCTTCGGTATCAATCCACATCTCACAAGCTGTAATTCCGGCATAGTGCTGACCCTCAGGTGTCCGATCTACAGCCACCCATACTACCCATACCTGTCTGCCGTTCGGGACATCCTCACGGTTCATGGAGAACTTAATGCCCTTCTCCACCTTGCTCTTGGCGTGCATAGCCCCGATATCAATGATTGCTTCGCCGTTATCAATAATGACGGGAGACACATTGTTCAGATCAATTGAACCCGCACCAAACCCTTTATGTTTACTCTTCGCGTTGACAATATTCAAGGCAATCTGTTTCTTGCCTTCCGGTTTCGTGTTATCCACAGATGCACGTCCTTCCTCTTACGAATAATTTAATTTTAGCTAATAATCCGGCGATTGCAAACATATACATCCCGTAGATGCTTGTCAACGGGAGGGAATCACAGTATGAAGCCACCGACATTTCGAACCAAAATCAGCATTCTGGCCCTGGCCGCCCTAACGCTGCTGGGCGGGAGCTTGTGGGGCTACCCGGGTGCAAGCCCTGCCTTGGCAGACATGTCTGCCCAAAAAGCGGCCAAGTCCCTGGCAGCCTCGCCCGGCAATGGCACCGCACAGCAGACATTCCCGGAGAACGCACCCGCACCCGTTCCTGTGTCAGAGCCGCTGAGCCAAAGAGTCGCCGAGTACCATATCGACGTGAAGCTTGATCCGGCGACAGGCACATTAAAAGGCGCGGAGACAGTAACCTGGAACCATCCCGGCCGCAAGCCGGTGAGCGATCTGTATTTTCATCTCTACCCCAATGCCTTTGAATCCCGCAATACGACTTTTATGAAAGAATCCGGTGGTGAGCTGCGAGGCGACAAGATGCCCGATAACGGATTCGGCAGCATGACCCTAACGGATCTACGAACCACAGAGGGTACATCTCTCATCCAAAGAGTGCAGTATGTTCAGCCCGATGACGGTAATATTAATGATCGCACATTGATGAAAGTACATCTGCCTGAACCTGTGAACGGAGGGGAAAGTGTGACCCTCCGACTGCAATTTGAGGTCAAGCTGCCCAAAGTATTCGCCCGGATGGGGATCTCAGGGGACTTCGTTATGGCCGGGCAATGGTTTCCCAAGATTAGTGCCTATGAGCCCGCCGGAACCCGCGGAGTGGGCCAGGAAGGCTGGAATCTGCACCAATACCACGGGACATCGGAATTCTACAGTGATTTTGGCATATACAATGTGACGATAACTGTGCCTCCCGAATATACCGTCGCTGCCACCGGATTCCCGGTGAAGACCGCTAAATTGAAGCAGAATCAGAAAATTTACCAATTCTACGCTGACGACGTTCATGATTTTGCCTGGGCTGCCTCCCCTGATTTTGTGGTTGCCGAAGAGGCCTTCTCCACACCAGAGGTTCCCGGCGTGCGAATCAAGCTATATCTGGATCCACTGCATAAAGATCTTAAGGAGCGTTATTTCCAAGCTGCTAAGGCTGCTCTAAGCGCCTTCAGTAAATGGTACGGGCCATATCCTTATTCCACTCTTTCAATAGTAGTTCCGCCCAAGGGCGCCAACGGGGCTGGGGGAATGGAATATCCGACACTGATTACGGCCTTCGGCGCTTCCGAGGCCTCTCCAGACACCTCATTGGAACGAACAGTCGTTCACGAGATAGGTCATCAATATTTCTATGGCATGATGGCCAGCAACGAGTTTGAGGAAGCCTGGCTGGACGAGAGCTTCACCTCCTATGCTGAAGACCGCCTTATGGAGCAAGAGTATGGTGTAATGGCCAATCTGCCCATTCAGGCCAGCCTGGTAACCTCTCCGGAGGCCCTCACACTGGAAACCTGGAGATACAGCGGAGCAGACTCTTACACACAAAATGTGTACATCCGCGGCAAATTGGTACTGAAAGACATCGAACGGCAGGTCGGTACTAAAACTATGGATACCATCCTGTCCACCTATGCGAATAAGTACCGGTTCCGTCATCCCTCTACCCGTGACTTTCAAAAGGTTGTAGAGAACGTGACCAAGAAATCATGGCAAAGCTATTTCGATCTTTACATCTACGACGGTGGAGCCCCTGACTTCTCGATAGACGACATCCAGATGCACACCAAAGAAAATACTGGCACCGGCCAAGGCTACGAATCCATCGTAAAGGTAAGCAACAGGGGCAGTCACTACGCTAATGTCCCCATTAGATTTACCTTCTCTGATGGCCACACCGTGGAGCGAGTCTGGAATGGGAGCAAAAAGAATACATCGTTCCAGTTATTCTCCAGCTCCCCGCTACTGTCGGCAGAGATCGATCCCCAGCACACCCTGCTGCTGGAGAACAAACATATCAACAATTTCAGGCTGGCGGAGATCAAGCCGGATACCCTCTCCCGCTGGACGCTAACATTGTCGAAACTGCTTGAAACTGTGCTTGGAACTCTGGTCTGGTGAGGTGAATGGGCTTGAAAACATCAATTATTCGCGGCTGGCAAAGTATGAAGGAGCAAACTTATATTCTGATCCTGCTATTCATCTACCGGCTACTCTGGGGCTATTTTATATATGGTTTCGTACGGGAGGCCGTAGTATCAGTCCTCCTGCGCTACCCCGACCACAACGCGGGAGGCAGCGGAATGGGCCGACTGCTATTCTACATCGAGGGCCAGCATAGCCTTACCTCCGACCCTGCTATACAGCGCTGGTTGTGGCTGTTATTGGGGTTGACCGTGCTGCGACTGCTCATTTCCCCGTTGATCCGGGCGGGTCTACTGCATGAGTTGCATCAGGAGCGCTCAGGAGAACGCGGCCTGTTCTTTTTTCCCGGCATGAAAAAGCATGGTCTGTCTGTGCTGATCTTCAGCCTGGTAGAGTGGTTACTCTCCCTCCTGCCTGTCTACTGGTTCGCACCCAAGATATATACACTGCTGCTCTCGTCTTTAATGGATTATAAGGTGCTACTGAACGGCATTCCCTATGTTCTGGCTTGGTTCGCCTACGTATACGTTATCCGCTTGCTGCTCTTGTACATGCAATTCGGCTATACGGCCGGGACCGGTATGTTCTCCTCCCTGCTGATCGCCCTGCGGTGCTTCCTCACCGCAATTGGGGTATCGCTCGTGCTGGGAGCAGGCAGTCTGCTGCTCTTGGTGATCTACGTCTTAGGGATTATTTACTTCCCAGGCCTACCTGCACTCCTAATCCGCCAACTCCTTCCACTCCCGTCTACACTGTTCAAATTGTGGGGCATTGCGGCCCAATATGACCTATGGAGAAGTAAAGCATTTCCATAATAATTCCGCCCCTTAGGGCATATTTAGAAGAGTCACTGTTCCTGGTTAAACAGGAGCGGCGACTCTTTTTGGTCATCCTCAGCAGCGCGATTTGCAAAATGGTTACGGGTTTGATACAATGGCTTCTGTACTACTAGTAACAACTTTGTAATCTTTTGCAGGCATTTCTTAATAACTTCGTTTATATCATGTCGATACGTCACTTTGGGTGCATAAAACGCCGAATTCCTTGCACCGGGAAGTGGGGGAACCATATTTTGGGTGAATTGATCTCGTAAGAGAGGGATCATAGGGGACCTTCTACCGAACCCTTAAGCTAACCTCGCAGGCCTTGGAAGGAGTACATCTTTTGAACAGACAGAATTTTAAGAAAATCATTGTTACAGCCACACTGGGCCTGGCCCTCGCCATCGGAATCGGAACCAACAGTGCTTCAGCAGATTCCAAAATGGACACGGTCATCACAAAAACCCTCGGAACCTCCTATAAAACTGGAGGGACAAGCACAGCCGGATTTGATTGTTCTGGATTCACTACATATGTATACAAAAGCATCGGCATTTCGTTGCCGCGCACATCCCAATCGCAATATAACGCAGGTACCTCCGTCTCTCGCAGTCAAATGCGGCCCGGAGACCTCGTATTCTTCAACACACTTGGCAACGGTGTATCTCATGTAGGCATCTTCGTCGGCAATGGTAAATTTGCTCAATCATCGTCTTCACACGGTGTCATTATTAGCTCACTGAGTCAGAAATACTGGGCTGATCGCTACATCGGTGCCAAACGAGTCATGAGCACAACTGCTTATAAATCGGTTGCCTACGACTAAACTAACCTCTGTACTACGAACATTCCATTTAACTTCATATCTATGCTATGCCCGGAGTCTTGATGGTTATCATCATCGATTTCCGGGTTTTTCCTATTTTATAGTATACGTATACACCTTTAGAGAGCAGATGAATCATCTTTACGCCAAAAAACTCAATAAATTATGGAAATTTTGTTTTGTTCTCTATTTTTAGCGTTACTAGGGAGAATCCGCTCTTAAAATCACATTTTTTGCGCACAAATATGCTATAAATGATTGCCAAGCGACGCTGTGTTTGTTACAATTAGCGCAGTGAGTTTTTAGTAACATTTTTGTAATTATTGAGTCACCTTTTTATAAGGTTTTGTCATGTATTCATATAGCAGTCTAATTCTAATCAACAGTATATGCCGAGTTCCCTAACTATTAGGGAAACGGGGGAACCACTTTGGGTGAATTGACCTCCTGTTCAGAGAGGGGTCATAGGGGACCTTCAACCGAACCCTTAAGCTAACCTCGTAGGCATTGGAAGGGGTTTACACTTTTGAAGAAGAAATTGGCAGCGGCAGTACTAGGCTTTTCTATGATGCTTACAGCTGTTGGAGCAGGAAGCGCTTTCGCCGATTCCAAGATGGATAAGGTGATTGACAAGGCTATTGGTACCAAGTACGTATCTGGTGGCACATCTACAAGCGGATTTGATTGCTCCGGTTTTACAATGTATGTCTTCAACAAGATCGGCATTGACCTGCCACACCAATCCGGTTCCCAATATCAGATGGGCTCCACGGTGTCCCGTGACGAACTGAGAGCAGGCGACCTGGTATTCTTCAATACTAGTGGTAAAGGCATTTCCCACGTTGGCGTTTATGTCGGCGAAGGCAAATTTGCCCATGCTTCATCCTCTCGCGGTGTAACAATCAGCTCACTGAGTGAGAGCTATTATGTTAGTCGTTATGTGGGTGCCAAACGCATTATGAGCACAGATGCTTATCAGGCGCTTGCCACGGACTCTCAAGATTTTGACGATGTACAATAATTTATAAGTCATACGTAAGTCCTTTTCCCGATTTCACTGAAATCTGGAGAAGGGCTTTTTTGTCATCTCTGTTACTCTTCATTACCCCTTCTGAAATTCATCAAACAACAAATTCCTGACTTCCTGCGCCTGATCTTATGACTTTTGTATATAATTAAATTATAGAGCATTGCCCTATGGAAAGGAGGTCTCACGACCCTATGATTCATTCACCTGTTACATTCCATGTGGTACCGATGGAGACCAGTCATGCCGAAGACATCTGCCACTGGAGCTATGAGCCTCCTTACAATATATATGGCTGGATGCCTTGGAAGCAGATGGAGGAGCTTGGTATTGAGTTTGGCGATCCACAGCTGCGAAGCCAGCAATATGTGTCTGTACTTAACGATGAGGGCGATCTCTGTGGCTTCGCACAGCTGTTCCCAATGGAAGGTGTGGTACGCCTGGGGGTCGGTATGCGTCCAGAGCTCTGTGGTCACGGAATGGGCCAATACTTTGTCCGGGCCATTGTCCAGGCTGCAGTTCGGCGCTATCCTGAGCGGGAGGTTGATCTGGAGGTGCTGACCTGGAATCAGCGAGCCATTCGTACTTATCAAAAAAGCGGCTTTACCATTACAGACACTTATGAACGAATGACACCTACTGGAAGTAAACCATTTTATTGTATGGTCTATGAGAAATGATGCTCTGTTACAGGAACTTTAGGCAAGTATCGCTTAGTCGTTCATTTTTTTGCCACAAATGCTATGATAACGCTTCACCTTCCGCTATAATGTAGGAAGCAGCTTACATAGAAGGGACGATTGGGGATGCAAAAATGGATCATGAGCGGATTGTTTTTTGCCGCCTGTGCCTTTGCGGTAGTTCTAATGTTCACACTTCCAGGTAAAGAAGAGGTCGCGGAACAGAACAAACCTACTATGCCTGAAATTCAGCTTGATGCCGCCAAGGCAGAAGCGACTGTGAAAGCCAATTGTATCACCTGCCATGGCGATCAGCTTCAAGGCGGGGTAGGACCCAGCTTGAAGAATGAAGGTGGCCAGCATGACGCTGCCGGGATTTACAGTATAGTGACCAAAGGACGGGGCCAAATGCCTTCCTTCAAGGAAAAGCTGGCGCCGGAGGAGATTGCGAACGTGGCCACATGGCTGGCTGAGAAGAAGTAAAACTCCCTTGAGAGACTACACAAATACGCCCGTGCCGGGATTTACATCCTGCTGCACGGGCTTTTTTCGCATTTATGAGCCTTCTTATACAATGTTATCTCAAAAGACTACACGACAGGCTAGCGCGCCTTCTCAAAGGCCTCGTTAAACTCCTGTGCACCACGAATGTCCAGTGGCGTAATTCCGCCCTCATCATGTGTCGTCAGGCGAAGCGTGACCGCTTTATAATCAATTGTAATATGTGGATGGTGGTCAAAAGCCTCAGCAATGGCAGCCACCGCATCGACAAAGGCTATGCCCTTCATATAATCGCTGAACATATATTTGCGCGTAATCGTGTTTTTCACCAGCTTCCAGCCTTCCAGCTTGCCGATCTGCTCGATCAATTCTTCCTCTGTAAGCAGCACATTGTTACCTCCCTTACTTAATTAGTAGCAAAGTTCCGATCGCCTTGTCTCTTTGCTTGTTTAAATAAAACATCCCTTAGCTTCTGAGGTCCAAGGGATGTGCCAGGATAAAGACAATTTTCGGTTTAATTGTATTCTTCAATCCCGGTAAATAGTACTTCGCTCCGTCAATTTTACCACGGGCGGCAGACTGCGGCAAATTCCGCTCTGCTAGATTCCTATTAAACGAGGACAACAGAAGCCAAGTCCTCTTCGCCGAGCAAAACGTTGATCCGGTGTGTATCCTTGTCGTAGATCACAACCCCGCTTCCCACCTCAATGACCGGTTCATTGCCAAGTGCATAGAACAGATCCTCAGCAAGCGCTTCCCATACCTCAAGCTTCGACTCCTGTGGCAGCTCCTGCCATTCCTCCGGGTCCATTTCAAAAAATAAAAATCCGTCGGTAATACGCCCGACTGCTTCGGTCAAATCGTTCAGGATTTCTGCATAATCTCTGCCATGTTTAACGCCCATGTGTATCACTCCGTTTTCTTCACTGATGAATAATAACTTACCTTCTCCATTATAGCCGAAAAAATGACTTCACAAAAAAGGGAATGATGTCGATAAATAAGAATATAAGTTATTCCGTTTGGGTTAAGATGCCCCGCCGCGCTTCAAGGATGATTAACGCGGCTACGTCGGATCACTTCTTAAATCTCATGGACGAGGTGCATAATGGAAATCTCAACAATAATCGGTCTAGTCTTTGGTCTGGTCTCTGTTCTTTTCGGGATGGTGCTGAAGGGCGCTCCCATCCAGAGTTTGGCCACTCCCGCTGCTTACTTAATTATTTTATTGGGTACCGCCGCTTCAATCTTTATGGCTTTTCCATTTTCAGAAATCAAAAAGGTACCAAGCTTGTTTAAAATGATCTTTGTTAAAAAGAAACTGGTCAGCAAAGCGGAACTAATTACTACATTTATGGACTGGGCATCCATCACACGCCGTGAAGGCCTGCTGGCTCTGGAGTCCAAGGTTGATGAAATAGAGGATGGTTTCCTCCGGAACGGCATGCGGATGATTATCGATGGTAACGATCAGGAATTCGTTCGCGATGTACTTATGGAGGATATCCGTGCTACTGAAGATCGTCATAAAGCCGGTGCACTGATCTTCTCCCAGGCTGGTATGTACGCGCCTACGCTGGGGGTACTCGGAGCCGTAATCGGACTTATCGCTGCACTTGCGGACATGACTGAGATGGAAAAGCTCGCCCACGCTATCGGCGGAGCATTTATCGCTACCGTATTGGGTATTTTCACAGGATACGTGCTGTGGCACCCGATTGCCAACAAGCTCAAGCGGCTCTCCAAGCAAGAGATGGATGTCCGCCTAATGATGGTAGAAGGTCTACTGTCCATTCAATCCGGGGTCTCCACGATTGCGATAAATCAAAAACTGGCAGTCTTCCTGACGCCTACGGAACGCGCCAAGCTGCTGGATAAGGAGGAAGGTTCGAGTGAGCAAAAAGACTAGACACGAGGAACATGAGGAGCATGCCGACGAATCTTGGCTGCTGCCGTATTCTGACCTCATGACCCTGCTTGTCGCCTTGTTCCTCGTTATGTATGCCATGAGCGCTACCGATGCCAGAAAGTTCGAAGAAATGGCCCAAGCCTTTAGTTCCGTTCTGAACGGCGGAACCGGCGTGCTGACAGAACGGGCAGCAACACCTTCCGAGAGTAATCTGGACCAGGGAAAGAGCGAGAAGATGAACAATGTCGTCTCCAAGAACACGGGAGAAGCAGAAATGGCCAAGCTGCGCCAGAAGGAACAGGAAGACCTCGAGAAGCTCAAGAAGCAGTTCGATCAATATATCAAGAACAATGGACTGACCGATCTGCTCAGCACCAAGCTGAACCAGTCCCAGCTGATGATTACCATCAGTGACAATGCCCTGTTCGCTTCCGGACAGGCCGTAGTCAAGGATGAATCGAGGCAGCTGGCCAAGTCCATCTCAACGATGCTGCAGCAATTCCCCGACTACGATGTAGTTGTTCAGGGACACACGGACAATATCCCGATTTCCAACACCAGCTATTCCTCCAACTGGGATCTCAGTGTGGATCGGGCCTTGCACTTTATGAAGATTCTGTTGCTTAACCCTAATCTCGATCCGAAGAAATTCAGTCCGATCGGTTACGGAGAATACCATCCTATCGCGGATAACTCTACTGCTGCAGGACGTGCGAAGAACCGCCGGGTTGAAGTCTCCATCATCCGAAAGTATCAAGAGTTCAAGAAATTCACAGGGATTCCACCATCCGATAATTAATTATCCGTCGTGGACAAGCATAGAGCGGCTCCTAAAGGTCTAACCTTAGGAGCCGCTCTATTTATTACCCTTTTATACGGAGCTGATGAGCCTACAGCAGTTCATAATTCAACATGGCCCCTAGCTCTGCTCTTTCATTAGGCGACAGATCACGCCATTGTCCGACCGGCAAGCTGCCTAGGTTGATGTTCATGATCCGGATGCGCTGAAGACGTCTGACCTCATAACCGAAGGCGCTGCACATACGGCGAATCTGCCTGTTCTTGCCTTCAGTTAGAATAATCCGGAAGACCCGCTCTGTGATGCGTGTAACGGTGCAAGGCAACGTCTTCTCGCCCAGAATCTTGACCCCACTGGACATCCCTGTAATAAAGGATGGGGTGATCGGCCGATCAACAGTTACTATATATTCCTTCTCATGACGCCCCTCTGATCGCAAGATCTTGTTGACGATATCTCCGTCATTGGTCAATAGAATCAGACCTTCTGAATCCTTGTCGAGTCGCCCGATCGGAAAGATTCGCTCTGAATGACCTACAAAATTAACAATGTTGCCTTTAATATGTTCCTCTGTAGTAGAGGTGATACCTACAGGCTTGTTCAATGCGATGTAAACGATAGTATTGCCTGTCTCCAGTAAATTCCCGTCAATCCTTACTTCATCGCCCTGCTCGGCCTGACTGCCAAGCATTGCTTGTTCTCCATTGATCGTTACTCTGCCGCTTTCAACCAGCTTGTCGGCTTCACGGCGTGAGCAGTAGCCTGTCTCACTGATGAATTTATTGATTCTCACCTTACTATTCACTCCGTTCTTCATTCATGCTCTTACGGGGGACAACAGCCTCCGCGGCAGGCATCGTAATCGTAACCATCGCGCCTCTGCCTACCTCACTTGTTATCTCCATACTGCCCTTATGTGCCTGTATAATACGCTGGCTAACCATAAGCCCCAGTCCTGTACCGGTTTCTTTATTAGTGAAAAATGGCTCGCCCAGCTTGGGCAGCATCTCTTCCGGAATTCCTTCACCCTCGTCGGCAATCACAATGACCACACAATGATCGGTGGTATACTGTTCCAATGTGATTGTACCGCCGTTCGGCATAGCCTCGATAGCATTTTTAACAATATTGATAAAGACCTGCTTCAACTGATTCTCTTCACAATGGACCGTTGCAGGCTCATCGGAGAATTTGGCTGCGAATTCAATATCGAACAAATGGGCCTGGCTGTCCAGCAGAGAAATAACATCACTGAGGATAAAACGGATATCCTTCTGCTGGAAGTGAACGGCTTGCGGCTTGGCCAGAATTAGAAACTCACTGACAATAAGATTGATCCGCTCCAGCTCGGACAGCATCAGCTCAATATGCAGCGGAATTAGGACCTGCTTCTCCTGCTGCAGCTGCAGAAAGCCTCTCAGCGTGGTCAACGGGTTGCGGATCTCATGCGCTACCCCTGCCGCCAGCTGACCAACCGTAGTCAGCTTCTCTGAGCGTCTCAGTAGCTCTTCCATCCGGTTCCGCTCAGTCATATCACGCGAGACGTGGACGAAGGACAACGGCTTGCCTTCCTCATCCCGGATCACCGAGGTACTGACGCTGACCTCAATGATAGAACCGTCCTTCTTCAATCTTAAGGTCTCAACAGGCGGAAGTACCTTCCCTTTCTTCAGTTCCTCCAGCCGCTCCGCCTCCAGCTTAAGGGCGGTTGCTGGAACGAGATATGGAGTATTCCCTGTCGACTCATGGACGCTCCACCCATACAGCTCCTCAAAGGCACGATTCGTGCTAAGAATCTGTCCATTCATATCCATCGTGTGTATGGCATCGGAAGTTCCGTTAATTACCGACTCCAAGTGTTCCTTGACCGCACGATTCTCTTCCAGTGTCTGGCCGAGACGACTTGTATGCTGCATGAGATGATCAGACATTGCATTAATCCGCTGCGCCAGCTGTCCCAGTTCATCCCGGCTGCTGACCTTGAGCGTCGGCTCAAATTTCCCTCTGGCGACGTCATTCACTTTGGCCAGAATCGCTTTGATTGGACGTGTAACATAGCCGGACAGAATATAACTGCCCAAAAAGAAAATTACCAGCAATAGAAGACTAGTTAAGCTGTTGTTAACAAGCTGTTTATGGATCACCGAGGAAATGACCGAGTAATCCATAACCACACTTACAACATAGGAGCCTCTCCCCGGCTGCATAATAGGGATGAAGCTTTTCAGCACTCTTTTGCCCAGAGCCTTCGTATCCAGCAGCACCGGCTGTTGTCGGCTTATGGCTGCAGCCACTGCCGCCTTATCCTGCTGTACGTTGCCATAAGTATAGCTGCCATACTTAATGGGACGATTACGCAGCTTCAGATTCAATTTATCGCTTCCGTCTGATAACATGCTTGTCAGAGCGAAGGTCTCCGGATTAATACCTGTGATCTCCAGGATCCCTGGATTGACCGCTTGTGTCTGCTTCACAATTTCGTCCGGGCTCATAATCTTAACATAATCATTGACGGAAGTACTGCGAACATAGGGATCAATGATATAATTGCTTGTCCCATCATAGTAGTATCCCCACTTCTCGATAGATTCGGGATTGGAAGTAGAGTATTCGAAGGGCCCCGACCAGAAGTGGTCTAGCACCTGTCCTTGGTCGACGGTAACCTGCTGACTGAGGAACAGCTCCAGGAAAGCAACATACCAATAACCCCAACCCCTGGTGGATAAACCCACCTCTTTGGGGTCAGATGATTTGGCAATCACTATATCATCATTAGTTTTGACAAGCAGCGAAATATTAGACACACCCAGTTTGAGGGATAACTCTCTCAGCTGGCGATTGTCCACATTCTTAATGTCAGGGTCCAGCTCGTGTGAAGCCAGGATCGCAGCCATCCGCAAATTGTTGGCAATCTGGCCTTCAACATAAGCCGAGCTATAGCTGCTCTGTTCTACTGAAACGGCAATCTGCATGGCGGTCATTCTCATGTTTCTTTCCGTTTCATTTCGCAAATTATTTCGCACATCATAGAGGTTAAATGTTAGGTTCAGCACCAGAACAAGCAGCACTGAGCCAAATAAAATGGCTGATAATTTCGTTTTTATGGACAAGCTCCCTTTTCACCTCTTACCGCTGGTAAATCCTAGCGGAGTGTTCATCATTATCATACCTTTTGCCCCTCCATTTGAAAAGGACATTATAATGTAGGAATCCTTACTAGGATTGAAATACAGATACACTTTCACTACAATGGGTATGAAACCATCCACATCTTATGCACATATAAACAGATTATCAGAAAGCGTTGTGCACAAATTTGTGCACAAGTCGGCGGTTATCCACAGAGTTACACACATTTTGTTCAGAACGAATATTTGTTCGTTGAACAATAGAAACAAAATCCGAAGGGAAGATGTACTTTTGAGTAAGATGGAATATGAACCGCCTGTCGACGCACAAGCCGCCCATGAGTATTGGATGAGGTACGCGATTGAAGAAGCACGCAAGGCCGAGGCGCTCGGTGAAGTCCCCATTGGTGCAATTATTGTGCATGATGATAAAATTATCGGACGTGGCTACAATCTCCGCGAGACGACACTGGATTCAACTGCTCACGCCGAAATGGTAGCTATACGGGAAGCGAGTCAGGCCCTGAATTCCTGGCGACTCCTGGATTGCAAGCTTTACGTTACGCTCGAGCCCTGTCCCATGTGTGCAGGTGCGATGGTACAGTCCAGAGTACCACTGACTGTATATGGCACAACGGACCCTAAGGCGGGCTGTGCGGGGACCCTGATGAATCTGCTGGAGGAACCACGATTTAATCACCGTACAGAGGTCATCCAAGGCATACTGCAGGAGGAATGCGCCGAACTATTGACCTCCTTCTTCCGTCGTTTGCGCCGCAAGCCGGCCGCAGCTGACAAAGTAGGCATTCCTTTTGCCAGCCATGATACGAGAAAGGAATAGAACAATGACAATGACTTTGTCTAATACATCCAAAGGAATTTATCTCTCCCCTCTAACGCTTAAAGATGCCGGAGAGTTACTTGATCTACGCCTACGGAACCGAATCGCACATCAACCGGTTGAGCCAAAGCGGGATGATGATTTCTTCACACTTGAAACCCAGCGCCAGCATATCAGTCAGCGGATTGCCGATGCAGATCAGGATCGGGCTTATATGTTCGGAATTTATTCGCTGGATGGCAAGCTCATTGGCCAGATTACTTTGTCCAATGTGGTTCGCGGTGTAGCTCAATATGCTGACCTCGGCTATTTCATTGATAAAGAGACTGAGGGTAAAGGATATATGACTGCAGCAGTCAGACTTGTGCTGGAATATGCCTTCCGCGCACTGGGTCTGCACAGAGTGCAAGCAGGGATCCTGTTGCACAATGAAGGTTCCCGCCGGGTACTTGAGAAAAACGGCTTTCAGGCTGAGGGCGTAGCCCGTAAATACCTCAAGATCAACGGAGAATACCAGGATCACCAGACCTTCTCCATCCTGGTCGATGAATTTAAGTAGAGCCAAGTAGAAACGGCTTTGCCGTCCTCTATGGGACGGTATCCAGTTCAGCGAGAAATATAAGGATGTTTTATAGCATAAAACATATAAATCATTATATTTTAAAAAATCCCGCACGTGCCTAAGAGACACATGCGGGATTTTTATTTTTTACCGATTAAAATGTATCAGAGCTACCACCAAACTGCTTCTGCAACTCATCCAAAGTCACAACAGCATCGCCTTGCGGAATTCCGATTTTGAAATCGGCTTTTTCATTGATTTTGCTATATTGATTGCTGCCAGTGACCGACAATCCGATGTTTGTGTTATCTTCTGGAATGTTCACTTTAAAGTCCATCAGGAGATTCTGATACACCGGGAAATCATCCTTGTTGATCGCGGTATTGAACTGGAACTGGTTGATGGTTAAGTATTTCTCGAGATCGGCCAGATCTTTGTCAATCTCTGCTTTATTCTTTCCAGCCAGTATCTCTTCCTTAGCTTTAGCAAGATCGGCAGGATCTACTTGCAACAAGTCCTTATATTCATCCTTGCTGATTACGTCAAAGAGTTTAGGAAGTGCGTTATTGATGAAGATTGTGATCGCTTCTTTAATGTTGTCATTGTTCAACCCAAACTGAATGACCTGCTTCGCATCTACGCCTTCAGGAAGTCCAGCATCCTTAGGTTTGATGTCTTTGAAGTATTTCGATTCATCGTACTGAGCCAGAACAGCGTCCAGAACTTCGCTCTGAAGCTTGCGCGCTTTCTCAGTATCCAGTGTTGCAGCGTTGAACTCTTGACCTGATTTTTCAGCTAGTTCTTTGAGATCCAGCTCTACAAATTTGCCAACAATGTTCTCAGGAATCGGGAAGAACGGTATAGATGGAACCTTAATATACACTTTTTCTTTAGTGGCAACGATAGGAATCGTAAAGCTCATAGCCATATCGCCCTTCAGGTTAAGAACCAGCGTGGCTTCAGTTTGCATCGGATCTGCTTGATATACACTATCCACGGAAATCTCTGCGTTCTTCAGCATGCTGAGTACCTGCGTAGCCATCGCACTCGATGGATCATCCGTAGGTGCATCAATAGTCAAATCATTGACCACAAATTTGGTATTCAGCTCATAAGAGCTCAGTGTTACCGCTTTAGCTGCGGCATTCTTTAGTGCTTCTTTCGGTGGTTCTTGTTTACTTGCACATCCTGGCAGAATTACAGCTGTTGCAACCAACAACGCTGCCGCGGATAGCCCCCATTTTTTAAACATTATATATCTCCTCTCCCATGCAAAGAAATGTTTCCCTCCCCCTAATGATAAACCATTTGACAATTTTGAGAAACATTACTCAAGAACTAAAGTAGTTTATTTTTTATCCTTGTGGATTATGATGATCCACATGATTGGCCTGCTTCACCTTTTTCGAACCGGAAAGTGGCTCCTGTCCATTAGCTTTAGGCTCCTCCTTGCGACTTCTTCCGGAACTCTGCGTTCCTGGAACCTGAATCGTTTTAGGTTTGCTCATACGCTCTCCTCCTAGGGGTTTGTTAGGTCTTTTAGGGCTTGTGCACATTCATGTATCTGCCGCGTATACTGCTGTGCCAGACCCTGTACGGCATCCGTATGTTCATCTATATGCCGTCCTGCTTGTTCCACATCAATCAAATTTACAGCTACCTCCCTGCTGTCCACATATGTGCAGCGAAAATCGAGTGAGTAATGCTGATGTCCTGCTGCATTAAAATGAATAAGCAGGCTGCTGCAGTCTGCTGCGTCTCCCTGCACGGTGAAGCTATCGCCATCCTCCATAAGCGCGGGCAAACGTTCCTGCCAAGCAGAGACCAACTGCTGTTGATCCAATTGCATATCTCGGTTCATTGTTATAATCACCCTCCTTCTCTAATACATTGCCGAGAAATCCATCTTTTTATTCCCGAATGAAGACGAACAAAAAAAGCCGCCTCCAGAGGAGACAGCTTCGATTCGTTATATATATGATGTTCTTGAAAATAAATGGCGGAGAGGATGGGATTCGAACCCATGTGGGCTTGCACCCTAACGGTTTTCAAGACCGCCCCGTTATGACCGCTTCGGTACCTCTCCAATAAATCTTAAGTCACATGCAATAAGAATTATATCACACAACCCAAAGGTTACGCAACTATATTATTATCGAGCCGATTTTGGGGTGATGGATTTCACATTCCGCATGTACGGCTGCAGGCATTCTGGAATTTGTACGCTGCCATCTTCCTGCTGATAGTTCTCCAGAATAGCGGCTACAGTCCGACCGACAGCCAGTGCCGATCCGTTCAGTGTATGTACGAATTCCGGCTTAGCTTTAGGATCTTTACGGTAACGAATATTAGCACGGCGGGCCTGGAAGTCTTCCGTATTGGAACAGGAAGAGATTTCGCGGTACAATCCGCTTTCAGGCAGCCATACCTCCAAATCGTACGTTTTGGCCGCAGTGAAGCCCATATCGCCTGTGCAGAGCCCCAGCACACGATAAGGGAGGCCCAGCAGTTGCAGCACACGCTCAGCGTCAGCCGTCATTTTCTCAAGCTCCTCATAGGAGGTCTCAGCAGAAGTGATTTTGACCAATTCTACCTTATTGAATTGATGCTGACGAATCAAGCCACGCGTATCACGACCAGCAGAACCAGCTTCAGAACGGAAGCAAGAGCTGTAAGCCACATGATATTTAGGGAGATCGGCAGCCGTCAGGATTTCTTCGCGGTAATAGTTCGTAACTGGAACCTCTGCTGTCGGAATAAGGTAGTACTCTGTGTCACGCAGTTTGAAGAGATCCTCCTCGAACTTAGGCAGTTGTCCTGTTCCATAAAGGCTGTCCTTATTAACAATGTGCGGTGGCAGCATTTCTTCATATTGATGCTCGCCGCTGTGCAGATCCATCATAAAGTTGATCAAAGCACGCTCCAGGCGAGCCCCAAGGCCTTTGTAGAAAACAAAACGTGAGCCTGTAACCTTCGCAGCCGCTTCAAAATCAATAATATCCAGCTGCTGTGCCAGCTCCCAGTGGGATTTTGGCGTGAACCCGAATTCTCTCGGCTGTGACCACCGGCGAATCTCAACATTCTCTTCCTCAGACGTTCCAACCGGAACCGATTCATGGGGAATATTCGGAATACTCATCGTCAGCTCAGAGATTTTGACTTCAAGCTCCCGAACCTCATCATCCAGTTCTTTAATACGGTCAGATACCGTACGCATTTCAGTAATCAGATCCTCCGCAGGCTCACCATTCTTCTTCTTCTTGGCCACCTCTGCAGATACAGTATTCCGACGGTTTTTAAGACCTTCCGTCTCTTGCAGCACCTCGCGACGACGCAAATCAAGCGCCGGGAATTCTGCAATCAAATCCAGCGATTTGCCACGTTTCTCAAGCGCTTGCTCTACGCGCGCATAATCACTGCGCAATATTTTTACATCCAACACAAAGTTTCCCTCCTGAAAATAGCCTTAACTCTTTCAATAGCCTGTTACAGCATTGAAAGAGTGAGGATGTTCTTATATATAGTTCTATTCAATAGCTGCACCGACAACCTGAACCATATCTGCAAAGTATTGATGCAGGCTATAATCGTCAGTTAATTCCGGGTGAAAAGAGGAGACCAGCAGATTACCCTGGCGTGCAGTTACAATCTCGTTGTTATAGACAGAAAGAACCTCCACCTCAGGTCCCACCTCAGTAATGAGCGGAGCACGGATGAATACAGCACGAACTGCTTCATCAATCCCTTTGACCTCCAGATCACATTCAAAGCTTTCCCGCTGGCGTCCAAATGCATTCCGAGCTACGGTAATGTCCATCAGCTCCAAATGTCCGGGCTCACCACTGGCAATTCGTTTTGCAAGTACGATCAGACCGGCGCAGGTTCCAAATACCGGTTTGCCTTGACTGGAAAAGTCACGTATCGCTTCGATGAAGCCGTACTTGCGCATCAGCTTACCGATCGTAGTACTCTCTCCGCCAGGAATGATAAGCCCCTGAACCTCTTCCAGCTGTTCTACCCGCTTAATCGGCAAGCCTACAGCACCAGTCTTCTCAATACTGACAATATGTTCTGTTACTGCGCCCTGAAGCGCCAGTACTCCTATTTTCATCCTGAACCCTCTCTCTATTAACGGCCACACTCCGACACACGTTCGCCGGTGTCAGCGTCGCAATATCGATACCCTTCATCGGTGCACCAAGGTTCTTGGACACTTCAGCAATTCATTACCAGATTGACTACCATTAATCTAACATGTAATTTTACTGCATGAAGCGCAAATATACAACCCGCTAACTCGGATTATCTACTTCAATAGACAAAAAATTCGTTAGAACAAATTCTTGATCCCCTTAAACAGATCACCGAAAAATTCGCCTATTGCTCTAAGAAATAGCTTGAACCAGCCTGCTTTTTCCGCTTCCTCTGCCGTAATCAGATTGACCGTCTTTTGTTGAACGAGATCCATGCCGTCTACCTTGTAAGTATACGTCACCTTGCCGACTTTGGAGGAGGTCGCTATAGGTGCAACCAGAGTCGCTGGATCATTGGTCTGAACAGCAGATTCAATCTTCGGAGAAGTCGTGCCTTTAGGGACGATAAATGTTACGCCTTGATCCGTAACTACCGGTACTTCTTTATTTTTTCCTTTTAACACTGGCACTGTTTCAGTACCTTCAATCACGGTTTTTGGTGCAACAACCTGCTTAATCTCAAAATTGTTAAATCCATAATCAAGCACCTTCTTCGTTTCGGTGAAACGATGCGCCTCGCTATTGGCTCCCATAACCACACTAATCAAACGCATGCCATCACGGACAGCCGTACCTGTAAAGCAGTTCCCAGCACTGGAGGTATGACCAGTCTTTAGACCATCAAGACCAGGATAAGCATAAGCCTTGAAGTTAGCGATATCCTTATTCGATTCTAGCATCCAGTTGTAGTTAACGATCGGCTTCTTATCACGCTCACGGAATTTATAAGATTGAATGGTGGTGTACTTATTAAAGTCCGGGTGATCGGTAACAATATATCTAGCAAGAATGGCAGCATCCATGGCAGACATTACGGTCTCACGATTACTTTCTGGACGGAACTTAGCTGGCATATCGGCCCGGCTAAGACCGGTAGAGTTGATAAAGTACGCCGTCTTCATACCCATCTTCTGTGCCGTCTGGTTCATTAGCTCTACAAATTGCTGCTCCGAACCGGATACCAGCTCAGCCAAAGCAACAGTAGCATCATTAGCCGAACCTACCGCCATCGCGATATACAGCTCTTCAACCGTATGCTCGTCACCTGGAGCGAGGAATATACGGGAACCCACTTGCTTGGAAGCGTTCTCCTGTATGATAACCTTTTGATCCCAAGACAGCTGTCCGTTCTTCACGGCATCAGCTACCAAATATTCAGTCATCATCTTGGTCATACTTGCCGGAGGAAGCGGCACATCCGCATTCAAAGACATTAGGATTTGACCTGTAGTAGGCTCCATCAGCACAGCCGACCGCACATTGAGACCCAGTGAATCTACAGAAGGGATTTTGGATACTGTAACTGTCGCAGCCTTCGTGGTCGGTGTTTTACCCGCATCTGTGGTAGCTGGGGTCTTCGCCGCTTCGGCCAAAGCAGCCGGAATTGATGGTGACAAAAGCATATTTAAAAGCAAACCTACCGTTGCTGTCTTAATCACAAATTGTTTACCGCTGAATTGTTTTTTCTTATACTTCAATGATTACTACTCTCCTTTGAAACTCATTTCAGTGCTTGTTCTATTCTAACACAGGGGTATCTGCAAAAAAAGACAGACCCGGCGAAAATCGCCCGGTCTGTCCATTATTTAGTCGTTCCATTCCATTATAAGGAATAGTTCGGCGCTTCTTTTGTAATCTGTACATCATGTGGATGACTTTCCCGCAAACCAGCACCTGTGATTCGGATAAATGCTGTGTCATTGCGAAGTTCATTAAGATTCTTCGTTCCGCAATAACCCATACCAGAGCGGAGACCGCCGATCAACTGGTGAATGGTGTCAGAAAGAGGTCCCTTGAAAGCTACTCGGCCTTCGATACCCTCAGGAACGAGCTTCTTGTCATCATCCTGGAAGTAACGATCCTTGCTGCCTTGCTTCATAGCGCTCATACTACCCATGCCACGATATACTTTGAACTTACGTCCTTGGTAAATCTCGGATTCACCAGGACTTTCTTCTGTTCCTGCGAATAGACTGCCCATCATAACAGCGTGGGCGCCAGAGGCAATAGCCTTGGTAATCTCACCGGAGTACTTGATACCCCCATCAGCAATGATTGGAATGCCATACTCACGGGCAACTGTCGCACAGTCATAAATTGCTGTAATTTGCGGAACGCCGATACCGGCGATAACCCGCGTTGTACAGATCGAGCCTGGACCAATACCAACTTTAACCACAGAAGCCCCAGCTTCGATCAACTCACGTGTTGCTTCGCCTGTAGCCACGTTGCCTGCAACAATAGTCAGATCAGGGTACAATTCACGCAATTTACGGACTGCATCAATGATGTTGATATGATGGCCATGCGCAGAATCGACTGTAATCAGATCGACGCCTACATTAACCAGTGCTTCTGCACGCTCGAAAGTATCTTTGGAGATTCCGATAGCCGCGCCTACCAATAACCGGCCTTGTGCATCTTTCGCACCGTTAGGGAACTGGATCGCTTTCTCAATGTCCTTGATGGTGATCAGACCTTTAAGGATGTTATTCTCATCGACAAGCGGCAACTTCTCGATCTTATGACGCTGGAGAATGCCTTCAGCTTCCTGAAGTGTTGTGCCCACAGGTGCGGTCACAAGATTCTCACGAGTCATTACTTCTTTAATCTGAATGTTAAAATCGTGAATGAAGCGCAGATCCCGGTTGGTAAGGATACCTACCAGTTTTTTGTTCTCATCGACGATAGGTACACCGGAAATCCGGTATTTACCCATCAGATGCTCTGCATCAGAGACCCAGTGATCCGGAGTAAGCGAGAACGGGTTAGTAATAACCCCACTCTCAGAGCGCTTCACACGGTCTACTTCTTCCGCTTGTTGCTCTACAGACATATTCTTGTGAATGATACCGATACCGCCCTCACGAGCGATAGCGATCGCCATAGCCGCTTCAGTAACTGTATCCATTCCTGCACTAATAAGCGGAATATTTAGCTTTACATTCTTACTCAGAACAGTCGTCAAGTCTACTTCCTTCGGCAGCACCTCGGATTTACGCGGAACCAGCAGCACATCATCAAACGTCAAGCCCTCTTTACCAAACTTATCTTCCCACACCTGGGTCATTCCTCCTCGATAGTTGTATTTATTCTAACCGCCCACAAACTTTATAAATGAAGAAAGGCTCGATCAAGTCCATTCACGATAGACAAAAGTACAGCGGCAAAAGTTGTACGAAATCGTATCTTCAGTGTAGGTTTGAGATGCATGTCCAAAAATATATTATTGTCCATCTTAGCAAAGGGCATTTGCACTGTCAAGAATATTACATCATCAATTACTGGATTAAAATTTGCCTTCTCGGGTAAGCGAATTCTTGGACAAAGGTCCATGGTACATGGACAAAAATATTGTTTCTATCCACCATCTAGATACATTTTATAAGGCATTTAAGTCTTTATTTTACAAAAATAACCCAATTAATTTCCATTTATTATGCTCATAGAAAATACAAAAAAGCCCTTGCTGATTAACTCAACAAGGACTCGTATGCTTGGCGGCGTCCTACTCTCCCAGGACCCTTCGGTCCAAGTACCATCGGCGCTGGAGGGCTTAACGGTCGTGTTCGGGATGGGTACGCGTGGAA
>NZ_JBHRYW010000023.1:28343-44169 GCF_042649265.1 Paenibacillus sp. GCM10012306 | reverse complement strand
TGCTGAAGCGAACCCCAACCCCAACCCCAACCCCAACCCCAACCCCAACCCCAACCCCAACCCCCTCCCCTTAGGTGCGGAGACCCGGTAAAGTAAACGTGGATGCTATGCCCGGTTAAATAACTGGAAAAACTCAGACTGCCCAGAAACACCATTCTCTACGATTGTTGATGCGAAATAGCCTTATCAATCAGGCTCAGCTTCATCATCAATCCTTGTCAAAACCACTGCTTCAGAAGGTTGGAGACGTATGCATGGGGGCTAACGGACCCCAGCGCCGTTATTTACACATCAAGTAGCTTTTAGAACATGTAACGGACTCAGGTGCCGCTATTTCCTCCCAAACCGTGGATTTTACACCCGATTTCTGCTCATAGCGTCGCTGGAGTCCGTTATTTTCTGGAACGGTCAGGTGTTAGGAAATAACGGATCTGAGGTCCGTTACCAGAGGGAACAAGAAGCAGGTCCGGATTTCGAGATCGGTTCATTCATCAAGGGTTTAATTATCGATTTTCTCAACACAACTACTTTCTCAACAGTCTGAGAATTTCCCGTTAATTCGAGCAAAACCGTTGAAAGGGGAGAATTGACGGTACATTTTCCTGTTAAATCAGAGCCAAGCTCCAAAGTTACGAGTTAGGTCTGACACTGGGCTCTGACTAGTCCACCATGTTGCGCGACATGCGTATGGCGGTGCAAGGTCCTCTTTTTATTGCAGTTCCTGATCTTCAAGTCTTGCGTTTGAGCGGAGCCTGCTCTACCGCATCTACTTTTTGAATTAGCATAATAAAGCTTCCCTTGGCGTAGCAGGGTCCATGAATATGTTTGTCTAGCGAAAGTGGACCGTCTCCGATTAGGATCAACGCCGCTTAATGGATGTCTATTTTTTTGTACTGTCTACTGAAAGGGGCCAGTCCCCTTTTGTGACAACCCCTTGGTATTATTAGGTCAACCAGAGACTACTGGTGGCCCTTTTTGTCATACCCGTTGCGCCAAGTGCAGCCCGAGTCTCCGGTCTTTTTTTGTCATACCCGTTGCGCCAAGTGTAGCCCGAGCCTCCGGTCTTTTTTTGTCATACCCGTTGCGCCAAGTGCAGCCCGAGCCTCCGGTCTTTTTTGTCATACCCGTTGCGCCAAGTGTAGCCCGAGTCTCCGGTCTTTTTGTCATACCCGTTGCGCCAAGTGTAGCCCGAGCCTCCGGTCTTTTTTTGTCATACCCGTTGCGCCAAGTGTAACTCGAACCCTCGGTCCTTTTTTGTCACACCCATCCCACCCAACGCTGCTTCAGCCCCCAGTCATCTCTTGCTCAAATGCCGCACTTACCCGGTACCCGCTGGATCATGAAGGCATACAATAGGTTGTTGTTATTATGGCTCTTTAAATTATCCTGTCCGCCTAGGGCAGTCAAAGTTGTCATGCCTCTCTGTTTAAAGCATATACATGAGGGGAGTAACATTTTGGGCTTATGCTCTGGGCTTGTCTCAGGGTTAGATTATGCCAAGAAGGAGGACATTTCCCGTGTTTGACCAGTCTCACGGCTTGCGGTTTGATATTTATGAACGGATTCACCTGCCTGCAGAGCTGCCTGGAATAGCAGAGTTGGAAGAGGTCGAACTGCTTCCGGACATCCAGGTGATTCAGCGGGAGGATCGGGCTGAGCTGTACGGTCAATTGCTGCTTACCGGTCTTTACCGGAGCGAAGAAGATCTAACGCAGCGTCTCGACCATGCGATTCCCGTTGAAATTACAGTTCCGCTGACACGGATCAGCTCGCTTGAAGACATAGGGGTGGAGATTGAGAATTTTGATATTGATCTGCTCACGATGCGCACGGTGAATATTACGGGTGTGCTGTCCCTGCGGGGGATCGAAGGCACAGAGGCTGTGCCGGCCTGGCAGGAAGAAGAGTACACGGTAGCCTATTCTCCTGCTGCTGAAGAGAGAACGAACCAGGTCTCTGCTGACAATCCGCCCGAAGGGGATGCGCTGTATGAGAATTCGATCTGGACCTTTGGCGAAGGTGCAGCAGAGGATACTTCGATAGAGGAGCGCGAGAATACTTTTGCGGGAGCGGAAAATCCGAAGTTTACCGCTGCTGAGTCTGTGGCTTTTGCAGTATCGGCCGACCCTGTTGCTGCTGAGGAGCCAACTGTTCATTCACAGGGCAAAGAGCAGAAACCCCGGGTATTCACACATAGTTTGGAGTCGACAACAGATTCGCAGTCTGGCAGTCCGCAGTTTACTGAAACTCAGTTCACTGAAGCCCAATTCACTGAAGCGCAGTTCACCGAAGCTCAGTTCACTGAAGCATCATCATCACCTGCAGGTAACTGGCTGAGTTCCGAGCATTGGATTCGGGAGGAGACAGGACAGCCCGCGACTGAGCTGCTCTCCCCGGAAGTTGAGAATAACGCTGCTGTCAGCGGTTCAAATTCGGAGGCTGCAGAAGAGCCATCACTAGCCGCTGTTCATTCCTCTGAACAAGCAGAGGCCAATCAGGCGGAGACAACGCTTCCCGAGGCGCAGCCTGTTCCAGTTGCAGATTTGGTGTCCCACGAAAGTGAGGCTCCCCATGAGGAGAAACAAGATCTCAAGGTGGCACTGGGCAGCAAGAAGGAAGAAGTCACGAAGGAAAAAGAACATCTTACGTTCTCTTCGTTGCTAGGCTCTAGCAAGACTCGCAAGGAGCAGGAGGCTCTTCCGGTTGAGGAGCCAGTTTCAGAGGCCGCTGCTGTACCTGAGGTCGGCAATGGTACGGAATGGAAAAGCCGGTTCATCAGTTCTTCGGGTAACAGCAACCTGTTCCGGAAAGTCCGGCTATGCATTGTACAGCGGGAAGAGACGCTCGATACGATTGCCGAGAAATACCAGCTCAGCGCTCGTGAACTGGGTCTCTATAACCGGCTCAGCGGGCAGAGCGTTGAAGAAGGTCAGGTTTTGTATATTCCGTAAAAAACGCTGCACTTGCCCAGGTTGACTATGTTTGACTCTAAATGTATTATGGAGTAAGCACTATTTAGTCAAAGACTGGGAACGGGAAGAGTAGGCGGTCAGCCCTTCAGAGAGCGGAATTGTAATTGCTGTGAAATTCCGCAGGATTCAGCCCCCGAAGTCGCCCCGGAGTCGCCCCTCTGAGCTTGTCTTTCATTTTCGTGAAATCCAGGTTAGGAAGTGGCCGGTAGCAGCCGTTATCTGTACGAGGTGTCGCACTGGGCTTCAGGTCTTTTCAGGCTGTGAAGCGGAGTTTTATTTTTCCATTGGTGCGAAACAAAGGTGGTACCGCGAAAGAATGGCCTTTCGTCCTTTGAGACGAAGGGCCTTTTTTGTTTTTTTTTGCAATCTAAATCAGGTATAGCTGTAATCAAACGATGTAAATGGAGGGTATAGAAATGGCTGAACACAACAACAAGGCATCTGAGGAGCTGGCGGGTCAGCAGGATGTGGCGGCAGATAACGCCGCAGCCCAGGATTCCAAGAACGGAATGCCGACGACATATGATCCCAAGGCGGCTGAGGATAAGTGGTACCGCTACTGGATGGAAAATGAGTTTTTTAAGGCTGGACTGCGGCCGGAAGCAGAACCCTACAGTATTGTTATTCCCCCGCCGAATGTAACGGGCATGCTGCATATTGGCCATGCACTCGTTAATACGCTGCAGGATATTCTCATCCGTACGAAACGGATGCAGGGTTACGATACACTGTGGCTGCCGGGAACGGATCATGCCGGTATTGCGACTCAAACGAGAGTGGAGCAGAAGCTACGAGAGCAGGGAATTAGCCGCTACGATCTTGGACGTGAGAAGTTCCTGGAGCAAGTGTGGGAGTGGAAAGACCAATATGCTGAAGTCATTCATGAGCAGTGGGCAAAAATGGGGCTGTCGCTTGATTACTCCCGCGAACGCTTTACGCTGGACGAGGGCATGTCCCATGCGGTGCGCCACGTCTTCGTGAAGCTTTATGAGAAGGGCCTGATCTATAGAGGCAAACGGATTATTAACTGGGACCCGGCTGCCCGCACAGCGCTGTCTGATATCGAAGTAGAGTACAAGGAAGTTAACGGCCATTTGTACCACCTCCGTTATCCGCTTAAGGACGGCAGCGGTTATATTACGGTAGCTACCACCCGTCCAGAGACGATGCTGGGCGATACAGCTGTAGCGGTGCATCCTGAGGACGAGCGTTACCAAGATATGATTGGGAAGACACTGATTCTGCCAATAATCGGACGCGAGATTCCGGTGATTGCGGACGAATATGTTGACAAAGAGTTCGGTAGCGGCGCGGTGAAAATTACACCAGCACATGATCCGAACGACTTCGAAGTAGGACTACGTCACGATCTGCCACAGATCAACGTGATGGACGAGAGCGGCACCATGAACGCCGAAGCAGGTCCATATCAAGGGCAGGACCGTAGCGATGCCCGCAAGGCAATTACGGCTGACCTCAAGGCGCAAGGCGTTCTTGTATCCATCGAAGATCATGTGCACCAAGTAGGACACAGCGAGCGTTCTGGCGCCGTGATCGAGCCGTATCTGTCCACCCAATGGTTTGTAAAAATGCAGCCGCTGGCAGAGGAAGCGATCAGCGCGCAGAAGGACGGAACAGGCGTTAACTTTGTGCCTGAGCGCTTTGAGAAGACCTACATGAACTGGATCGAAAATGTTCGCGACTGGTGTATTTCTCGTCAGCTCTGGTGGGGACACAGAATTCCGGCCTGGTATTCCGAATCCACTGGCGAAGTATTCGTAGCCATGAGCGAAGAGGAAGCACAAGCAGCGAGCGGCTTGAATGACCTGAAGCAGGATGAGGACGTACTGGATACCTGGTTCAGCTCGAACCTGTGGCCGTTCGCCACACTCGGCTGGCCGGATGAGACGAGCAGCGATCTGGAGCGTTATTTCCCGAACAACGTGCTCGTTACCGGCTATGACATTATCTACTTCTGGGTAGCGCGGATGATCTTCTCCTCTCAGGAATTCACCGGCAAGAAGCCGTTCAAGGATGTGTTGATTCACGGGCTTGTACGTGATGCCGAAGGACGCAAAATGTCCAAATCGCTTGGTAACGGTATCGACCCGCTTGAGGTTATCGAGAAGTACGGCGCGGACGCATTACGTTACATGATCTCCACAGGTATTACTGCAGGACAGGATCTGCGCTTCCGTATAGAGAAGGTAGAGCAGGCACGTAATTTCGCCAACAAGATCTGGAATGCGTCGCGCTTTGCGCTGATGAATCTGGAGGGTGTTTCCTTCGAGGATATCGACATTACAGGTGATTTGAGCACAGCAGACCACTGGATTCTGCACCGGCTGAACGAAACTTCTCGCGAAATTACGCGTCTAATTGACGCGTACGAATACGGCGAGACGGGCCGTGTGCTGTACAACTTCATTTGGGACGATCTCTGTGACTGGTATATCGAGTTCGCCAAATTGAATCTGTACGGTACGAATGAAGCTGCCAAATCGAAGACGCAATCGGTTCTGGCTTATACGCTTGATCGTACACTGCGTCTGATCCATCCGTTCATGCCGTTCATCTCGGAAGAGATCTGGCAGCATCTGCCGCATGAAGGAGAGACAATCACCCTTGCGGCTTGGCCGGAATATGACCAGGCACTGGAGAACGCCGAAGCTGTTGCGGAGATGAACATTCTGATGGATATCATCCGCGCTGTCCGTAATATCCGGGCAGAAGTGAACGTGCCGATGAGCAAGAAAGTTGACCTCATCGTTAAAGCCGGAAATGAAGACATTCTGGGCATCATTCAGCGTAACGACAATTACATCAGCCGCTTCTGCAACACCTCCTCGTTCGCGGCCGGCCTGAATCCGGTAACCGAGGGCAAGGTGATGTCGGCTGTAGTTACTGGCGCTGAGCTGCTGTTGCCGCTGTCAGGACTGATTGACATTGATCAGGAAATTGCCCGACTGGAAAAAGAAGTACAGACGCTGAACAGCGAAGTTGAGCGCGTGGAGAAGAAGCTGAGCAATCAAGGCTTCGTGGCCAAGGCTCCAGCAAAAGTCATCGAAGAGGAACGGGCGAAGCAGGCCGATTATTCCGCCAAACGGGAAAAGGTTCTTGCCCGCATCGCAGAGCTGAGAGGATAAAAGACATGGAAGACATGATCCGGGGCGGAAGTAACGCCCCTCTTGGGACATATAGAGAAGCCGTAGACTGGATTAACAGCCTGATTCCATTCGGAATCCGCCCCGGGATGGAGCGGATTCTACTGATGATGGAACGGCTGGGCAATCCGCATCGTCGGCTGAAGTTTATTCATGTAGCGGGAACGAACGGTAAAGGTTCGACCTGTGCATTTTTGACAAGCACCTTGCTCCAAAGCGGTTATACCGTAGGAACCTTTACCTCACCGTACATTACGAAGTTTACGAACCGGTTTCAGTATAACGGTGAGGATATTCCTGAGGAGACCTTGACAGCAGTGGCGAATATCTTGCATCCGCTGGTGGAAGAAATTGCAGCCAGTGAGCTTGGTTCGCCTACCATGTTTGAGGTAGCGACAGCACTAGCGATTGTCTACTATGCGGAGCATGCCTATCCCGACGTTGTCGTATGGGAGACGGGGCTTGGGGGAAGGCTGGATGTAACGAACATAGTTACCCCAATCGTCTCGATCATTACCAACGTGGGCTTCGACCATACCGATGTGCTAGGAGATACCTTGGAGCAGATTGCCACAGAGAAAGCCGGAATCATCAAACCCGGCGTACCTGTGGTTAGCTGTGTGACTCAACCGGAAGCGGTAGCGGTGCTCAAGAAAAAGGCGGCTGAATGCCGCTCCAAGCTCTACCTTGCCGGAGAAGACTTCAGCTATGAAGTCACCGGAATTCGCGAGGGCCTGCAGACCTTTATGTTCAAAGGTCCTTTCCGATCGATTGAGCTCAGCATCGGCTTGAAGGGTGAGCATCAATGCAGCAATGCTGCCGGAGCCATGATGGCGCTAGAATCCTTGCGGCAGTATATGGCGTTCATGCTGGATGACGAAGATGTGCAGGAAGGCTTCCGCCGCACCTTCTGGGCCGGAAGACTGGAAGAAGTCAGCACCGTTCCGCGGATTGTACTGGATGGTGCCCACAATCCGGAAGGGGCAGAAACTCTCGCCAAGAGCCTTCCGCAGTTCTATAAATACGATAAATTAAATTTGCTTATGGGTATGCTGGCAAATAAGCATCATGAATCGTATTTCAAGCATATACTGCCTATAGTGGATACGCTCATCCTGACCGAACCGGATTTCCGGAAGAAAATGGACGCGGAAGAACTGCAGGCGATTGCAGAGAGCCTGCGGGAGAAATATGCCAAAGAAAATTTGGTGATTATAGTAGAACGTGATTGGGACAAAGCGCTGCAATTGCTGAAGTCGACGACAGCTCAGGAAGACCTGGCTGTGGTCTCCGGCACGCTGTATTTAATATCTGATGTGCGCGGTGCGATTTTGCAGCAACCCGATTCTGAAAAAGGCTGGTGACGAACTGTTGGATACTACTGAACGTGTGCATTTTATAGGGATCGGCGGCTATGGTATGAGCGCGATTGCCCGGGTAATGCTAGAAATGGGATATACGGTGACCGGCTCTGATGTCGCGTCGCAGGAATTAACGGAAAAATTGATTGCCAAAGGCGCGAAGGTCTATATTGGACATACCGCTGAGCAGGTAAAAGGAGCGGACTTAGTCGTCTACTCTACCGCTTTGTCCAACGACAATGTGGAATGGGTCGAGGCGGAACGGCTGAAGATTCCGGTTCTACACCGCTCGCAAATGCTGGGCCGGCTGCTGAATGAACGGAAAGGTGTCGCTGTTGCCGGCGCTCACGGTAAGACCACAACCTCATCCATGATCGCTTTGGTTATGGAAGAATGCGGTGTGGACCCTACGTATATCATCGGTGGGGAAATTATGAATATCGGTACGAATGCCAAAGCAGGACAAGGGGAGTATGTCGTTGCAGAAGCGGACGAGAGCGATGGTTCGTTCCTGCAGTATCACCCTTGGCTTGGTATTGTCACGAACATCGAAGCCGACCATTTGGAGAATTACGGCGGAGACTTTGGCCGCCTAAAAGCTGCTTACGTGCAGTTTATGAACCAGCTGCGTGAAGATGGCACTGCTATCGTATGCGCGGATGATGAGAATGTGATCTCTCTCTTGCCGGAAGTGAAGGGCGATGTGACGACTTACGGTATCCATTCGCCGACTGCGGACTACATTGCAACTGACATCGTGCTGGGCGACAGACAGGTGTCTTTCACGATGAACGGTTATGGTGAGGTGCTAGGTCGTATTGAATTGTCCGTACCGGGACAACACAACCTGTACAATGCGATGGCTACAGTGATCACCTGTCTCAAGGCTGGAATACCGTTCGAGGATATTGCCAAGGCCATTGTCAATTTCCATGGTGCCAAGCGCCGGTTCCAGGTTCTCGGAGAAGTGGATGATATCCTTGTCATTGATGACTATGCACATCACCCGACTGAGATTCAGGCAACTATCAGTGCAGCCAAGGCAACCGGCAAGCGGATCATTGCTGTATTCCAGCCGCAACGATATACCCGCACTTTCTTCTTGCTGGATGCCTTCAGCAGGGCTTTCAGTGAAGCGGATGAAGTGATCATCACCGACATCTACTCCCCGGCCGGGGAGAAGCAGATCGAAGGTGTAACCTCGGCGAAGCTGGTGGAGCTGATCAAGCAGAACAGCAACAGCGGCGCACGGCATCTGCCTACCAAGGAAGATGTTGTGAACGATTTGCAGGACCGGATCGCATCCGGCGACCTTGTGATTACGATGGGCGCAGGCGATATCTGGAAAGTGGGTTATACGCTGGCGGATCAATTGAAGAAACGCTAACATCAGGCAGAAGCCAACAAGAGAATCGGAGATTTCCGTTTGAATCACACCTCTTAAAGGATACCCGGGATAACAGATGTTATTCCGTTACCTTTAAGGGGTGTTTTTTTGTAGTCCTCAACTACTAGAAGGCATACAGGGACTATTTTTCATTTTTTAATAATAAAGGATGTGTTGTAACACTACAGGGACAAGTTATACAACGTATACCCATATCCATCTAAAAAATAATTCTCTGCTCCTATAAATCGACAGCGTTTTGGCGAAAAATGAGTTACTATAGGAATGCATCTAAAGTTTCATAGATAGAAGCGGGATGCTTAGTGATCCTGCTTTTTTGTGTGCGAATATATTGGAAGCTAACATTTCTATAGAGCAACAAGGAGTCGAAATACATGCGTAAGAGATTATTATTCCTGTCCGCCCGTATCCATGGCCAGGAGGATAGCGAAGGCTGGATCAGAACGAGAAGTCTTCTTGAGATTTTATTGGAGAAATATGATGTTGATTTACTCTTGTATGGTAATTATCATCCGGGTGATCTCCCGGAAGCGGGGAGTTCGCTCACGGTTCATCAAGTCAAGATGAAGGGCCCTATACGTGGGAAGAAGCAGGACACACTTTATACGCCGGGAAGACGGTTTTATCCGGGAAATACCAACAAAGAAATGAAACTCGCCATCGCCGAGCTTTGCCATATGAATTCATACAGTCATGCCTTCTTATCATATAATCTTCCCGGCAGTTATCTGGATGTTCTGAACCGGGTGCAGCCTGGGATTACCTTGATCATGGATGCTTTCCAGCCACGGACTGGACGCACCTATCAAAGGACGGCGAGAAAAAGAATCTTCATTAAGCCCTATGACCATCTAAATGCTGCGCGGTTGCGTAAGGACATGCTGCGAACCATGAACAAGACAGCATTACTTCTAGCTGCTTCGGAATGGGATGCCCTTTCATTCAAAGCGGTGTCTTTCGAAGATGCTGGAAAGGTGCAGGTGGTCCCCTCGTTTATCAAACTTGATAAATATGAGCAAGCAGGACCAAAGGTTAAAGAAGACGGGGTTGTGCTTCACTGGAATATGAGTACCCCGCAAGGGAAACGTGCAGCACTACTCTTTCAACAGAATATTCTTCCGGCGGTTCGGGCGAAGGTGTCCGGTGCTAAATTCTATATCACCAGTAATGCACTGGAACTTGAAGTTTTGGAATCATTTAAGGAAGAGGAGAATGTCTTCATTGCAGCCTCTACAGACGAGGCGATTCATTACATACGTCAATCCAAGGTCTTGTTCGCCCCTCTGCTAGAAGGGATAGAAGCTCGTCCAGAAATTCTGGAGTCATGGGCGTTAAAAACACCTGTTGTCACAACGTTTCGTGGCTCAGAGACCCTGATCTGCGAGCATAAGCGGAATATCCTGACTGCAAAGACCTTCGAGGAGATCGCGGACAGCATTACAACCCTGTTACTGGATCAGGAAATGGGTGCCATTATCGCCGACCGGGCATTCCAGACTTTGCTGAAGCATTATGAATTTACGGACATCAAGCAGAAAGTACTTGGCCTTGTATAAGATTGGACCGACGCTTTAAATAAAACAACCCGCACAGAAAGGCAAGAGGCTTGCCATCTGTTGCGGGTTGTTTGTGTAGCTGGGACTACAGCAGATTACGACGCAATTCTTCCGCCGATTTCGGCGAGAGATGTCCCAGTGGGATATCGAACACGGTTTTTGCTCCGCTTTGGCCTTCGTTGCTTAGGCGGACAGCAGCTCTAGCATATGCTACGAGAACGCTGGCTGTGAATTCAGGATTGCTTTCCAGCTTGAGGCCGAATTCAACAATTTGTTTTGTGCCTTCGCCGGTAACACCACTGCGAATAACAAAGCCGCCATGCGGAATTCCGCTGTGTTGTGCGGCCAGCTCTTCCTCCGTGATGAAGGTAACTGTAGTATCATAATCGGCAAAATAGTTAGGCATGTTGACGATTTCGGCACGGATCGCTTCGCGGTCTGCACCTTCCTCAGCCACAACATAACATTCTCTAAGATGCTTCTCGCGTGTAGTCAGCTCCGGTGTTTCTCCGGAACGGATGGCATCGATAACCTCTTGAACAGGAACGGTATATTGTACGCCGGCTTTGACGCCTTGTACACGGCGGATGGCATCGGAGTGACCTTGGCTTACGCCTTTGCCCCAGAAGGTATATTCCTTGCCCTCAGGCAGAATGGATTCGGCGAGCAGGCGGTTCATTGAGAAGAGGCCTGGGTCCCAGCCAGTAGAGATTACGCTGAGTGTGCCGCCTTGTTTGGCTGCGGCATCCACGGCAGCAAAGAATTCAGGGATTTTGGCATGTGTATCGAAGCTGTCCACTGTATTGAACAAGCTTGCGATTGCAGGGGTCTGCTCTGGCAGATCGGTAGCGGAACCACCACACAGAATCATGACATCAACTTTACCTTTATACTGCTCAACGGCTGAAATATGCTCGAATTTCACACCGGCTTCACCGGCTTCCACTTGTCCGGGTTCCCGGCGAGTGAAAATTGCGACGAGCTCGATATCCGCGCTTTGGGCAATCGCCTTGCGCACACCTTTTCCAAGATTGCCATAGCCTACGATTGCTGCTTTGATTGTCTGTTGCAGAAAAAGCCCTCCTAATGTGATAGAGAATGTAAGTTTAACCCCTAAAATGTTGACTGCGGGATCAAGATTTAAGCTTGTACCCTCAACGTAACATACGGCGTTATTTTAACATAATATGCGAAGAGAGCGTGCACGTAAAGGGGACGAGCTTGTATTTTTCATATGGAAAGTGACCTTAAGGATCGAGATAAGGGATTGATTCGTAGCAGGAAAACATCATACCGGAATGTCGGGGCTGAGTGACGCTGTGTCTCTGGAGTGACTGCAAATTCTATAAGATATAGCATATCTCCCTATCTTCTATCATATCTTTTGATATAGAACAGATAAGGTGAGGTGCGGGCAGTGAATAACGGGAGAATGACATTCCGGTTCGATGTTGACAAGGACAAGCCGTGGCCGAAGGAAGAAGAACGCCGCTCCAGTAGCAGTGTCGGGACGGCTCAGGAATATAAGACTGAACCGCTGAAGCAGGAGGACGATTTTCTGGACCACGGTTGGGTACTTGAGCCGGAACCGCTCACCTTACGTGGAACCGCGTCCCAGCCCATTTACGGCTATCCGGCCGGCACGAAAGATTACCGCTGGCAGGATGTAGAGCAGATAGAGGAGGACAGAGGCGCAATGCCGAGGCGGCAGGATGTAGAGAAGATGCCGGAGGACAGTGGCAGATTGCCGAAACGGCAGACTTTCTTTCATGGTAATACACCTCCTGACCTGTGGGATTCCCGGCGCACTCCACTCCCTTTCATTGAAGAGGAAGAAGAATGGCGTTCGCGCAAAATCCCAACCCAGCAGGCTTTCGATCCTGTTCCGGAACACTACGAATACGACGGTGAAAAGGCGGGTAGCGGGTACGGGGGTGCGTATCGTTCCCGCCGTCCCTCGTATTGGTGGAAATTTGCGCTCTCCGTGGCCGGCGCATTAGGTACGGGCCTGCTGCTAAGCTACACCGCTCTTTCCTTCTTCAATGGAGGAACTCCCGGCGGTGGCGGTAATACGCCTGTCACTGGCACTGCTGCCGTGGGGGCTCAGAACAGTGACAAGACCGTGGACCCTGCTGGCACAGGGACTTCAGGGCTGCCCCTGGCGGAGAACGGAAATCCAGGAGTGAACACTATTCCTGTGCATATTACACCACAGAGTTACTACCTGCTTCAGTATGGCGTCTTCAGCTCGCCAGATGGTGCTTCTCAAGCCCGGAAGGAATTGCTTGACGCCGGACTGGCGGCAGAGGTTGACCCGAATGATGGCAATCGCGTATATGCAGGCCTGTCGCCAGACCGGGAACAGGCCAAGCTGCTTAGCGGCGGCCTGAAGAATCAGGGCATTGAGCTGTATGTGCGGGAAGTAACGCTGCCAGCTGTAGAGCGGCTGGCTTATGCCGGGAATGCCGAGACAGTGGAAGGCTACTTCACGGCCAGCGGCAAGCTGCTGGGAGAGCTCAGCAGTCTGTCTGCCGCATTGCTCAGCACGGGACAACCAGATACCGCAGCGGCTGCCGCTATCAGCGATCTTCACCTTCAGTGGAAGGAGGCAGCCAAGGGCTTGGAGCAGTCGCTTTCGCCGGAGGCACAGGCCCTCAGCACCTCGCTGGAGAAGTCAATGAACCAGGGCATCTCAGCACTCGCCGAGTATAATAAGAGCAAAGCTGGCGGCCTGCTATGGGAAGTACAAGGCTCGATGATGGATTTTCTAACCGGCCAGAAAAAACTATTGGTCGCCATGGGAGCCAATCTCTCTTAACCTATAAATCCTTTCTATTCAGGCAACTTATGATAGGGAGGATTTTTTGGCATAGCTGGCGAATCAGGATTAAGAGTTGGTTCTAAAAAAATGGTGAGGGAAGACGGACATGAAGAAGAAAAATGTAGGAATACTGCTGTTATTTCTAATTCTGGGCTGGCTTACTGGTGCTTGGATAGCCAAGCTGCTGGAACCTGTAAAGGCGCTATCTTTTCTTACAAAATCGACGGTGCTAAAATGGTCGCCGCAAGCCGATTTTGACATCATCAGTTACGACATCACTATTCAATTTAAACTGGGCATACTGAGTCTACTGGGTATCATAATAGCTGTCTGGCTGTACCGCAGGCGGTAAGCGAGAAGGAATGAAGGGGAGGTGTAGACAGAAGAGTAGGCGTGATTCGGGTGAAGTTAGGCTTTTGGAGGTAATTCTAATTCTCCCCTTTCCTCGTCTTCTTGAATGTGATAAAGGTTCTACATGATTGCAATAAGGTCTGGGAATGTCACCGATGGAGTAATTGGTGGGATTATGGTCCCGGATATACAGCGGCAGCGCCGACGATGAGTCGTAGGCGTAGGCCGCTTTTTTTGTTGCTCAGAATCTGCTCAGAACGGTGTGCTATGGTTAAAAAGTTCCGGTAGAAATAGGGAAAAAAGTACTATTTTCGACAGAAAGGGTGTGGAGTTGTCGACTGGGGATTTCGTATTTAGCAAAATACAAAGTCGTGTGAACAAGGAATATTTTAACTTAAGCAATAGGTTTGAATTGACTCATGCTGTTGCTTTAAAAGGGAAGAGAGGGTTGAAGTATTATGGAACAAACGTTTAAAAAATTTATATCGTATGTCCTGTTATCGGCATTGTTCTTTGGTATAATTACCCCCGCTTTGCCGGCAGGAGCCGCTCCAGCGGCTACAACCAAGTGGGTGACGTTCAAATATGATGATTTTTCTGATAGCAATATTAGTAGTATATTTTCTTTAAACGGCAGAAGTGCTGCTGTACTTGATACGAAGGTCAGTCCCAAACGCATCCTTCGTTTAACTTCAGGAGCGGATGGTCGTGCCGGTGGATCGTATTATGGTACTGTATTCAGCAAGCAGAGAATTTATAGTCAAAATAATTTTTCTTTCAGTACCTATTTCTCCTTTCGGTTTACCGAGCAGGGATTTGCTAGAGGATTTGATGCTGCAATAAATAATCCTTCAGGATTGCCTGGTGCTGATGGGATTACTTTTACGGTTCAAACCATGCAAAGTAATGCCGGTACAGTCGGCAGCGGAATTGGATATAGCGGAATTACTCCGAGCTTTGCAGTTAAGTTCGATACTTACAGAAATACGGAACTAGGTGATCCAAGCGATAGCTATATCGGGCTTGGCGTAAACGGTAATATTAATAATACACTTCCAACCTATGACTTACTTCCGAGAGGATACAAGTTAAAGGACGGTTCAGTCTATCATGCTTGGATAGACTATGACGGCTCTACAAAGAATGTGAAAGTTTACATTAATAAGGGTTTAAATAATCGAAACACGGCAATAAAGGCACTAGATGTGAGTAACGTTGATCTGGGGATGATTTTTAAGAACCAAGATTCTGTTTTTGCTGGTTTTACGGCTTCGACTGGTGGAGCTTGGGAGAATCATGATATCTTGAATTGGTATTTTACCAATAATGTTGATCCGATTGATACGGCTGATCCTAATACAACATACCAGCAAGCACCTATTTCCGTGACAATGGCAACTGCTGCTAATAGCAAGCCAGGCAAAACACAATTGACAGTAACGGCAAAGGATTCAAGTGGTAATCCGGTAGGCAACGTTCCTATTACGCTTAAAGCGGATAGTGGAACCATTGAAGATCTTAACGGACAACCGATTACACCTGTACCAGTAGTAATAAATGCAAATGCTAATGGACAGGCACAGGTGTTGCTGAATATGGGCTCGACACCTAACGTGACTCCTGGGAAAGTAACGGCAATTGTCGAGGGGGGAGCATACAGTTCCCAGGATATTCCACCTTCCCCTATAAACTTGGCGAAAAGCGCTGTAACCAACACAGGGGCAACGTTAACATGGAGCGCTGTGACTGGTGCCACTTCTTACCAGCTATTTGACAACGGAACACTGCTTACAACTGTGAATAACACGAGTTACGCTGTGACAGGATTGGCTGCAGGAACAAGCCATAATTACACTGTAACGGCAGTGAAGAACAATGTACAATCCGCGCCTTCAGCATCAGTCAATGTTACCGCTCCAGGACCAGTGCCAACATTGCCTGCATCGCCATCGCCGGGAACTAACCCGAATACGACGAAGGTGACGACATCCGTAGGAGCGGGTAACCACCTCGTGACAAAAGTGTCCTCTACCCTAATTCCTACACCAAATGTAGGGGATGCAGCGCCAACAGGAGCGGGAGTAACAGACCCTTACACGCCTGGTGCAGATATCACCGGCGTGGATCCGATAACGAACAAATATATTGGTGTGTATGAAGTAGACAGCAACAACAAGGTGGTATCGTTCAAGC
>NZ_JBHRYW010000023.1:0-28244 GCF_042649265.1 Paenibacillus sp. GCM10012306 | reverse complement strand
TGGTGCAGATATCACCGGCGTGGATCCGATAACGAACAAATATATTGGTGTGTATGAAGTAGACAGCAACAACAAGGTGGTATCGTTCAAGCTGATCACTCTGACAGCAGACGATATTAAGGTGCCTGTCCCAACTCAGGCGCCAACATTGCCAGCATCGCCATCGCCGGGAACGAACCCGAATACGACGAAGGTGACGACATCCGTAGGAGCGGGTAACCACCTCGTGACGAAAGTAACCTCTACCCTTATTCCTACACCAAATGTAGGGGATGTAGCGCCAACAGGAACGGGAGTAACGAATCCGTATACGCCTGGCGCAGATATCACTGGCGTGGATCCAATAACGAACAAATATATTGGTGTGTATGAAGTAGACAGCAACAATAAGGTGGTATCGTTCAAGCTGATCACTCTGACAGCAGACGATATTAAGGTGCCTGTCCCAACTCAGGCGCCAACATTGCCTGCATCACCATCGCCGGGAACGAACCCAAATACAACGAAGGTGACGACATCCGTAGGAGCGGGTAACCACCTCGTGACAAAAGTGTCCTCTACCCTAATTCCTACACCAAATGTAGGGGATGCAGCACCAACAGGAGCGGGGGTAACAGACCCTTACACGCCTGGTGCAGATATCACCGGCGTGGATCCGATAACGAACAAATATATTGGTGTGTATGAAGTGGACAGCAACAATAAGGTGGTATCGTTCAAGCTGATCATCCTGACAGCAGGCGATATTAAGGTGCCAACACCAGCGCAATATGTTGTTGATTTGTTGATTAATCCAAGTAATGAGCTGATTCAAGTCGGAGCTAGTCAAGCTCTCGTTACAACAGCAGTATACTCCGACCAAAGTATTTTGGATGTGACAGATAAAGCTATTTACAGTACAACAGATCCATCTGTTGCAACGGTTGATGACAGTGGTATTGTTACGGCTATATCTGAGGGAACCGCCGTGATTATGGTGCAATATGACGGTAAGTCTGTTTCGGCAGTCTTTACGGTGCAAGCCGGTATCCCTGACATTAGGCTGGATCTCACGGCTTCTCCAGCTTCTGTTGTAGGAGATGGACAGTCGCTAGTTACACTGAAAGCCAGCGCTATCCGTTTGGTAGATGGAAATCCTGTAGAGGGTAAAACCATTACATTCCAAGGGATCGGAAACACTACGCAAAGTGCTGTGACAGATTCAACCGGGACTGCGACAGTAACGTTCACTGCACCTGCAATTTCAGGTGTGTTACCCGTCCATAATACGATCACTGCCTCGGCCGTCGACTCGGCAGGGCTTACTGCGCAGACAAGCATAGCAGTCCACTATATGCCTGCTTCGGTTCATGGTATTCTAACGGACAGCACGACAGGCAAACCAATAGCAGGAGCGGTTGTCTCTGTATCAGCAGATTTTAACGGGGATGGAATCATAGATTTCTCCCAAGAAGTAACAACTGGGGCGGATGGCTCGTACCAGATTTATGTGCCGCGGGGGAATTGGAATTATAGTATGAATATTCAAACCCCTGTAACCATTGGCAATCAGACAGTGATCATTAATCAAACGCAAACTGCCCAAGTGGGGACTTTAAACGGAACGGAACAAACCTTTACTGCTGCCAACAAAATAACGGGCCAGCTGCTAATCGCACAAAACCCTGCCAATAACGGGAATCCACAACCGACATTAGGAAGTTTGTTTGGAAACGGAAACGTCAGCGCTATCGTGCAAGGCACAGGTGCAAATAACTTTAAATCACAGATTGTACTTGATGCAAACGGCAGCTTTGATGTGAATGATGTACCGCAGGGACAATATGTTGTCGCGTATCAGATTAAGGCTGCGGATGGAACCATTTTAGCCGGACCTGCAGTAACCGTGAACGTGAGTCAAAACGGGGAAATGAGCGTAGTGTACTCCTTGATTGATCCTTATGGCATTGTAAAAGATGCAGTTACGGGTCAACCAGTGAGCGGAGTATCTATGAACCTGTACTGGGCGGATACTGAACTTAACAAGCAGAAGGGACGTACTCCGAATACGCTTGTAGTCTTGCCGGAGTTGCTGAGCTTTGAGCCTAATCAAAATCATAACCCGCAAGTCACGAATGCAGCTGGAGAGTATGCTTGGATGGTATTCCCGGATGGAGATTATTACATTGTGGCTACGAAACCGGGATACGGCACGTTTAACACATTAACAGAGCAAACCAGTGTGACTCCTGATCCTGATTCGGACAGTTATATTCAAAACGGAATCATTCACGTGGGTCAAAGTCTGGTGCAGTTTAGCTTCTCTATGCAGCCGCTCAAGGAGTCGAACTCTGGCTCAGGCAATTCGGGAAGCACGGATAATGGTAGTACGCGTAATAATGCGCCTGGAGGCCTGACAGCAGGCAATGGTACACAAACGGGAGTAACTCTGAGCTGGACTGCGGTAACGGGGGCATCCTCCTACAATATTTACGATAATGGAAAGCTTATTGCTTCCGGAATTACTGGTACTCATTATGAAATTACAGGGCTTGAAGCAGGAACAAAACACAGTTTCACCGTATCGGCTATCGTTGGTGGAGTAGAAACCAAGCCATCAGAAAGTCTTACGTTTACGACGCTGGGGATTCCTGTGAATCCTTCTACCCCTCAAGATTCACAGCATCATGAGAAGTACATCAATGGATACCCGGATGGTACCTTTAAGCCGGCGAAGAATATAACCCGTCAAGAAGTGGCGGCTGTACTGTTCCGAGTCTTCCATCTGGCAAAATCCGAAACGGACGGCACGACTTATTCCGATGTCTCTAGTAGCGACTGGGGAGCGGCAGAAATCGCAGCCGTGACGAAAGCGGGAATCATGAACGGATATCTGGACGGAACATTCCGGCCAAATCAGCTTATCAGCAGAGAAGAGATGGCAGCAATTGCCGCCAGATTGAAAGATCTGCAAGGCAAGGACAAGAACATTTTCACGGATATTTCCAACAGCTGGGCTCGTGAATCTATCAATTCGGCAGCAGAAGCCGGTATTCTGAAGGGCTATGAAGACGGAACCTTCCGTCCGAAAAAGAACATGACCCGCGCAGAAGCAGTCACGATGATTAATCGTCTGGTGGGCCGTGGCCCGCTAGCCGGTGTAGTTAACCCTACATGGTCCGATGTTAATCCGAATCACTGGGCATACGGAGATATTGAAGAAGCATCGGTAGATCACGATTACATCGTTCAAGATGGTACAGAAAGAAGAGTAGAGCAGAAGAAATAAAGTAAGATTTCATTAATGGACTATGCTGCCAAACTCATGGAGATGGCACATAGTCCATTATTTTATGTTGCCCCTTCATTTTGTTATACTGAATGCATGCAACATTATGAAAAGAGGGACCGGATTTATGTCGATTGTTAACCCGAAAACGATTATTCTGGCATCTTCTTCCCCGAGAAGGCAGGAACTGATTGCTTCCTTGAACCTTCCCTATGAAGTTATCGTCAGTGATGTCGATGAAACGACGGAGCCGGGGTTATCTCCTGCCGAGATCGTAGAACAGCTGTCCCACCGCAAAGCACAGGCTGTATACGAACGTTGTGTAGCTGAGTCGCGGTTCGAGACCGGCGGTGTTATTGTCGGCTCCGATACGATTGTAGTGCTGGACGATAACGTACTAGGCAAACCGAAGGATGCGGAGGATGCATTCCGTATGCTACAGTCGTTGCAAGGGCGAAAGCATCATGTCTATAGTGGCGTTGCCGTAATCGATATGAAGACGGATGAGCGGTATACCGCAGCTGGCGAATCACTAGATCATCCTGAGGCCAATGAGACGATAACGTACCTTGGAGAGACTGGTCAGTATCGAGTAACAACCCCGTCAGCCACTGGGCAATCAGAAACAATTGTGGGCCACACGGTTAGCCAGATTACGTTCAGACCTATGAGCGATGAGGAGATTTGGGCATATATAAACACGGGTGAACCCCTTGATAAAGCCGGGAGTTATGGCATACAGGGGATAGGTTCGGTTTTTGTCGAAAGAATTGAGGGTGATTTTTACAGTGTGATGGGGTTGCCCTTGAATTTGCTGTATCCGATTCTTTTGAAATTTGGTCTCAGTCCATTTCAAATGAAGTGAAGTATTTCCAGAATAAGGTGCCAGTTATTGCAGCACCTTTTTTTGCGCTTACGGAGTGAAAATATGAATTGGTAAATGTTGTTTATGTTCATTCCTCTCTATGAGAGTTTATTTTAGGTTATACTTGCTTAGGAGGCATGATGATGTGTGGATGAAGAGAAAGTCCGTCATACATTCAGGAACGTTACAACAGGGCCATTCAGACAATGAATGATGCGAGGAAGGCAACATCTGTGGTACACATTTGACAGACCAGATTTTCACCGCTTAAAATTGATAAATCCACTCTTAAGTTGATGATTCAATGCTTGGAATAGAATCGTGGTATAATGAGTTGGATGTTCAGGGTATTCGTCGAATAATCAAAGATATTATCAAATCTAGATGAACGACGTAACGATTAGAGGCACAGGAGTAGACATTTTAATCTTTTCTTAGGGTTAATAGTTTGCGCGGGCTGCGGTAAACATCAATCGTACATATGCGGAACGTGCTGGAGCGTTGGCAAGATAACCTGCTCCACTCATTATATCCTCGCCCCGAACGTTAATCGTTGCAATTAAAGGCTTCAATGCAGAATACAGGGAAGAGGGATCGGGATGGAATCGCAAACATTTATGCTGCGGGACCTCCCCCATGAAGAACGACCAAGAGAGCGCATGATGCATTATGGGGCGGAATCACTTAGCCAAGCGGAGCTGCTGGCCATTCTGCTGCGTACGGGAACACATCAGGAATCGGCTATTCATGTTGCGCAGAGAATTCTAAGTCAGGTAGGTGGCTTGCGTCAGTTGGCAGACCTTAGCATTAAGGAAATGACTGAAATCAAAGGCATCGGCCCTGCCAAGGCGGTGCAACTAAAAGCTGGCATTGAGCTTGGAAGGCGCATGGCGAATTCCCGGCTGACCGAACCGGTCATTATCCGCAGTCCCCAGGATGCGGCTGAAATTTTGACTGAGCAATTGCGTTACCTCCAGAAGGAGCATTTTGTCTGCCTCTTTCTCAATACAAAGAATCATGTTATTGCACAGGAGACACTATCTATGGGCAGTCTGAATGCTTCCATCGTGCATCCCCGTGAAGTCTTCCGGGCAGCCATCAAGTGCAGTAGCGCTTCCATTATCTGCGCGCACAATCATCCTAGCGGTGATCCTACACCCAGTCCGGAAGATATTGCCCTGACGGGGAGATTGCTTAGAGCGGGAGAAATTGTCGGCATTGACGTTCTGGATCATCTCATTATCGGAGATAAAGGTTTTGTTAGTTTGAAGGAAAAAGGTCATATGTAATAGAATTTTTAAGATTGACTAGGAAAAGGAGAATACAGCATGTTAGGTGGCTTTACGAAAGACTTGGGAATTGATTTGGGGACAGCGAACACGCTAGTCTATTTGCGCGGTAAGGGTATTGTGGTAAGAGAGCCTTCCGTGGTGGCTATTAATACGGATACGAAATCCATTGAAGCTGTAGGTGAATCCGCCAAAAAAATGATCGGCCGTACGCCGGGCAACATCCGCGCCATTCGTCCGATGAAGGACGGCGTTATTGCCGACTTTGATACAACAGCTACAATGATCAAATACTTTATTCGTCAAGCGCAGAAGCAGCGCTCGATGTTCCAGCGCCATCCGAACGTCATGGTCTGCGTACCTTCTGGCATTACTGCTGTTGAGCAGCGTGCTGTTGAGGATGCTACGAAGCAAGCAGGCGCGCGTGAAGCTTACATTATTGAAGAACCGTTTGCGGCTGCTATCGGCGCGGATCTGCCTGTCTGGGAACCGACAGGAAGCATGGTCGTTGATATCGGCGGAGGAACCACGGAAGTCGCTGTAATCTCTCTCGGGGGGATTGTAACAAGCCGTTCGGTTCGTGTGGCTGGTGATGAGATGGATGTATCGATCATTCAGTACATCAAGCGTCAATACAACCTGATGATCGGTGAGCGTACTTCTGAGCAGCTTAAGATGGATGTGGGTTCTGCCCTGCCGCTGGAGAAGGCTGAAACGATGGAAATCCGTGGCCGCGATCTGGTAACCGGTCTGCCGAAGACGCTGACCATTACCTCCGATGAGATTTGCGAAGCATTGGCGGATACCGTAACTGCTATTATTGAAGCTGTAAAAGTTACCTTGGAAAAATGCCCGCCGGAGCTGGCTGCTGACATTATGGACCGCGGTATTGTGTTGACCGGTGGCGGTGCGCTTCTGCGTAATCTGGACAAGCTGCTTGCTCGCGAGACTGGTATGCCTGTCATTGTGGCTGAGAATCCACTTGATTGTGTTGCGATTGGAACGGGTAAGGCGCTTGAGAACATTCATTTGTTCAAGACCCGCAGTGGCTCTACCTTCCGCTCCAAGCGGTAAGTTCGGACTTCCCTGAGGTCGTCAACCCCCGATAAGGGAGAAATACGGTTGTTAGAGGGTGTTGAAACTGTTTAAGTTATTTAGTAATAAACGTTTGTTCATCTTGCTTATTACCCTGGTGATGTTCATCGTGGTCATGGGCTTCAGCCTGGGGTCAAGGAAATCCTTGTCCTGGCCGGAGAACTTCGTCAGGGATACAACCGGTTTTGTGCAAGGCCTATTCTACAAGCCCGCTGGATACGTAGCGGGCTTCTTTGAAGATATCGCCAATCTGCACAAGCTGGCCAAAGAGAACGAACAGCTCAAAATTGTCGTTGCTCAGTATACACGGGAAAAAGCGCAATATAACTTTATTGCTTCTCAGAACGCTAGTCTGCTGGAAAAGCTGAAGTTTACAGAGACGCAGAAGCAGAAATATGACTATGACTATCGCATTGCTCAGGTCGAGAGCATTAATACTGAACCCAACAATAGTACGCTGGTCATAGACATCGGTTCCAAAGACGGAGTCAGACCTAATATGTCAGTAATCTCGACAGAAGGAATGGTCGGTGTGATTAGTCAGGTCAGTAACTTTACCTCTACGGTAAAGCTGATGACGATGATGAATGCGAACGATCCCAATTCGCAGCCGGCTATTGCCGCAACCGCCATCGGCAAAGAGAACGCCTCCTTCGGTATGATTGAGAATTATGATCCGAAGACGAATAAACTTACGATGAACAAGATTCCACCCGGTGATCCGATCAAGGCGGGTGATCAAATCGTGTCTTCCGGCATCGGCGGCTTGTATCCGCGAGGACTGACTATCGGGACTGTTGAAAGTGTGAAGGTAGGCGAATTTGGCCTGACATCCTCCGCTGTGGTTAAGCCTGCTGCCGATTTTCAGGATTGGAAGGAACTGATTGTCGTGTTCACGCAGGAGCGTGCTGAATAGTGAGAGTAAATAAATCGGTCGGTATTTTGCTGTTGTTCCTCTTATTCATACTCGAAGGAACCGTTCTGCCAAGGCTGATCCCGAATGCATGGCAGATGCGGATTATCCCCAATCTGGTCTTTATTGTGGTCTTATTTGTAACGGTTTATCATCACCGTCATACCGCATTAATTCTCGGTCTTAGCTTCGGTATGCTGCATGATATTGTTTTTTACGGTCGGATTCTCGGCGCCCATTCCTTTGCAATGGGCGTTTCGGCCTATCTGATTGGTCTGATCTTCCAGGCTCCCCGTGCACCGCTGCCGCTCATGATGACAGTAGTTTTGCTGGGAAGTCTGTTATCGGATACGATTCTATTCGGAATCTATAGCGTATTTAATTTGAATCAGGAACCCTACAGCTGGGCGCTTCTTGAGTATATGCTGCCTTCCATGCTCTTTCATTTTGCCATCGGTCTGCTCCTGTATGTACCGCTCCGTACCCAGCTTGAGAAGCTGAAGAAGGTGACGCGCAAGGAAGAAACCGCATAAGCCAGTCGGTAATTTCTTCCGTAGAAAAGCAGGAACTTGAGGGGCCCGGCACGAATGATTCAGGATAGGGGGACAGGTATATGACAGTGAAATCCAAACATGTAAGGATTAAGGGCATCAAGGATGGCCTGGTATTCCTGCTAGACGACAAGTGTCCCTTTGAAGATCTTCTGAGCGAGCTTCGCTTCAAGCTGGAGCACAGCCATCAAAATATTTTGACTGGACCGATAGTGCATGTGGATGTTAAGCTGGGCAGCCGTCCCGTATCCGAGGAAGAGAAGGACGCCGTTCTGGACATTCTTAGAGGTCAGGGCAATCTCTTGATTCGGTCCGTGGAGGCGTTGGAAGATCATAGTGCTGTAGACAGCGATGCCCTGTATATGGTCAGTGGCATGGTCCGTTCCGGCCAGGTACTGCACCATCAGGGGAATCTTTTGCTTCTCGGCGATGTAAACCCCGGAGGAACAGTAACCTGCACAGGTGACATTTATATTCTTGGAGCGCTGAGGGGGATGGCTCACGCCGGAGTGGAGGGCAATGTAGAAGCAATTATTGCGGCTTCGCTTCTGTCGCCGACCCAGCTTCGTATTGCAGAAATCATCAGCCGTCCACCGGACGAATGGGAGACTCGCGAGAGCAGCATGGAATTTGCCTATTTAACAAACGGGGCTATGCAAATTGATAAAATTCATAATATGGTCAAATTACGTCAAGGTTTAAATGTGTTTAAAGGGGTGTAGCCTCCATGGGAGAAGCGATTGTCATAACCTCGGGTAAAGGCGGAGTTGGCAAAACAACCACAACAGCCAATATCGGTACCGCACTTGCCCTGCAGGGCAAAAAAGTATGTCTGGTTGATACGGATATCGGACTGCGTAATCTGGATGTTGTAATGGGACTGGAGAACCGGATCATCTATGATCTGGTGGATGTTGCCGAAGGCCGCTGTCGTCTGAATCAGGCGCTGGTCAAGGACAAGCGCTTTGATGAGCTGTACATGCTGCCCGCCGCCCAGACGAAGGACAAGACCTCCGTGACTCCAGAGCAGGTAAAGGACATTGTCCTGGAACTGAAGAAAGAGTATGAATATGTTCTAATCGATTGCCCTGCCGGTATCGAGCACGGATTCCGCAATGCGATTGCCGGTGCGGATAAATCCATCGTGGTTACCACGCCGGAGCATGCCGCTGTACGGGACGCGGACCGGATTATCGGGCTGTTGGAGCAGTCCAATGTGGAGTCGCCGAAGCTGGTGGTGAACCGTATTCGTCCTGGTCTGATCAAATCTGGGGATATGCTGGATATTGAAGATATTTTGCAGGTACTGAACATCGATCTGATCGGGATTGTCCCGGATGATGAACTGGTTATCAAAGCTGCAAACAGCGGCGAACCTACGGTTATGAATCCTGATTCAGCGGCTGCTATTGCTTACCGCAACATTGCCCGCCGTATTCTTGGCGATGCCGTGCCGCTAATGCAGCTGGACCGCAAGCCAGGTACTTTTAAGAAATTCAAGAAATTTTTCGGATTAGGCTAAACAAGGCGTTTTTCATCGGATTGCCAAAATAACGGGGACCCACCGCTTAGAATTGTGCGGGGGCCCCATTTTTATGCCATTTCACGCTCCGGTCTGCCCAGAGGCTTGTTCTAAAGAGACTTCCCTGCTTCATAAAATGGAAGTAAACAAGCCCGCCGGAGGGATCGATATGGACCAGAAATCAGATATCAAGAATCGGCGCAAGGAGCGCATCCGCCTTTTGCTGGAGGACACCTCTAAGGAGTCGCCGCAATCGCCACTATATGTCTTGCCTGAGCAGAATACAAGTTTCAAGGAATGGAATCAGGAACCGAAGAAGGACAATAGTTTAGATCCAGAACCCGACCCGGAGCTTCTCTGGAAGCAGCGCCGCAATAACTGGGAAGACGATGGGGAAGGCGGGAAGCCAAGTTTTATCACGGGATTTCTGCGCCGAACAGTCGCAAGTATTCTTGTCTTCGGGGCCGTATGGGGAATATTTGCGATTCAGCAGCCCTGGGCGCACAAGGCGCAGACCTTTATTGTTGATGCGCTGAACCATGACATGGATTTTGCAGCGGTCAGAGTGTGGTATGAAGAGCATTTTAACGGTGCGCCGGCATTCATCCCTATTTTCGGAGATAAAGAGCAATCGGCGGAAAAGGTTTCAGCCCTTCATGAATGGAGTGCGCCTCTGGCAGGGAGTATCGTCCAGCCCTTTGCCACCACACTGAAAGGTGTGGAAATTATGCCGGAAGAAGATTCAAGTGGCAGTGTGACGGTGAAGAGTGTAGATATGGGGCGTGTGCTGTCTGTCGCTCGGGAAGCGAAAGGCGGAATCCGCGTAACGCTCCGGCATACAGGGAATGTCACTGCTGAATATGGTCATTTGACTGGAACCCGGCTTAAAGCCGACGACTGGGTGCAGAGCGGCGATGCGGTCGGCTGGATTGTTGATCCAGGAACGGCGCCGGAGACCATGTTCTTTTTTGCCATGATGAAGGACAAGACCTATATTGATCCATCCGAAGTGATCACCTTTGATTAGGATCAAAGGCATCGAACTGTCGCTGCATCCGCTGTTCGTGCTGATCATGCTTTTTTCCGTCCTGACCGGACAGTTCCTCGAACTGCTCACCTTATTCACCATTGTGCTAATTCACGAATTGGGACATGTATGTGCAGCGCTTCTTGCCGGAGTAGCCGTCAAGTCCGTCCAGCTTCTTCCCTTTGGCGGCGTTGCCGTCATCGAAGATCATGGAAGGCTCACCGCAGGCAGGGAGATAGCGATTGCACTGGCTGGTCCGCTCCAGAATGGTGTCTTGATGCTGTTCGCTTGGATTGTTGGCAGTCTGGGGCTGGGGAATGAGGCGTTCTTGAATTATTTTATTGAGGCTAATGCCATTATCGCACTTTTTAATCTGCTGCCGATTCTGCCTCTTGACGGGGGGAAGGTGCTTAGAGCGGTAACGAGCGTTATACTCCCCTATTATTTCACCTTGTTATGGTGCGGGCGATTAAGTATTGCAGCCAGTGTCCTGGTTGTTGTCTACGCACTGCTGCCGCTTGGTGCGGGCGGGGGATTGCGGCTGAATGTGCTCATGATCGGTGCCTTTCTGCTTTACTCCAACATTACTGATCAACGCAATATGCCCTATGTATTCATGGCTTTTCTGATGAACCGTGAAGCGATATATGAGCGACATCTTCTAACGGGGACGGTGGCCTCGCCGATTGTTGCCAAGGCTGCGAAACCTTTGGATGCAATATTGCGTCTATTTAAACGTAACCAATACCATTTAGTATATGTGCTGAACCGTGAAGGCGACGTGGTCGCCGTAGTGCCGGAGCAGCGTTTGATCTCTTCCTATTTCGGAATGTAGAATATAAGCTTAGCAGGATTTTGAAGTGAATATGAAAGATTGATTGAACCAGAGGTGAAGCCATGAAACAGATGATTGTTCACTGTACGCAGCATATGACCCGGATGGCCCTTCTGGAGAACGGGAAGCTGGTGGAGTATGCGGCAGAACGCGATCAGCAGCAAGGGCTGGTCGGAAGCTTTTACAAGGCCAGAGTTATTAATGTACTACCAGGTATGCAGGCTGCTTTTGTTGATATCGGACAGAAGAAGAATGCATTTTTATATGTTGACGATGTATTGCACCCCCATTTGGAGAAGCAGCCGGCGGTGAAGCCCTCTATTGAAACACTGCTTCAGCCCGGACAAGACATCATAGTTCAGGTTAGAAAAGAACCCCGGGGCGGCAAGGGCGCCCGTGTGACCACACATTATACGCTGCCTGGCCGCTGGATTGTCTATATGCCTTTTGCCGAATATGTTGGCGTATCGAAGAAGATCAATCGCGAGTCCGAGCGGAATCGGCTCAAGGGCATCGGTGAGCGTCTGCGCAAGGAAGAAGAGGGAATCATTATGCGGACCGTTTCCGAAGATGAACCCCAGGAAGCCGTAGAAAGGGATCTTGCCTTCTTGCGGGCACAGTGGGATCACATCGCGCGGCGGGCGCGTTCATCCCAAGTACCGGCACTGCTTCACTCAGATCTCAGTATTGTGCAGCGGTTCATCAGGGACGCCTTTAACCCGCAGCGGGACGAGCTGGTGCTGGATTCCGCCCAGGCGGTTAAAGAGGCAGAAGCTTTCCTTGGCGATATGGCCCCCGGAGGGTACAAGCCTGTTGGATTGTATAGTGGCAAGGAGTCGATTTTCACGGCCTATGGTGTGCAAGAGCAGTTACATAGGGGATTTGCGCGAAAAATCATGCTGGAAGGCGGAGCCACGCTCATCTGGGATGAGACTGAGGCGCTCACCGTTATTGACGTCAATACGGCTCAGTATACGGGCGGGGCCTCGCTTGAGGAGACGGTGACCCGCACGAACCTGCTTGCAGCAGAGGAAATCGGACGTCTGATCCGATTACGGGATACCGGTGGAATCATTATTATTGATTTCATTGATATGGAGCAGGAGGCGCACCGGAGAATGGTGACCGACTGTCTGGAACGCGTGATCAGCAAAGATCGGACAAAAACGCATATTTTAGGCTGGACAAGGCTTGGACTACTGGAGATGACCCGTAAAAAAGCAAGACATGATTCCACAGGATTTGCGCCAGTTGCATGCCAGTGCTGCGGCGGAACTGGAAAAGTGGGAACTTGGCTGGAGGGTTAGATGTAGGTCTGTAGGTTGTAGGATTATATGTTGTAGGCTTGAATGCTGTAGGTTTATATGGTGCAGGTTTGAATGTTGTAGGTTTATATGCTGCAGGTTTATATGTTTTATGTTTATATGCTGAGAGATTATACGCTCTACCTCTATATGAGGTGAATTTAATATTCAAATAATATATTCAATAATATATTCAAATACTAAACTCAAACATAAAATCCAGCGTCTCTCTGGTGAAGTTGGGACTTACAGTCGCGTTTGTTCTGAACTCCATAAAAATGGTCAATTGCACTGTAGTAAACGTCACCCAGAGCGGCGCTTTTTGCAGTATTCAGCGTCCATTCTGACTACATCCCCAATTAACGGCATTTTGTACCTTATTTTTCTCATTTTTACGTGAAATAAGGAAATAAGGGCATTATTGTATCTTAATTTATGCAAAACACCCTGAAAAACCTTAATTAGGGGAAATTAACATACAAAAATGCCCTTAATTTAAGCAGACTGCCCATTTCATCACAATTAAGGTGCAAAAATGCCGTTATATCGATTGGACTGAAAAATTTAACTTTAGCAAGCGGAATGAAGAGGGATTTTGCAACTGTAGGAGGGATAGCGTTCACCTAAAAGCTTTCTATGGAAAGTTAGTGTTGGAATTTTAGTATATAATCGAGAGTTTAGTATAATATAATTGGAATTTTGAAATACAATTGGGATTTTAAGCTCATCGGAAGCATAAGTTTTCTTTCGGATTTTATCCGCGAATGGCGATACAATTCAATGAATTTTGGAGACAACAGCGGCTGGAAGTCCAAGTATCTTTCGCAAAGCCGGTCTTAGCCTATGATAAAATCCTAAGTTCAATCTATATTATTTACTCTTCGGAGCGATTTGAGAGGAATTTTCTTTTCTTTAATGTTTTGTTCTTTAATGTTTTGTTCTTTAATGTTTTGTTCTTTAATGTTTTGTTCTTTAATGTTTTGTTCTTTAATGTTTTGTGCTTTGATGTTTTGTGCTTTGATGTTTATGCTTTGATGTTTTGTTCTTTAATGTTTTGTTCTTTAATGTTTTGTTCTTTAATGTTTTGTTCCTTAATGTTTTGCTCTTTGATGTTTTGCTCTTTGTTGTTTTGCTCTTTGATGTTTTGTTCTTTGTTTTTTTCGTTTTTCAGTTTTGTTTTTTCTATTTTGTCTTTTCTGTTAGTTCTTTTCTGTTTATTCTTTTCCTTTCCTCCTCGCCCCTTCCCTTTTTCTCCCTTTTCTTTCCTCTCCATCCGTTTGTTTTAATGCTCTCTACATAGCAGAACAGCAGAAAATTATACTGATTATATTCAATCCATGTTGAGCATTGACTATAGTCGATATCTATGATAATATCTTCAAGTATGTGTTTGGTCATTTAGCCCTGCACATGCTGTAACCGCTCCGATCGGGTATGAAAGTGCGGTTTCCCTAGGGAATTCGCCACCTAGACTAGGCGAGTCTGAGACATGAGGAGGTGCAATTACAATGTATGCAATTATCGAAACTGGCGGTAAGCAATACAAAGTCCAAGAGGGCGACGTATTGTTCATTGAGAAGCTGAATGCTGAGGACGGTGCAAGCGTAACGTTTGACCGTGTATTGGCTGTTTCCACTGAAGGCGGTTTGACTGCAGGAACTCCGCTCGTGAGCGGCGCTACTGTAACAGCTAAGGTTGAGAAACACGGCAAAGGCCAAAAGGTTGTAGTTTACAAATACAAACCTAAGAAGAACTACCACAAGAAGCAAGGTCATCGTCAACCGTACACAAAAGTAACGATTGAGAAGATCCAAGCGTAAGAAGGTGCGTTTATGATTAACGTACAGATTACCAGATCTTTGGAACTCGGAACTATTGTTGCGTTTGAGGTTAAAGGGCATGCAGGCTTTGCGAAACGCGGTGAGGATATCGTCTGTGCCGGTGTATCGACTGTAACGGTTGGTACGGTCAATTCGATTGAATCTTTGACTGGAGTGGTTATGGATTCGTCCATGAAGAATGGATTCTTGAGTGCAACCCTGGGTTTCATTGAAGATCCTAACATTTCTGCCAAAGTACAATTGCTGCTGGAATCCATGGTCCTGATGCTGACTGATATCGCAGAATCATACGGGAAGTATATAACGATACAGCAAGACACTATTTAAAGAAGGAGGTTGACCAACATGTTGAAATTGGATCTTCAATTATTCGCATCGAAAAAGGGTGTAGGTTCCACAAAGAACGGACGTGATTCCCACTCCAAACGTCTTGGCGTGAAACGTGCTGACGGTCAAGCTGTTACCGGCGGTAACATCCTGGTTCGTCAACGCGGAACTAAAATTCACCCAGGTACGAACGTAGGTATCGGTAAAGATGATACTTTGTTCGCTTTGGTGGACGGCGTAGTGAAGTTCGAACGTTGGGGACGCGATCGCAAAAAAGTGAGCGTGTACCCGGTTGATGTCGCTCCGGTAGCAGCGGCACTGGAAGCGTAAGCTTACAGAACCATAAAGACAGTGAAGCCTCCGGCATGAGTGCCGGAGGTTTTTTTGATAAATTAGATTTGAAGATTTTCGTGTGTTAGGTTTGAAGATTTTCGTGTGTTAGATTTGAATATTTTCTTGGATTAGATGTGCAGATTTTCGTGTGTTTCGTGGATTTTCGCGTGGGAAGCTAATGATCTTCCTTGAATGGCTGTGTTATACTGAAAAATGGTAAAAGATGTGCAGATTTTCTAACGGGGTCATGAATTTTGCGAACTGAGGGACGGGGAATAAGAATGAAATCCTGGAAACGTGTAATCTGGGCAGTCATGAGTTCCGCAGCACTTCCTTTAGGTCTCGTGTATTGGCGGACGTCCCTTTTCACATGCTTGCTACTTGGTGTTTGGGTAGCGGCTGTACTTGCTTTCACGTGGAGCCAGACCCGGCGCCATTATGAGAGGGAACTGCATTTACAGGAGCAGAGAATGCAAGAGGCTGCAATCCGCACACTGGGCCATCATCGTCATGACTGGATGAATGAATTGCAAGTTCTTTACGGGTATATCCAACTCGGCAAGCGTGATAAATCGGTGCAATGTGTGGAAAGAATAAAAGAAGGCATTGCGCTCGATAGCCGGATCGCCAAGCTGGGCATTCCTTCGCTGGTCTTTTATCTGCAGTCATTCCGAACTTACAGGAGTAGTCTGGATCTGGTGATCCAGGTGGAGGAAGGCTTGCAGCTAGTGGATAAGCTGACACCGGAGACGGGGGAAGAATTAACTTCGATTGTAATGCAGACCGTAAGGGCTTACCAATACAGTGGGATAACCGCACAAGGGGACTCCAGAAGACTCGAGCTAGGCTTTAGACAGGATGGCGGGGACATTCTTATCTCCTTTGAAAGTGAGGGAGGGCATGGTAATCCCGAACTGCTCAGGGTGCAAATTGATAATATAGTACAAGGCAAAATTATGAGGGCGGAACAGTTCAAGCCTGGCGAGGCTTATGTAGAGCTGCGTCTGCCGTTTGAGATGTGAGGAAGGTGAACTTGAATGTTCGTAGATAAAGCTAAGATTTATGTAAAAGGCGGCGACGGTGGTGACGGCCTTGTGGCTTTCCGCCGCGAGAAATATGTACCGGAGGGTGGTCCAGCCGGTGGTGACGGTGGCCGCGGCGGCGACGTTATCTTCCGTGTGGATGAAGGCTTGCGTACACTGATGGATTTCCGTTATCAGCGTCACTTTAAAGCTGATCGTGGAGTCAAAGGACGCAATAAGAGCCAGCATGGTGCTAATGCTGAACATATGATCGTGCGTATTCCCCCGGGAACGATCCTGATTGATGATGATACTAACGAAGTGATCGCCGATATGACTCGTCATGGGCAGCAGGTAGTTGTGGCGCGAGGCGGTCGCGGTGGCCGCGGCAACACTCGTTTTGCAACGGCAGCCAATACAGCACCTGAGCTCGCTGAGAATGGTGAGGAAGGTCAGGAGCGCTATGTAGTCATGGAACTGAAAGTCATGGCTGATGTAGGGCTTGTTGGATTCCCGAGTGTAGGAAAATCCACGTTACTGTCAGTAGTATCCGCTGCTAAGCCGAAGATCGGCGCGTACCATTTTACAACCATTACTCCGAATCTTGGCGTTGTGGATGTTGGTGACGGCCGCAGCTTCGTTATGGCGGATCTGCCTGGACTGATCGAAGGTGCACATGAAGGGATCGGCCTTGGCCACGAGTTCTTGCGCCATGTGGAGCGGACACGCATCATTATTCATGTCGTGGACATGTCCGGCTCGGAGGGCCGTGATCCGTTTGATGACTGGGTGAAGATCAATGATGAATTGCGTCAGTACAATGCCCAACTTGAAGAGCGTCCGCAGATTGTTGCAGCCAATAAGATGGATATGCCTGAATCCGCTGAGAATCTGGCCTCCTTCCGTGAGCAAGTGGCACAAGTGCGCCCGGATATTGAGATTATGCCGATTTCCTCACTGACCCGCGAGGGTGTACAGGAGCTGCTGTACCGGGCTACCGACATTCTCGACAGCATTCCGGTTGCTCCAGTGGTGGAAGAAGTTGCTGAGACTACGGAACGCAAAGTATACAAGCTGGAAGCTGAGGATGACAATACCTTCACGATTACCCGTGATAACGATACTTATGTCGTCAACAGTCCACGTATTGAGCGGATGCTCAAGCGGATGCAGCTGAATACTCATGATGCCATTCTGAAGCTGGCCCGGACTTTACGTCATATGGGCGTGGATGCGGAACTGCGCAGACGTGGCGCTGTGGAAGGTACAATTGTCCGAATTGCTGATTTTGAGTTTGAGTTTGTGGAGAACAGCAGTTACTACTAAGCGGTAGAGCTGTCTGAAGCGCCTACTTTGTCTGGCCTTGTATGAGGCAGATGGAGTGGGCGCTTTTTTTAAAATATAAGGATTTGTCTGTTCTACGCTTATAAACGACCCTTATATTTCTCGCTGAAACGGATACCGTCCCTTAGCGGACGGCAAAGCCGTTTCTATTTAATACTCAATTTATTTTCACAAAAAGCCACCAAAACCGTAATTAATTCGTATACAATAAATAACGGAACAGCACTTATTTCCAATTCGCAGTCTAATTCAGAGGTATTTGCGGAGCGGCCGATATATACCTACATATCCATGAATACGAAAGAGGGATACGCAGATGGCAATAATTGAAGTGGTGAAATATGATGGTCCTCCCGGCGTCTTTGCTTGGAAGTATCCCAATCAGGAGCTTGGCACATGGACCCAGCTTATCGTTAATGAGTCACAAGAGGCGATCCTGTTCAAGGGCGGCCAGGCACTGGATTCCTTCACAGCAGGCAGACATACGCTTAGCACAGCGAATATTCCGGTATTGTCCAATCTTGTGAACCTGCCGTTTGGTGGCAAATCTCCTTTTACCGCTGAGGTATGGTTCATAAACAAAATGAACGCGATGAATGTCAAATGGGGAACGAGCTCGCCGCTCCAGCTTCAAGACCCTAAATATAAGATCATTGTCTCCGTTCGTTCTTTCGGGCAATTTGGAGTGAAGATTGCAGATCCGCGCAAGTTTCTGCTCAAGGTGGTAGGTACACTGCCACAGTTCGATCAGGATAAACTCCTTACCTATTTCCGGGGAATCTTGATGGCAAATATCAATGAACTGGTCTCTTCCTACCTAGTGCATAAAAAAATTAGTATTCTGGAGATTAACGCCTATGTGGCCGAAATATCCAAACACATCCAGGAACGTCTGGCGCCGACCTTTATGGACACTGGCATTGAGCTGAATAATTTCTATATTGATTCCATTAATATTCCGGACGATGATCCCGCGACTGCGCGGCTGAAGGAAGCACTGGCCAAGAAAGCAGAGATGGACATTATCGGCTACACGTACCAGCAAGAACGCAGCTTTAATTCGCTGGAAGAGGCTGCCGGCAACCCGGGGGGCAATATCGGAACGGGTATGATGAACGCTGGTATGGGGCTTGGCATGGGAATAGGCTTTGCCGGTCCAGCTGCTGAGATGGTCAATCAGATGACTCGGGGAATTGGATTTGACGCAGGTGTGCACTCCAGGAACGGAACTAAGTCTTGCTCAAAATGCGGCAATGTTAATACAGCCGGATCCTCATTCTGCAGCAGTTGCGGACAGAATTTGTCCACTCCGCCCACAGATGCAGCCTCAAGCAAGCTGAGCTGTTATAGGTGCGGGCATGAGTTATCTCCTGGATCTAAATTCTGTCCGCAATGCGGAGAAAAGCAAATCATCAAATGCAGCGGCTGCGGTCATGAACTGAAGCCCGGCCAGAAATTCTGCGCAGAATGCGGCACGAAGGCTGGATAAAGGAGGATGCCATGAACCGGAAAAAGCCTTATACAGGCATCATCACTGTAATTTATACCGTGGTGATCATTGCTACAGTGCTGCTCCTGACGATGCTCGGTTTCTCCGACAACTTGCCGCGGCTCGTGATCACATTGATCGCAGTGCTGATAGCTGAAAGCGTGGTCTTTGGTTATACACTCTTTTGGATAAAAAGCGCGGGCAGCGTCAGCGGGACGCCGCCGATCCTGCTTAGCGGCGCGTTTATTATTGCCGCCTATGCGGTGGCCGTCGTGATCTCGGCCATTTTTCTGGATCGGCTGCTGGGACTGCCGCCTTTCTGGTACGCGGCTGTGCAGCTGCTAGTTCTCGCTGCCGCTGGTGGCTGTCTTGCCCTAATCGGGCTGTACGGCTGGAATGCTGGGGCACAAGAGTCTAAGGAGCGGCAGGAGACGCGAAGTCTCTTCCGGCAGCGAAAGGAACTGGCCGACATCAAGCGGGCTGCCCGGAGCTGGAGACATGCCGAAGCAGAGACGCTCGTGAAACGGATTGGCAGAGTAGAAGAGGCATTTACATACAGTGATCCGGTGTCCAGACCGTCTTTGTTCGCAACAGAGGATATGCTGAGCCAGCAAATCGCTTTGCTGCGAGATCAGGTGGAGCTTTTGTTATCCTCGAGTGAGCCGGGAAAAGGCTGGGAAGCGCAGCTGCAAGGCATCATAGACGACATTGAGGCTACACTTCAACGCCGTAACCGTGAGTTAGCGGCGCTTAAATAGGGGGAATACGCTATATGGCTAGATTAAATATTCAAGATCCCCCCGCATCGGGAAGCGGCAGAGAGTTCTATCTGCTGGGCTATAACCGGACGGGGATCGACAGTTTTATTATTGCATTATCATATGTTCTGATGCCCGTAGGTCTTGTTGCTGCTATACTTCGAATGCTGCTGACCCATTACAAGAATCAGCGGAAAGCCAGTAACTATAATTTGTTGTGTCATGCGCTGATTGGGGGATTTGTTGATCTTTCCTTGATTATGATACTGTCGGGTGGTCTAAATGAATTAAGTATGGGCATTTTCTTTATTGTCTTCATCGCGATCCTCTTCCTTATGCCTGCTTACTTTCTAGGTAATGCTGCATCCAAGGCCAAATTGAAGTTTTCACAGCTCTCTCATTCGTACATTGTGATGACTCTGGACGAGGGGGTGCGGTACACCGGTACACTGGCTCAGCTTACCGGGCAAAGTGAAAGTGATGTGCGCAGAGATCTGCGGTATTTGCAGGAGCAAGGTCTCATCCCTCACGGGCTGACATTTTATGAAGGGCAAGGAGCGGAAGGCAGCACGGTAAAAGAAACAACTAGCACTGCCAGAGCAGGGCAGGCAGCAGCCCCTTCCGGCTCTTCGGAGAGAACGTCCGCATCCAGCCAACCGAAGTCAAAGCCAGGGCCACAGCAACTGCCCAAGGCGATGCGCTGCACTGGCTGTGGCGCGCAGAATACTGTGCAGCCTGGACAGGCGAAGCCCTGCGACTATTGTGGAACAACCCTCACATACAGCTGATAGTGTAAGCTTGGGTCTGTGTGAAGCCTCCGATTTTGTCGGGGGCTTTGTTTTATTTTCGGGTGCTGCAGAGGTCCTATTTAAAAGTTGGACGAAAAACTATTGCTTTTTCAGGCGAAAATCTATTATAATGTCCACTATTAAAACACAAAAGTCTTTGAGGAGAGGACGTTCGTGAAAGAACGCTATTATTTAGTCCGTGAGGACATTTTACCCGATGCGGTGCTCAAGACGATGCAGGTTAAACAGCTGCTTGAAGCCGGCGATGCCAAGACTGTACACGAAGGTGTGGAGCAGGTGGGCTTAAGCCGGAGCGCTTTTTATAAATACAAGGATGGCATTCACTTAATTCACCAGTTGGAGCGTGAGCGTATTGTCACGATTTCCATGGATTTGGAGCACGAATCCGGCATGTTGTCCAAGGTGCTAGGTTGTGTGGCCGGACATGGAGCCAATGTGCTAACCATTCACCAGAGTATTCCGCTGCAGGGTCGGGCGAACGTGGTTATTTCCGTGGAAATCTCCCATTTGAATCAGGAGCTGGGTGAGATGCTTGACAGTCTGAAGAACATTTCAGGTGTGAAGCGGGCATTGATTGTGGGGCAAGGCTAAACACTACAGGTATTTTTTTCGGAGCGATTGCTTCGTATACTTATAAGGAGGATATTGATGAAGCCGGTTAAAGTTGGTTTGCTGGGTCTGGGAACAGTCGGTACAGGCGTTGTCCGTATCGTGGATGGAAATCAGGAGGACCTCAGTAGTCAGGTCGGGTCTCCCATTCTGATTGAACGCATTGCTGTGAAGGATCTTGATAAACCCCGAGATGTGGAGATAGATCCCGCCAAAATCACTACAGACCCGTGGGAGGTTATCCGTGATCCCGAGATTGATGTCATCGTAGAGGTGATGGGTGGCATTGCCGGAACCAAAGAATATCTTCTTGAAGCACTGGAGCGCGGCAAGCACATCGTGACCGCCAACAAAGATTTGATGGCGCTGCACGGGGCGGAGATCCTGGCTAAGGCACAGGAAAAGCAGTGCGATGTATTTTATGAAGCTAGTGTGGCTGGAGGCATTCCGATTATCCGTACCCTTATTGAAGGGTTCTCTTCCGACAAGATCATGAAGATTATGGGGATTGTGAACGGTACAACAAACTATATTCTCTCAAAAATGAGTCAGGAAGGCGCCTCCTATGATGATGTGCTGAAGGAAGCTCAGGAGCTTGGTTATGCAGAGTCTGATCCAACCTCGGACGTGGAAGGGCTGGATGCCGCGCGGAAAATGGCCATTCTCGGTACGCTAGGCTTCCGTACGAATGCTGAGCTCAGTGATGTTAGTGTGAAGGGAATCTCCAGCGTGAGTAAGGAGGATATTGTCTTTGCCAAGCGTCTCGGCTATGAAATGAAGCTCCTTGGTATCGCGGAATGTGACAACGATGCTTTCAGCATCAGTGTCCAGCCGACAATGATCCGTTCCGGACATCCGCTGGCCTCCGTTGGCGGCGTATTTAACGCAGTATATGTGTATGGCGAAGCTGTCGGGGAGACGATGTTCTACGGTGCGGGCGCCGGCGCAATGCCTACGGCAACTTCAGTCGTAGCCGATCTGGTAGCGGTGATCAAGAACCTGAGACTTGGCGTAAACGGTCTTAAGCAAATTGTACCTTACAAGCAGAAGAAGCTGAAGGACAGTGAAGATATCTTCTATAAAAACTTTCTGCTACTGCATGTCGATGACAAGGCAGGGGTGCTGGCCAAGATTACACAGGTCTTCGCGGAATATGATGTCAGTCTGGATTCGGTCGTACAGCAGGCCAATCCTAACAATCCCAATGCGGAGATTATTATCGTCACCCATGATGCCAGCAAGGCAAGTATGGATAAGGTCCTGCGTCATCTTGAAGAGTTAAGTGTAATTCGCCGCGTCAAGAGTCATTATCGTGTAGAAGGTTAACCACCTAGAATCCATTCTGCAAAAAAAGATAAGGAGATCACACCTGCTATGAGCAACTACGGAAGGTCACGGGTTAAAGTCCCGGCCAGCACCGCTAATCTCGGTCCGGGCTTTGATACATTGGGCATGGCCCTGTCACTCTATGCCTGGATTGAGATGGAGGAAGCGCCGGAGACCGTATTTCATCTTTATGGCGACGAGATGAAGGGGGTGCCCCAGGATAAGAGCAACCTGCTGTATCAAGTGGCCCAGATGGTCTTTGCAGAAGCGGGTGTCTCGGTACCTGAGCTGTCCATCTCCATGTACTCGGAAATTCCGTTGGCACGTGGTCTGGGCAGCAGCGCATCCGCCATTGTCGGTGCTCTGGCGGCAGCCAACGCGATGATTGGCTCGCCACTGGATAACGCCAAGCTCTTCAATATGGCTACTGCGCTGGAAAAGCATCCCGACAACGTAGGCGCCTCCTTGTTCGGAGGCATCATCACCGCCGTCTGGGACGGAGTGCAGGCTGATTATATCCGCCTTGAATCTCCAGAGAACCTGGAAGTGCTCGTTGTCATTCCCGAATTCGAGCTTGCAACCACGAAGGCCCGCGGCGTACTGCCGGCTGAGGTGACTGTTCGCGACGCTGTTTACAACATCAGTCGCACATCCTTGTTGACGGCGGCTCTGGCTTCCGGCAGACTGGATATGATCAGCAAAGCAATGCAGGATCGGCTGCATCAGCCGTACCGGGCACCGCTGGTGCCGGGTATGGAGAAGTTGCTCGCCGAAGCACCGCAGCATGGCGCGCTCGGTATTGCGCTCAGTGGCGCCGGACCAACGCTGCTTGCATTTGTGGACGGCCGGGAGAGCCGAAAGGCTGAACTGGAGGCTTTCCTGAAGGAAACGATGCAGGAGCATGGCATTCCTGCTCGCACTTGCTGGTTGCCTGCCTGCGCTGCAGGTGTAACAGCGGAGGTGCTCCCGAGAAGCGAGATGCAAAGTGATTCATTTTTGGATATGATAAAAGGAGAAGTACGGTCATGAAATCAATAGCGGTACTGCCGCAGGGCTCAGTATCCCATGAAGCGCTGCTGTATTTGTTCGGCGGTGAGTCGGTAAACATTGTGCATCATAAGTTAATTTCCGACGTGTTTCTATCTACGGTGAACGGCATTACGGATTACAGCGTAATTCCGATCGAGAATACGATTGAAGGCTCTGTGAGTCTGCATATCGACTGGTTGATCAATGAGGTTGATTTGCCGATGCAGGCAGAATGGATTTTTCCTTCGATTCAGAATCTGATTGCTAGTCCCGGTGAGTTCACAGATGCAAGTGGCAACAAGGATTACTCCAAGCTGGTGAAGATCCTTTCCCATCCTGTAGCGACTGCACAGTGCGGCCAGTATATTCGTAAGCATGCGCCTTTGGCAGAGCTTGAGCCGACAGGAAGCACTTCCGAAGCTGTCGAGATCGTCAAGAACAATCCCGGCAAGGGCTGGGCAGCCATTGGTACAGCGCTTGGTGCTGCCAAGCATGGGCTGGAAATTATCGATCGCAAGATTACGGATCACGATAACAATTACACACGTTTCGTTCTGGTTGGCCCTGAGAAGGTGACGCTTCCCCGCAAGAGCAGCGGTAACAAGACCAGCGTGCTTGTCACACTTCCGGAAGATTTCCCGGGTGCCTTGCACCAGGTACTTGCTGCCTTTGCTTGGCGGAGACTCAACCTGTCACGAATTGAATCCAGGCCGACGAAGAAGAAACTGGGTACTTATTATTTTTACATTGATGTGCTCGAACCGATAGAATCCGTCCTGCTGCCCGCGGCTATTGAGGAAATCAAGGCCCTGGGCTGTCAGGTCCGAATTCTGGGTTCATACCCCACATACACCTATGAGGAAGAGAAAGCGGAGGTGCAGTAAGTAATGGCAGAACAAGTAATCTATTTGGATGGACAATATGTAACAAAGGAAGATGCAAAGGTATCCGTTTTTGACCACGGGTTTTTGTATGGTGACGGTATTTTTGAAGGTATCCGTATTTACAACGGAAATATATTCAAGTCTAAAGAGCATTTGGACAGGCTGTATGATTCGGCAAAATCGATCATGCTGGAAATTCCATTGACCTTTGATGAGATGCAGGAAGCTATGGCGGAGACTATTCGCCGCAACGATATGCGCAACGGCTACATCCGTCTGATCGTTTCCCGCGGTGTAGGTAATTTGGGTCTCGACCCGCGTCGTTGTCCGAAAGCCAGTGTAATCATTATCGTGGAGCAATTGGCGATTTATTCGGAGCAGGCTTACTTGAATGGACTTCGTGCCGTTTCGGTATCCCAGCGTCGTAATCTCCCGGATGCCCTTAATCCGAAGATTAAATCCCTCAACTACCTGAACAACATTCTGGTGAAGCTGCAGTCGAACCTGGCCGAAGCCGACGAGGCGATCATGATGAACGCTCAAGGTTACGTAACTGAAGGTTCAGGCGACAATATCTTCATCATCAAAAATGGTGTGGTCTACACGCCTCCTTGCTATCTCGGTGCGCTTGAAGGTATCACTCGTCTTGCGATCATTGAGCTGTGTGAGAAGCTGGGCATCAAGCTGAAGGAAGAGCCGTTCACCATGCACGATGTTTATATCGCTGATGAGGTGTTCTTCACAGGTACAGCTGCTGAAGTTATCGCGGCTCGTGAAATTGACGGTCGCATTATCGGCTCAGGTCAAGCTGGTCCGATCACGCTGAAGCTGCTTGAAGAATTCCGCAATGTCGTTGATAAAGACGGCTATAAGGTTTGGGAATAGTAATAAATAAAGAGCGCCTTTCATGTACATCATGGAAGGCGCTTCTGTATAAACCAGAAATCCTTTCAGGTGCCCCATGAAAGCAGTCTCTGTATAAACCAAGACTTCTTTCATGTACATCATGAAAGAAGTCTCTGTATAAACCAGGAATCCTTTCATGTGTACCATGAAAGAAGTTTCTGTACAAACTCAGAAATCCTTTCATGTGTACCATGAAAGAAGTTTCTGTACAAACTCAGAAATCCTTTCATGTACATCATGAAAGAAGTTTCTGTATAAACTCAGAAATCCTTTCATGTACGCATGAAAGGATTTTTTTTGCGTCAGGGATGTCAATCGCCCATGGGCTGCATAAGATGTAGTAACGAAGGAGGCGGCTGTACCGCATATAACTATGCAAGCAGGCAATACTCCAAAAATTTTCAGGGAGGTTAATGCTGCGTGAAAATACACATTGTCAAACAAGGCGATACGCTGTATGCATTGTCGCAAAAGTACGGAGTGCCGCTGGAAAAAATAATTGAGGCCAATCCGCAACTCAGCAATCCCGACGTGCTGTCGGTCGGTGAGAAAGTGAAGATCCCCTCTTCAGGTCCCTCGCCCGTTCCCGATAATAGCGAGCTTTACTACAAGCACACTGTAAAGCAAGGGGATACCTTGTGGAAATTGTCTAAGGCATGGGGTGTTCCTCTGAAGGATGTGGTAGACGCCAATCCCCAGTTGAAGAATCCTAACGCCCTGCTGATTGGAGAAGTGGTCAATATCCCCAAGAAAGGAACAGTGTCACCACTGCCTAATGGGAACGTAGCTCCAATCCAAAACGAGAACGTTACACCGGTGCCAGCAGCCAATGCTGTGTCCGAAAAAACACAAGTTGGAGGAAAAACATACACCGGGCCTAAAGAACAGCCTGCACCACCAGCTGCACCAGTTGCACCAGTTGCTGAAACCGTCCCAGCTCCTGTTCCAGCACCAGTTCCCGCTCCAGTACCGATTTCTAAACCCAACCTCAACCCTAATCCGAACCTTAGCCCAGCCGTGAATGTTAATCCTGCTCCAGCTCCAGTGCATGTCAATGAGCCTGTACCCCATGCTGTTTCACCCATTGCTGAGGTAGTACCGGTGAAAGAAACAATCCATACGGAATCCCAAAGCCTTTTTGTACAAATTTCTGTACCCGCTCAAGAAGCAGTTTCACATCATGAACCTCCTAAGTCGGAACACAAACCGGTGGCACCTGCCTTTGAGGAAAAGAAGAAGCCGTGTGACCACAATGTAGGATATCCTGGATTAACAGAAAATCATCCATTTCAGGGAACAACGGCTCCCAATCAAAATCTTAGCCCGCAAACTAACTATATACAGCCGTCGTATGCACAGCCATGGTACGTGCCGGAATGCCCTCCATTTGTCTACTATCCGGAATGGGTATCGCCAGTAACGGAGAATCAATCTCCATGGCATACGAATGTATCACCAGTTACAGAGAACCAGTCCCCATGGCATACGAATGTATCGCCGGCCACAGAGAACCAGTCCCCATGGCATACGAATGTATCGCCGGCCACAGAGAACCAGTCCCCATGGCACACGAATGTATCGCCGGTTACAGAGAATCAGTCCCCATGGCACACAAATGTATCGCCAGTAACGGAGAATCAGTCACCATGGCATACAAACGTATCACCGATTGCAGAGAACCAGTCACCATGGCATACGAATGTATCGCCGGCTACAGAGAACCAGTCTCCATGGCATACGAATGTATCACCGGCCACAGAGAACCAGTCACCATGGCATACGAACGTATCACCGATTGCAGAGAATCAGTCCCCATGGCATACGAACGTATCGCCGGCTACAGAGAACCAGTCTCCATGGCACACAAATGTATCGCCGGTTACAGAGAACCAGTCACCATGGCATACGAATGTATCGCCAGTAACGGAGAACCAGTCTCCATGGCACAATTCGGTCAACGCTGCACCTAATGATAGTTTTGTATCTGGAATACAGCCTAATAATGATTTTCCTGGCTTGGTTAGCCCTCAATATAGTGTGCACCCGCAGAGCCTGCCATGGCCGCCTTGCGGATGCGGAGGAGAGGTACCTTTTCAGCCATATCAGCCATTTTCCTACGAGTCTCCAGTCTATAATTCATTTCCTTCGCAGGGACATCATCCTGGTGTAGTCTCGCCTTATGGGGCAGGTGTGCCGTTCTCTCCTAATCAGGGTATAGTACCGAATGCGCCTCTGGGAGCTTTTGGAGGGGAAGGACCTGCACTATCTAATATTCCTCCAAATCCACAATATCCGTGGGTTGGCGATTATGCTCATCATAGCCGTGTGCCGGAAATTCAAGAGCCCGAAGTATTCATTCAGGAAAGTCAGCCGATCGTAGTAACCGCTACGGAAGCTCCTAGCGAACGAGTTGTCGAACAGAAGGGGAATAAGAAAGCGGTAGTGACCACCAAAGCTAAAACTTCTGGACAAAGCAAACCAAGCAAAACATCAGGCAAATCCCAACGATCAAGTAAAAGCAACCGAAATGACAATGCCAAAAAACGCAGAAATCCATGGATTTCTAACTAAGGTGCATTTAATGGAATGGTGAAAAGTGCTACGTACAGACGTTGTATCGTCAGATACAGCATCTGTACGTTTTTGTCTTGTATTAGTTCGGTTATTTAGTCGAATATTGAAAACTCTTTAAGAGAGTAGTTGCAATTGGCAGGGCATACAGAAGATCTTGTATACAGGGATAGATACGCATGGTGTGGGTAATATTAAATAAAATAATAAAAAACACTTGCAATGGGTTTCTATACATGGTATATTCTAATTCCGGCCAAGAAATAACAATGCCGAGCTCGAAAATGAAGTTCGAAAAAAGAAATTCAAAAAAGAGCTTGACATTAA
>NZ_JBHRYW010000022.1:0-63335 GCF_042649265.1 Paenibacillus sp. GCM10012306 | reverse complement strand
CCACGCGTACCCATCCCGAACACGACCGTTAAGCCCTCCAGCGCCGATGGTACTTGGACCGAAGGGTCCTGGGAGAGTAGGACGCCGCCAAGCACATAAAACCATTGTTGAACCTTCAGCAATGGTTTTTTTGTTTTATATAAAAGATCAAATAGTGCTAAATTGTCTCCAATAGGATGACATTTTTGTTACCGACACTGTGGATGATACAAGTATAATAGAAAAGTGCCACTAGTAAGATTTGATACGAATGAACTACTTATAAATTCATGAACCGAATTTTCTTGTGTCTTTAGATGCATGGTAGAGGTAAGGAGGATTTAAGGTATGAAGCCAACCAAACCTTTCTGGATGCTGATTGTTTTTTGTATAATTGGTATAATGCTGGTGGGTTGCGGAACGAAGCAGCCTTCCTGGGATATATTTGAGGGTGCATTGAATGAAAAGAGTTTCCCAGTTCCTAAGGAAGCTAATTCTCCTGATCGGACAACTACGAATGTAGCAATGGACTACGTACGTTATTCTTTGCCTGGATTGAAGGAGAAGGATAGTATACCAGAACCTTATTTGAACACCATTAAAGAATGGGGCTGGGTAGAGCAGGACGAGGAAGAGAAGACGGGCTCGCGAGTTTTTCAGAAGGATGGACTAACGGTGCATTTATCTGTTCATGATGATTATTTCATCGTGATGGTGCCGAAGGAAAAGAAAACTTCTGTTAAAAGTCTGGGAGGAAAATAGATAAAGGCCATCCTACAAGGGATGGCCTTTATTTGTTATGGATTAATTTTGCCGGAGTCTATCTAGAAGGAGTATTGTACTAACTGATCATTGCGAGTAATAGGAAGCATCGGCTGGGTTGAATTTGAGCATGCCTTCCTTGCTTTCCCGTCGCAGCCGGAGCAAGGTATATACTCGCGGGATTAACAGCCAAAGATGGAATACCACCAGTGAGGCCGTAAAGGCAGGCGGAGACCAGACAATAAAGAGTGCTGCAATGCAAAGACCGATCCAAAAATTGTGCAGCTGTACTTTGCGGAACAAACGATAGCTGATGTACTGGTCCGGCATGTAGCCGAGCCACGGGAGCTTAAAAGAGATGCCCCATCTTTTGGCGATAGGATGGCCCATAATTACTAGCACTGATCTTGAAATCACATATTGTATCCAAAAGACGACAGGCGCGGCGATAATCATAAAGAATATACTCCACCAGGAAAGGAATACCGTTTCCAGTACCAGACACACCATGGGGATTGTAATATAAATACTTAGGAGTGGTTGGGTTATGTTAATTTTCCGGATTAGTTTATATTGATAGAATGTAGCTGCACTTTTCGTGTTGGGTTCCATATAAAAGGGCGGACCTCCTCATAAGTTCTCAATGTTTTTAATATCGGTTGATGAGGGCTTTTTCTTAACCGAACTGTGAAGAACCCTAGGGGCAGGACCTGAATATAGATAAAATACAATCATATAGATATGAAAATACTATGAAAAGGTTTAAAATGATAGAAGGTGTATCATACTGTTCTTAAAAGAGTCAAGGTGGGATGCTTAATGGATCAGCAACCGGAACAAGCTTGTATCATTTGTGGACAGATGAAAGAGGAAGGTATCGTGATTGTCTCACATTTTATTTGTGAGGATTGTGAGGCTGAAATGGTGCGGACTGAGGCGGAGGATGCTAAATATCGTTTTTTTATCGGTCAGATGAAGAAAATCCAACTTCAAAAAAACGCTTGATCCCGCAATTGCAAGCGTAGTTCAGAAATAGAATTAAGGTTGGGCGGTGGATCGGTGTTACGTTGGTTGCAAGATAACTTTTCTATACGGCTTCACCGTTCTTTTAACGGGGGAGCCGTTTTGTTGTGTTTTTATAAGGAAAAACTGCGGCATAGGCGTTTGCGCGTATTTACGATACAATAGAGGTTAACCCTACCGGAAGGAATGGATAATGAATAAGGACAAGCGCAGTAGTGCGCCTATATATGAGATGTTAGAGCAGTACAAAGCTCAGGGTAATACTTCTTATCATGTTCCTGGGCATAAAAATGGCAAAGCGTATGAAGACGCACCTAGGGGGGCTGGATTTCTAGGTGAGATTATGAAGTATGATGTAACTGAAATTACAGGAACCGATGATCTCCACCACCCTGAGGGTGTGATTAAGGAAGCGCAGGAACTTGCGGCGGATTGCTTTGGGGCAGAGGAAAGCTTTTTTCTGGTGGGAGGAAGTACAGCCGGTAATTTGGCGTTAATCCTGACGGTATGTCCTGAACCCGGCATAATTTTGATTGTCCAGCGCAATGTACACAAATCGGTTATTCACGGGTTAATGCTCGCTGGGGTTCGGGCGGTGTTCCTGGAGCCTGAGATTGACCCGCTAAGCGGACTTGCGGTGGCTCCAGCGGCGGAGACGGTGCAGGCTGCCCTTGCAGCGTACCCTGAAGCCGCCGCTGTATTAGTAACCATGCCGAACTATTACGGCATGGGCAGCGATCTTACGCCCCTAGCGCAGGCTTGCCACAATAGCGGAGTCCCGCTATTAGTGGATGAAGCGCATGGCGCGCATTATGGGCAGCACCCGGCTTTACCTGCCGGGGCGCTGATGTGTGGTGCGGACGGTGTCGTACAGTCCACGCACAAGATGCTATCCGCGCTCACCATGGGCGCTATGCTGCACGTTCAGGGACCGCGGATTGACCGGGCCCTGCTGCGGCAGCGGCTTGCCATGGTGCAGAGCTCGAGCCCATCGTACCCATTGATGGGCTCGCTGGACCTGGCCCGGCGGCTGCTGCACAGCCGGGGCCCCGAAGCCTTTACGGCGGGGCTCGCGGCCGTGGACGTTCTCCAGCGCGGCCTCGCAGAGCTGCCGCGCTTCAGGCTGCTGCAGCCGGCTGCGCCGCTGCAGCACACCGGCGGTGGTGGTGTGGCCACCGCCGGAAGTGACACGCCGCCGCTGCGCGGGGCGGCGTACACCACCCAGGACCCCTTCAAGGCCGTCCTCTATGACGGCGCCGGGGTCCTGGGCGGCTTCGAGCTGCAGCGGCGGCTCGAAGCTAAGGGCTGTGTGCCGGAGATGAGCGACGACCGGCACGTAGTGCTGTTGTTCAGCCTCGGGTCCTCGGCTGAGGACGCGCAGCGGCTTTTGCACGCGCTGCGGGAGATTGATGAAGAGGAACGTGCGTCCAGAGGAGCGCGGCGGGTGGCGACCGATGATCCGTATGAGAGTATGAACGGTCAAGCGGTCGTTACTTCTGCCGAAACTTCCTATCTAGTGCAGGAACACCATGGGATCAGTAAAAAAGACGAGCAGATGGAATCTGTCGCGAACGCCGATGTTTCCACGTGGAACAATTTTAACAGGGAATTATTCTCGGCACCTGTACCTTTCTCGCTCAAACCAGTGTCATCTGGAGATATGAAGCCGATGAGGCTTGCAGATAGCGTTGGGGAAATAGCAGCGGAAATGGTTATTCCTTATCCACCAGGTATCCCGCTGCTTTATCCGGGAGAAAAGATCACAATGTCTGTATGTCAAAGATTGATGGGCTTGGCTAGAGGCGGAGCGAAATTTCAGGCGTGTGCGGATTCCGCATTGCAGCATATAATGGTATACAACACGAAGAAAGGCGGAGAGGATTAAGTGGGACGACAAGGTTTCTTTATCACACTGGAGGGGGGGGAAGGGGCCGGAAAGACGACCGTAATAGGGAGATTAGCAGCCTATTTGCAGAACCGTTCTATTCCTTATCTGATTACCCGAGAACCTGGCGGAATTGAGATCGCTGAGAAGATCCGTTCCATTATTCTCGATCCGGCGCATACCGCAATGGATTCACGTACGGAAGCGTTGCTGTATGCGGCAGCCCGAAGCCAGCATCTGGCGGAGGTCGTCGAGCCCGCTTTAAAGGAAGGGCTTACGGTGCTGTGTGACCGCTTTGTAGATAGTAGTCTGGTGTACCAAGGATATGCCCGGGGTCTTGGTATGGAAGCAGTTTGGGATATCAATCGTTTTGCCATCGGGGGCCGCATGCCGGATCTAACCTTCTATCTCGATATTGAACCCGAGGTAGGTCTTGCACGGATCGCTGCCAATCAGGATCGGGAAGTGAACAGACTGGATCTGGAGAGTCTGGCTTTTCACAAGAAGGTGCGCGAGGGCTACCAACTTGTGGTGAATAACAATCCGGACCGGATTGTGGTGCTCGATGCCGGACGTCCACTCCATATGGTGGAGCAAGATATTGTGCGAACACTGGAAGAGAGACTATTAAAGGGTTTTTGATGAGTTTTGTCAAATATATAAGGATAGCTGATCTAATCCAGACAGCTCCATATTTCTTTAAGGAGGGAATGCGAAGATGAAGTTGATCGTAGCGATTATCCAGGATAAGGACAGTAACCGGTTGTCCAGTGAATTGGTCAAAGCTAATTTTCGTGCAACCAAGCTTGCCAGTACAGGAGGATTTCTGCGGGCGGGCAATACTACCTTCATGATTGGGGTGGAGGACGTTCAGGTTGAGTCCGTGCTGAGTGTTATCCGCAATAGTTGCAAGGTACGTGAGCAGCTTGTCACTCCGGTAACACCGATGAGTGGTACGACAGATTCATATTTGCCGCTTCCTGTAGAGGTTCAAGTCGGTGGTGCAACCGTATTTGTACTTCCTGTTGACCGTTTTGAACATTACTAAAGCTATCCTACAGAATACATTATTCTTGCAATATCAGGAAGAGCGCCCCAGGCTATTGCCCTTCTGATATTATTAATAAAGGCGGTAGATGAACCTTGAAGATCAACCCGGGCTACAGACCTCTGAAGAGCGAGCTTTCCAACACGGAGGGGTTGAACAAACCTGTTCAGCAAAAAACGTTCTCCGATGTGTTCCAGCAGCAGGGAGAACAGAAAACGAAGGATGAGCTAAATCGTCAAATTCGCGAAATTCAGCTTCAAGGCGACCGTTTGTCGAAATCCATGACGGTTCGGGAACTTTCTATCTACCGGACGTTGATCAAACGGTTTCTGGAGGAAACGGCACGGCGTGGCGTAACTCTGAAAGATACAAAGGGCTGGGATCGACGGGGCCGCAGCAAACGCTACAAATTGCTGGAAGAAATTGATGCTACGCTGCTCACGATGGCAGATGATCTGCTAAACAGCGAGCAAGGGCGCATAGATCTGTTAGGTAAGGTGGGAGAAGTCCGAGGTCTATTGTTAAACCTTGCTTTTTAAGAGTGATTTGGGAGGGATTTATGTCTTTTCATGATATATTGGGTCAGGAGGATGCCAAAAGGCTGCTTCAGAACGCACTGCGTAACGATACCGTGAGCCATGCTTATCTGTTCAGCGGGCCATCCGGCAGCGGACAGATGAGTACGGCTCTAACATTCGCGCAGGCCATATTTTGTACAGTGTCAGAAGATGATGCTTGTGGGGAATGCCTGGAGTGCCGGAAGGTAGAGCATGGGAATCACCCTGATCTGACGATCCTGCGACCTGATGGGGCCAGTATCAAGATTGATCAAATTCGTGAGCTACAGCGAATGTTCTCCTATCGGTCCGAAGGCGTTAATCCGAAAATCTACATTATAGATGAAGCCGACAAAATGACGGTGCAAGCCGGAAACAGCCTGCTGAAATTTCTTGAAGAGCCTTCAGCACCGGCCGTGGGGATTCTGATCTCGGACAACAGCCGGGCGCTGCTACCGACGATACAATCACGAACACAGCGCATTCCATTCAGTCCTGTTCATCCGGATCTAATGCTGCAGTCGCTCGCTTCTGATGGAGTTCCACTTCCCTTGGCCCGCTGCGCCGTCTCTTTGACCTCGGGGCTTGAGGGTTGCAGGGAACTTTTGGCACAGAATTGGTTTGCAGAAATGAGAAATCTAGTGTTACAATTAGCAAAGGAGTCTTTGGGCAAAGGCAGCTCCGCACTTGCAACTGCGGGGGTGAAGCTGTTCAAGACCGGGCTCGGTGAACATTTGGATACTCTATTCAGCATGTTCCATCTATGGTTCAAAGATATGCTCTACTTCCTGTACCGAAAGCACGAAAGTATCGTTTTCATAGATCAGTTAGACTTTATTTCCAGACATGCCCGTCAGCGGACTACGGAACAGTGGGTAGGTTACATGGAGTTTGCTGCAGAGAGTAAAAGAAAGCTACGCTCCAATGCCAATGCCCAGCTTTGTCTGGAGCAGTTCTTAATCCGTCTGGAAAGCTAAAGGATAATTATGAATATCCTCCATATGTCGCTTCAGCCTGGAAGTATTGGTGTAACCGATGAGGAAGGACAAGCATGCATTACCAGGGAGCGGACTTGCCCTTAGGTTCCTTTTACCGGCAAACAAGGGGGTTAATTTTTGTACAGCGTAGTAGGTGTCCGCTTCAAAAAAGCGGGTAAAATATATTACTTCGATCCGCTGGATTTTCCGATAGAACGGGATCAATGCGTGATTGTTGAGACGGCTCGTGGGGTTGAGTATGGCAAGGTCGTCATTGGCAAAAAAGAGGTGCAGGAGTCTGACGTTGTACTACCTCTGAAGAAAGTCATGCGTATTGCCGGTGAAACCGACGCACGCGTGGTAGAGGAGAATAAAGGTGCGGCAAAGGATGCCTTTACCACCTGTTTAAATAAAATTCGTGATCATGGCCTTAAAATGAAGCTAGTGGATGTCGAATTCACGTTTGACCGCAACAAGATCATCTTCTACTTCACGGCTGAGGGACGTGTCGATTTCCGTGAATTGGTCAAGGATCTGGCTAGTATCTTCCGTACCCGGATCGAGCTTCGGCAGATTGGTGTACGCGATGAGGCCAAAATGCTGGGTGGACTGGGTCCCTGCGGGCGGGTTCTCTGCTGTTCATCCTGGCTAGGCGATTTCGAGCCGGTATCCATTAAGATGGCCAAGGATCAAAACCTTTCGCTCAATCCGACCAAAATTTCCGGATTATGCGGACGGCTCATGTGTTGCTTGAAGTTTGAGCATGATAATTATGAAAGCGTGAAGGAAGAAATGCCGGCAGTTGGTAAATTGGTCATTACCTCTTTAGGGGAAGGCAAGGTTGTAGGCATTAATGCTGGAAACCGCACGATTCATGTACAGCTGTTTGAAGTGGGCAAAGTGAAGGAACTTCCAATGGATGATGTTGTCGTCAAGTAAACCATAAAGGTTACTTTCGGGGTGGAAACTTGGAGAAGAAAAATATATTTGCACACATGCAGGATATGGAAGCGCAGATGGAAACGATGCGCTTAAGTATTGGCGATTGGAAACAGACGGTAAAAGAACTGATGGAAACCAATCAAAGGCTCAGTCTCGAAAATGAACAACTTAGAAAAATATTAAAGAGGGAAGCACCCCTTGATCCTAACGTGGATTCGGCGGAAGCGGAAGCGCTTCTGGCCGCAAGCGAAGGAACGGAGGAGGTTGTCGGGGAAGGTTATGATAACCTGGCTCGTCTATACCATGAGGGCTTTCACATCTGCAATGTTTACTTTGGGCATTTGCGTACAGAGGGTGATTGTCTGTTCTGTCTTTCTTTTCTTAATAAATGATATCCAGCCGTAGGAGATTTACGCCTACGGTTTTTTTGTAATATAGAAGAGACATACGTTATTTTAATTTTTTTATGGTAAGGAGAGCTACAAGATGAATTCGTTCAAAAATGCAGCCATTCCTCTGCTTCCATCGGAGCGGGTGGATGATTTATTGACCCATGATCTGCATATTATACAAAGCGACGAGGTATTCAGCTTCTCGATGGATGCTGTGCTGTTGGCCCGATTCGCAGGTATTCCGCCACGTGGTAGAGTGCTTGACCTCTGTACGGGCAATGGCGTTATTCCTATGCTGCTGACTACACGTACCAATGCTTCTATAGAAGGAATTGAAATTCAGCCCCGTCTTGCTGACATGGCTCGCCGGAGTGTAGCGATGAATGGTCTGGAGGATCGGATTGTCATCCATGAAGGCGATTTGCGTGAGCTGCATACAGTGGCTGGATACGGCGTATATGACGCGATCACCGTTAATCCACCATACATGCCGTTGAACGGGAGCGATCTCAAAATGAATACACACCAGGCGATGGCCCGTCATGAACTGGGCTGTACACTAGAGGAAGTCATTCAGGCTTGTGTCCGGCTTGTCCGTACGGGTGGCAAGGTTAGTATGGTACACAAACCGCAGCGTCTGGCCGATATTATCAGCTTGATGCGCCAGTACCGATTGGAGCCGAAAAGTATCCGTTTTGTACACCCGCGAGCACATCTTGAGGCTAACATGGTATTAATCGAAGCAGCGCGTGACGGCAAGCCCGAGGTGCGTTTGCAGCCGCCGCTGATCGTTTACGATGAGAACAATCAATATTGTCCGGAGATTATGGACATCTATTTTGGAGCCGGAGAGGGTAGATCATGACAATATCTTGCCAAAGCAGTTTTCAAAAAAATAACGATGGAGGACGTCCAGAGGGGAGCGGTTCTCTTTATCTTGTGGCTACACCGATCGGTAACCTGGAGGATATGACTTATCGTGCTGTGCGCACCCTCCAGGAGTGCGACATTATCGCCGCTGAGGATACACGAAATACGCGAAAGCTGCTGAGCCATTTTGAGATTACCCCATCCATGCTGTTCAGCTATCACGAGCATAATAAGGCGGCGAGTGGGCCGGAGCTGATCCGCTATATAATAGAAGGTAAAAATTTGGCGCTTGTCAGTGATGCCGGTCTGCCGGCTATTTCTGACCCGGGTTCTGACCTTGTTGCGCTTGCTATTAGCCATGGTATCCCGGTCATTCCAGTGCCGGGCGCGAACGCTGCGTTATCCGCATTGATCGCTTCCGGTTTGCCGACGACAACCTTCACTTTCGCCGGATTCCTTCCTCGGGAACGTAAAGACATTCGTGCTGTCTTAACTCCTCTGCGTTCTGCTCAGGGAACATTATTGTTCTATGAGTCCCCGCATCGGGTACTTAAGACCTTGGAGCATTTGCAGGAGGCGTTCGGTAACCGTCGTGTTGTTCTGGCTCGCGAGCTGACTAAGCGTTATGAGGAGTTCCTGCGCGGAACGATTGAAGAGTGCGGCGCTTGGCTAGCCGAGCATCCTCCCCTTGGGGAATATGTCATCGTCGTTGAGGGCGAGAGTAAAGAAGAGGCAGCTGCTGCCGATTCCGCTTGGTGGCGTGAGCTAAGCATTGAAGAACACGTAGCCCACTACGAGGCCAACGACATCCCCCGCAAAGAAGCTATGAAAAAAGCCGCTTCCGACCGCGGCGTCGCCAAACGAGATATTTATAACGCGCTGCTGGAGCGGGAATAGAAGGTAATCGTTATATAGAACGCATTTAAAACCCAACGTATTTAAAACACAACGTAACTCCAACGTCCAATAATGTCCTTCGCTGTATCCTTAGGCACAAAAGAACTCTTTGCCCTAAGGAATTCACAGATTCAGGTAACACGTATCCTGAAAGATGGCTATATCATCGCGGGAAAAGAGGATTTCTAACAGAATGAGTTCCCTTTATTTAGAATAATTAAGTTGTAATTTAGAAACTAAAAGTATATTTTCCTGTTATATAAAATTTTCTTTAAGTTCAAACGTGGGATCAGTCGAATATTCCAGTAGGTGTGGGCGTGGGGGGAATGCCGCCCCCTATTTAATCGAGGTTAAAGCGCCTCTATTTGCTGAACGTAAGAATGATCGCTTACGAATAGTTACCCAAGCTATCCAGGACACACGAGACATTCAAGGCTCACCAAGTTGTATCCTTTGCACAAGGGTTTCACCCATCCAAGATGTTAGGTTTTTAAGTTCGCACTAAATAATTCATTTATATGGATTAAAATGTATTAATTGGACAAGGTTGATGATGTTTAATAATGTTGAGGCAATATTGAGAAAACACTTAGCGTTTATTTTGGAAAGTAAGGACCACCGCTAACGCCAGCGATTCCCGCAGGGAGAGCCGCCGCAGTCCGCACGCCGTAGCTCACCGGCCCGCCCTAAAAGGACGACTACCGTCGATGCTAGCGATTCCCGTAGGGAGAGCGATCGATCCCCGTTGTTTGTAGCACGCCCGGATCTAAAAGTAGCTCCGCGTGCCGAAGTAAGGCAATTCCCGGAGGGAGAGCCGCCGCAGTCCGCACGCCGTAGCTCACCGGCCCGCCCTAAAAGGACGACTACCGTCGACGCTAGCGATTCCCGAAGGGAGAGCGATCCATTCCCGTAGATTGTAGCAGTCTCGGTGTTAGACGTCACACTGACACAGACGTAAGGCGATTCCCGCAGGGAGAGCCGCCGCAATCCGCACGATGCAGCTCAACCGCCCGCGCCGCATGACGAGGCCAGAAGGGCCGGGCCTACCACTACCACCTGCTTCCGTCCGCGATTGTCGAACGTTCCGCGGGTGTACCCTTCCAGGTGTCCAGAGGGCTGGCAGCCCTTTGGGGCCCTCCCTGCAGGGAGGGTTTGGGAGGGTGCCCCCACAAAAAAAGTACCCCCCGCATACACGGAGGGCCAAGGAGATATAAAAAGGTTAGAATTAACAATTTGATTTATTCTTATTATATACTATTTGTTTTAGTTTGTCACAGGGGTAGGGATAGTAGAAATGCATTCATGACAAACAATTTTTCCTTTGAAATAAGTTACGTTCTCGGCATTGCCACAGAAGATGCAGGCAGGCTCATATTTTTTAAGCATGATCCGCTCACCGTCCACGTAAATTTCGAGCGCATCCTTTTCACCAATGCCGAGCGTACGGCGTAATTCAATTGGAATAACAACCCGTCCCAGTTCGTCTACTTTTCTTACAATTCCTGTTGATTTCATCATAGCCATCGTTGCCCCTTTCAAATATCAAAAGCGTCATTATTCGACATTGTTCACTGTTTTATGATATCCATAATACCAACGATTCCCAAAACAGTCAACCTTTTTTCTAGCGAATTTTAGGGTAATTTTAAGAAAATGTATAGTGTTGTTAGGTTTCAAGCAAAACTACCCAAAAATTACAAGGATAAATATTGTCGATTAAACAACTCAATATGTGTCATAATTCGACAAAGTGCGACATTATTAACCATTATATACCGTCAAGCTCGAAATGACTAATTAAAATTAGATGAAGGAGTTGATCTCATGAAGCAGCCGCTCACAGAAGAGAAGGTTTTCAAGGATCCGGTTCACAATTACATTCACGTGCAGGATTTAATCATCTGGCGTTTGATTAATACTAAGGAGTTCCAGCGCTTGCGCCGGATTCGCCAGCTAGGTACCTCTTATCTGACCTTTCATGGTGCAGAACACAGCCGATTCTCGCATTCTCTTGGTGTCTATGAAATTACACGTCGGATTATTTCCCAGTTCGAACGAAGCGGATATAAAGGGTGGATTCCGGAGGAACGAATGCTCACGCTGTGTGCGGCTCTGCTGCATGATTTGGGGCATGGGCCGTTCTCTCATTCTATAGAAGAAGCTTTTGAGATGAATCATGAAGACTGGACGTGCCGGATCATTCTAGAGAACACAGAAATTACCGATATTCTGCGAGATGTAGAGGAAGACTTTCCTCAGAAAGTCGCCTCAGTTATTGCTAAAACCTATGAACATGAAATTGTTGTGAATTTGGTGTCCAGCCCGCTAGATGCAGATCGGATGGATTATCTGCTGCGCGATGCTTATTACACTGGTGTGAACTATGGCACGATTGACATTGATCGGATTCTAAGGGTGCTTCGTCCCTATAATGGAAGAGTTGTAGTTAAGGAATCAGGAATGCATGCGATAGAGGATTATTTGATGTCGCGGTATCAAATGTACTGGCAGATATACTTTCATCCAGTAACACGCAGCTCCGAAATTATTTTACGGCAGATTTTCCGCCGGGCTAAAGATCTGTATTTAAAGGGGTATGAGTTTAAATTCATGATCAATCCGCTGGGTGACCTGCTTCAGGGAGAAGTGACAGTAGAACAATATTTACTGCTTGATGAGGCGCTGGTCCAAACGGCCTTCATGCAATGGACGCAGGAAGAGGATGGACTGCTGAGCGACTTGTGCAGCCGGTTTATTCATCGTAAACTGTATAAATATGTGGAGATGGAGAGTCTCGATACGGAGACGATTGACGAAATCCGCCGTAGCTTTGCCGAAGCGGGGCTAAACCCCGAATACGATCTGGAAATTGATTTTCCGACAGATCTTCCATATGACGTTTTCCGTCCGGGAGACAGTTTTGACAGCAACCAAATATTACTGCTTGATCGGCAGGATCGGCTGCGAGAGATCTCGGAGGTTTCTGATATTGTACGTTCCATCAGCGGTATTCACCGTGGAAGATATCACCTGTATTTTCCTCAAGACAGGCTGAATAAGGCGCTTTCAAAACTGCCTGATTCCATTGCTGAAATATTCGCCAAATAATGACTGAATAGTTATCGATAGATATAGAAATCAAGACCGGGAGGACAACAGTACATGTACTTATTCGACACACATACCCATCTGGATGCTCCGCAATTCGACGAGGACCGCGAACAGATGATTGCCCGTGCGGTGGAGGCCGGTGTAAGCAAAATGATCAATATCGGATTCAATCGGGAGACGATTCCAACCACAATGCAGCTCGCGGAAGCGTATGATTATATTTATGCAGCAGTGGGATGGCATCCTGTGGATGCCATCGACATGAAAGAGGGAGACCTGGATTGGATCGCCTCGCTGTGCAGTCACAAGAAGGTAGTCGCCATTGGTGAAATCGGCCTTGATTATTACTGGGATACCTCTCCTAAGGACGTGCAACACGAGGTCTTCCGCAAGCAGATTGGACTGGCCCGTGAGCTGAAAATGCCTATCTGTATTCATAATCGGGATGCCCATGAGGATGTAGTGCGAATTCTCCGCGAGGAGAAGGCTAACGAGGTTGGCGGTGTAATGCATTCCTTCTCGGGTAGCTGGGAAACAGCGAAAATGTGCCTGGATTTGGGGTTCCATTTATCCTTCGGAGGACCGATAACGTTCAAGAATGCAAGGGTTCCCAAAGAGGTGCTGGCGCAGACGCCGCTGGACCGTTTATTGATCGAGACGGACTCCCCATATCTGACACCACACCCCTTCCGTGGGAAGCGAAATGAGAGTGCTCATGTCAAGTTGGTGGCAGAAGCTGCAGCAGAAATTAAAGGGATTACTTGGGAGGAATTGGCTGAAATTACGTATGCGAACGCGCTGGAACGATTTGGCATTGAGTGAAATCGGGAGAAAACACGGTGAAAAATAGAGGATAGCCGATGTATTAAACTTTTTTAACAAAAAAACCACCGAATATTACAATATTTTAACCTTATATTTGCGTAAACGTGGTTGAATCGTCCTTTACAACATGCATCAAAACAGGATATCATCTTTTCAGTGCAGTGAGCTGTTGTTATAGTGACAGTTCACGCTATCATGGATCGTCTCGCTGAGTCTTCTGTATGGAGAACGGGGGAACCAATATTGTTTGCCGCATGCAGAGTACATCAAGTACAGCTCAGATTGCCGCAGACACTAGTTGATTTCTTTACGTGGTCTTTGGGGTGAATTTAAGGGCAACCGCCGTGAGCGGGTGACCCAAGATAGGGCGTCTCTCTTTCGTCCGAACCCGACAGCTAACCCCGTAGGCGAAAGTAAGAGAGGAAACCTCGTGCATAAGCCGCGTATTCTGACATCGGAGAAGCCACGAAAGAGTCCTCATAGAACTCTTTTTAGGCTTCTTTTATTTTGAATAATGCGAATGTACCCTGCATACTGTTATATAACAGATGTGGGGGGAGCACTATGCCGGGCAGGCGATCCATGAGCAGGAGACGCAAAGGTATTGCAAATAGCGTGTCCTGTGACAATCTCGAATAGTTTCGTCCGAATGATTACAGACATCTTGGTATACAGCTGACGACGGGGCTATGTAAGGAGGATGGAGAGAGTGGGCGTATTCCAACCAGAAGTATCCCATGATTCGCAATCATCCAGCAGGTCTTACGCTTTACGGTGGGAACAAGTGAATTTTCGCGTACTTTCACTTGCCGGCGTGTTATCGATTTTGATCACGCTGATCATTCTGCTGTACGTACACGGTCAAAGCAGCAAGCAGATCACTTTAGTAATAGACGGGAAAATTCAGTCTCTGGAAACGCGTGAAGCGATTCTCAGTGATGCACTAGCAAAAGAGCAAATTTCGCTGCAGCCGCATGATCAACTATCTATAGGCCTTAGTGATGAAATAAAAGACGGCGACCGTGTCGTGATTAACCGTGCACAGCCATTCAGCCTTACTGCGGATGGTGCAAAAAAGATTTTTTATACGACCGAGAAAACAATCGGTCAGGCCATCAAGAAGCTGGGTATTGCCCTCGAAGGCCATGATAAGATTTTCCCTTCGCTAGATACCACCATCTCTGCCAATATGGATATCAAGATTGTTCGCATCAACAAACAAACTGTACAGCGGACAACGAACTTGCCATATCGAGTTATTAAGACGGCAGACCCCTCCCTTACCAAGGGAACAGTCAGAGTGGCACAGGCGGGCGCACCAGGCGTCATGATCCAGCACATCGAAAAGATCTATCAAGATGGTGAACTGGCTTCCATGCGTATGGTTGGGAAGGAAGTACAGACGGTGACCAAAGACAAGATTATCGCCGTTGGCACAAAGCCTCTCCCAAAACCTGTTACAGTGGCCCAAACAACAACAACTTCCAAAACAGCTAATTCCAAAGCTGCCAATGCTTCTATTTCAACTAAAACCAGTGCCAAGAGCACCAACACCGTCACTAAATCAGGTGTCAATTTTGAATACAAGAAATTAATTAAGAACATGTCGATGACCGCTTACTCTTCGGAAGAACCCGGTATTGGAACCCGTACCGCCTCCGGCACACGCGTAACGGAAGGACGTACGATTGCAGTGGACCCTAGTGTAATTCCGATCGGTTGGTGGGTGTATATCGAAGGCCTGGGCTTCCGCCGTGCAGAAGATACTGGTGGCGCTATCAAAGGCAATAAGGTGGACGTCTACTACGATTCACTGAGCCATGCCCGTAATTTCGGACGTAAGTCGCGTACAGTGTATGTGATTGGACCTGTAAAACCGGAGCTTAACTAAGTTTGAGCTTTTGCAAAATTGCATTGAATCAGCTATAGTGAGGGTAGCAGTTAAGAATAACTTGTGCTCATGAAATGATCGCAGAGCTACCGCTCATCACTTATACATTCTTTAGCCAAAAAGAAGGGGAGCGAATCCTCTTCTTTTTGTGTTTACGAGAAGGAGTAAACATTATGATTAAGGAAGTGATCGTTGTCGAAGGCAAGAGCGACACGATAGCCATCAAGCGGGCGGTACAGGCTGATACCATCGAGACTGGCGGCTCCGCAGTGGACAAGAAGGTGATTGCCAAAATAGCGCTCGCCATGGAACGGAGGGGCGTCATTATCCTAACCGATCCGGACCACGCGGGAGAGCGTATCCGCAAGATCGTCTCAAGCAAGGTGCCGGGCTGCAAGCATGCCTTCATTCCCGAGAAAGATGCGACCCGTAAAGGCGATATTGGCGTGGAAAATGCTACACCGGAGGCAATCCGCCACGCCCTGGCGCATGTACATACGTCCTTTGAGGGCGCACCAGCCCTGATCGGGCTGGATGACCTGATGGCGGCAGGGATGCTTGTGCATCCCCGGGCCGCAGAGCGGCGGATGGCTCTTGGCAATCTGCTCGGTATTGGGTACTGCAATGGTAAGCAGCTCTTCAAGCGGCTTGCAATGTTTGGCATTACGCGGGAGGAGTTTGCCGGAGCCCTCGCCCAAATTGAACAGGGAGGCATATCTTCATGACTGGCAAAGAGAGCGTTTCAACCCCTAAACGGACAAAGGAAATCATTCAGCGGTACGGGTTCTCATTCAAAAAGAGTCTGGGCCAGAACTTTCTGATTGATCAGAATATTCTCGATAAAATTGTAAATGCCGCTGAATTGGATGACACCGCTGGTGCATTGGAGATCGGTCCTGGAATCGGCGCGTTGACAGAGCGCCTGGCACAAACCGCCGGTGCTGTAACAGCGGTGGAAATCGATAGACGGTTAATCCCGATTCTGAAGGATGTACTGTCTCCGTACCCTAATGTGAAGGTTCGCAATGATGATGTGCTAAAGGTGGATCTGCAGCAGCTGTTCAAGGAGGACTTCGCCTCCGTAGATCGAGTGAGCGTAGTTGCTAACTTGCCTTACTATGTTACGACCCCGATCCTTATGAAGCTGCTGGAAGAGAAGCTGCCGCTCGATAACATCGTTGTCATGATCCAGAAGGAGGTTGCCGAACGGATGGCAGCTTCCCCAGGCGGCAAAGAGTATGGCAGTCTTAGTATTGCCGTGCAGTATTACAGTGAGCCAGAACTGGTCTGCATTGTGCCGCACACCGTATTCATTCCGCAGCCGAATGTTGAGTCGGCAGTAATCCGGCTGAAGGTACGGGAGCGTCCGCCGGTAGAGGTTGCCGATGAGAAGCACTTCTTCGACGTGGTACAGGCCTCCTTTACCCAGCGGCGCAAGACGATCGCCAATAACCTCAAGACCCGTTTCTTCCCAGGAGAGGGGCGTGAGCGTCTAGAGGCGCTGCTGAGCGAAGCGGGAATCGAGCCGACCAGACGCGGAGAGACACTGAGCCTGGAGGAATATGCCCGGCTCAGCGGAGTTCTCTTAGCCGCAGGCGTCGTTTGAGCTAAATAGAAACGGTTGCCATCCTTAATTGGGGGCAGATATTTAAAAACACGCCGGAATATGAACCAACCGCGGCCTTTGCCCATACGATGGGGTAAAGGTGGTGTTTTGATGAATTCAGGAGACTTGGTCGTTCGCAAATCTTATGGCGGTGACGTGACTTTTCGAGTAGAGCGCATCGTACAGACCGGAGCCGTTATCAAGGGGACAGAATTCCGTCTGCTGGCGGATTCCCCACTGGACGACTTGGTACAGGTGCCTCCTACCCGGATCACAGAGCTGGGACAGCGAGCGCAGATAAAGGCAAAAGAATCGTTGACGCAGCTGCACAAGGACCGTCAGGACCAAACACAGCACAGTGGAAACGGTACGGGCGGGCTGTGGAATCAATCCTCTACAGAATCGGCTTATTTTGAAGTGCCAGGCAAAGTGCTGCATTTGGACGGGGATGCATCCTATTTGAATAAAAGCCTTAGCTTGTATGAGCAATTGCGGATTCCTGCCGAGGGCCATCATGTACATGAGTCCTCCATGGCCGATACACTCTACCGGCTACTGCCCCGTGTCCGTCCCGATATTGTGGTGATTACCGGGCATGATGGGGTGCTTAAGCAGCAGCATACTTATGATCTCTATAACCTGAACAGCTACAAAAATTCACAGAATTTCGTGGCCGCAGTTCGGGTGGCCCGGGAGTATGAACGGAATTTCGACTCGCTCACTATCATTGCGGGCGCTTGCCAATCACATTTTGAGGCGCTGCTGGGTGCAGGAGCCAACTTCGCTAGCTCGCCGGGACGGATTCTGATTCACGCGCTGGACCCTGTCTATGTGGCAGCCAAAGCGTCATTCACCTCCGTCCGGGACACGGTTAACCTGAACGACGTGCTGAGCAACACCATTAGCGGCTATCAGGGTGTGGGCGGCATTGAGACACGCGGCAGCTTCCGCGTCGGGATGCCACGCTTGCAGAACCTCTCTGCACTGAAGGTCACCCCTTCGGTGGTTTAACACGTGTCACACGCCTCAGAGGAAGAGAGAGCCGTTTTAGCGGCTATATACGTAACAGAGGAGAGCCGGGCGGAAGCCCGGTTCTTTCTTTTTTAGAAAAAAAGGGTCTGCCGCTCATAATCTGCCGGGAACGGGACACACTCCTCATAAGGACAATTCAGGATAATGCTTATTACCGATAACAAGGCATTGATTACAGCCGATCTTTCCCCCGAAAAAAATCCATTGACATCCCTTTTGGCATAATTTATAATTATTTATTTACTTTGACATCGAATGTAAAATGATGTATAATGGACAAGGAAAGAGGTGGTCGTCAGGCAATGGCTAATAACGCGCTGTTGGAAATCAAACGCAGTCTCGAAGCTCACGTCGGTCATAAGATTACGCTACGTGCAAATGGTGGTCGCCGTAAAACCGTCGAACGCACCGGTGTCCTGGAAGAAACGTACCCTTCTGTTTTTATTGTCAAATTGGATCAGGAGCAACAAACGTTCAAACGTGTCTCCTACAGCTATGCCGATATACTTACCGAATCTGTGGAAATCACAGTATGTGAAGATGACGGGCAGATGCGGATCATGTATATTAAATCTTAATGATTCACGAACAGCCTCCTTTTTGGGGGCTGTTTTTTGTTGGATGAATGATCCCTTCCCCTGGCAAGCATACTAATAAGGCAATTTGCTCATTATCAAATATGCATTAAGGGAGGGACCTTAAGTGAGCCGAAGAAGACGTAGCACGATGTCGGAGGAACTGAAGACCGAGCTGGCCAAGGAACTGGGGTTCTACGATACTGTGGAGCGTGAAGGCTGGGGTGGAATCAGAGCGAAGGATGCCGGAAATATGGTCAAGCGGGCCATTCAGCTCGCTGAGCAGGCTGCACGTAGATCGGATTAAGGCTTAGGGTGTGTGGGACTTCGAGAGACGCTGCCAAGATGGGGCGTCTTTTGTGCTGTCTTCAGAGATCCATTACATTTGAAGAATGGACTTCGATACCAGTTTCTCATATAATATGTTAAGTTGTTTTTAGGGGAAAAGCTGAAGGTGGGTGAACGCCTTGAAAATGTACGAAAAAGCGCCGGCCAAAATCAATTTGATGCTGGACGTATTGCATAAGCGCGCTGACGGTTTTCATGAGGTGGAAATGATAATGACGATGGTGGATCTGGCAGACCGTTTGGAGTTGTCGGAGACGCCGAGGGATTCGATTATAATATCCAGCCAGGCGGGGTATATCCCCCTGGATGAGAAGAATTTGGCCTTTCAGGCCGCAAGGCTGATTAAAGACCGCTATAATGTGCGGAGCGGCGTACATATCCATCTGGATAAAAGAATTCCGGTTGCCGCTGGGCTTGCCGGCGGCAGCAGCGATGCCGCAGCTACGCTGCGCGGCCTCAATAGGCTCTGGCGCCTCGGTATCCCGGCGCAAGAGCTGCAGGAACTCGGCGCTGAGCTTGGCTCTGACGTGCCTTTCTGCGTGACGGGCGGCACGGCCCTTGCGACCGGCCGTGGGGAGAAGCTGACGCCGATTGCCAGTCCCCCGCAGTGCTGGGTGGTGCTGGCGAAGCCGCCGATCAATGTATCGACGGCTGAGGTGTATGGCCGCGTGCGTGCCGGGAATATCGCCGTGCATCCGTCCGCTAGTGAGATGCGTGCGGCCATTGAGGCTGGCGATTTTCACGGTGTATGCAACAGGTTAGGCAACGTCCTGGAGGACGTGACGCTGAAGCTGCACCCGGAAGTGCAGCAGCTTAAGGATGCGATGATCAAGCTCGGGGCTGACGGGGTCTTGATGTCTGGTAGCGGACCTACCGTGTTCGGGCTGGTTTCAAAGCAGTCAAAGGTAGCGCGGATCTATAACGGATTGCGCGGATTTTGTAAGGAAGTATATGCAGTACGGTCGCTGACATAGCAGGCTTCTCTTGTATAAACCCGTACAAAAGTGATATATTTTTCTATAATATTCGGTTTTGGCGAGGAGTATTCTGTGAAGAAACTAAAACGAAGTCAGCGTTTGGTTGACATGACCCAATTTTTGCTGGAGAAGCCGCATGACCTGCTGCCGCTGTCCATTTTTGCGGAGCGTTATGGTGCGGCGAAGTCATCCGTAAGTGAAGATCTGGCTATTATAAAAGAGGTATTTGAAGGTGAAGGTATGGGCGAACTTCAGACCCTGGCCGGTGCGGCAGGCGGAGTGCGCTATATTCCGATGATTCCGAAGGAAATGGCGCTGGACTTTGCCAAGCGTCTGTGCGAACAGCTCGAACATAGCGATCGCATTCTTCCCGGCGGGTATTTGTATATGTCTGATCTGCTTGGGCTTCCTTCCTTGATGGAGCAGGCTGGCAAGATCATTGCCACTGCCTACAGCAATCAGGACATCGATGTAGTTATGACCGTAGAGACCAAGGGGATTCCTCTGGCTTATGCCACAGCTGCGCAGCTGGGATTGCCAGTCGTGATTGTGCGTCGTGACCATCAGGTGACGGAAGGCTCGGCAGTGAGTATTAATTATGTATCCGGCTCGCATAAGAGCATCCACACGATGTCGCTGTCCAGACGGGCCCTGAAGGAGAAATCCAGGGTACTGATCGTGGATGACTTCATGAAAGCAGGGGGAACCATTCGTGGAATGGTGGATCTGCTCGGCGAGTTTAATGCTGAAGTGGCGGGTGTTGGTGTTCTGGTGGAATCTGGCGCAGTAGAATCAGAAGAGCGGCTGCTGCACGAATATGTGTCGCTTGTGAAACTAAGCGAAGTAGACGCCAAGGAGCGGAAAATTTCCGCGCATCCGGGAAATTACTTTTTTTAACGGAAATGTGAATAGAGATACGCGGGTTAGCTGAAATGGCAGGTCCGCGTATTTTTTCAAATACGGAGTAATTTGTCGAAATTATGAGGAATAAACAGTAAAACGCCCGAAACATGTCGAAAACAATGGATGCTCAAAAATAATCTTCTTAAACAGTCATTTTTTGGTATGAAAAAGAAGGATTTCGCATTGCTGTGTGGAATTATACACCAAGTCTCTGATGGAAAAAGGTGGTGAACACACACATGCAAATTACGGATGTCAGACTCCGCCGAGTTAACTCTGAGGGGAGAATGAAAGCAATTGCATCCATTACCATCGACAACGAGTTTGTTGTTCATGACATTCGCGTCATCGACGGGAACAATGGGATGTTCGTTGCTATGCCGAGCAAGCGTACACCGGACGGAGAGTTCCGCGATATCGCACACCCGATCTCTTCGGGCACACGCGAGAAGATTCAATCTGCGGTTCTGGCCGAGTACGATCGCGCCGCTACAGAAGAAGAAGAAGTTATCGAAGAGGGAGCTTAGGATGCGCTTTCTACTCGCTAACAGCTGCCCTTCGGGGCGGTGCCAGGCCATGCCGTTATTTATAATATCAGAAAGTATGAGCATCCCTTTGAAGTGACTTCCTGATATTGCAAAAATGTGCTGCCTTTACTGATGGTTTTTACCGCATCAATTAAGGTCCAGCATGAACGGTCTTTATCATTGGGGTTCGGAGAAAAGGGAACCATGCCTACATGGTTCTCTTTTCTTTTTGCCCGGAATGAGATATATTCAGTAGTGAGTTCAAGAGTAGGAGGTTGGCATTCTTGAAAAGAATGGCAGTAGTACTTGCCGCAGGCCAGGGCAAGCGGATGAAATCTAAATTATACAAGGTGCTGCACCCTGTTTGCGGAAAGCCGATGGTTGGGCACGTGCTTGATACAGTAAAAGCGACCGGATGTCAGCGGAGTATTGTCATCGTTGGACACGGCGCGGAAGCGGTTCAGGCTTATTTGGGCGACAAGGCGGAATATGTGCTGCAGGAACAGCAGCTCGGAACCGGCCATGCCGTGAAACAGGCCAAGGATTTGCTGGGCGGCGAAGAAGGAACGACGATTGTGATCTGCGGGGATACCCCTCTGGTTACGACGGAGACGCTTAACGGGCTGATGGCGCTGCATGAAGAGAACAAGGCGGCAGCAACCGTGCTCAGCGCTGTTATGGATGATCCTACAGGATACGGACGTATTATCCGCGGGGAAGACGGCGGAGTACAAAAGATTGTTGAGCAGAAGGATTGCACTGCGGAGGAAGCTGCTGTACAGGAGATTAATACAGGCACTTATTGTTTTGATAATGCTAAATTGTTTGCTGCTCTGGAGAAAGTCACGAACAGCAACAACCAGCAGGAGTATTATTTGACCGATGTAATCGGCATACTGCGGGCTTCGGGCGAGATTGTACTGGGTTACCAGACAAAGGATGCCGCGGAGTCTATTGGTGTGAATGACCGACTGGCGCTGTCAGAGGCTGAAGCCCATATGCGTAACCGCATTAATCGTTACCATATGCTTAACGGAGTAACCATTATTGATCCTGCCTCAACCTATATTGGAGCAGAGGTAGTCATTGGGTCGGACACTGTTCTGTATCCGGGAACAATTCTGAAGGGCTCAACCGATATTGGAGAGAACTGTGTGATCGGTCCGTCAACGGAAATCGAAGATTCCCGTGTGTTAGACGGAGCTGAGATCAAGCAATCCGTATTGAATCAGGCAGAAGTTGGCGCACGGACCACCGTTGGGCCTTTTGCGTATTTACGTCCCGGTGCTGTACTGGGGCAGGAAGTCAAAGTCGGCGATTTCGTAGAAATCAAGAATGCCACGATCGGCGATGGTTCCAAGGTGTCGCATCTAAGTTACATTGGTGACGCATCTGTAGGCTCGAATGTAAATGTCGGCTGTGGTGCAATCACCGTCAACTATGATGGTTATAATAAAGCCAAGACAGAGATTGGCGATGATGCCTTTATCGGCAGCAACGTGAATCTCATCGCTCCCGTTAACGTGGGCAAAGGGGCCTATGTTGTTGCGGGATCAACCATTACCCGTTCCGTTCCGGATCATGATCTTGCCATTGCTAGAGTGCGGCAAGAGAATAAAGAGGGCTATGCGGTGAAGATCCGTGCCCGTGCGAAAGCAAAGAAAGATAATTCCAGTCCATCGTAATGTCCTGCTGTAATCGCCGGACGGACTAAACATTTTTCGCTCCGGCGCCTTTGGAAAGCTAAATTCCGTCACGGAGGGTTTATATTTTATGACTTATTGTGATTCCAAGTTAAAAATTTTCACCTGTAACTCTAATCCCAAGCTGGCCAGTCAAATTGCGGACTATATCGGCATTCCAATGGGTGAGTCGCACACTACCAGTTTCAGCGATGGCGAGATTCAGGTGAAACTGTCGGAAAGCGTACGGGGCTGCCATGTATATGTAGTGCAGTCGACTTGCGGTCCGGTCAATGACAACCTGATGGAGCTTCTCGTCATGGTAGACGCACTCAAGCGTGCATCCGCGAAGAGCATCAATGTGGTTATTCCTTACTACGGGTATGCGCGTCAGGACCGTAAGGCACGTTCACGCGATCCGATTACGGCCAAGCTGGTAGCGAACCTGATTGAGAAGGCAGGCGCGCACCGTGTCATTACGATGGACCTTCACGCGATGCAGATTCAAGGTTTCTTCGATATTCCGGTGGATCACTTACTCGGCGTACCGATTCTGGCCCAGTATTTCCGCTCCAAGCAAATCGAGAACCCTGTTGTTGTGTCTCCTGACCACGGCGGTGTGGTTCGTGCCAGAAAACTGGCCGATTTCCTGAATGCTCCACTGGCTATTATCGATAAACGCCGTCCAGAGCCGAATGTCAGTGAAGTTATGAACATCATCGGTAACATTGAAGGCAAAACTGCGATCCTGATTGACGATATCATTGATACAGCCGGAACAATTGTGCTGGGTGCCAATGCCCTGATGGAAGGCGGCGTGAAGGAAGTGTATGCCTGCTGTACCCACCCGGTTCTGTCTGGACCTGCGCATGAGCGTCTGGAGAACTCGCCAATCAAGGAGATTATCGTGACGGATACCATTCCAATCCGTAGCGAGAACCCAACTTCGAAGCTGAAGGTGCTGTCCGTTGCTCCACTGATGGGCGAAGCTATCATCCGTGTGCACGAGGAGCTGTCGATCAGCAAGCTGTTCGAGATCGAATAAGGCATACAGGCTAGAAACAACTGTATAATAAATAAAGGGTTACACCTCTCCTATTCGGAAGATGTAACCCTTCTCGGCGTGATGCCGGGGAAATCGTGTGGTCTCTAGTACCCGGGACGGGAGATGAAGGTATAGCGGCTACGGTTGTACAGCGTACCCTGCAGTTCTACAAAGCCTTCATCTACTGCCGTCAGTATACCGATGTCTATGTGCACATTGTCCAGGTAAATCTCGACAGGCACAGCATACTGGATGTGATACTGGAAATGGCGGTGAAGTATCAATTTCTCGCCCTGGCGTAACATAGAATAATCACCTGTCTTCGAAAGTGTAATGTCGGTCCAAGAAGCCCTTATGCTTCCATTGTACCAAAAACAGTAATCACTTGCGCAAAGAGCCGAAGGGAAAGGAACGTTCAGCAATGAAATGGATAGTTGGACTCGGGAACCCCGGTCCGCAATATGCGAAGACTAAGCATAATGTCGGATTCATGGCGCTGGATGAACTGGCAGCCAGACACGGAATTTCCTTCAATCAGAACAAATGCAAATCGGTTATCGGTGAAGGAGTGATCGACGGAGTTAAGACCGTACTGATCAAGCCAATGACCTTCATGAATCTCTCTGGTGAAGCCGTACGCGCATATATGGACTACTACAAAGTTCAGCTTGAAGATATGATCGTAGTCTATGATGACCTGGACACGGAGCTAGGCAAGGTACGGCTGCGTTATCAGGGTAGTGCTGGCGGGCATAATGGAATTAAATCCATCATTCAGCACACGGGAACCCAGAACTTTAACCGGATTCGAATGGGCATCTCACGCCCTGAGCCGGGCTATGCGATAGTGGATTATGTACTGTCCACTTTTGCCAAGAAAGATGGAGACAAGCTGCAGGATACGATTACGAGTACCTGTGATGCGCTCGAGTTTAGTCTTAAGCATACGTTTGAACAGACCATGGCTAAATTCAACGGTTAATATGTTGTAACGGTCTTTGTACCGGGCTAAAGACAGTGTCAGCCGGGCATACTGAAGGTATATACTACCTTCAGGAGGCATATAGATGGCAATAAACTATGTATGCAGGCACTGCAGAACCTTTCTGGGCAGCATTCACAGAAGCGATGCGACAGAAGTGCAGCTTGGCCTACATTCCTTGACCCCTGCGGAGCGCAGAGATATAATAGCGTATGATTCAGAAGGCGAGATTACGGTAAAGGTTACTTGCGATTACTGCAAGCAGGCCTTGGATAACAATCCCGAGCTTAGCCTCCTGGCCAGTCCGCTTCAGTAAGTGGAAGCGCCTGTCTCTATCGTCATCCGCAAGCCTTGGCGTTACAGCTGAGGCTTGTTTTTCGATTCCAATCATAACAGGTGAGGCGGCATCAGCCGCCTTCAGCCTGTTTAGTAAGAGAGGTGCGCCTGTTGTTACAAGGTCTTATAGAAGCTTTTTCCCAAGATCCCGATTTTCAATCTATCACCCGCGGTGTTGCAGCAGGTATGAAGGAACAGCTCATATCCGGCTTGTCCGGATCTGCAAGGCAGATCATGCTGGCAGCGCTGCATGAAGAGACAGCACGTCCGCTGCTGGTGGTGACACATAATATGTTCTCGGCGCAGAAAATGGCTGATGACTTGCAGGAAGCGCTTTCTCCAGATCGCGTACTGCTTTACCCTGCCAATGAACTGGTGGCCGCTGAAGCGGCGGTATCCAGTCCAGAGACGCTAGCTCAGCGGATTGATGTGCTGACACGGTGTGCTCAGGGCTTCCGGGGCATTGTAATCGCCCCTTATTCAGGTGTGCGCCGTCTGCTGCCATCCCCTCATGTTATGGCCGAAGCGCAGGTGACAATCACGCAGGAAGGTACACTTAACCTTGAGGAATTCCTGCTGTCCATGATCGAAATGGGCTATGAGCGGGTGGAACGGGTAGAGAACCGCGGCGAGCTAAGCGTGAGAGGAGGTATTGTGGACTTCTATCCAATGACCTCTGCTCTGGCTTACCGGGTGGAGCTGTTCGACGATGAAGTCGATTCTATCAGAACTTTTGATCCGGGAGATCAACGCTCGATTGACAAGGTGCGGAGTGTGAAGATTACCCCGGCCAAAGAGATCATCGCGGACAAGTCCCGTCAGGAAGCGGCAGCTACTGGAGCGGCTGCTCTACTGGAACGTCAGCTTGAGAAGATGACGGACCGCCAGGCGAAGCTGCGTTTGCGGGAGGAAATGGGCCGTGAGCTGGAAATGCTGCGTCAGGGTACTTATTTTCCGGAAATCTATAAATATATCAGTCTGCTGTATCCTGAACGTTCCCATCTGTATGATTACATGGTGGAGGATACACTGCTTGTATTCGACGAGCCGGCACGGCTTTTGGAAACGGCGAAGCAGTTGGAACGGGACGAATCGGAATGGAATCTTCATCTGATGCAGAACGGTAAGACACTGCCGGATCTACAGCTCTCCGTAGAGACTGATACGGTCATGTATCACCGTCCATTCCAAAGTCTGTTCATGTCGATCTTTCTCCGCCAAGTTCCGCATGTTCAGCCCCAGAACATCCTTGGGTTCATTAGCCGTGGGATGCAGGATTTCCACGGGCAGATGAATGTCCTGAAATCAGAGATGGAACGCTGGCACAAGTCCGGCGTTAAAGTCATCATGCTGGCGAACGGCGAGGAACGTATTGAGCGTGTGCGCAGAGTCCTGTATGACTACGGCATTGAGGAGCCAACCATTGTTCAGGGAAACCTGGGTTCTGGTTTTGAGCTCCCGTCTATTCACCTTGCGGTGATCACCGAAGGCGAGATGTTCTCCCAGAAGCAGCGCAAGGCGCGCAAAGCGTCGAAGGGCATGGACAATGCCGAACGAATCAAGAGCTATACGGAATTGAAAATCGGCGATTATGTCGTTCACCAAAATCACGGGATTGGTAAATACATGGGGATCGGTACGCTGGAAGTCAGCGGAATCCACCGTGATTATATGCATGTTATGTATGCCGGTGGCGACAAGTTGTCTGTGCCGATTGAACAGATTGATCTCATACAGAAATATGTTGGTTCCGAAGACAAGGAGCCAAAAGTATACAAGCTGGGCGGTAATGAGTGGACCCGTGTTACCAATAAAGTGCGTTCTTCGGTACAGGATATCGCCGACGATCTGATCAAGCTGTATGCCGAGCGTCAAAGCGCGATGGGATACGGATTTGAGAAGGATACCCAGGAGCAGCAGGAATTCGAAGAGGTATTCCCGTACGAGGAGACCCGTGACCAGCTGCGGGCTATCGAGGAAATTAAAAAGGACATGGAGCAGAATCGCCCGATGGACCGTTTGCTATGCGGCGATGTCGGATATGGCAAGACGGAGGTAGCTATTCGTGCCGCCTTTAAAGCAGCCATTGAAGGCAAGCAGGTGGCTGTACTGGTGCCGACGACGATTCTTGCCCAACAGCACTACGAGACTTTCCGTGAGCGGTTTGCTAATTACCCTTTGAATATTCAGGTGCTAAGCCGATTCCGCAGCCGCAAGGAGCAGAATGATACGATCAAGGGTGTCAAACAGGGAACTGTAGATGTCGTCATCGGGACACATCGACTGCTTTCACAGGATCTGGTCTTTAAAGATCTGGGTCTATTGATTGTGGATGAGGAGCAGCGTTTCGGCGTGACTCATAAAGAAAAGCTGAAGAAGTTAAAGACGAACGTGGATGTATTGACCCTGACGGCAACACCGATTCCCCGCACACTCCACATGTCGATGCTCGGGGTACGGGATTTGTCAGTCATTGAGACGCCACCGGAGAACCGCTTTCCCGTACAGACGTATGTCGTTGAACATAGCCATACTTTGACTCGTGAGGCAGTGGAGCGAGAGCTGGCACGCGGTGGCCAGGTTTACTATCTTTATAATCGTGTCCAAGGTATTCAGGAAATGGCTGCACAAATCTCCATGCTGGTACCGGAAGCTCGTGTTGGCATCGGCCACGGCCAGATGTCAGAGCAGGAATTGGAGAAGACCATTCTGGACTTCCTTGATGGAGAATACGATGTGCTCGTCAGCACAAGTATTATCGAGACCGGGGTAGATATTCCTAATGTTAATACGCTCATTGTACATGATGCTGATAAAATGGGCCTTTCCCAGCTCTATCAGCTAAGGGGACGGGTAGGCCGGTCCAACCGGATCGCTTACGCGTATTTTACGTATCAGCGGGACAAGGTTCTGACCGAAGTGGCCGAGAAGCGGCTACAGTCGATCAAGGAGTTCACAGAGCTTGGCTCCGGGTTCAAAATCGCTATGCGCGACCTCTCCATCCGTGGAGCGGGGAACTTGCTGGGGGCAGAGCAGCACGGTTTTATCGCCTCTGTGGGTTTTGATCTATATTCACAAATGCTGGCCGAGGAGATCCGTAAACGCAAGGTGACTGTACTTGGCGAGGAAGACACTTCGCTGAAGGAAGGCAATACAGTCATTGATTTGTCGATTGACGCCTATCTGCCGTCAGAGTATATTTACGACAGCATCCAAAAAATTGAAATTTACAAAAAGGTAGCAGCTATTTCCGCCTTTGACGATGCTTCCGAGCTTGAAGACGAGCTGCTCGACCGCTTCGGGGAGTTGCCGGAGGCTGTCGTTAACCTCCTGTCTGTAGCCCGGTTGAAGGTCTATGGCAAGATGTACGGCATCGATTCCATGGTTCGGCGAGGAGACGATGTGTCGCTCAATTTCTACGAGGATCGAATCGGGGCTTTCGATACGGCAAAGCTCGCTAAAGTTGGAAATCGTTTCGAAAGACGTGTACAATTTGAAAAGGATGCCAAAGCTGTCATCCGGGTCAAGTCGAAAGGACTCGGGGACAAAGAGCTGCTTGACTTGCTTGAGCAATTCCTGGAGGAAGTCAAACAGGCTTTCAAATCGAAGGGAGAACTTCACAATGTCGTTAAATAACAAAAAAACCTGGAAAGTGCTGCTCGTATCACTCGCAGCGGCTCTTTCCTTCTCTGTACTATCCGCTTGCAGCAGCAAAGGGGGCAATGCTGGCGACAACAGTACGGCAGTTGCTACTTATAAAGGTGGTACAATAACAGAAAAAGCATTTGATTTGGATCAGAAGATCATGAAATTCCTGTCGCCAGAGCAGGCACAGTATTTGCAAATTGATGCCTTCAAGGAGTCCATCCTTAAGCAAGAGGTAGCCTTTGATTATTTGGCTGGTAAAGCTACGGATGAGGCCAAGAAGGAAGCTAAGAAGGAAGCCGATGCTCAAATTGAGGCTATGAAGAAAGGCCTTGGCAAAACGTATAAAGATACTTTGAAACAGCAGGGAATCACGGAAGACGATATCCATGCATATATGTTGCGTGTACTGACTGTGTACAAGGATGAACTGCTCAAAGTCTCGGATGACGATGTGAAGAAGGAATTTGAAGCGACAAAGGGCGACTTTACGGTAGCCAGTTTGCGTCATGTCCTGATTGGCTTTACGGATGCCGACAAGAAGGAACGCAGCAAAGAGGATGCTTTGAAGCTCGCAAAGCAAGTAAAGGCAGAGCTTGATGGCGGAGCCGATTTTGCAGAGGTTGCGAAGAAATACTCCGACGATCCGGGTTCCAAGGAAACGGGTGGCGAGTACAAAGACAAAGAAGTGGGTAGTTATGTAGAATCATTTAAAAAAGCTGCACAGACCCTGCCGCTGAACACGATCAGTGAACCGGTTGAAAGCCAATTCGGATATCACATTATCAAGGTAGAGTCCCGTACAGAGAAGACCTTCGACCAATTGACTGACCAGCAGAAGGACAGCATTAAGGAATCACTGGCTTCCAAGAGCCTGGAGAACTTCATGGAGAAGGAACTCGACGGCATCATTGAGAAGATCAACCTGCCGAAGAGCTCTGCCCCTGCTGATGAAAAAGGCACAGAGCCAAGTGCATCTCCGGAGGCAACAAAGGCCGCTGAATAAGCCGGGACAAGCTCCCTTTAACATTCAATACACACTACAGAAAGCCTCGTTGATTCTGTTTCAAATACCGCCCCTGTGGGCGGTATTTTTTTGTTTTATTCAGGCTATTCACAGCAATCGGCACAGTTTGCCCGAGATTTTTTATACAGGCAATGATATGTATAAGGAACTGGGAAGAGATGAATACTATGGGCAGATATTACGATAAATCACTGGGATTATCCATTCCCATAATGGACAGTAGTTGAACAATACTTCTTAAGAAAGCGGGGCAACATGTGAATGAAAGCTACTGGAATTGTACGACGTATTGACGACCTCGGACGAGTGGTGATTCCAAAAGAAATTAGACGGACGCTTCGTATCCGGGAAGGAGACCCTCTTGAAATTTTCGTTGACCGCGATGGTGAAGTCATCCTCAAGAAATACTCTCCAATCGGCGAGCTTGGCGATTTTGCCAAGGAATATGCCGAGTCACTGTATGAAAGCACGGGTCATATTACAATAATCGCGGACCGAGATACCTTCATTGCGCTTGCTGGCGGTTCCAAGAAAGAGTATTTGGAGAAGCAAGTGGGTCCGCTACTGGAAAAGGTAATGGATGGCCGCAAAACCGTGCTGGAAACGAACGGTGGTAATTACGAGATCGGTAAAGACCACACAGAATTGCTGTCTTCTTATGTAGCATCCCCGATTATTTCCGGAGGCGATCCGATCGGCTGTGTAGTGATGCTCAACAAGGATGATTCGGTGAAAATGTCCCAGATGGAAGTCAAAATGACTGAAACGGCTGCTGCATTTTTGGGCAAGCAGATGGAACAGTAATATCTACGGTACTATGGCTCCTGCTCTCCTTTTGGTATGATGTACAAAGGAAAGCGGGAGTTTTGTCGTTCAGGGCATACATACGTTATAATTAAGCTTGTTTTTGACTGGATGGCAGTCACGTTTCTTTCCAAATTCAGCGTTAGAAGCAGGTAATCTCATGAAATCGACAACACAAGCATCCCGGTTGCTTCAGGGAGCCTTCATTCTTAGTGCAGCGGCGATTATCTCGAAGCTGATTGGCACTTTGCAAAAAATTCCGCTGCAAAATCTGGGCGGTGATGCCGTATTCGGCATCTACAATACGGTTTATCCGCTGTACACCATGCTTATAACCATCGCCATGCTGGGCTTGCCTTCAGCCATATCCAAATTCGTGGCAGAGGCATCCGCCGGAAGACGGGAAGGTGAAGGGCGCAGAATCCTTCTGTTGTCCACGCTGATTACGGGTCTCTTTGGCTTGGTGCTTGGCCTCCTGACTTATGTCGGTGCGCCGCTTATTGCTGTATGGGTGGGCAGTTCCCATGTCATTCCAGCGCTACGTAGCGCATCGTGGGGTCTTGTGTTCGTTCCGGTCATGGCTGCATTACGGGGTTATTTCCAGGGTCTCCACAATATGACCCCCACTGCGGTGTCACAAATTGTGGAGCAGTCGGTCCGCGTAGCGGTAATGATCGTGCTGCTGCTCTATCTGACTTCACACGGGGCGGGAGTGGAGAGTATTGCTGCCGGCGCTCTGCTTGGCTCCGCGGGAGGTGGAGCCGCTGGCTTACTGGTAATGCTGCTGTATTGGCGGAGGCACCGCCGCAGTACCGGGCTTCCCGCCGCGGCAGAAGTAGCGGCTACCGCAGAAGTAACAGGACCCCAGGGTGGGGCTAGGATTCGGCCCGGACAAGCCTCAGGGATCAAGGTCAGCAGTCTGCTGTCCTATGGGGTCCCTGTAATGCTGGGTGCGCTAGCCCTTCCACTGATCGGGCTGGTCGACGTATTCACCGTGCCTCGCCTACTCTCGGAGGGTCTTAGTGAAAGTGCGGCCATGGCGCAGTTTGGGATCTATAACCGCGGCCTGCCGCTTGTGCAGATTGTGACCATGCTTGCCACCTCGCTATCCGTTGTGTTCATTCCCGCACTGGCAGAAGCCAAGTACAACGGCGATCTGAAGCTGGTGGAGACCCGCTGCAGCCTGTCGCTACGCTGGTTCTGGCTCTTGGGTCTGGCTGCAGCGGTGGGGCTTGCAGTATTGGCTGAGCCGATTAACATCGCGCTCTACGGCGATACTGCCGGCAGCAGCACGATGATCTGGCTGGCCTTCACCGCTGCCGGCAGCACAGTCAGCATCATCTCGGCGGCGCTGCTGCAGGGGCTGGGGCATGTGCGCGCCCCAGCCATACATCTCTTGGCCGCCGCGGGGCTCAAGGCGGCCCTCAACCTGCTGCTTGTCCCGCAGCAGGGCATTACCGGCGCGGCCATCGCCAGTGTGGCCGCGCACCTGCTGGCAGCAGCGCTGAACGTGCTGCTGCTGCACCGCCAGGGCTATCTGCGGCTTCGCCTCGCAGATGCCCTGGTGAAGCCCGCGCTGCTGCTCGCGGGCTTGGCTGCCGCCGCTGCGGCTGTCAGCTATGGAGCTGACGCGCTGTTCGCGGCGGCAGGGCTGGCGGGCGGGCGTACCGCCAGCTTGGCCCAAAGCCTGCTCGGCGTGACGGCCGGCTGCGTCGTCTTCGCCGTGGGTGCGATCGTCCTGCGGCTGCTCAGCGAGAGCGAACTGCGCCAGCTTCCGGGCATCGGCCCATCGCTGGCGAAGGGATTTAGAAAGCTACGGCTGTTCCGCTAGCGTATCATAAATGAACCATTCACTGTCTTCTGGCCTCGCGCAGCGAGCCGGAAGAACATTCAAGGATAGAGTGCCCTCTGCCCGTTCTTACGGCTAGAGAGGGCCAACAAGGAGATGAACAGGCATGAGTGCATCATTAACGATTGTCGGACTGGGTTCCGGCAATCCCGACCGGCTGACGCTGGGTATTATCAAGAAGCTGAAGGCAGCTTCCACCGTGTACGTACGCACCAAGGAACACCCGGTGATGTCCGCGCTTGCGGAGCTGGAGATTGAGTGGCAGTCCTTCGACGGATTATACGAGTCACTGTCCTCGTTTCCCGAGGTCTATGAGGCTATCGCTTCCCGTCTGATTCAAGAGGCTTCTGCTGGGGAGCACGGCACAGAAATTGTCTATGCCGTGCCGGGACATCCCATGGTTGCGGAATCGGCGGTTTCTTTACTCCGGCAGCGCTGCCCCGAGTCGGGGATAGAGCTGCAGATTCTGGGTGGCGAGAGCTTCTTAGACGAGGCCTTTGTCCGGCTCGGTTTTGACCCTATCGAAGGGTTCCAGCTGTTGGATGCTTCCGGTATTCGCCGCTCACACCTTCAGCCTGAGCTGCACACCCTGATTGGTCAGGTGTATGATACCTTCACCGCTTCGGAGACCAAGCTGAGCCTGATGGAGCTATATCCGCCTGAATACGAGGTTGTGGTTGGGCATGCGCTGGGTGTGGAGAACGAGGAGCAAATTCTGAAGGTGCCACTCTACGAGTTGGACCGTCTGGACGGGTACGGCAACCTGTCGCTGATTTATGTTCCGGCGAACCGTTCGGAAGACGTGCGTAATCGCACCTTTGCCCGTTTACATGAAATTGTCGATATTCTCCGTAGCCCGGAGGGCTGCCCTTGGGACCAAGAGCAGACTCATGAGTCTCTGCGTAAGAACCTGATCGAAGAAACCTATGAAGTACTGGAAACCATTGATGAAGATGACCCGGACCATATGAAGGAGGAACTGGGCGACCTGCTGCTGCAGATTATGCTGCACGCTCAGATGGAAGAAGAAGTGGGGACGTTCAACGTGTTTGACGTCATTGAGGGACTGAATAACAAGCTGGTGTTCCGTCATCCCCATGTGTTCGGCGACCGTCAGGCTGGCAATGCAGATGAGGCGCTTCAGAACTGGGAAGGTATGAAAGCAGAGGAGAAGCGGCGCAAGGGTGTGAAGCCGGAGGAGCAGTCTGTCCTTGATGGCGTTCCTCGCGATTTGCCAGCCTTGATGAAGGCCTATAAGCTGCAGAAGAAAGCCTCCAAGGTAGGCTTTGACTGGGACAATGCACAAGACTGCCTGGTGAAGGTCCGCGAGGAGGCCGACGAGCTGCAGGAGGCCATTGCTAGTGGAGCCCCTGCGGAGGATCAGATCCTGGAGCTTGGCGATCTGCTCTTTGCGGCCACCAATGTGGCCCGGTTTATCGGTGCCGATCCGGAAGACGCGCTGACTCGCACCAACCGTAAATTTGTCCAGCGGTTCCAATATATCGAACAAAGCCTGCGCAGCAAGGGAAAAAGCGTGCAGGACAGCAGTCTGGATGAGATGGAGGCCCTCTGGCAGGAGGCTAAGGTCCAGGAGCGCAAGTAACGGCGGTCCTGCAGGAAAGGCCTGCAGTAGCTGCTTCACGCTCGGGGATCGATCAAAAGCTCCCTAGCCGTATATATACGCGAAGAAGCGGCTATGCTGTGAATATAGCGGCTATGAATCTTTGATTTGAAGCAGGGATTGCAGTTTATAATGTAATAGTGCTATACTCTGCTAACCCTCTTCTTGCCGGGAAGGAAGAAGCCCGCTTTTCAAAAAAACGGCGAGTCGTGGCAGGATTTTCGGGTGGCATCCAGAATATCATAAAGACGAAATGGCGATTTGCGGCAGATAATGGCAGTAAATCTCGTTTCATTTATTTTTTCGTATCCTAGGAGGAACCTTAAACTATGAACAAGACAGATCTGGTTAACAACATTTCCGAGAAAAACGGATTGGCAAAGAAAGACGTAGAAGCAGTACTGAATGGATTCCTGGGTGAAATCACCGAAGCTCTGGCTAAAGGCGATAAAGTCCAATTGATCGGTTTCGGCACTTTCGAAACCCGCAAACGTTCCGGTCGTACAGGCCGTAACCCGCAAACGGGCACAACCATTGAAATCCCTGAATCGACTGTACCGGCCTTCAAGGCAGGTAACAAGCTTAAAGAAGCTGTCAACTAATGCGTCTCGACAAATTTCTGAAAGTCTCCCGTTTGATTAAGCGCCGTACGGTGGCCAAGGATGTGTCCGAACAAGGTCGGGTGCTGATTAACGGACGGGAATCCAAACCCAGCAGCACAGTAAAGCTCGGCGATGAGATTACAGTGCAGTTCGGTCAGAAGCTGGTAACGGTCAAGGTAGAAAAACTGGTGGAGACGACCCGCAAGGACGAAGCCGCCGGGATGTATACCCTGCTCCGGGAAGAGCCGGTTGCCAAGAGCAACGGGCTGGAGTGGTAAGTGCCGGTAACTTAGCTTATACGGATGCCTGATGAAAGAAAGCGTAACTTTACATTATTGTAGAGTTGCGCTTTTTTTGCGTAGATAAGGTGACTTCAGAGATACTCAGCATGTTTTTTTAAAACAAGCTCCTGTTCTATCTTGAACTTCCCCACCATAGATTAGAGGTAAGAAGGAGGGGTACATGCTATGGTTGAAACAGGAAAAGTCAATAAGCAGCATGATCTGCATATGCACGACCGCAAGCATCTGGAATTGACAGGTGTGCAGAATGTGGAAAGTTTCGACAGCGAGGAGTTTCTGCTGCGTACAGAACTCGGCCATCTCACCATCCGCGGGAGCCATTTACATATCAAAAATCTCAGCCTGGAAAACGGACTCCTGTCGCTGGAAGGCAACGTTCATTCATTGATTTATCTTGATCCCGGTTCGCAGGGCAAAAACAAGGGAATTATCGGCAAGCTCTTTAAATGAACCCCGGGGTCCAATGGGTAACCCTGCTCTACATGATGCTGGCCGGGGCGGCAATGGGACTCGCCTATGACGGCTACCGGGTGCTGTCGTTCAAGTTAAGGTTTCCCAACTGGCTATGCGCCGCTCTGGATTTGCTGTACTGGCTGTGGGCCGCCCTGCTTGTGTTTCGTCTTCTGTATGCAGGTAATCAGGGGCAATTGCGGTTCTATGCGTTCCTTGGTCTATTTCTGGGTGTATGGATCTATTTTTTGATCTTCAGTGTTACGGTGCGGCGTTTTGTGGTAATGTTAATTCAGTTGGTTCATTCTGTGTTCAAATTCCTTTGGAAGCTTGTAACCATCCTGATCGGGATGCCGCTTCTGTGGCTCTGGCGCCTTCTCAAAGGGATACTGACGCTGCTCGGACGTATTGCGCTGTTTATTCTCAAGCTGCTCTTGCGTCTAACGAAGCCGCTTTGGATACTGCCTGTTAGATGGCTTTCTCCCTATTGGGCACGGCTTGTTCATAGCACATGGATGACAACAATTACTACTTGGCTGACCACCCGATGGAAACGCTGACCTTGAAGAGGGGGACGCAGCATGAACAGATTTTCTGCAGAAGAGAAGAATGCGAATAAAGCTTCGGCTGCCGGTGCGAAGCGGAGGAAATTGATCTGGCTGGTCGTTGTAGCGGTTTTTTTCGGCTGGGCGGGTTATATTTTCATTTCTCAACACGCGCTAATCGCGGACAAGAGTGCCGATCTGGCTAAGAAGCAGGAGACCAAGGATAGTATTACCAAAACTCTGAATCAACTGAAATATGATGTATCCAGGCTGAATGATGATGAGTATATCGGCCAATTGGCGCGTAAATGGTATAATATTTACCCTCAGGGGGAGACTCCGATCCGAACAGAGCAATCAGAGAAATAAAGCAGGTCAAAAGGGCTTTTCGCTCTGTTGCCTTGCTCTTCTCTTTACTGTATAATCAAATCACCGCAGACAGGATGACCTTAATATTCGTCTGTATATTTTTAAGGGAGGATCATTTTATTCTATGGCAATTGAAGTGGGCACCAAGTTAGAAGGCAAGGTGACAGGCATCACGCATTTCGGAGCATTTGTGGATCTGTCAGGAGGTGTCACAGGTCTCGTTCACATCTCGGAAATCGCCGATAATTACGTCAAGGATGTTAACGATCATCTGAAGATTAGTGATGTAGTAACAGTCAAGGTGATCAACGTCGACAAGGACGGCAAGATCGGACTTTCCATCAAGCAGGCCGTTGATAAGCCGGCATCGGAAGTACGTCCCCCAAGAGCACCAAGACCTGAACGTCCAAGCGGTGGAGACCGTTTTGGCGGCGGTGGAGGCAACGGTGGTGGAGGCGGTGGATTTAATCGTGAACGGGGAGGGCGTCCATTCAAGCCTGCAGCCGGTAAACCTTCATTCGAGGATAAAATGTCACGCTTCCTGAAAGACAGCGAAGAGCGCATGTCTTCGATTAAGAAGAACACAGAAGGAAAACGTGGAGGCCGTGGAGCCAAGCGCGTATAATCCCAAACTTGAACATCATAAATAACCGCAGGGGCTTTTGGCCCTTTGCGGTTTTTTTGTTTTTTGTGTAGTGTGCGGGCAAGGATTCACGACCCTTAACTTTTTTTGTCGGGGACCGCCAAATCGGCGACAGCATCCTTGCCAATCTCACATTACATTAGGGCAATCGCTGGCGAATGCCTGCCGCCTTTCACTGGTAACAGTCGGACGTTGCGACTAATCAAGCTGAGTAAGTCGCTGTCCCATAAGGAATAAAGGGCTTTTTCCGAGGTTTGTCGGGACAGGCTTTTTTGTCGGAAATTTCTTATCACTTACCTTCCGTTTCTGACAAACTTTCTCAGAACCGCCACTATATAATGAAAACCATAAATTTGGAAACGGGTGGTGTAGAGTAATGAGTAAAAGCAATGTGGTTAATTTGCCGGAGTGGACAAGAACAGGAAACAAGGACAAAGCACAAAAAGAGGACTTGGGATCGCGCCTGAAGACATGGGCTCAGAATCAGCGTACCCTTAAGCTTCTATCTGCGAAGAAATGGATGCTGCTCCTCAGTGTCATGGGATTCCTGCTTGGACGAGCTACCATCCTGAATGAGCTGTCCCCGTTCGCTGCTGCTTATTTTGCCGTCATTATGTTTATACGCAGAGATTCTATGCTTCCCGTGGCCGCAGCGATTATCGCAGGCAGCCTCTTTACGCCTTTCCCTGGGGGTCTGGTAATCACCGCAGAACTGATTATTTTTATGCTGGTCTACAAGGGAATGGAAAGCTTCCAGCGCATTGATCTCTCTTATGCACCGCTTATGGTTTTCGTATCATCTTTTATGGTGGGTCTGTTTCAAATCGTAATTGGCCCTTCATTCACCTGGTATCCAATGATGATGATGACCCTCGACGCAGGGCTCGGATTTGTCCTGACACTGGTATTCGTGCAGGCGCTTCCACTATTGACCTTTCGGCAGAAGAGCCGATCACTGCGCAATGAGGAAATTCTCTGCTTAATTATATTGCTTGCCTCCGTAATGACCGGGCTCGTCGGCTGGTCTATAGGGGGGCTGTCTTTAGAGCATATTCTTTCTCGATATCTAATTCTATTGTTTGCAATGGCTGGCGGTGCCCCGCTAGGGGCCGCTGTCGGGGTAGTTACAGGGCTAATTCTCAGCCTGGCCGATATTGGGGCGATTTATCAGATGAGCCTGCTGGCTTTTTCCGGGATGCTGGCGGGCATGATGCAGGGTGGCCGGAAAGGTGCGGTTTCTATCGGAATGCTACTAGGCTCAAGTATTCTATCCGTTTATTTCACGGGTCCGGGTGATATGATGGCTTCAACATGGGAGACTTGTGTAGCGGTGGTGTTATTTCTTCTGACTCCGCGCAGCATGATTTCGGCAATCGCCAAATATGTGCCGGGAACAGCCGATCATAGTCGATCTCAGCATGAGTATGCCCGCAGGGTTCGGGATATTACGGCAGAAAGGGTGACACAGTTTTCGCAGGTATTCCGCCAGCTGTCCAGCAGCTTCGGGCAAATATCACATGCCGGAGAGTTGGGAACAGCCGAACGTGAGATGGAAGATTTCATGAGTACGGTGACAGACAACGTCTGCGCCGGGTGCGTACGCCGCGGTCATTGCTGGGATGCGAAATTCTATCAGACCTATCGTTATATGACCGATATGATGAGCACTGTAGAGGAATGCCCGGATGTCACAGCCACTCAGCTTCCTCCTGAATGGAGCCGGATTTGCGGTAAGACCGGTGAAGTTCTGGAGTTCATGAAGGGTCAATACGGCCTTTACCAGCATGATATGCGGTGGAAAAGACAAATATACGACAGCCGGCAATTTGTTGCCGAGCAACTGTCTGGCGTCTCCCAGGTGATGGAGGACCTGGCCAAAGAAATTAAGCGGGAGGGACAGGCAATGTATCGCCAGGAAAGCCAGATCCGTGAAGCCTTGGAGAAGCTGGGCTTGTCCATCCATAGCATTGATATATTAAGCCTTGATCCTGGTCGTGTGGAAATCGAGGTGCTTCATGCCTATACACGCGGGTTCGATGAATGCCGCAAAATGATTGCTCCGTTGCTCTCGGATATTCTTAATGAGAACATAGCTGTCATGAGCGAGACGGCAGTACATCCCCGTGAAGGGCTTTCGATGGTTACGTTCGGATCAGCAAAAGCATATGAGGTAAATACCGGGGTGGCCAATGCTGCCAAAGGGGGAGATTTACTGTCAGGTGACAGCTTCAGCACAGTAGAACTGGGTAACGGAACCTTTGCTGTATCCATCAGTGATGGAATGGGCAACGGTGAGCGTGCGCGAATGGAGAGTAGCGCGGCACTGGGAATGCTGGAGAAGCTGCTGCAATCCGGTATGGACGAGAAACTGGCAGTCAAATCCGTTAATTCGGTGCTGATGCTTCGTTCCCCTGACGAGTTCTATGCCACCGTAGATATGGCGCTAATTGATCAATATTCCGCACAGACCACTTTTATGAAAATCGCCTCTGCGCCGAGCTTTATCCGGCGGGGCAGCGAGGTGATTCCAGTGACAGCCAGCAATCTACCTATTGGTATTATTCAAGATATGGAGGTGGATCTGGTCACCTTGCAGCTTCATCCGGGTGATATTCTCATTATGATGACCGACGGTATTTATGATGCACCAGGATATGCCGTTAATAAAGAGATATGGATGAAACGGATGATACAGGAGCTTGAGGGCGATGATCCGCAGGACATGGCTGACATCCTTCTGGAGAAGGTCATCCGTTACCAAGGGAATGAAATCCATGATGATATGACCATTGTCGTCAGTCGGATTGACCATTATCATCCGGAATGGTCCAGCCTGCAGCTGCCTGGAATCGGGCGTATGGAGCGCCCGCGTACGGTGAGCTAGAGTACAACTGCTCTGTTCTATTGTTATCTAGACTTCTATAGCATCAGCCTTCTAATGTTGCACAAGCTTAGGCAGTGTTTTGCTTCCGCACTTGTTGCACTTCAAGCACTTGCCCTTGCTTTTGCCTGCCGAGTCGAATGAAATGATGACTCGCCACCACTTGTTCCCCCCACCCAAACACCGCAATTTGTGGTAGGGTTAGGCTTTTGAAAAAGTGAAAGGTATGGAACGGAGAGAAATTTTGGAGCTGTAGAAGCGAAGCGTTCGCCTTTGTCACCGGATTTTCACTTATAAATCACTATTGAATAAATCCGGGGACAACAGCGATCGAAAGCCCAACATTTCTCGCAGTTCCCCTTTATTCACATTCTTTCTAAAAGCCTTTCACCTCACAAAATGCGAGTTTGAAATCTCTCATTTCTGGACATGCTAGAAACAGAGGTTTCAAACAAAGGGGAGTGAATGGTTATGAAGCAGATTCTGCTCATTACAGACGGATGTTCGAACGTGGGGGAAAGTCCGGTGATGGCAGCGGCGCATGCCCTGCAGGAGGGAATCACCGTTAACGTGGTCGGTGTGATTGATCATGGAACCATTGGCGAGCTGGGTAGCCGGGAGATTGCCGATATTGCGAAGGCCGGAGGGGGGCTGAGTCGTATAGTCGGAACACCGCAATTGGCTCAAACGATACAGATGATGACGCGCAAAACCGTAGTTCAGACCATTCAGCGGGCGGTTAATAAAGAGGTGAAAAAAATACTGGGTGATGGCTCGCTGGAAGAGTTGCCGCCGCTACAGCGTTCTCAAGTTGTCAATGTCGTAGACGAGTTGACGGAGACTTCCCCGCTGCGCATTGCTCTGCTCATTGATGCTAGCGCGAGCATGAAGCCCAAGCTTGCTGCAGTAGAGGATGCTATCCGAGATCTGGCGCTTAGTTTGGAAGCACGAGAAGGCAAAAGCGAGATTGCTGTTTTTCATTTTCCCGGACGCTCCAGCAGTGAGGATGCAGAGCTTGATATGGACTGGACCAGCAACGTGTCTGGTGTCCGCTCTTTGTTCTCCAAGCTGCGGATGAAAGGCGCTACTCCTACAGGGCCAGCGATTTTCAAGGTGCTTGAGCATTACCGTTATGATACACTGGATGGACATCAAGGACGCCGGATGCTTGAAGATCCAGATGAAAGAGAAGGGATGATTGGTGGGTATGTCGTCTAATCCGCCTTATCCTCTCGGCACCGTTATCACCGGGAAATGGCGGGGAAACCGTTATGTGATACAGCGATTGCTGGGCAGGGGCGCGAATGGAACCGTTTATCTTGTGCAGCGACAAGGGAGACGGGAATACTATGCACTGAAGATGGGATACGATGCGCTTGATTTGCAATCCGAGATCAACGTGCTCACTTCCTTGCAGTCCCGCCGGAAGCGCAATGAATTCCGCGCCCAGCGGGAATCACCTTTGTCTTCCTATCTGCTAGAAGCAGATGATTACATGGAAGACGATAATAAGCCGTTCTATGTAATGAGATATGTGCAGGGCAGACCGCTGCATCATTTTCTCTCCAGGAACGGACCGGATTGGCTTGGGCTTGTGGGCCTGAAGCTGCTTGATAAGTTGCGCAGGCTTCATGAATGCGGATTTGTCTTTGGTGATCTAAAGCCGGAGAATGTTATGGTTTCTGACGTTGGAGAAGCCGAGCTGATAGACTTTGGCGGCGCAAGTCCAATGGGGCGCAGTGTGAAGCAATTCACCGAATGGCATGACCGCGGCTTCTGGAATGCCGGCAGCCGGACCGGGGATGAGGCGTATGATCTGTTTGCCTTTGCCGTTCTCTGTCTTCGCTTGCTCAATGAACAAGGTCTGAAGAGTGCGGCTCAGCAGCTTCCGCAGACGAGAAGTGTGGATGAGCTGTTGAAGCTGGCTCGCAGCCTGCCAGACAAGAAGTTGTCTTCCTGGATTTGTCATGCGCTAAAAGGTGGATTCAGCGGCTCAGCCGAGGCTATGGAGATTTGGAAGAATCATATATACGGCTCGCGTAAGGCTAGACCGGAGAATATGGCCACTCCCCGTTGGTTGAAGAATGCGTTTGGCTTGTCTTTATTCATGCTGGCCTTTACAATTTATTGGCTACTGCGATTTTAAAATTATACATACTGCCGGCTATGGATCAAGGATTGCCGGTATATGAACCTGTGCAAACGGCCGGGCGGGAAGGGAGCCGCATATGGAGCAAATGAACGGACTGGTGGATGCTGTACTGGAGTCTGCAGCTGAGCATGAGCTGTGGTCGCCTCATGACACCATAGTAGTCGCAGTATCCGGTGGCTCGGATTCTGTGGCTCTTTTGCATGTGCTGCATGAAATCGCGGCAAATCGGACACCTTTAAAATTAATATGTGCCCACGTAAACCATGGATTCAGGGTGGAGTCGGAAGAAGAGGCAGAGCTTGTTCGCCAGTTGGCGGTAGGGCTGGGCATTCCTTTCGAAATGGCGGAGTTTGATATTCCCTCTCTGACAAAGGACAGTGGCCTAGGCCCAGAAGGCACAGCCCGGGAGAAGCGTTATCAGTTTCTTATTGATACTGCTCACCGGTATGGAGCTCAAGCTGTCGCACTGGCCCACCATGCTGATGATCAGGCTGAGACTGTACTGATGCGGCTGTTGCGTGGAAGCGGGCTCTCGGGGCTGGCCGGCATGAGATGGAAGCGGACGGAAAAAAAGGTGCAACTCATTCGACCATTCCTCCGTATTAACAAAACGGCCCTTGTGGGCCTGTGCCAGGAGAATGGATATCCCTATGCGGAAGATGCCAGCAATCTGCTGACGCAATATACGAGGAATGCCGTGAGGCTGGAGGTGCTGCCTTTCCTGGAAAGTTACAGTGGACACTTGGGACAGTCTTTGCTTCAACTGGCAGATATTGCCGGATCTGAGGACGATTATATGGAAGAAGCTGCTGCCAGATGCTTTGATGAACTGGTTTCCGTAAATAACGGAAATTATACATTTGAAAGGGTATCCTTTGCGGCTGTACCCTTGGCTTTACAACGGCGTTTGATTAAACTAATATTAAATTATCTGTCGGCGGATTCTTCCATTACGGATTTCTCAAAAATTGAATCTGTGCGGCGGCGGACATTACAGGAATATCCTACGACTTGGAGTCTCGATCTGGGTGGGGGACTTACCTGTGTCCGGCAATATGACTTGATGTTGTTCTCGTCCAAGCCCTTGAAGCGGCAGGCAAGCTATACATATCGGATTTCTTTGCCCCAGACCCGGCTTTTGCTCGGTGAGATTGGGAAAGTGATGACGATGACGGTGCTGGAGAGAGAAAGCTTTTTTTTACGTGGGGAGCAGTCTGAAGTGATGTCGGCATGGTTTGACCTTGATGAATTGGTCTTCCCGCTGACCGTCCGATCCAGATTACCTGGAGATATCATTAAGATTATGGGATTAAACGGAAGCAAAAAGGTAAAAGATATTTACATTGATGATAAAATACCTTCTTCCGAGCGATCTGTAATTCCCCTCGTGTGCGATGGTTTGGGCAATATCGTCTGGATTCCGGGCGTAAGACGCTCGATGCATGCCGCAGTAGGGCGGCATACGGCCGCGGTCCTTCTCCTGTCGCTGGAAGACAGTGACGGGATCGAAGAAACGTAATGGTCGAAGTAAGTCTTTCATAGTATAACTTAGGAGGTCTCGCAAGTTGCAAAACGATATTAAAGAGGTTTTAATCAGCGAAGAGGAAATTCAACAGAGAATCAAGGAGCTTGGCACTGTGCTAAGCAAGGAATATGCAGGACGCAATCCTTTAGTAATCTGTGTTCTAAAAGGTGCGTTTATATTTATGGCAGATTTGGTTAAAGTCATTACAGTACCTCTGGAAATGGACTTTATGGCGGTATCAAGCTATGGAGCATCTACAAAGTCTTCCGGCGTTGTCAAAATCATCAAGGATCTTGATGTGTCGGTAGAGGGCCGTGATGTGCTGATCGTTGAGGATATCATCGATAGCGGTCTTACGCTCAGCTATCTGATCGAGCTGCTGCGTAATCGCAATGCCAAATCAGTCGCAGTAGTTACCCTGTTCGACAAACCTGCGGGACGTACAGTCAACCTTGAAGCAGAGTACACGGGGTTTGTATTGCCCGATGAATTTATTGTGGGCTACGGATTGGATTATGCCGAGCGGTATCGGAACCTCCCTTACGTCGGCGTACTGAAGCCTGAGATTTATTCGAATTAAACTATTGGCAGCCATACAGCTGGCGATCAGATTCCCAGGACTTCCCTTATTTGAGGTGTCCCGACAGGCTATGGTACAATAACTTGAGTGTTGTGAGAGGAGGTAGGGGATGAATCGGTTCATCCGGAATTCTGGTTTTTATTTGATTTTATTTTTAGTCGTGGTGGGTATTGTCCAGTTTGTAAGCAATGGAAATGAATCCGCCGATTTCCCTAGATATGACCAGTTAAGACAGGAAATCAAGAGCGATAATGTGAAGAGTGTGACGGTTCAGTTTGAAGGCAACGCGTTCCTGGTTACAGGTGAGTATAAAGAGCTGCCAGCAGACAAAAAGTCCAAAAGCTTCTCCACATATATCCCTCCTACAGATTCTGCTCTTAACGAATTGGTTAAGGCCAGTGATGAGCACGGCGTACAATATGAGCAGAAGAAGATGCAAGGCGACAGCATTTGGCTGACATTCCTCTCCTCCATTATCCCGCTGGTTATTATGTTCATCCTGTTCTTCTTCCTGTTCAATCAGGCGCAGGGTGGCGGCGGCAAGGTTATGAATTTCGGCAAGAGCAAAGCCCGGTTATATAATGAAGAGAAGAAGCGTGTTACTTTCGAGGATGTAGCTGGTGCCGATGAGGAGAAACAAGAGCTCGTCGAAGTCGTGGAATTCCTCAAAGATCCGCGCAAATTCGCGGCTGTTGGCGCTCGGATTCCTAAAGGCGTACTGCTTGTAGGTCCTCCGGGAACAGGTAAAACACTACTTGCTCGTGCCGTAGCCGGTGAAGCTGGCGTACCGTTCTTCAGTATCTCCGGTTCCGACTTCGTAGAAATGTTCGTCGGTGTCGGTGCTTCCCGTGTTCGTGACTTGTTCGAAAATGCTAAGAAGAATGCTCCATGTATCATCTTTATCGATGAGATCGACGCAGTCGGACGTCAGCGTGGCGCTGGACTTGGCGGCGGACATGATGAGCGTGAACAAACACTCAACCAGTTGCTCGTTGAAATGGACGGTTTCGGCGGCAACGAAGGTATTATCATTGTAGCGGCAACTAACCGCGCAGACATTCTTGACCCAGCCTTGCTTCGTCCGGGACGTTTTGACCGTCAAATTACGGTTGACCGCCCTGATGTGAAAGGCCGTGAAGCGGTACTGAAAGTTCACTCCCGCAACAAGCCGTTGACGAAGGATGTTAAGCTGGATGTAATCGCCAAGCGTACAACTGGATTCACCGGTGCAGATCTGGAGAACCTTCTGAACGAAGCAGCCTTGCTCGCTGCTCGCCGCAACCGTAAGGACATCTCCATGCGCGAGGTGGATGAAGCGATTGACCGCGTGATCGTGGGTACGGAGAAGCGCAGCCGTGTCATCAGCGACCGCGAGAAACGCATTGTGGCTTACCACGAAGCAGGTCATACCATTGCTGGTTACTTCTTGGAGCATGCCGACATGGTGCATAAGGTAACGATTATCCCGCGCGGACGCGCTGGTGGATATGTCATTATGCTTCCTAAGGAAGACCGGATGCTTGCAACCAAGCAGGAATTGCTTGATAGAGTTACGGGACTCCTTGGTGGCCGTGTTGCCGAAGAAATGTTCATCGGCGAAATCGGTACGGGCGCATACAGTGACTTCCAGCAAGCTACGTCTATTGTTCGCAGCATGATTATGGAGTACGGTATGTCTGATAAGCTGGGACCTCTGCAGTTCGGAACCTCCCAAGGTCAAGTATTCCTGGGTCGTGATATCGGACATGAGCAGAATTATAGTGATTCCATCGCTTATGAGATTGATCAAGAAATGCAGAACTTTATCCGCACGTGCTACGAGCGTTGTAGAGAACTGTTGACCAAGTATTCCAAGGAAATGCACCTTATTGCCAACACTTTGCTTGAGAAGGAAACACTGGAGCTCGATCAGATCAAAGAACTGATCGAGCAGGGTTACCTGTCTGAAGATGGCAAGCCGGAGGAATCTGAAGGGGTTGTCCATGAAGGTGGAGAGCCAGTGATCGATTCTATCGGAGATGTGCGTGTGCGTATTCAAGGCAAGCCTGAGGATACTCAGTCCACAACACCGGATCTGGCCAAGGATATCCCGAACAATCCGGGATCCGAAGGAAACAATGGCTCGGACGACAGTAATAATGGCGGCGGCGGAACACCTTCCTAAGTCGTGATTGGATAACATTCGCAGGGCCTAATCCGGAGAACATTCGTGTTCTCCGGATTTTTTGTGTTAGGATTGTATAAAATCCAATCTCTGTTTCGTATAACGGTTACATTGACAGGGGCTGGAACGTTGTGTACATTAGTGATTAATATTACTTACTTTTTATAGGGTCCAATTTGACATGAACGCGCCGGCCTCAAGCCGCGAAGACATAAGGGGGAGAACAGACCGTGGAAGCTCTGGCGCTGGAGCGCAAGCAGGAACAGAATCGTGAACTTCGTATACGTCTCGAACAGCTTAAGAAAGAACGAAACGCAATCATTTTGGCTCATTACTATCAACGGGATGAAATTCAGGAGGTTGCTGATTTCCGGGGTGACTCGTTTTTGCTAGCTCAAAAGGCAGCGGAGACTGATGCAGAAGTGATCGTGTTCTGTGGTGTGCATTTCATGGGGGAAAGTGCCAAAATTTTGGCGCCTAACAAGACAGTAATCATTCCTGACGAACGCGCCGGTTGCCCCATGGCTGATATGGTCAATGTGGAAGGCCTTCGCAAGCTAAAGGCACAACACCCGAATGCTAAAGTCGTTACTTATATCAATTCGTCGGCTGAAATTAAGGCAGAGACGGATATTTGCTGTACCTCCGCGAATGCGGTGAAGGTTATTGAATCGCTGGACGCCGAAGAAATTATTTGGGTACCGGATAAGAACCTCGGACAATATGTTCAAGACCAAACCGGCAAGAAGCTGATCATTTGGGAAGGCTACTGCAACACCCACGACATGTTGACCGTCAAGGATGTAGTGGAGATGAAAGCCAAGTACCCTGATGCGGAGTTCGTGGTCCACCCGGAATGTCGCCCTGAAGTTGTAGCCATGGGGGATTATGTCGGTAGCACCACCTCGATTCTGGAATACTGCCGCAAGTCGGATCGCAAGCAGTTTATTGTCGGCACTGAAGATGGTACCGGATATCAGCTTCGCAAGGATAGCCCGGATAAAGAGTTCCATTTTGCCACAAAATTTCTCGTGTGCCCTAATATGAAGGTGAATAATCTCAAAAAATTGGTGAAGGCCCTGGAAACGATGAAACCGCAAATTTACGTTCCACCCGCTATCGCCGACAAAGCCAGAACTTCCTTAGAGCGCATGCTACTAGTCAAGTAGCATGCGCTACTCTTTCGTTGAAACAGGTGAGCGGTCATGATTCCACAATATTTGGTTGATTTTGATCTCCGGGATATTCCGACTGTAAAAACGGATTGCATCGTCATAGGCTCCGGGATTGCCGGATTATTCACAGCAATTAAAGCCGGTGAAGACCGGCGTGTCATTGTGATTACTAAGAAATCGCTGATGGAGAGTAATACCCGCTATGCACAGGGGGGGATTGCTGCAGTTATTTCAGAAGATGATTCCCCGGCCTACCATCGCCAAGACACGCTAATGGCGGGAGTAGGCCTCTGCTCTTCTGCTGCTGTGGATGCCCTCGTCAATGAGGGGCCAGAGGGTGTGCATGAGTTGATTCGACTGGGTACATTATTCGATAAGGAAGATGGTGTTCTGGCGCTGACCCAGGAAGGGGCGCACAGCCACCGTCGCATTCTTCATGCCAACGGCGATGCTACTGGTTATGAGATTGTAAGGGCTTTGGGCCAGCAAGTGGCGGAGCATAACAATATTGAGGTATGGGATGATCATTATGTCATAGATCTCATTACTGAGGGCGGAGAATGTGTTGGCGTACTGTTGCAGCAGCCAGATGGCGGAAAGTTATTTCTGCAGGGAGACGCAACAATACTGTGTTCCGGCGGGGGCGGCCAGTTATTCCGTTATACGACCAACCCTGAGGTTGCTACCGGTGACGGTGTAGCGATTGCATATCGGGCAGGCGCGCACATTCGAGATATGGAATTCATCCAGTTTCATCCTACAGCGCTTAGTTATCCAGGTGCTCCTCGCTTCCTGATCTCTGAAGCGGTGCGTGGGGAAGGTGCGGTACTGCGTAATATCAACGGTGAGCGTTTCATGGAACGGTATCATGAATTGCTAGAGCTGGCACCACGCGATATTGTTGCCCGGGCGATTGTAAGTGAGATGGAGTTAACTAAATCGACTTTTGTCTATTTGGATATTACCCATGAATCGCCAGAGAAGGTGAAGCATCGTTTTCCGACCATATATGAGACTTGCATGAGCTACGGACTGGATATTACCTCAGATTGGATTCCGGTGGCTCCGGCTGCGCATTATATGATGGGGGGCATTAAGACCGATCTGAACGGGGAAAGTAATATTTCCCGCCTGTTTGCCTGTGGTGAAGTGTCCTCTACAGGTGTGCATGGAGCGAATCGCCTGGCGAGCAATTCTTTGTCCGAAGCAGTTGTATTCGGCCAGCGGATTATTGACAGGATTCACGAGCTGCCACCTTTGGGGCGTGATGTGAATGCCGTTAGTATCCAGGAAGGGCGTACAGAAGCATCTACTCAGGCTATCGTGGAACGTCGTTTGAAGCTGCAGAAGGTGATGGTTCGCTATGTCGGGCTGCGGCGTAATGAGGAGATGCTATCTAAGGGGTTGGAAGAGCTGAAGCGGCAGGTGCCGATCTTTGGGGCATCACTATCTAAGCGTGAGGAATACGAGTTCGCCAACATGCTGACCTGCTGCTTGCTGATCACGGAGTCGGCGCTTGCCCGGCAGGAAAGCCGCGGAGCGCATTACCGTGAGGATTATCCGCAGCGTAATGATGAGGAGTGGCGCAAACACCTGCTCCAGACTCGTGAGCTGGGAATAGTGGAGGAATTAAGCGATGATGTTTAACGGATATAATGAAGAACTGGTACAGTCCATCAAGTCATGGCTGCGTGAAGATGTGGGTTCGGGTGATATTACTACTCAGACTACAATTCCTGTCGGTCATGAATCGAAGGGTATAATACATGCCAAGGAGAGCGGCATCATTTGTGGCTTGCCTGTGGCGGAACTGGTATTCGAGGTCGTAGACCCGTCACTGACGTTTACTACCCATGTTCAGGAGGGTCAAAGGCTAGAGAAGGGCGCTGTAATCGCCGAGGTAGAGGGTAGCACACACGCTATCCTGACCGGTGAACGACTCGCGCTTAACTTGATGCAGCGGTTATCGGGAGTGGCTACACGCACGTCTTCTTTTGTACAGGAGCTTGAAGGCCTGCCAACCCGCCTTGTCGATACTCGTAAGACCACTCCGGGCCACCGGATGCTGGAGAAATACGCAGTCCGTGTAGGCGGAGGAGCGAACCACCGTTTTGGGTTGTATGATGCGGTGATGATTAAAGACAACCATATTAAAGGTGCTGGCGGAATCCGGCAGGCAGTCAGTCGTGCAAGAAATAATATTCCGCATACGATGACCATCGAGGTCGAGACAGAGAACCTGGAGCAGGTGGAAGAAGCACTGGCGGCTGGCGCCGATATCATTATGCTGGATAACATGTCTACAGACATGATGAAGGAAGCCGTAGCCAGAATTAAAGCGAAAGCACCGCATGTGAGAACTGAAGCCTCCGGCAATGTGTCACTAGAGACAGTACGGGCAATGGCCGAGACGGGTGTTGACGTAATTTCGGTTGGTCGCTTAACGTACTCTTTTTCCTCGCTGGATATCAGCCTGGACCTTAACGCCAAGAAGGAGGGTCCTGTCTCATGATGCTGGCAGTTGATATCGGTAATACTAATATTGTTCTCGGTATATATAAAAAGCGCGAGCTACTGCATCACTTTCGGCTGAGCACTGCTCGTCAATCAACGGTGGACGAATATGGTGTACTGATACACAATTTGTTTCAAATGTCGAATATCTCGGTCAAGGATGTAGAGGGCGTCATTATATCCTCTGTAGTGCCTCCGCTGGTTCAGACAATCGTTGATATGTGTGTAAAATATATCGGTAAAGACCCCCTGCTGGTGGGACCGGGAATTAAGACAGGACTTAATCTACGGTATGAGAACCCCCGTGAAGTAGGCGCAGACCGGATTGTGAATGCTGTTGCAGCTATTGAACAATACAAATGTCCGCTCGTGGTTGTCGATTTCGGGACTGCGACCACATTTGATTGCATCGATGGAGATGCCAATTATCTTGGCGGAGCCATTGTCCCTGGCCTTGGCATCTCTACTGAAGCGCTGTATCAGCGAGCTTCCAAGCTGCCGCGCATCGAACTGGAGAAGCCGAAAAAAGTGATTGGACGCAATACGGTTCATGCCATGCAGGCCGGAATCATTTTTGGTTATGCGGGTCAGGTTGAAGGGATTGTAAAACGTATCAAAATCGAAATGAATGCGCCGGAATTAAAGGTCATTGCAACGGGTGGGCTGGCCCCGCTTATCGCTGGAGAGACGGAGTGCATCGACGAGATTAATCCGTTGCTCACGCTTGAAGGCCTGCGTATTGTTTACGAACGTAATAAATAAGATTGCCCAGAGAGGCTATATAGACGAACAAAAGAAAGCAACAAAAGCGAGAAGGAACGAAGGGGAAGTTTGGAACTGTAGGAGCGTAGCGCTCGCCTTTGTCGCCAGATTTCAACCGCTAGAAGCGGTTTAATCGAGGAAATCTGGGGACAACAGCGACCGGAAGTCCAAACATTCACCGTAGTGACGACTGAGCCTTACGTTCGAATCTAAAGTTTGTTTATATAGTCAGAATAAATGATAGGAGGAGTATGCACCCAATGGAAAATAAAAAGGATCGGCTTGTCCGGGGAACGGCTTTTAACGGGAAAGTAAGAGCATTTGCGGTCCGTACGACAGAATTGGTCGAAGAGCTGCGACGTAGACATGATACATTTCCGGTGGCTACAGCCGCTCTGGGGCGCACCGTTACTGCTGCGGCCATGATGGGAGCCATGCTCAAGGGCCAGGAGAGACTTAATATCAATGTTAAAGGTAATGGGCCAATCGGTCGGGTATTGGCAGAGTCCAACGCACTGGGAGAAGTTCGAGGATATGTGCACAATCCTCACGTCCATCTGCCGAGCAACAGTTTAGGCAAACTCGATGTGGCGGGTGCTGTCGGCACTGAAGGATTCATTGAGGTCATCAAAGATTTGGGATTGAAAGAGCCATACGTTGGCAGTGTGCCGATTATCTCCGGAGAACTTGGTGATGACTTTACTTATTACTTCGCGGTTTCCGAGCAAACACCAGCGGCTGTAGGCTTGGGCGTATTAGTAGATACGGATAACTCAGTCATTGTGGCCGGAGGTTTCATCATTCAACTGCTTCCAGGTCTTACGGATGCCGAAATCACGGAGATTGAGCAAAAGCTAGGGGCTACACCTTCCGTTACCTCCCTGCTGGAACAGGGTTTGGAACCAGAGGAAATGATGCGTTGGCTTTTGCCTGATGCTGTGGTGCTGGATGAACTGGATATTCATTTTGCCTGCCAGTGTTCACGTGAACGGGTGGAGCAGACCCTGATCAGTCTGGGACAGCATGAACTGGAGCGTCTGATTGAAGAGGATGAGCAGGCTGAAGTAGTATGCCATTTCTGTAACGAAGCTTATCAATTTAACAAAGAAGAAATGCAGGCGATCCTGGATCAAGCGACATCGTAGGGCCGGCAGATAATGACAAGACAGGAACGCGCTTTGCGCAATGCCGTTGTTCTATTAGCTGCTGCGACCTTGGTATGCGGAGGGCTGCTAATCTGGAGTCTGCGTGCCATGGCCGTTCTTGAGGGAAACGAAGCGGATTCGGAATCGCCAGATGTTGCTGCGGCGGGTGGACAAGAGATCACCGAACAGCAATGGATTGCTGAGTTAAAAAAGAAACACGGCGACGAAGTGTTATTGGAAATGATTAATCACATCGTTGTCGGCAAAGAAGCGCAGACCCTGGGAATCCGGGTGACCGATACGGAAGTTAAGCGGGAACTGGAGCGCATCATAGCCGGTTATCCATCTGAAGAACAGTACTATGCTCAAATGCAATCTGAGCTGGGACTATCTCGGAATGAGGTGCTTGAAGAGACAGTGTACCGGCTGACGCTTCAGGCCGTAGCCACCGTTGGAATATCCATTAAGGATTCCGACGTTGACAGTTATCTGGAACAGAACGAAGATCGCTATCGTCCCAAGAAGGAAATGCAACTCTCTATGATTGAAGTGTCGACCTATAAGAAGGCACAGCGGGTCATGGACCGTTTGGAGAAGGGTGATGACTTCGCCGTTTTGGCGAAGGATTTGTCTATTAACGAAGAGAGCCGCTCGCGAGGCGGAAATCTGGGAACCGTAGAGGAAGATGATCCTTTCTGGCCGAAGGAACTGCTGAGTACAGCGGCAGGACTGGATATCGGGGACATTGCCGGTCCGCTTCAGACGGATGCGGGGTATGCTGTAATCCGGTTGGAACATAAAATTGAACGCCCGGTACCCGATACAGAAGAGATACGGTCACAAGTTCGTCAGGAACTGGCTTTAGAGCAGGCGCCACCCCTACAGCAGGTGGAAAGCGATCTGCGCATCAAATATGAAACTTTAATAAATATTGACAATAGTCTGGAACATTGATAATATGAGATTATTGAAAACCTACTGATTTAGTCGGAAATAATTCATTGTACTAATATTCATTTACATTCCAAGGAGGTTTTTGCTCATGGCTAAAGTCGTCAACAATGTTACAGAACTTATCGGAGGAACTCCACTAGTTCGTCTGAACCGCATTGTACCAGAAGGAGCAGCTGAGATCTATGTGAAGCTGGAATATCAGAACCCGGGCTCTAGTGTAAAGGACCGCATTGCAATCAGCATTGTGGAAGAGGCTGAGAAGGAAGGCCGTCTGAAACCGGGTGACACCATTGTGGAGGCGACCAGCGGTAACACTGGTATCGGTCTGGCTCTTGTGGCTGCTGCCAAAGGGTACAAGGTTGTTATTGTGATGCCTGAAACCATGAGCTTGGAGCGTCGGAACCTGCTGCGTGCTTACGGAGCGGAACTGGTGCTGACTCCGGGAGCAGAAGGTATGAATGGTGCGGTTAAGAAGGCAGAAGAGATTCTGGCTGAGAACCCAAGCTATTTTATTGCTGAGCAATTCAAGAACAAAGCAAATGTGAAGATTCACCGTGAAACTACAGGACCTGAGATCGTGGAAGCGATCGAGTCTATCGGTGGACCGCTGGATGCATTTGTTGCAGGGATTGGAACTGGCGGTACCATCACTGGTGCTGGCGAAGTTCTGAAGAGCCAATATCCAGGTGTGAAAGTTTACGCGGTAGAACCTGCAGCTTCCCCTATTCTGGCTGGCGGCAAACCAGGTCCACACAAGATCCAAGGGATCGGTGCGAACTTCATTCCTGAAATCCTCAACCAGGATGTATATGATGAAATCATTCATGTTGAGAATGAAGAAGCCTTCGAAACTGCACGTCGTGTAGCGAAGGAAGAAGGCATTCTGTCCGGTATTTCTTCCGGTGCAGCGGTATTTGCTGCGATCAAGGTCGCTAAAGAACTGGGTCCTGGTAAAAAAGTAGTTGCTGTGATCCCAAGTAACGGCGAACGTTACCTGAGCACACCGCTCTATAACTTCGAAGTTTAATTAGCTGCGTCTGTGCGGACGCTTCAGAGCCTTCGTCCCACCATTTGGTGGTGGCGAAGGCTTTTTAACGTTTTAATACGATTATTATCTGGTCATTTATGCCACGCACTAATTAATTTCTCGTATATAGCATGCATTTGGTAGAGTTATTTTGCTGTGTGGTCTTTTCAAAAGGGCCGAATGTACAGTATACTGACAGGCAATATACCGATAATTAATAATGATTATAAGAAGTAATGCTCACAAAACTTAAGTAGATGCTTACGAAGTAAGTTTTGTTACGTAGAAAGTTCAATGGAGTAATGCTCACAAAACTTAAGTAGATGCTTACGAAGCGAGTTTTGTTACGTAGTGAAATCAAAGAAGCGAAGCTTCACAAAACTAAGAGGATGCTTACGAAGTAAGTTTTGTTACGTAGAAATTTCAGTAAAGTAAAGCTTCACAAAACTTAAGTAGATGCTTACGAAGCAAGTTTTGTTGCGTAGTGAAATCAAAGAAGCGAAGCTTCACAAAACTTTTAGGAGGATGGCTTTGGAGATCTTAACGACACGGCAGTGGTGGGAGCAGTGGGCGAATGAAGGCTGGAGCACCCTGCCATTACTTATACAATCACAACAACAGTCCGGTGGTTTGCCTGCCTCTTGGAAGGCTGCATGGGAATTGGCATCTCCATATTCTGTCCTGCTGGAAAGCGGTAAAGGTGGCAGGTACACCTATCTCGGTCTCAAGCCTGCTTCCGTACTGAAAGGAAAAGGCGATTCCGCCGAAGTGATCGACCCTTTGGCTGGGAATGCCGATTCCGGATCGGATGGCTCGGCGCGACCAGCGGCAGGCTCTCTGGAAGGTCAGCCACTGGAGGTGCTGCAGTCCTGGATGTCAGGCTACACCTCCCCGCGCCTGCCTCTTGAGGAGATTCCACCGTTTTTAGGCGGCTGCCTCGGGTTTCTGGGCTATGATGTCGTTCGTTCGCTGGAACGTCTGCCGTCCTTGGCAGAAGACGATCCCGGGTTCCCCGATTACCTCTTCATGAGAATGGAAGAAGTATGGATTTATGACCATGAAACGGACATGCTCTATTGTGCAGTGCATGTGCCGCTGGCAAAGAAGGATTCGGCCCCGTCAGAAGAATTGGAGCGGCTATATAATGCTGCGCTAGGCCGTGTGGAGGTAATGCTGGCTCAGTGGGCAATGATCACATCGGCAGTGGGATTAATCGATAACAGCGCCGAAGTAGCCAAAATCTATGCCGGTGCCACCGGAGAATGGCCGGGCATGTCTTCGGCCTTTACCAATGAGCAGTTTCAGCAGGCTGTGCTGGACGTTCAGGAATACATCCGCAAGGGCGATGTATTCCAGGTGAACCTGTCGCTGCGTCAGGAAGCAGCGCTGAAATCGCAGCCAGAGGATGTCTACGAGTGGCTGCGCAGACTTAACCCGTCCCCATACATGGGGCTGCTGCGCTCGCCTGGCTTCGCGCTATCCAGCGCTTCGCCGGAGTTGCTTGTCAAGCTGCATGGGGACAACGTTAGCGCACGCCCCATCGCCGGCACCCGGCGGCGTGGGCTGACTCCCGCTGAAGATACCGCCATGGAGGCGGAGCTGCGCGGGAGCGAGAAAGAACGCGCCGAGCACATCATGCTCGTCGATCTGGAACGCAACGACATCGGGCGTGTCGCTGCCTACGGCTCGGTCCATGTGCCCGAGCTGATGACTGTGGAGCGTTACTCCCATGTCATGCACCTGGTCTCGCAGGTGGAAGGTACGATCGCTCCAGGCAAGGATGCCTATGATGTCATCGCCGCCCTCTTCCCGGGTGGTACGATCACTGGCGCCCCCAAGGTGCGCACCATGGAGATCATCGAGGAGTTAGAGCCGGTCCGGCGTGGCCCATATACTGGGTCTATGGGCTGGATTGACTATAACGGCAATATGGAATTAAATATTATTATACGTACACTAGCTGTGCAGAATGGTATCGGATACATTCAGACGGGCGCGGGAATTGTGATCGACTCTGATCCGTACCGTGAATACCGGGAATGTCACAATAAAGCCAAAGCGATAGTCACGGCGGTTCTTTGCAGTGAACACACGCAAGAATTGCAGGCTTCCGGCGGCGCCGAAGGGGGAGCAATATTATGATCTTGGTCATCGACAATTATGATTCCTTTACGTATAACCTGGTACAGTATTTAGGAGAACTGGGCGAAGAGGTGAAGGTATCCCGCAACGACGAGATTAGCATTGAGGAGATTGAAAAGCTGGCTCCAGACCATATTCTGATTTCCCCGGGACCTTGTACTCCAAATGAGGCAGGGATCAGCCTGGAGGTGTTGCAGCATTTCAAGGGGATCATTCCGATTTTCGGAGTGTGTCTGGGTCATCAGGCGATCGGGCAAGCCTTCGGAGGCAATGTCATCCGTGCTGAACGTCTAATGCATGGCAAGACCTCCCCGATTCACCATCACGGGACCTCGGTGTTTGAAGGATTGGAATCGCCCTTCACAGCAACACGTTATCACTCGTTGATCGTAGAGCGGGAGACTCTGCCGGATTGTCTGGAGATTACTGCTGAGACTGAAGAAGGCGAGATCATGGCCCTGCGTCATAAAGAGTATCCAATTGAAGGTGTCCAATTCCATCCAGAATCCATTATTACGGATCATGGTCACACCATGCTGCGCAATTTCCTGAAACGGAGAGCCGGACAATCGGCATGAAATATATAGGGATCAATGACGGCGTATTCGACGCCAAGGAAGCCGTGGTTTCTGTTCTGGATCACGGCTTTTTGTACGGCATAGGGTTGTTCGAGACCTTTCGTACCTATGACGGAGTCCCTTTCCTGCTGGATCGTCACTTAAAGCGGTTGGCGGCGGGGTGCAAGGAGCTTGGCATTCCTTTTGAACAGGAAGAAGGGCGCCTATTGCATTGGATTAAGCGAGTAATGGACAAGAACGGTTTGCAGGAGGCCTATATTCGCTATACAGTAACTGCTGGTGAGGATATTCTGGGGTTGCCCGCGGGAGACTACAGCCAGCCTAATCACCTGCTGTATATCAAGGAATTGCCTAAACGGTCAAATAAGCTCTATACCGCAGGCAAGCCACTGCAATTATTGTCTCACCGCCGGAATACACCGGAGGGGACGCAGCGCTTCAAGTCTTTGCACTATATGAATAATATATTGGCCAAGCGTGAGCTTTCGAAATATGCCTCTTCCACTGAAGGGGCCGAAGGCCTGATGCTTACGGCTGATGGGCACCTGTCTGAGGGGATAGTCAGCAATGTGTTTTTTGTTCATCATAATGTGCTATATACGCCTTCACTCTCTACAGGCATTCTTCCAGGCATTACCCGGGAAATGGTATTGGAACTGGCTTCGAGTGCTGGATTGAGAATTGAGGAAGGACAATATGAATGGGAGCGCCTAAGGACTGCGGACGAGGTCTTTCTGACCAACTCCGTGCAGGAGCTTGTCCCAGTCACTACATTGTGGGAACAAGATGAGCGTTACATCGTTGGCGACGGAAGCTGTGGCGAGATTACTGGACAATTGATCCATTTATACAGGGAAAGAACGGGGGCGAGACAATGAAACCTGTAATTTACAAGCGAACCTACCGTTGTGGCGATACGGAACTGACTTTGGGGCAGCGGACACTGGTCATGGGGATTCTCAATATCACCCCGGATTCTTTCTCCGATGGCGGACTGTGGAATGAGCCGGAGAAGGCGGTTGAGCATGCGTTACGGATGGCTGCTGACGGCGCAGACATTATCGATATTGGTGGAGAGTCAACACGCCCCGGCCATCAGCCGGTTAGTCTGGAAGAAGAGTTGGAGCGGGTCCTCCCGGTTATTGAGAGCATCCATCGTGCGGCGCCCCATCTGCCTTTATCGATAGATACCTATAAGGCTGAAGTGGCCCGTCAGGCACTCCTGGCAGGTGCGCACATCATTAATGATGTATGGGGAGGCAAAGCTGATCCAGCGATGGTGAGTGTAGCCGCAGAGGCAGACTGCCCGATAATTTTGATGCATAACCGTCATGATCGTAATTACACTAACTTCATCACGGATATGTCTGAGGATTTAAAAGAGGTTGTACAGCTCGCTATTCATGCAGGGGTGAAACCGGAACGAATCATTCTCGATCCCGGAATCGGTTTTGCAAAGGATCATGATGAGAACCTGAAAGCAATGATGTCACTAGATACACTGGCCGGACTAGGGTACCCGTTGCTGCTGGGTACTTCGCGCAAAAAATTCATCCGCACCGTGTTAGATCTGCCACCTGATGATGTTTTGGAGGGAACTGCTGCTACGGTAGCTTTTGGAATAGCTCAAGGTTGTCAGTTTGTACGGGTGCATGATGTGTCTCTTATCAAACGTACAGTGAAGATGTGCGATGCCATGCTATATGCTGCACCACCCGTGGTGCAGGAATAATTGATATTTGGAAAGGCGGCTCTCAGATGGATAAAATGAAATTACATCGAATGGAGTACTATGGGTACCACGGAGTTTTCGAGGAAGAACGTAAGTTAGGTCAACGATATTACATTGATCTGGAGTTCGATATTGACCTACAAAATGCAGGTCTAAATGACGATCTCACACAAACAGTGAATTATGCCGAAGTGCATGATTTAGTTAAAAATATTGTCGAAACCAAGTCCTTCAAGCTGATTGAGGCTTTGGGTGAATGTATTGCATCGCATGTACTGGACACTTATACTATTATCAATGCGGTAACGGTCAAAGTTACCAAGCCGCATCCGCCGTTCGACATTCATTTTCAGGGAGTGACCGTAGAGCTGCGCAGAACTAGAAAGTGAGAGTCGAACCAATGAATAACCATTCCACCTCTGAGGAATCAGAGGCTTATATTGCTTTAGGGGCTAATTTGGGTGACCGCGAGGGAACCTTGAAAGAAGCCTTACATCGGCTGGACAGTCATGATGGAATTGAAGTCATTCGTTGTTCAGGCGTGTATGAGACAGAGCCTGTCGGTTATCTCGATCAGCCGCAGTTTTTGAATATGGCAGCTACGCTGCGCACTACCCTTGCTCCGGAGATGTTACTAGACGTCATGTTGGAGATTGAGAATCAACTTGGACGTATCCGCGATATCCTTAATGGTCCGAGAACGGTAGATCTCGATTTGTTGTGGGTAGAAGGACAGACCCTCGATACTCCGAAGCTAACGCTACCCCATCCTCGTATGCTGGAGCGCGCGTTTGTGCTATTTCCATTGAATGACATCGTTCCAGAGCAAGAAGCCTCCGGACTCCGTGCCAGGGTCACAGAAGCGCTCCAAGATGTAGACGGAAAGGAAGGAATTCGGCTGTGGACAACAAGCGTATGGGAAGGCGGGTCAGGGCATTCCGTAAGCTGAAGGGTTATACTCAACAGGAATTAGCCGATAGTACGGGAATATCCTTGGCTGTGCTTGGCGCAGTCGAGCGTGGGAATAGACGATTAGAAGATCAAATTTTAAATAAAATTGCTGATGTTTTAGAGGTCACAGTTCAAGAATTGTCTGACCCTTCGTAACTCCATAGAAGGAAGGAGTGAAAGAAATGTTGAAGATTGGCGGCATCGAGATGAAGAACCAAGTTGTTCTGGCACCGATGGCCGGCGTATGTAACCCTGCTTTTCGTCTGATTGCCAAGGAATTTGGTACGGGACTGGTGTGTGCGGAGATGGTTAGTGATAAGGCGATCATCCACGGCAATAAGCGGACGCGTGAAATGCTGTTCGTAGACGAGCGCGAGAAACCGCTGAGTCTGCAGATTGTTGGTGGTGACCGTACTTCACTGGTGGAAGCGGCTAAAGTGGTGGACAAGGAAACCAATGCCGATATTATCGACATTAACATGGGCTGTCCTGTTCCGAAAGTAACCAAGTGTGATGCAGGTGCTCGTTGGCTGCTGAACCCGGATAAAATCTACGAGATGGTATCCGCGGTTGTAGAGGTCGTGGAGAAGCCGGTTACAGTTAAAATGCGGATCGGCTGGGATAGCGAGCATATTTTTGTCGAAGAAAATGCGCGTGCCGTGGAACGGGCTGGAGGTCAAGCAGTTAGCGTGCATGGTCGCACTCGGGAACAGCTCTATACTGGACGTGCAGACTGGAACTATATCAAAATGGCCAAAGAAGCTGTGTCAATTCCCGTAATCGGTAACGGTGACGTAAACACGCCGGAGGATGCCCGGGCTATGCTGGATCAAACCGGATGTGATGGTGTTATGATCGGCCGCGGAGCGCTAGGTAATCCATGGATGCTCTATCGTACTATTCAGTATTTGAGTACCGGTGAGCTGATGTCTGAGCCAGGACCAGAAGAGAAGATCAAAGTAGCTATTCTGCATATGGACCGTCTGATCGCTCTCAAAGGTGAGGCTGTAGCTGTACGTGAAATGCGTAAGCATCTTGCCTGGTACTTGAAGGGTTTGAAGGCTGCTGCACGGGTGAAGGATGTCATTATGGAAGAGACGAAACGCGATGAAATGGTGAAGATTTTGAATGATTTTGTCGATCGGTTGCAATATGAGGGAGATAACAGCGGCCCGGGCACGGAAGTGACTCTTTCCGCAGTGTAACCGCTCTTCCGCGAGCATGATTTGAATACCCACAACATTATATGTGCCATCATTGACATTTTGTAGCGGTTCCAATATAATTTCTCAGTATAAAATCGCCGTTACAGTTAGATCAATGCAGCAAGGAGGGTTCTTAACCCTTCAGATTCGCATATAGTTATGGTGTTTTCAATAAATGTATACGACAGGAGAATCGGTTGAGATGAGCGATAAAGAAGTCATCCTTACCCCGGACGGACTGAAGCGTCTGGAAGAAGAGCTAGAGAACCTCAAATCCGTGAAACGCCGCGAAGTGGCCGAACGGATCAAAGTGGCCATTGGCTACGGAGATATCAGCGAGAACTCGGAGTACGAAGACGCGAAGAACGAGCAGGCCTTTATCGAAGGACGTATCATCACTTTGGAGAAAATGCTTCGCAACGCGCGTATTATCAATAGCGACGAGATCGTTACAGATGTTGTAAGCATTGGCGTTACCGTAAGTGTAGAGGATATGGAGTATGGTGATGTAATGGAATATACAATCGTCGGCACGGCTGAATCCGATCCGCTCAATAACAAGATTTCTAACGAAAGCCCTGTGGGCAAAGCCATCATCGGCAAGAAGCAAGGCACTATTGTGGATGTAAGTGTACCTGCAGGCGTTATTCAATATAAAATTCTTGATATCCGAATGAAGTAAGCACGGACGCTTGCCGTCTGACATAGCATTGCTGTGGCACACACTGGTTTGGCTGAACCGGGCTGCAGACGCGGGGACATGTTTGGGAAAGCTTCCTTAGGGAAGCTTTTTTCAACATTAACCGGCAATATAGAACCACATATGGTTTCCTAAGCTGGAACGGGACTGTCCTCACAAGGCTGAAGGGCGGCGCCGTTTCTTCTTGCGTATATGACATTAATGAGTTTAGAGGGGATGAAAGGCATGACTGAAGAATTGCACAACGATGAGATTCAGGAGAATGAGCTTAGCGAGCTGTTGCAGATCCGCCGGGCCAAATTGGACGAGCTACGGGGACTGGGAATCGATCCTTTCGGTAAAAAGTACGAGCGTAACGCCAATGCAGGTGATCTGCTGAAAGAGTACGATAGCTTTACACAGGAAGAGCTTGAGGAGAAGGATGTCCAAGTCAGTGTAGCTGGTCGTATTATGGGTAAACGCAAGATGGGGAAAGCTAGCTTTGCTCATATTCAGGATCTTTCCGGCAAAATCCAGATCTATGTTCGTCAGGATAGTATTCCTGAGGCTCAATATGCAGCATTCAATATTCTGGATCTCGGCGACATTATTGGTATAAAAGGTACCGTGTTCAAGACTAAAACAGGCGAGACCTCTATTAAGGTGAAGGACCTTGAAGTCTTATCGAAGTCCCTGTTGCCATTACCTGAGAAATATCATGGTCTGAAAGATGTAGAACTGCGCTACCGCCAGCGTTATGTCGACCTGATCATTAACCCGGAAGTTCAACAGACTTTCATTGCCCGTTCTAAAATCATTCAATCTATGCGTCGTTATCTCGATTCGCTCGGATATCTTGAAGTCGAAACGCCGACACTTCATGCTATTGCTGGTGGTGCCGCTGCTCGTCCTTTCATTACTCACCATAATACGCTCGACATGCAGCTTTACATGCGGATCGCTATTGAACTGCATCTGAAGCGCCTAATTGTCGGTGGTTTGGAAAAAGTATATGAGATTGGCCGTGTATACCGTAACGAAGGTATCTCTACGCGTCACAACCCGGAATTCACGATGATTGAGCTGTACGAAGCATATGCGGACTACAAGGATATTATGAACCTGACGGAGAACCTGATTGCTCATATCGCACAAGAGGTACTTGGTACTCAGAAGGTTAACTACCAAGGGCAAGAAGTAGATCTGTCCCCTGGCTGGCGCCGTGTCTCCATGGTGGACGCTGTTAAAGAAGTTACTGGTGTTGACTTTGGTGTGCAAATGACTGACGAGGAAGCTCAACAATTGGCCAAGGAGCACCGTGTGCCTGTTGAGAAGCATATGACCTTCGGACATATCCTTAATGCGTTCTTTGAGCAATTTGTAGAAGAAACGCTAATTCAGCCTACTTTTGTTATGGGGCATCCAGTAGAGATTTCTCCTCTGGCGAAGAAAAATGATGTCGATCCGCGCTTTACGGATCGGTTTGAGTTGTTCATCGTTGCTCGTGAGCATGCCAATGCTTTCAGCGAGCTGAATGATCCGATTGATCAGCGCCAGCGGTTTGAAGCGCAGCTTCAAGAGAAGGAGCAAGGCAATGACGAGGCGCATGAGATGGATGATGACTTCATCCGTGCGTTGGAGCACGGAATGCCGCCTACCGGTGGACTGGGCATTGGTGTAGACCGTCTGATTATGCTTCTGACCGATTCTGCATCCATTCGTGATGTGTTGTTGTTCCCACATATGCGTAACCGTACTGCGGAGTAAGTGCAGTTTTAGTAATAGGTATAGCAACAAGAGCCAAGAGGACCTCTAAAGAGGGTTCTTCTTGGCTTTTGTTCTAATGAATCAATTTAATTTAAAAAAAGACTTGCAATGAGTTGCTATACATGGTATATTCTAATTCCGGCCAAGAAATAACAATGCCGAGCTCGAAAATGAAGTTCGAAAAAAGAAATTCAAAAAAGAGCTTGACATTAAAACGCCGGACATGATATAGTATAAGAGTTGCTGCTGAGACATTGGGCGGACAACGAGAACAGCTTGATCTTTGAAAACTGAACAACGAGTGAGTATCGAATTCACGCAAGTGAGTTCACAAATGAGAATTTAATTCTCGTCAGATGTTTCAAAATGAGCA
>NZ_JBHRYW010000021.1:0-65986 GCF_042649265.1 Paenibacillus sp. GCM10012306 | reverse complement strand
ACGATTATTAAGTTTACAAACAGTGTCGTCGGAGTGGAGAATTTATTTAGCTAAATTATGTATTTAAACTCATAATTTAGCTAATCAACAGGTCTAGATCTTTTCCTGTTATTCTGATATAGCGAAGAAGGAGCGATTGAATAACGGGAGTTTATCCAGTTATTTCTGCGGGCAAGCTTATTTATCTGCTGTTTAGTTGAACTCATGATTCTAATACGGGGATAAGGAGAGTTCGCCATTGCGGAAAAGTTTGGGCTTCTAGCGGCTAATGCTCGCGAGCACTGTTCACTATTACTAATCATCAGTGCTTCTCACCGGCACCGGGAACCAGCACTAGCACCAGCATGACTCATCGGCACCAGACGTCAGCATGACTCACCAGCACCAGACGTCAGCACGACTCATCAGCGCCAGACATCAGCATGACTTACCAGCACCAGACAGCACTATGGCTCACTATCACTGCTCACCAACACCACTCACAGCAACTCACCAGCACTTTAACCAACTTATCCCTATCGCCACTTCCTAACCTTACTCCCGGATATTTTTCAAATAAAAGATCGCAATCTGCGTGCGGTCGCGAAGGCTGAGCTTGCTGAGGATATCGGTGATGTAGTTCTTGACGGTACCTTCGCTCAGGAATAAGGTACTGGCAATCTCCTTATTGGAGTGACCTTCGGCGATGGAAGCGACGATAGCTTGTTCGGCTTTGGTTAGCCCGTAAGCTTCGAGGTATTGCGCGGGTGTAGTTTCCTGTTGTGCCGCGGGCTTAAGGAAGGTAGCCAGCTTGCGGGCAATATCGGGATGGATGAGCATGTTGCCTTCATGTACAGTTTTGATCCCCTGAATAATGCGGTCCGGCGGAATGTTTTTGAGCAAATATCCCTGCGCTCCGTTCCGCAGAGCCTCGATAATGTATTCGTCATCGTCGAAGGTGGTCAGCATCAGCACTGCAATCGGTGGATAGCTTTCCTTGATTAGTCGCGTGCCTTCAACGCCTCCACAGCCGGGCATACGAATATCCATCAGAACCACATCTGCTGCGAGTCCCCCCGACAGCAGAGTCATTGCTTCATTTCCGTCACCCGCTGTTCCAACTACCTCTATATTGCCGTCCATGCCCAGCAGCACCTTCAGGCTCTCGCGGATAAAAGAATCGTCGTCAACAATCAGAACTTTGATCATAATGTTCAGCAGGCCTCCTTTATTTTTTGATTTCTATGCAAAATCCTCTAGTTGTTTGGGCAAGCACTGATGATGTGCCAAACCTCAGTTTATACAGCTATAGTATTTCAGACTGTTTATATACAGGAAGCCGGGTGATCAGGGTAAACTCCGGTTCCAGCCGGAGCTCCAAGGTGCCCCCGACCAGGGAGGTCCGCTCCTCCATGCCTTTTAGCCCCATGCCACCTCTGTTCTGCAATAAGTTCTTATCATGGGGCAGCAGGCCATTGTTGCTAATTGCCATGGTCACCTCGCTCGGGGAATAGCCGAGCTTGATGGAAATCGCTGTGGCTTTGCCATGTCGCAGCCCATTAGTGATAGCTTCGCGCGCATTTTTATAGAGTACGATTTGCAGGCTTGGGTAGAGCTGAAATGGCATACCTTCCACCTTGTAGGAGGTGACAATACCGGTATCCCGGCCCGTCTCCTCCAGCAGCCGGTCCAGTGCATAAGCACCTTCGAGCTGGGGTGCGTAGTTAATACGCCTAACGGCTGCGCGCATATCATCCAAGCTGGACGAGAGCTGGTCACGAATCTGGACCATGAGGGCCATTCCAGTGTCCGGGGAGGAAGGAAGTGTATGAATGGCTGCTTCCATCATCATTTTAACCCGAATCAGACGGTGTCCAATATCATCATGTAATTGGCGGGCGATTCGTACTCGTTCTTCGGATTGGGCGGTATTCTCAACCTGGGCAGCGAATTGCTGCAGCCGGGTTCGGGCCTCATCCAGCTCGAAATGCCGCTTGCGCAGCTCATCGTAAAGAAACAGAGTTTCGGCTTGGCCATGCATGGCCCGGCGCAACAGTACCATGAGACAAGCAGCCAGCAGGAAGGCGAGATTAATAGAAGCTATCGTAAGCTGAGAGCTGGAATGAAAGGCAGCGTTAAGGGCAATCAAGTGCACCGCAGTAAAGACCGTCGGCACAGACCGCGGCTGAAACTGTGAGTAGAGCAGGAGGGACGACATAGCGGGAAAGATCATCAAAGGGCCGTACTGACTGCACAGCCAAGCTGTTAGTAACATCTCGATACCACTGAGCAATGTCCGAAAGGCCAGAGGCATACGTCCTTCCATCACAACCAGTAACAGAAGAATCAGCAGATGCAAAGTGAATAGCTCGTAATCGGCATATTCCTGTATATGCATCGTTATCAGCGCAGGGATCACAATAAGTCCGTAACGCAGTAATGTTAACTCTCGATTCACGGCGGTGCCTTCCTTTGTCATAGATTCATGTATATGTTCTTCGCTTATTATGTTATTTTCTTTTGTTTATGCTATATAGCATAGCATATGGACTGTGAATTTCAGGAGATGACTTTTGTCACCTTCATAAAGTGACCTTCCGTACCTTACCTTCCATACTTCCCGCGATACAATAAAGCCATAACAGTTTGAACTGACAGGAGAGATGAAGCATGGCACTTGCGGTACTGACTGATGTAGTGAAACGATATGATGGAAAATTGATAGTGGACCACTTGAACGTCAGCATTCAGGAGGGAGAAATTTTTGGCTTGCTAGGTCCGAACGGCGCAGGAAAAAGCACGACCATCAGCATGCTCTGCGGTCTCTTGTCTATGGATGGTGGCAGCATCGAGGTGGACGGAATTTCGGTAACGGCAAATCCCCTTGAGGTGAAACGAAGAATCGGGCTGGTGCCGCAGGATCTTGCACTCTATGATGTCATGACGGCTGCGGAGAATGTGACGTTCTTCGGTAAACTATACGGACTGCGCGGCAAGCTGCTGAAGGAACGTGTGGAAGAGGCACTGGCCTTTACCGGGCTCAGTGATCGGGCGAAGGATAAGCCGTCTTCCTTTTCCGGGGGGATGAAGCGCAGATTGAATATTGCCTGTGCTATTATGCATCGTCCGCGGTTGATTATTATGGATGAGCCGACCGTGGGTATTGATCCCCAGTCACGCAATCATATTCTGGAATCGGTCAAGACGCTGAACCAATTGGGGTCGACGGTGATATATACCAGTCATTACATGGAAGAGGTAGCGGCTATTTGCGACCGGGTAGCGATTATGGATAAAGGCCATATCATCGCTTGCGGAACAGAGAAGGAGCTGCGGGAGAGGGTGGCTCGTGAAGAGAAAATCGTGATCCACGCAAGCAATATCAGCCCTGGACTGATCCAGGAGCTTGGCCTACATCCTCGGGTCAACCGGGTAGAGGTCAAGGAGAATGTTGTGAATATATATCTGCCTTCCTCTCAAGGGGAGCTTCAAGATATTTTGTTTATTTTCGCCAAACACGAAGGAATTATTGCTTCTCTGCATGTCGATGAGCCTAATCTGGAGACGTTGTTCCTGAGCTTGACCGGACGGTCGCTACGGGACTAATGGAGGTGGGGAATAGAATGAATACTTGGACCATTATGACTTATGAGCTGCGCCGCCTGTTCCGCTCGCGTTCGCTCCTGATAAACCAATTTCTGTTACCCCTGGTGCTGATCTTTATTCTGGGAACCTCGTTATCCGGAATGGTAGGTGATCAAGGGGGCCAAACCATTCATCCTGTCCGAGTAGGTGTGGTTAATCAACCGTCTAAGAATTTAGCGGAGTCTTCACTGGTGGATAGCTTTCTCAAAACGCCGGAGCTGCATGATGTGATCATTCCTGCAGCTGTGCCCAGCCGTGAGGCGGCAGAGAGCGGGTTGCGAACTGGAAAATACGGATATGCTGTCATCGTGCCGCCAGATTTTGATCTGAAGGTTGAGCGCGGAGAACAAGCCCGTCTGGAGTTTATCCTTGGCAAGGATCATACCGATAATCTGGTGGCGGGAACCGTGTTCGATAACTTTGTTAATCGTGTTAATGATATGCAGGCGACAGCCCTGATTTTGGGACCGGACAGCTTAGCCGCGTACCCGGCCTCAGGCTCGGACACTCAACCTGTCATCAAAATGAGTAAACTTGGGGCGGATAATGGTTCATATAGCGCCTCCCAGTTCTATGCAGCATCCATGCTGCTGATGTTCCTACTCTACTGTGGATTGACCGTGAATGTATCCTTGTTTAATGAAAAAGAGCAGAATACACTGTATCGATTGGGTTCCATGCCCGTTAAGGGTGCTCAGCTCTTCATTGGAAAAATGCTTGGTGTAGGTGCAGTCGCAATCGTGCAATGTTTGGCTATTATTGGTTTGTCTCACTGGCTGTTCGGGGTATATTGGGGTAACCGTCCGGCCATGCTGCTGCTCTTCTGTCTGCTGATGATTATAGCGTCCATGACCTTGTCTATCGTGGTGTCCATGTTCTTCAAAAGCGGAGCCAGTGCCCGTAGTGTGATCACTTTGCTTACGGTCTGCATGACCTTTCTTAGTGGAGGGATGTCGCCGCTTCCCGACTCCTGGGTTAATTCTGTGGGCAAATTCACGATTAACCACTGGGCGATGCAGTCCATTCTGCGGATGATGCTTCAGGAGAATATATCCAAAATCCTGCCCAATCTGCTCGTGATGTCCTTGATTTGCTTCGTTTTGTTCGGTGCGGCTTTGCTCTCATACCGGAAGGTGGGATATCATGCATAACATCATGACGATTGCCTTAAGCATGGTCAAGCGAACGATTGGCTCCCGGTCCGGGCTACTGATCTATATTGCTCTCCCTTGTATTGTTGTGTCCCTCGTCATTTCCATCATGGGGGGTTACAGCGTTGAAGTCCCTGTGGTGCTGTACGCCAACCAGGATAGCGGTGCAGGTGGTCGCCATGTCATTGCAGAACTTGCTGCTACCGGAGATTACAAACTGGTGCAGACTTCTGGGGAAGCAGAGCTGAAGGCCAAGGTCATCGATCAAAAAGGTGCGGCCGGCCTACTCATACCGTCCGGATATACGGAAGACCTGCTGGCTGGCAAGCAGCCGCAGATCAGCTACTATGAGCTGAAAATCTCAGAGACCTCCATCATGTTCAAACGTAAAGCCGGTGAAATTGCTGAAAGAATGAGCGGCACAGCGGAAGTATTACGGTCTGCGGGTGCAGCCGACAGCATGAAGTCCAGGTTCTCGGCAGTGCTGCAGCAATCAGAGCAACACAATATCGGCAGCAAGCGCACGGATTATAATCTGTATCCGCGGATTGAGCTGTTGAACGTTACGGGGTTCACACTGCTGTTTCTGATGGGGCTTGTGACAAGTTCTGTCTCTATTATTGTCAAAGACCGCAGGGACCACATCATGATGAGAATGTTCAGTGCTCCTGTGCGTGCATACGAGATTGCCATAGGTAATTTTCTGGGTAGCTTTCTGGTCGGGGTAATTCAGATTATTGCTCTGCTGACGGTGACACGTGGGGTGCTGGGTTATAATTTTGGCTTTCCTCTGTATCTGTTCTTCCTGGTTTTAGCTGCTTTTATGCTTGTGTCCATGGGGATTGCTAGCACTGTGTCAGGACTAATCCGCAACCAGAACAACACGGGCATGCTGAATGCCCTTATTCTTACACCGACCTCTATGCTCGGAGGATGCTTCTGGCCGCTCTCTATTATGCCAGGTTACATGCAAAAGATCGCCAACTTTGTACCGCAAAAATGGGCGATGCAAGCGGTCGAGGTTGCCGCCGCAGGAGGTGGCTGGTCCGAATTATGGCTGCCCTTCGCCATCTTGGGTCTTATGGCAGCCATACTGTTAGCGATTGGCTCCGCTACGCTCCGCCCCAATGAGGCGGGAAGCGGAGCGTAGCATGTACTGACAACTCCAAGCCTATAGTTCACTAACCGTTTCTCCCGAGAATAGCTCTTGGGAGAAACGGTTTTTTATTTTGAAGAAACAGGAAATTAAGGGTTTGACTTTTTAGATCTACAAATGTAATATTATCTTTAAACTTAGAATTACACTTGTAGATTCAAGCGACAGAGGAGGCAAAACATATGAGCCCTGTACCCAAAATATCCGAATCAGAATGGGAGATTATGAAGATTATTTGGAGTGATCACCCCATCACAGCTGAGCATATTGCCGCCATGCTTCCGGACGATATTGAGTGGAGCGAGCAGACCGTGCGTACGTTTATCACAAGGCTGCTGAAAAAGAAAGCCATCGGTTACAACAAGGAAGGACGAACCTATCATTACTATCCGCTGGTTTCTGAGAAGGAATGTGTGAAGGCAGAGAGCCAGTCTTTTCTGCAGCGGGTTTTTGGCGGAGCAGCAGATTTGATGGTGACAAATTTTTTGGAAGAGGCTGTATTGTCCGAGCAGGAGATTGAAGAGCTGCAGCGGATTCTCACCGAGAAGAAAGAGCGTAAAGGGAACGACTCAACCGGTGGTCAAGGATGAACGTATTCTATTCAGGCTTTTTCGCCCTGATGGAGTCCACAGTTGCCGCCAGTGTCGTTATTCTCCTTATTCTGCTCATTCAGTCAGTGTTTCGAAAGGTGCTTAGTGCCCGTATTCGCCACCTGCTGTGGCTGCTTGTGATTATTCGTCTGCTGGTGCCGGTATTTCCGGAGAGTAGCTTGAGTCTCTTCCACGTGCTGGATTATGGCCGTACGCTTCATGAGAAGCTGTGGTACCAGGGAGAACGGGCGGAGCTAGAAACGACAGGACCTTCTCAGCAGCTCTTCAAGAGGCTTCCTCAATCAGGTGTTACGGAAGGAGCGAATGCCGTCCCGTCAGAAGTGGGAGAGCAGTTATCGTCTAAAAGTTTTACAGAGGGTGCAGCAGCCGGCACCGTACCTCTCGTGCTTAGAATTGTAACCATTATCTGGTGCATAGGGATGATCGTGCTTTTGCTTAATCTGTTACTTTTCATGGGATGGATGGCCCGTCTGCGCAAGCAATTGCTTCCGGTAAGCGATCCCGGTGTGCTAGCAGTTCTGGACGAAGCCCGACGCAACTTCAAGATAGCCAAGAATATACCGCTCTATACTGGGCACTCCACTCTAAGTCCTTACTTATCGGGGCTGCTGCGACCGTGGATTTATATCCCGGAGCAGGCTATCCACCAGATGGACGCTTCTCAGCTGTATCACATTCTGGCCCACGAGCTTGCACACTACAAGCGGAAGGATATGCTGTGGAATTATCTTGGGAGTCTTGCCGCTGCTATCCACTGGCCGAATCCGTTGATCTGGGTAGCGATGCGTCGGATGAAGGCGGACAGGGAACTGGCCTGTGATGCTTACGTGCTGGAGAAGGCGGGAGAAGAAGAGGCTGTGGCCTATGGAATGACCATGATTATTTTTATGAAGAATTACTCTACTGATGGGCGCCCACGGGCATTACTCTATTACTCTAACTCCCGCCAGCGGCAAGAGCTTGTTAGGAGGATTTCCATGATTAGCTCATTTAAAAAGGGGTCCTACAAGATCTCCGTAACCGCACTCTTATTCATATTAATCTTTGGTGCAGTTACACTTACCAATGCTTCAGGAAGCTCTATTCCTGCGGGAATTAACGATCCGAAGACCGTTAGTAATGATCTACTGCCAGCTCAAGGCAGCCGAGCGTATAATCGATTGGACAGAGCTGTTAAGGAAGCAGGATTCGCTTTTGAGGTACCAGCTGTGCTTCCTACAGGTTATGGACTGAAGATGGCGCGTCTCTCTGCAGCGGATGCCGATAAAGGCACAGATCTTATAAATAGTGTTGCCCTATTTTTTGACGCTGGCAGTGGGAAATACAGGACTGGAGAATTTACCCTGGAGGCGTTAAAACAACTTCCAAGTAAGGGGAAATATACTCTTGAAGACATGGCAGAGAAGGTGAAGCAACGAATTAATGTTTTTCGTGATAATAAAGCTCAAATACAAGAACAACAAATCGTAGTGGGTAATTTAAATGTTCTCCAGATTCATGCTACTACGGATAATCGTTTGAAAGATATTTTTTATTTGTGGGAGCGTAATGGGATTGGTTATAAACTGGACCTAGGTGGTGCTTCGCTGTCTGAAGAGCAATCGGAATCATTAATTGCTTCTATGAAGCTGCCTGATGAGCGGATGAAAAATACTTACATCAATAAAGATCTGCTGATTGTTGATATCCTCGACATGGAAGACCTGGAGCTGACAGCTTCAGCGATTGGTTTTACACCTAAATTCCCCTTGAAAGTATTAAACTATAAGCTTGAACGTGCCAATGAGACCAGCAAAGTCAATTTTAGTTATCCGGAGAACGAACAAGACGCGTTATCACGAGTAATTTATAACAGATATGTAGATAACGAATCAGCGGATAAAGAGCATCCGGAACAGTTCACTTTTACACAGATCAAGGATAATGGACAGTATGCAAAAATAAAGAATAATGGGCAAGCGCTCTTCTATCGAATCGATCGTGGTCAGGTAAAGGTACCGGTAGCTCCGATCATGGTGGACGGTCAAGAAGTATTGCGGACAGACCCCTATAAAGTTGACGGAGAGCTAAGCACACCAGATGAGCCTGATTTTATCAGCTACTTCTGGCTGGAACAGGGCGTATGCTACCAAGCTGTATTTCGCAACGCACAAGTACAGAATCAACAAGACATTGTAGCTGCATTGATTCAAACCCAGCCGATGATTCTTGAATAGGTAAGATGCTAACGCATAAGCACCATGGGCAGACATCACCGCAAGCTCATGTTATAATAAATCTACAATAACTCAATTGCATATCTTATTGTTTTTTGGAGGAGCCTGTCACCAAGGGCTCCTCTTTGTCTTTTTTAGGACATCATTAATATTACAGGAGGGGCTCAGGCAGAGAGAAAAAGGAGTGGAAGAAACCATGCAATTTATTCTTTATTTGATGTTGATTTTGTTGTTTACCAAGTTGGCCGGGGATTTATCTGTAAGGCTGGGACAACCTGCTGTCCTGGGCAAGCTGATAATCGGGATTGTGCTAGGACCTGCGGTGCTGGGTTGGGTGCAGGATGGGGACTTTATTCATTATATGTCGGAGATAGGCGTGCTATTGCTGATGTTTATTGCAGGTCTCGAGACGGATCTGGAGCAGCTCCGCAAGAACTGGAAATCGGCCTTTGCTGTGGCCGTTGGCGGGATCATATTACCCTTTGCAGGTGGTTTTGCTATAGGGGAATGGTTCGGTTTTGCTGACCATAATGCCTTGTTTATGGGGGTTATTTTGAGCGCCACCTCAGTGAGCATCTCTGTTCAGGTGTTGAAGGATATGAATAAGCTGAATTCAGGCGAGGGCTCAACCATACTCGGCGCTGCTGTAGTCGATGACATTCTGGTGGTGATTTTATTGGCCGTGCTGATGAGCTTTTTCGGTACAGGGTCGGGAGTGTCTATCGGACTTCTTATTGGTAAAAAGGTGCTGTTCTTTGCCGTCGCCATCATCGCGGGTGCCTTCCTTGTTCCAAGGCTGATGAAATGGCTGGCCCCGCTTAGAGTTACTGAGGCTACGATTACTGCAGCGCTCGTGATCTGCTTTGGCTATGCATACTTTGCTGAGCTGCTCGGAATGGCCGGGATTATTGGCGCTTTTGCAGCTGGCATTGCCATTGCCCAAACTTCATTCAAGCATACAGTAGAGACCAAGATTGAACCCATTGCGTACTCCATTTTTGTACCGGTGTTCTTTGTAAGCATCGGATTAAACGTAACTTTTGCTGGTGTAGGAGGACAGATTGGGTTTGTTGTATTGCTCACGGTTATTGCCATTCTCACTAAAATGCTGGGTGGAGGCCTTGGAGCACGCTTGACCGGCTTTAACGCGCGTTCTTCAGCAATTATCGGTGCAGGTATGATTTCACGGGGAGAGGTTGCCTTAATTATAGCGGCTACTGGACTGCAAAACGGGCTGCTACACCCGGAGTATTTCACATCGGTAATCATTGTGGTGATTGTAACAACACTCGTTACTCCACCGCTGCTGAAATACATGTTTCATGATCCAGAGAAAGTGGAGGATGAGTAAACGTAACTGTGAATAAATGCATATAAATGTTATAATTAAGTATCTTTCACAAAAGGAGCTGGCGTTATGTCCGATGGTCACAACATACCACCGCAGTCTCCGCCAATGGACCCTTATGGGGCCAAAGCGAATTTTGATGTCAATGAAAAGAAATTGCATCTCGAAGGGCCTCCAGGGTTCATAAGACAGGTAACGAATCTGCTGATTCTGGTGGGAATTATCGCATTGATTGTTGTTCTAGTGAGAATTTTTTGACGAGATCTTTAATTTAATCTGGAGAGCGAACGGGTATATGTCCGTTCGCTCTTTGTTGTTAAATAAATCTTTAGATCGATGACCTGCTTAAACCTTGAATCTATCGATTTGACTATGTAATTGTTCAGCCATTTGGGATAGGGAAGAAGCAGAGGAGAAGATTTCTTCCATAGAGGCTAGTTGCTCCTCTGTTGAAGTGGAGATTTCTTGAAGGCCTGAAGCGGATTCATGAGCGATCGTAGATATAAATTCCATTAAGTTGTTGATTTGTTCTGAACTTGCAGACATCTCTTCAGCAGCAGCAGCAACTTCTTGAATTTGAGTTAATACTCGTTGTACCGATTGATCGATATGTTCAAATGATGTGCCCGCCATATGTACTACAAGAATACCTTCATCTACTTCTTGTATACCAGCTTCCATAGATTGCGCTGCATCTTGTGTTTCCTGTTGTACGTTTAAGATTAGATCGGCAATCTGGCGTGAAGACTGGGAAGATTGTTCAGCGAGGTTTCGAATTTGACTTGCCACTACTGCAAATCCTCTGCCCTGTTCTCCTGCCCGTGCGGCTTCAATTGAAGCGTTTAATGCCAGCAAGTTTGTTTGTGCGGCGATACCGGTAATCATTTTAACAATTTCCCCAATGTCTTGGGATCTCTTCTCCAACCTATGAATCACGTTTGATAGATTTTTGATGGTTTGGTGGATGGAGCTCATCTGATCCATCACCCGCTGGATGACCTGGCTGCCTTCAAACGATTTTTCTGCGGCATCAGAGGCAGAGGAGGAGACATTTTGCGCATTGGCAGCAATATGCTGTGCGCCTGAGGACATTTCGTTGACGGCTAGTACACTTTCTCTTACGCTATGAGTCTGTTTATTTGATCCAGTGGCCACTTCTTCTATAAAGATAGCAATTTGTTCTGTCGCTACGTTAGTTTGTTGAGCGCTTGCTGTCAATTCTTCCGAAGCAGCCGCCAAATGCTCGGCGCTTGTAGTGGTTTGAGCAATCAGTTCCCGAAGATTTATCACCATTTGGTTGAAGGACTTAGCTAAATCACCGACTTCATCCCGGTTCTTCGTCTCGATGGCTTTAAGAGTCAAGTTGCCCGAAGCGATTTCTTTGGCAGCGTTTGCTATAGAAACAATGGGTTTGGAAATGATTCTGGAGATAAGGATACCAATAAGAATAGCTAGTAGAAAAGCTATGATACTAATAATCATTATCACTCTTTTGATGGAATCGACCATCGTTGAATTGTTTTGGGCCTCCTTATCAACTATCTTTTGCTGTCTGTCAGCAATATTATTCGCAAGCTCCTGCATATCCCGACCAATCTGGAGTACATTGGTAGAGGCCTTTATTCCGGCTTCTTTATTTGAATCTATTAATGCGGTAACCTCGGTGGCAGCTGTGTTAAATTGTTGGTTCAGTTCCTGTAATTTTTGAATGTCTTTTTTATCGATATCCAGCCGTACCATAGTTAAAGTAGTGGTCGCCAGTTCTGACATTTTCCCATTCACATCATGCAGCTTATCAAGCTGCTCTTTGTTCTGGTTGAGCATATAATCTCTTAAACTACTCATTTGCTGTATAGATTCTGCTCGGATATCTTTGGAATTAGCTAAAATCTTCTCACGTCTGTCAACAAGATCTGTGTAAGAATCGTCAATCTCCTGTAAATAGTAAAAGGATATGAAACTGATAAATCCTAAAAATATTGCAATAATTAAAAAACCAGTTAATATTTTGTTGCTGATACTAAACCTCATAAGTCATCCCCTTTTGACATCAGTTATTCACCACAATTCGACAATAACACGATTTTCCATTAATGAGAAGCCATTTTTAGTGGGTTGTTATCTGAAATTAACAATGAATTTTTATACATAACATACATTCGCATTAACGAAAAAAATGAGATATTAGGCCTAGTTTAATGATTGTTATGGGCCTAATATTAACAGGAGTTCTAGTTGTATACGTTCCTGGTCGGACTTTATCCAAAAAATAGATAGAAATAAATGGTTCAAATCACTATAATATAGACGATTATTGCCTTGGTTTACCTAATGAAGAAGATTTTATATCTTGGGGTGCTAGCCAGCTATTCAAGTTTTCGCAGATCAAATTGATCAAACACGGGGAGATATTAGGATGTACAAACAAACAAGCAAGATATTGGCGACATTATTGTCAGCCAGCATGATTTGGGGGAGCCTGGCCTTCGCGGCGGCGCCGGTGGGAACAACAGACAGTGACAAGCAAAGCCAGGTGACATGGTCTGATACCAAGGGACATTGGGCTAAGGAAGCTATCGACCGTTGGAGCGCACGGGGAATAGTAAATGGGACCGCGGCAGATAAATTTGAGCCTGAACGTGCAGTAACCCGTAGTGAGTGGGTAGCGCTGCTCAATCGCATTTTCCAGTTACAATCGGGTGAGAAGACAGCTTTCAAGGATGTGCCGGAGGATAAGTGGTTTGCCACTGATGTAAGTACTGCGGTCTATGGCGCGTATATTCAGGGCTTCCCAGATGGGACTTTTAGGCCGACAGCTACATTGAGCCGTGCAGAAGCAGCTGTGTCGATAACGAGATTGCTAAAGCTGCCAGCAGTAGCTTCCGGGGTTACGTTTGCAGATCAGGAACATATCAAAGACTGGAGTAAGGACGCGATCAATGCGGTCGTGGGGCAGGGGATTCTCACAGGCTATGGCAATCATACCTTCCAGCCGGACAAAGCGTTAACCCGTGCGGAAGCAGTGGCTCTGGCAGATCGTGCGGTGAAATACTACGGTGACTGGTACGGTGAAGCCGGAACCTATGGTCCAGCCACTGGACTGGATCAGGCCAAAGGCAACGTTATTATTAACGCGCCGGGCATTAGTCTGAAGAACACCGAGATCAAAGGTGATTTGATTATCGGTAAGGGTGTTGGTTCTGGGGATGTTTACCTCAACAATATCAAGGTCAAAGGAAAGGTATATATCTATGGCGGTGGTAAGAACAGTATCCATCTGCAGGATAGTGTAGTTGTCAAGATCATCATCGATAAAAAAGAGGGTACCGTCCGGTTAGTAGCTGAAGGGAACTCCACAGTGCAGGAAGTCGCTATGAATACCAGTGCCATCCTGGATGTGTCCCAAGGTGTTAGTATTAACCGGGTCTCATTGACCGAGAATCTGCCGCCCAACAGCATTGTAAGTCTTACAGGCTATTTCAATACAGTGGATGTAGAGGCTTACAGCATTACTCTCCAGATTCCTTCAGGAAGTGTAAAAGAGTTGAACGTGGCTAAGCAGGCAGGGGACGCTACTCTTGAGGTCTCCAAGGAATCTTCCATCCTGTCCATGGTGCTGAATGCTTCAGCCAAGGTTATAGGTCTGGGCAGCATCCAGAATAGTGTCGTTAATGCGCTCGGGATTTCTTTTGAAAATAAACCGGAAAACCTTACTCTGGGCAGCAGCGTGCCTGCCGATCTCACTGTAAGCATCGGAGGAGCGCCAGGAGCTACAATAGCTCCAAAGGCATCATCTACGCCAGCTCCGGCAGCAACGCAGGTTCCGGTTCAGGCCGGTGGCGGAGCTGGAGGAGGTGGAGGAACTGGCGGCATTCCTGAAAGTACACCAACCCCTGTTCCGACGGCAACACCGGTAGCGACATCGACACCAACAAGTACACCAGCTCCAGTGTCCACAGCGACGGCGACACCGGAAAACACGGAAACTCCTGTGTTCACAGCGACACCGAAACCGTCGAATACGCCGATACCTTCGGCGACACCGGCAAGCACGGAAACTCCTGTACCCACAGCAACACCGTTACCAGAGTGGACACCGGGCCCAAGTCCTAGTGCAGCACCAAGCTCGATGCCAACATTTGGACCAATACCAACACCAACACCAACACCAGCGCCAACGCCGGAAGCAACAATGACTCCGGAGCCAACAAATATTCCTACGGAGCCTGATAACTTTATTAAATTGGATAAACGACACGTTGGGGTTGGAGAAGCTGTTTATTTTACAACAAATCTTGATTATGATGTATATCTTGTAAGTACAAAAGTTTCCAAATATAAGGATGCACTTGAACAGGCTGTACAAAATGGTGAAGGGATTAAGAAACATGTGAAGGCGGGGGAACGGAATTACTTTGATACAAGTAGTCTTAAGAATGTTGGCTTCCCTCAGAACCATCTGTTTAATATTATTGCCTACGATGACAATGGGTATAGAGGTTATGTGTCGTTAACTATTCTTAATGAAAATGAGCCGCTCCTGGACAAGCCTGATGCCGTTCCTTTTTTTGGATATCCCGAATATGAAGTGTGGTTCGTTTATAATCGCAGTGTTTATCTTACTGAGGGACAAAGTCTAGAAAGCATTGTACAGTTCCGTCAAAATAACGGAGAGTTTAAGAGCTTTACTCCCGCTTCAGGCAGGGTTGAGATTATAGGTAATCAGATTCGCATCAAAACGGCTAGCAGCTTGATGAAATACGACAACTTCTATGATTTCAAGCTGATCGCAGGGGCAGTCACAACAGCGAATGGGGAAAAGAACGTCGAGTTTGTCAGTAGTCACCATACCCTGCCCATCAGGTTGTACTTGTTGTCACCAAGGCCACCTATGGGAGAATCGAAGGCGAAAGCCAAAGCTGGTGACATGCTGACATTTAACATTGATGCACCGGGTACCGTTTATTTGGTTCCTTTCATGGAGACCGGCCCCCAAGCTGACTATGATAAAATAGTTACAGAAAATCGGGGAATGAAAATGGAGGTTGACGCTTCCAAAGTAAATCAGCCCGTAAGACTACAAATAACAGCCTTATCGCCAGGAGACTATTATTTGGGAACAAAGTATGGTTTAGGCGCGGTTATAACTGTTGAAGAATAGATAGAACTGCTGATATTGTATGACAAAAGCTCCCAGCCGTTTATTAGACGGCGCGGGAGCTTTTCTTGTTTTCGTATATACCTGCATAAGTTCGTTATTTGCCCTGTAGTTGGCGCAGCACGATAATCTCTACGCGGCGGTTCTTCTGCCGTCCGGCTTCGGTGGAATTGTCGGAGGCCGGGCGCGTATCGCCATAACCTGCGTACTGGAATGTACTTGGGTTCAGCCCTTCTTTGTCCACAAAGTAGCGCAGTACAGAAAGGGCCCGTGCCCCGGACAACTCCCAGTTGTCGCTATAACGGGATAGCTTCGAGAGGGGCATGTTGTCGGTGTGGCCTTCAATGCTTATAGTAGCGCCTATTCCGTGGAATAGACCCGAAAGCTGCTTCAACGCTGGAAGAGCAGGGGCTTTAAGCGCTGCATTGCCGGGATCGAATAGAAAACGGTCACTGAGTGTGATCGCGATGCCCTGAGGCTTATCAGCCACAAAGATTTGGTCGCCCAGATTGTTGTCCTGTACGTATTTGGTGATCACGCCCATCAGTTCGGCAAGCCGGGCCTCTTGTTCACGGAAAGCCAGCTCTCGCTCCGAAGGTTTCAGGTTGTCCGGCTTCGTTGGCGATGGTCCTTCACTGGCTTGGGCTCCGCCTGCATTCTGTCCATTTCCCGGAGCTGGACCTTGGGAGCTGCCTGGCTGCTGCTGTGTGCCTGGGCTTGTGCCGTTTATTCCTTTTTGCCCATCCAGAAGGCCGTTGCCTCCGTCTAGCAAGGAACTCCCGGTCTTAAAGGTATGGGACAAGGAGCCGGTGACGACATTATACTTCTCGGTGTCCAGGCTGCTCATAGCATAAAGCACGACGAAAAAAATAAGTAGCAGCGTAATAAGGTCTGCATAAGTGATCATCCAGCGGTCACGGCTGTCCTGTTCGGTTCTTCTCTGCTTCCGGCGATTTCGCTGTCTCATGAATTGCCTCTTGTACGAATGAACTCAGTGGGAGTTGAGTCATCAATGAAGGAATTCATCTTCTTACGCACTAGTTGCTGATGCTCCCCGTTACGAAGAGCCAGGATACCCACAAGCAGCATCTCCATAACATGTAGTTGCTCCTGGCTGCGGGATTTGATCTTGGAGGCAATGGGTAGAAAAATAAGATTCGCGCTGGCAACCCCATACAGTGTTGCCGTAAAGGCGACCGCGATGGCGGGACCTAGACTTGAAGGATCAGTCAGACTTCCCAGCACGTGAATCAAACCCATGACTGTACCGATAATACCCATAGTAGGTGCATAGCCCCCGGCTGCTTCAAAAATCTTGGCATAGCTTTCATGTTTGGCCTCCAGAGCGTCCATCTCCAGCTCCAGGATTTGCCTGACCTGCTCGGGGTCGGTCCCGTCGATCATGAGCTGCAGGCCTTCACGGGTGAAGGGATCAGGATGCTCCTCAGCTCTTTTCTCCAGGGCAAGAACCCCGTTGCGCCGGGTAATCGCAGCCATCGCAATGATTTCCTCAGCTTTCTCTTCATTGTTTCCGACGTTTTTGCCAAAAGCCAGCGATAGCGCTGCAGGAAGGGTTCGTAATTTGGATGCCGGAAAGCTGATCAGTATGGCTGCAAGCGTTCCTCCAAAAACAATGAGGGCGGCGTTCGGCTGTAGCAGGCCAGAGAGGCTTCCACCTTCCCAGAAGAAGCCGCCGACCATGGCGGCAAGTCCGGCTACGATGCCAATAATTGAAGTGATATCCATGCTGCATGCTCCTTAAGTTTCTATATATTATGGTTTGCAACGTTACCGTCAACATTGTATAATGAACGGGAACAAGTATTCTTATCTTCCAAATTTTATCACCATCGTATGAAGAGCTTATTTTCAGATAACAATAATATATTAATATATTTTAGTCGATAGAGGGGAGACGGGCAAATGAGTGATATTGTCCTCAGCACGAAGACTTTTGAGCTGGAGTCCGAATATACACCCCAGGGCGATCAGCCTCATGCCATAGAGGAATTAGTAGACGGCATCCGGCAGGGCAAGAGGCACCAGACGCTGCTGGGAGCGACAGGAACGGGGAAGACCTTTACCATCGCACAAATGATTTCGAAGCTTAACCGCCCTACGCTGGTGATCGCACACAACAAGACGCTGGCTGCACAGCTTGCGAGTGAGTTCAAGGAGTTTTTTCCTAGCAACTCGGTTGACTATTTTGTCAGTTACTACGATTACTATCAACCTGAAGCCTATATTCCTTCCTCCGATACCTACATTGAGAAAGATTCCAGCATAAATGAAGAGATTGATAAGCTACGACACTCGGCGACCAGTTCTTTGTTCGAGCGCCGTGATGTGATTATCGTAGCCAGTGTGTCATGTATCTATGGCCTCGGTTCACCGCAGGAATACGGTGGATTGCTGTTATCACTGCGGGTGGGCATGGAGAAACCGCGCAACCAGATTCTGAGCCGGCTCGTGGATATTCAATATCAGCGTAATGATATGAATTTTGTACGCGGGACCTTCCGTGTGCGAGGCGATGTCATCGAGATCTTCCCAGCTTCGCAAGGGGAGCATGCCATCCGCGTCGAGCTGTTCGGCGATGAGATCGAGCGTATTACAGAGATTGATGTACTGACAGGTGAACTGATCGGTGAGCGTGATCATGTCGCTATTTTCCCGGCCTCCCACTTTGTAACGAAGGAAGAGACCATGAGAGTGGCCCTCGTAAATATTGAGCGTGAACTGGAAGAGCGGCTAACTGCGCTGCGCGATGCAGGTAAGCTCTTGGAAGCACAGCGGTTGGAGCAGCGTACGCGCTATGATATCGAGATGATGAAGGAAGTGGGCTTCTGCTCTGGGATCGAGAACTATTCCGGTCCGCTTACCTTCCGTGAACGGGGGGCGACCCCCTATACGTTATTGGATTATTTTCCGGATGACATGCTCATTGTTATAGATGAGTCGCATGTGACGCTACCGCAAATCCGGGCGATGTACAATGGTGACCAAGCGCGTAAGAACGTTCTCGTGGATCACGGGTTCCGTTTGCCGTCTGCACTGGATAACCGGCCGCTCAAATTCGAGGAATTCGAGGGCAAGGCTAACCAACTCGTATATGTATCGGCCACACCAGGACCGTATGAAATGGAGCATTGTCCGACAATGGTACAGCAGATCATCCGACCTACAGGTCTGCTGGACCCTATTATTGAGGTTCGTCCAACCGAGGGTCAGATCGACGATCTGATTAGCGAGATCCAGGACCGTATCGCCAAGGATGAACGGGTGCTGGTCACTACCCTCACCAAGAAAATGTCGGAGGATCTAACCGATTACCTTAAAGATATCGGAATCAAGGTGCGCTATATGCACTCCGATATCAAGACCTTGGAGCGGATGGCCATTCTGCGCGATCTCCGTCTTGGCACGTTCCATGTGCTGGTGGGGATTAACTTGCTGAGAGAAGGCCTTGACTTGCCAGAAGTATCGTTGGTCGCAATCCTCGATGCTGACAAGGAAGGTTTCCTTCGTTCGGAGCGGTCGCTTATTCAGACGATTGGCCGCGCGGCGCGGAACTCCGAAGGGCGTGTACTGATGTACGGTGACCGGATTACGGAGTCCATGGATAAGGCAATCAGTGAGACCCAGCGCCGTCGTTCCATTCAAATCGCCTATAATGAGCAGCATGGGATTACACCAACTACGATCCATAAGCGGGTACGTGATGTCATCGAAGCAACGAAGGTTGCAGAATCGAAGGCGAATTATTTGACCGGAGCTGGTGGCAAGATGAGCAAGAAAGAGCGCCAGTCTTTGATGCAGCGTCTAGAAGCCGAGATGAAAGACGCGGCCAAGAACCTCCAGTTCGAACGCGCCGCAGAGCTTCGTGACGCATTGTTGGAACTGCGTGCCGAGTAGCCGATTCAACACTCTCTTTTTCCGCTAAAAAAATATAATTTGAACGGCGCTATTCCCAGGCCGTTCTTTTTAGATCATTCCTTTGTATGGCTTGTAGTTCAGTCGATTCATTCCGCACAATCCCATCCATCATTTCGCCTCTTAAGCGTTGCCCTAAGAGCTCGAGCTCTTCGGGTTCACTTAGGAAGGTTGAAGTGGGGTGGGTGAACTCTAGGAGGTTATAGCGTTGGCGAACGAAAATATTGTAATTAAAGGCGCTAGGGCGCACAATCTTAAAAATATAGACGTGACGATCCCCCGTGATCGCTTCGTCGTGCTGACGGGACTTAGCGGTTCCGGCAAATCGTCGCTGGCGTTCGACACGATCTATGCCGAAGGTCAGCGACGTTATGTTGAATCGCTGTCGGCCTACGCACGCCAGTTTCTGGGGCAAATGGAGAAGCCAGATGTAGACTCCATCGATGGGTTGTCGCCGGCAATCTCAATCGACCAGAAGACTACTAGCCGCAACCCTCGTTCCACGGTAGGGACAGTTACAGAAATTTATGATTACTTGCGGCTTTTGTTCGCACGTATTGGTCATCCGCATTGCCCGGACCATGGTATTGAAATCACCTCGCAGACGGTTGAACAGATGGTGGATCGTATTATGCAGTATCCGGAACGGACACGCCTGCAGATCCTGGCTCCTGTGATTTCAGGACGTAAGGGAGAGCACAAAGGGCTTTTCACGGATATTTCCAAGCAAGGTTTTGTCCGCGTGCGCGTGGATGGAGAACTGCGTGATGTGACCGAGGATATTGAGCTAGAGAAGAACAAGAAGCATACCATTGAAGTAGTGGTAGACCGGATTGTCATCAAGGAAGATATCGAGACTCGGCTGACAGATTCCATCGAGACTGCACTGAAATTGTCGGGCGGCAAAATCCTCGTTGATATTATCGATCAGGAAGAGCTGCTGTTCAGCTCCAATTTCGCTTGCCCGGTCTGTGGATTTAGTATAGAAGAATTGGCTCCACGGATGTTCTCCTTCAACAGCCCATTCGGAGCTTGCGGTGAGTGCGATGGTCTTGGTGTGAAGATGGTGGTCGATCCTGATCTGTTGATTCCAGACACTAGCAAATCCATTGAAGACGGAGCCTTCCTGGCTTGGACGGGAAGCACCTCCAACTACTACCCGCAATTTTTGAAATCGGTCTGTGAGCATTTTAATATTCCACAGGACGTACCGGTAAGCGAACTGGCAGCGGATCAGATGGATAAGCTGTTGAACGGCACAGGTAGTGAGAAAATCCGTTTCCGCTATGAGAATGATTTTGGGCAAAAGAAAGACGCCTTGGTTGCCTTTGAAGGTATCATCCCCAATCTGGAGCGCCGCTACCGTGAGACGGCTTCGGACGGCATTCGCGAGTTCATCGAAGGTTTTATGAGCGCGAAGCCTTGTCACGTCTGCAAAGGTAAACGTCTGAAGAAAGAGATTCTGGCAGTGACGATCAATGATCGCCATATTGCGGATGTTACGGATCTTTCTATTGGGGATTGCCAGGAATTCTTTGAGCATATTGTTCTCTCTGAGAAAGAGCAGGCTATTGCTAACTTGATTCTCAAAGAAATCAGTAGCCGTCTCGGCTTTTTGGTGAACGTAGGTCTGGATTATCTGACACTTAGCCGAGCAGCAGGCTCCTTGTCTGGCGGGGAAGCGCAGCGTATCCGGTTGGCTACCCAGATTGGTTCCAGCCTCATGGGCGTACTGTACATTCTGGATGAGCCTAGCATCGGGTTGCATCAGCGTGACAACGATCGTCTGATTTCCACTCTTGCGCATATGCGTGACCTTGGCAACACTTTGATTGTGGTCGAGCATGATGAAGACACGATGATGGCTGCTGATTATATCATTGATATTGGCCCAGGTGCAGGGATTCATGGCGGTCAGGTCATTGCTCAGGGGACACCGGAAGAGATTATGAAGGACCCTAATTCTCTGACGGGAGAATATTTAAGTGGTCGGAAGTTTATCCCGGTGACCTCCAAACGCCGTCCAACGGATGACCGCTGGCTGGAGATCCGTGGTGCCAAAGAGAATAATCTGAAGAACGTTAATGTCAAAATTCCGCTGGGTGTCTTTACGGCCGTAACAGGTGTATCCGGGTCCGGTAAGTCTTCGTTGGTTAACGAGATTCTTTACAAGAGCCTGGCTCGCCATCTGAACAAAGCGGTGAAGGTTCGTCCGGGGCTGCACAAGGAGATCAGAGGGCTTGAAAATCTGGACAAGGTAATTGAAATTGACCAGTCGCCAATCGGTCGGACTCCTCGTTCTAATCCGGCGACGTATACCGGCGTGTTCGATGATATCCGTGATTTGTTCGCCAAGACCAATGAGGCTAAGGTGCGCGGCTTCCAGAAGGGTCGCTTCAGCTTCAACGTCAAGGGCGGACGCTGTGAGGCCTGCCGAGGGGATGGAATTATCAAGATTGAGATGCACTTCCTGCCGGACGTCTATGTACCTTGTGAAGTCTGCAAAGGCAAGCGGTATAACCGTGAGACGCTGGAAGTGAAATATAAAGGCAAGAATATATCCGATGTACTTGAAATGACTGTGGAGGATGCGACGGAATTCTTCGTTAACATTCCGCGTATTCACCGCAAAATGCAGACGCTGCTTGATGTTGGTCTCGGGTACATTAAGATTGGCCAGCCGGGAACGACACTGTCAGGCGGGGAAGCACAGCGTGTGAAGCTGGCTTCCGAGCTGTACCGTCGCAGCACAGGCAAAACTTTGTATATCCTGGATGAGCCTACAACCGGGCTGCATGTGGATGACATCGGCCGCTTGCTGGAAGTATTACATCGCCTTGTTGATTCTGGAGAATCCGTGCTTGTTATTGAGCACAACCTGGATGTCATCAAGACCGCCGACTATCTCATCGATATGGGACCTGAAGGCGGTAGCGGTGGAGGAACGGTGCTGGCTACGGGTACACCAGAGAAGCTGATTACTGTAGAGGCGTCCTACACAGGCAGATACCTGAAGCCTATCCTGCTCCGGGACACGGAGCGGACTGAAGCTCTACAGCTCGAGACATCGGACATTAGTTAGTTGATGTAACCTTAGTTAGAGGGCCACGCGATAGCGTGGCTCTTTTTTTATTTTGCAAGTCAAAAGTATGCAAGGAGGAACGAAGCACTCCCCTGAAAGTTTTTCGGTAGGAGCAATTATAAAGAAGGGACTTGGGAACAACAGCGATCGGAAGCCCAAACATTCACCGGAGTAATTACCGAGCTTTGTATTCATATCCCAAGTTAGCTTTATCTAGTTTAGTATCGTTCCGAGTGATTCCATTCCTTCCTGTAAATGATGAAAATCATCTCTTTCAAGTGAAAAATGGATGAAAATTATATTTTTTATGACATTTACCTCATTTTTTGTACAATGCCTCTTGCGCAGCCCAAATGGTAGCGATAACATAGAAGGGAATATGGAAATAGAGGCGCTTGCTTGACAAAACTTTTGAGGAGGTATCGCCATGCTGCTTGCAGAAGCTGCCGCGCAAGGACCATCTAAATTTCATACCTTTGATGTATTTATGATTTTGTTCACGATCCTCATCTTGGTTGGGGTGATACGGCTGCTGAAGGCTCCGCAGAAGAACAAATTCGCCATCGCTTTTGGTGCAGTGAGCTTGCTTGTCTTCGTCGTTTCCGACTATGCCATGGTGATGAACTGGTTGAGCTAGAATAAGGGCAATCCAGGATAATTGAAAAGTGAAGTCTGAAAGACTCCTTTACCGCCGTGGCGAAATAAAGGTGTCTTTTTATTTGCGGACAAAGACGGTAATTTACATTCGTGGCTATATTAAATATTGGCAAACACATGGCGAATAGGTGTGATTTTTGATACAATAAATAAGTTAAACGTATAGAAATGACCCGTCTTGGACGGTTTGGGAGGATATAAATGAAAGAGCAGGACATACGCAGAGAAGACGTGGAGCTGTTGGCTCCAGCTGGTGACTGGGACTGCATGCGGGCGGCTGTGGCGAACGGGGCGGACGCTGTCTTTTTTGGCGTAGAGAAATTTAATGCGCGGGCTAGAGCGAACAACTTCCGCATGGACGAGCTGCCGGAGATTATGGCTTTTCTACACAGCTATGGTGTAAAAGGCTTTCTGACCTTTAATATACTTGTGTTCGAGAATGAACTACCTGATGCTAAGGAACTGATTGATGCCTGCGTGGATGCCGGCGTTGATGCGGTAATTGTACAGGATTTGGGATTGGTTAAGCTTATTCGCGAGATCTCCCCCGATTTCCCGATCCATGGCTCTACACAAATGACGATTACCTCGCCGGAGGCGGTTGAATTTACGAAGCCGTTCGGGATGGAACGTGTGGTACTGGGCCGCGAAAATAATTTGAAGCAGATTCGCATGATCGGTGATCAGGCTCGTCTGCCGATGGAAGTATTCGTTCATGGTGCGCTTTGCGTCTCCTACTCCGGTCAATGCCTGACCTCGGAAATGTGGGGCGGACGTTCTGCCAACCGAGGGGAATGTGCGCAGGCTTGCCGTCTGCCATATGACCTGATGGTCGATGGGGAGATTAAACCGATGGGTGACGTGACTTACCTGCTCTCACCGAAGGACTTGGCGGCTATTGAACTGATGCCGGAGCTTATTGAAGCGGGCGTAACCTCTTTTAAAATCGAAGGCCGTCTAAAAAGCCCTGAGTATGTAGCTAACGTGGTTAGCAAATACCGTAAGGCCATCGACCGTTACTTTGACGGTGAATGGTCTGCACCATCCAAGGAAGAAATGCGCGAGCTGCAGCAGAGTTTCTCGCGGGGCTTCACGCATGGTTTCTTAGAGGGAACGAACAATAAGAAGCTGGTTGACGGGACTTTCCCAAAAAGCCGTGGTGTCTACCTGGGTACGGTTGAACAAATTCTACGTGACGGTGTAGTCTGCCGCATTCATGCACCGCTCAAACGTGGCGACGGGATTGTATTCGACGCAGGTGATCCTACGAAGAAGGAAGAAGGCGGACGCGTCTACGACTTGCGCCGTAAAGGCGTGAAGCTGGAAGGCGAAGCTGGTGAAGGCTGGGTTGTTGATATTATTGCCGGACGCAATGATGTGGATCTGCGCCGTTTGCATGTCGGTGATCGGATCTGGAAAACCAATGACCCAGCGCTGGATAAAGCGCTGCGGCAGTCGTACGAGACAGAGAAGCCATACCGGGTATTCCCGGTTCAGGTGAAGGTTAGTGGCCGCGCTGGCGAGAAGCTGGAGACCTGGTGGACAGATACGCAGAAAGGTGTGACTGTGCAGGTGGATTCAGAGCTTGCGCTGGAGACTGCGCAAAAGCGTCCGATGGACGCCGCCCTGCTGGAAGAACAATTCGGCCGCCTCGGTGGCACGGTGTTCCAGCTAGAAGCGCTGGAGTCGCATCTGGAAGGCGACGTTATCGTGCCTATGCGCGAGCTGAACAGCATCCGCCGCCGCGCGGTGGAGCTGCTTGCGGGCGAGCGCCCGAAACCGCCCGTCTACGTGAAACGGGCGGTAGAGGTCTACGGCGACGCGACCCGCAGGGGCGTCGCTGAAGCAGCCATCCCGGCTGTGCGGGATGGCTGGGGTGTGAGCGGCGCGGCAGGGCTTACCGCGCTGTGCCGCAGCCTCCCGCAGGTTGAGGCTGCGCTCAAGGCCGGCGTGAAGAACATCTACGCCGACTTTGAGTTCATCAAGCAGTTCCCGGCAGCCGTGGAGGCTGTGCGGGCCGCGGGCGCAAGCATTGCGCTGGCAACGCCGCGTATTCACATGCCGAACGAGAACGGCTACCATGCCAACATCCTGCGTCTTCAGCCGGATGCGGTGCTGGTGCGCAATACAGGCGCATTATATTACTATCTGCGCCGCCGGATGGAGCAGCCGGATGCTGTTCATCCGCGACTGATTGGCGACTTCTCGCTGAATATTGCCAATCACAAGGCCGTGGATCTGTTCCTGGAAGCCGGTTGCGATATGGTAACACCGTCCTACGACCTGAACATTCAGCAAATGGTTGATTTGCTCGGTCGCAGTGATACCTCACGGATGGAGATTGTAATCCATCAGCATCTACCGATGTTCCACACCGAGCACTGTGTATATTGTACCTTCATGAGCGAAGGAACAGACTACACGAACTGCGGACGGCCGTGCGAAGAGCATCGGGCGTCTCTCCAGGACCGGATCGGCATGTCCCACCCTGTACGTGTGGATGAAGGCTGCCGTAACACAGTGTATAACGCTGTAGAACAATCGGGCGCAGAGTATTTGAACAACTTCCGTGAGCTGGGAGTTTCCTCATACCGGGTAGAGTTCCTGGAAGAGACACCTGAACAGGTGGCTGAGGTAATTAGCTTGTACAGCCGTGCACTGCGTGGTGAGATCTCCGGTACCCAAGTATGGAAGAGTCTCAAGGCTACCAACCAGCTTGGTGTTACCCGTGGACAACTCGTGAATGCCAAATAATTAAAGAATATACACAACAGGCGGACAAAAACGGGGAAATTTCCCCGATTGTCCGCCTGTTTTATTTTGAGGGTTTTGGGTGAATAGAGCATTCAGCAATTTTTAAGGGGTCCCGAACTGCCAAAATTGGGATATTACTGTTATAATTAAAAAAATAATGCTATATAAGATGAGCAAAAGAAAATAACAAAAAGCGAAGAGGAACGAAGGGGGAAGTTTGGAACTGAAGGAGCGATAGCGCCCGCCTTTGTCTCCGGATTTCAACCGCAAACAGCGGTACAATGAAAGAAATCTGGAGACAACAGCGGCCGGAAGTCCAAACATTCCACCGTAGTGACGACCGAGCTATCGTTCGGATCTTAAGTTCATCTTATATAGCTCATCATCCGCGAGATATCGAATTGATACCAATAGAAGGAGCCTATGTCATGAAGATTCGTAAGGCCATTATCCCGGCCGCCGGTCTCGGCACACGTTTTTTGCCTGCGACCAAGGCTATGCCCAAAGAGATGCTACCCATTGTGGATAAGCCCACTATTCAGTACATTGTAGAAGAAGCTGTAGCTTCAGGGATTGAGGATATTATTATCGTAACAGGGAAAGGCAAACGTGCCATTGAGGACCATTTTGATAATTCATTCGAACTGGAGTTCAATTTGGCCGAGAAACAAAAATGGGAGCTGCTGGAATCCGTCCGCAAGTCATCCGAAATGGCTGACATCCACTATATTCGGCAAAAGGAACCGAGAGGCCTCGGTCATGCCATCTGGTGTGCACGCAAGTTCATCGGGGATGAGCCGTTTGCAGTTCTGCTGGGTGACGACATTGTCGAATCAAATAAACCCTGCCTGAGACAAATGATTGAGGTCTATGACCAATATAAATCCTCTATAGTCGGCGTGCAGCCTGTGCCTTGGGAAGAGGTGTCCCGATATGGCGTCGTGGATGCAGTTTCTATCGCTGATCGGGTCTACAAAGCTAGCCGGCTTGTGGAGAAGCCCAAACGCGAGGATGCACCTTCTAACCTGGCCATACTGGGCCGATATATTCTGACTCCGCGGATTTTTGACATGTTGGGTGAGCAGCAGGTGGGTGTAGGTGGAGAAATTCAGCTCACTGATGCCATTGCGCGTCTAAGCGAAGTGGAGCGGATTATTGCTTATGATTTTGAGGGCCACCGTCATGATGTTGGTGAGAAAATGGGTTTCATTCAAACTACGATACACTATGCACTCCAGCATGAGGATTTAAAAGACGATCTGCTTCTCTATCTTAAAGAGATCATTGAGAGTGAAACGGGTAAAGCGACGGAATAATCAAACTTGAATCTTTCATCTACTAAAAATAAAAAAACACGGGTAACTATCCTCTTGAGGAAGATACCCGTGTTATTTGTCTAGTGCATTTATTCAGATGCCTTAGTATTGTGTAGCTACGATTTCATTGATTTGGTCTACTTCTGCAGGTTCCGCAGCGATTAACTGATCGTATACGGCTTGATCCTGCCCGCCGTTTTTCTTGAGTGCCGCCAAGTACCAGCGGGCAATTTCACGGTTCTTTTGATCGCTATAATCTTGGCTGAGACCGAGCTTCAGAGTTTCTGCTGCAACCTCAATCTGTCCGGACATGTACTGCATTTTACCGACATTCAGCGCAATTTCCGGAGTAACTGAGAACGGCCGGCCTTGCAATTGCTCAGGCGGGAGCGTCTTAAGATGCTCTACACCAGCTACAACATGTTCATAAGCTGCCAGTCCTGTTTTAAAGTATTCCTGTTCTTTCGCTGTATCCTTTTGGTTGTATGCCTCTTGACCGAGTTCGAAAGAGCTGCTGATCAGCCCGCTGTACCAAACGATGTCCCAATTGAACTTGTCGGCATTATCCTGGTACACCGCTAGAGCCAGATCCTTTTGACCCTTGAGGTTATAGTAGGCGATCAGTTGGTTCAATAGAGTCTTATTATACGGCTCATCCTTAAGCGCACGAGTTAACAGGCTATAGGATTCGTTCAGGTATTGTTCATCCTGAGTTTGGCTGTAGACCTGCTGATCCATGGCAGAGAGGTAAGCCACCGATTCAGGATGGGTCGGACGGTTTTTCAGAGCTTTGGTAAGAGAGGTTTTAATCTCCTCATATGATTGACTGACACTCATAAGGTTCTTGGAGTTGACTGCAGCGTTGCTGGAACTAATGTAGGTAACTGAGAGGAACAGCAGGAACAAGGATCCTAACGTAATTACCGCCATATACCCCAGACGAAGCCCAGCTTTGTTCCAATTGCGACGCAGTGGTTTGCTGTCCATGACAGCGGCCATCCCGGCTAGACCAAGAAACACGAGAATGCCCATAAAAGCATAGCTCATATTGAAGTCTAGCAAGCTGTGAATGAGGATGGAAAGCGTAATAATAAGATAGAAGAATCCGTTATTGAAGTCATCTTTGTCCCGTTTCACATATCCGCGGATATACTTATAGAAGATATACAGAATAAAGCCCATAAATACGATGAAACCTAAAATACCAACCTCGATCAGGAACTGCAGAAAGAAGTTATGCACCTGACGGCTCGTATAAGGGTTATTTTGGTAATGTTCATAAAGCGCAGACCATCCACCGCCGCCAGCGCCAAGGATCGGGTAATCCTTCACTACTTTGATAGCATCCTTATAGAAGGTGAAACGTTCAAGCACGCTGTGCTGCTTAAAGTTGATATTTTCAAGACGTGTCTCGATATTACTAGGCAAGATACTCTTGGCGCTTGTGCCAATAAGTAAGAACGCTATGAGGCCGACCAGCACAACAGAACCCAGCGGAAGCCATAAGCTTGTCCATTTACGGGAAGACCAATTTCCGAGCTTGTCTTGCAGCCATGGAGCGGCAAAACGTTGAATGACCCAACCAAGACCTGCAACAACTACTGAAGCTCCAAGGAGGTAACCCCAGCCTTTGAGCGCTGCTGAAGAGGAGAAGGCAGTATTTAATTCTATTCCGAGATTCGTAACCTGGTTAGTAATGACGAGGGATAACAATCCAGAAACGCCCAGATGGATAATCCACAGAATTTGTTGCGCAGGCTTTAAGAACAATAAAAGCAATATAAACACCACAGGCAGCATCACAAGACCGCCGCGAGAGAGTGTCAGCAGCAGGGATACAATGATAGGCACCAACATAAAGCTGTGGGTCAAAATACCGTACCACTTCCGTGAGCGTACCAATGCGAACACCGCAACGAATAGGAAAGCCATCAGAAAGGCTGCATAAGTATTGGCATATTGGAAAATAGAAGTTAGTCGAAGACCGTTGGAATCTGTCATCACTGCATCCAAATATATACCGTTTCGTACAGTGTTAGAGAACCAGCCTACCAGACTGCCCGCCAGTTTCCCGCCTCCAAGCCAATTCAGGAGACCAAAGCCCACAATTAAATAAGCAATTGTAAGCACAGCATTTTCGATGACAACATTTACTTGCTTTTGCTTCAAGAGATATAACGCTATAATGAATACAGCGGCATACATGCTTTGAATAAAGAACATATTCATTGCCATATAATGCGAAACAGCGACAAACAGCGACAATGCGTATGTAATGGGTAGAAGCAGGACAGCCACGCTTACCAAGTCCCGTTGCTCATCCAATTTGAACTTCTTGAAGTCAAGACCCACCCAAATCAGCAGCAAAAGCACTCCAAGTAATGCAGATACATAGATCGGTTTCTCAAAGTCTACTGCCTGCCCATTAAACAATCCCACCTGAAACGGGGTCCAGAACAAAAACAAAATAAAACCAACAGCTAATGCCCACATCGAGCCTGATATCTTTGCAACATTTCTCGACTGCACAGCGTTTTTACCGTATACTGGTTTCGACACGTTATAATCTCCTTTTCCTGTAGGTACGACAATATTTTAGCATATGGTAAGGGGCAGAGCTAGCACATTCAATTATGATAGAAGGTGCGGGTAAATTTGGTATTATAGTGAAAAATTATAAGAAGGCTAGTGTGGAGGCTATTATTAATGCTATTATACAGAAAGTGTGTTCAGATTTATGAGCAGTGTTAAGTCATGGTTCTTTAAACATCTCTATAGAACTGCGGTTTTTCTTAAACCTGTTGTCGTCAAATTAGTCCCTTTTTCGGCAAGGCAATTTGTAAAACATAAGCTATTGAAAACCGCCTTCCCTTTAGATAAGAAAGACTCTAGTCTATTAGATGATAAAATTAGTGGTATCAATCTAATAGGGTATGCTAGGGCTGAGATGGGGATTGGTGAGTCATGCAGAATTGCTGCCAAGAGCATTACCGCAAGTGAAATTCCCTTCGGAATAGTTAATTTTACCGGTACTAACTCTGCATCAATGAATGATACCAGTTGGATAGCTAAAGAAATTGATAGTCCTAAATATAACGTGAATATATTCCATATAAATGCTGAACAGATGATTGAAATTTACGCGAATTATGGGAATTCGATTTTTGAGAAGCGTTATAACATTGGGTATTGGCATTGGGAGTTGCCGGATTTTCCGGACGAGTGGAAAGAAAGTTTTAATCTTGTGAATGAAATCTGGGTTCCCTCTACCTTTGTAGCAGATGCTATTTCTATGAAAAGCCCTGTTCCTGTTGTGAAAATCCCTCATAGTATTGAAGTGAAAATTGAGACGGTTAGGGATCGTTCATACTTTAAACTACCGGAAAAAGCTTTCTTATTTCTGACTATGTATGATCTGAAAAGCTATCAGGAAAGGAAAAATCCTCAGGCTTCTATTAATGCTTTTAAAGCTGCATTTGAACCGAATGATATGGGCGTTGGTCTTGTTGTTAAGGTGAACAGTGCCACAAATAATTCTAAAGAACTTTCTGAACTCCATGATTTAGTTGGAAACTATCAGAATATCTATTTAATTAAGCAAACGTTATCTCGTAATGATACTAATGCATTATTGCTTGTAACGGATAGTTACATATCCCTTCATAGAAGTGAAGGCTTTGGGCTGGGCTTAGCAGAGGCAATGTATCTAGGGAAACCAGCGATTGGCACAAATTGGTCTTCGAATGTTGATTTTATGAATGCTAACAATTCTTGTCTGGTTGATTATAGGTTAGTTCAGCTCACAGAGGACCATGGCCCATATAAATCCTATCAGCATTGGGCAGAACCAGATATTGAGCATGCAAGTTCATTCATGCGTAAGCTTTATGACAATGAGGACTTTTATAAAGAAATCTCGTCAAAAGGCGAACATGATATAAAAGAAGATTTCTCACCAAAGGCAGTTGGGGAAATTATCAAAAAGAGATTGGATTATATTTCGTTATGGAATTTTGGAGGATAAAATGACAATTACTAGTGTGATCATGGCAGGAGGAAAGGGCGAGCGGTTCTGGCCCAAAAGCCGAACAAACTTACCGAAGCAATTTCTAAATATCTCGGGTAACAAATCGATGATTCAGCAATCTATTGCGCGGCTTGAAAATATGATGGATATCAAGCAAATATTTATTGTTACAAATGAATTGTACGCTGAATTAATTAAAGCTCAAATTCCTCACTTGCCACCAGAGAACATCATTATAGAGCCGGTAGGTCGGAATACTGCACCTTGTATAGGATTGGCTTCAATTATTATTGAAGAACGGTTCCCTGACAGTACGATGATAGTAATTCCTTCTGATCATATTATTGAGAACGAAGAAGGTTTTGTAAGAATTTTAAAAACTGCTGTAGAAGTTGCTCAAGAAAATAGTAATTTGGTGACCCTCGGCATTCAACCTACATATCCTGAGACCGGTTATGGCTATATTGAGAGTGGTAGCGAGACTAAGCAAGTGAATGACTTGACGGTTCATAAAGTTAACAAGTTTGTTGAAAAGCCTGATCTTGAAACAGCCCAATCATACCTTGAGTCAGGTAACTTCTTCTGGAATAGTGGCATTTTTGTGTGGCGAACAGAGACGATTAGGGGTTATATTAAAGAACTGATGCCTGATATGCATGATATATTAGAGACTATGAAAACAGTTCTAGGATCTGAAGAACGTGATGCTATTATCAGAGCTGAGTTTATTAAAATGCCGGATCAATCCATTGACTACGGGATTATGGAAAAGGTGAATAATATCTATGTTATTCCTTGTATGTTTGGTTGGGACGACGTAGGGAGTTGGACAGCTTTAGAGAGAATTAGCGATCTAGATGAGAATGGTAATGTGATTAAAGGGAATATTTTAAATCTCGATACAAAACGTTGTATTATTGAGAGCAATGGGAAGCTTATTGCTACTCTTGGAATTGAGGATTTAATAATTGTTGATACTGAGGATGTAACATTGATTTGTACTAAAGATAAGGCTCAAGAAGTGAAGCTACTGCTCAAGGAATTACGTATGCAGAAGCTTGAACAATATCTATAATAGTTAGATTTACTTATTAATTTATATAAAGGGGAACTACGAAAATGACTAAACGCGCTCTAATCACAGGAATCACAGGACAAGACGGTTCATATTTGGCAGAACTTTTGCTTTCTAAAGGATATAAAGTATTCGGTTTGCGTCGTAGAACGAGTGTGCCTATTATTGAAAATATTGAACACTTACAGAATGAAATTGAATTTATTGATGGTGATCTGCTCGATTTGGGATCACTGATTAATGCTGTACGCATATCTGATCCGGATGAAGTGTATAATTTGGCTGCTCAATCCTTTGTAGCTACTTCTTGGATTCAACCGGTAGCGACTGGACAAGCAACGGGCGTTGGTGTAACTAACATGCTCGAAGCTGTACGTTTAACAAAACCAGAGGCTAGATTTTATCAAGCATCGAGTAGTGAAATGTTTGGTAAAGTAGTAGAAACCCCACAAAAAGAAACGACACCTTTCTACCCACGTAGTCCATATGGTGTTGCAAAGGTGTATGGTCACTGGATCACTGTAAACTATAGAGAGAGCTACAACATGTATGCTTGCTCGGGTATCTTGTTTAACCATGAGTCTCCACGTCGTGGTATCGAATTCGTAACCCGTAAAGTTACTGATGCTGTTGCACGAATTAAATTGGGACTACAAAACGAACTTCGCTTAGGTAACTTGGATGCCAAGAGAGACTGGGGTTTTGCAGGCGACTACGTGAGAGCTATGTGGTTGATGCTTCAACAGGATAAGGCTGATGATTATGTGATTTCAACGGGTGAAACTCACACAATTGAAGAACTTGTGGAAATCGCTTTTAGTCACGTTGGTTTGAACTGGAGAGACTATGTTGTAATTGACCAAAAATTTGTTAGACCAGCTGAAGTTGATCTCTTGCTTGGCGATTGTACTAAAGCGAAGGAACAGCTGGGTTGGGAGCTTGAAGTTGGGTTTGAACAATTGGTTAAGATGATGGTGGATAGTGACTTGGAAAGAGTGTCTAAATTACATCAAAATGATATAAAACAAGGTCTCTAATATGCGAGCGTTAATTACGGGGATTAGTGGGTTTGTAGGTACTAATTTAGCAAATGTACTACATCAAAAAGGATATGAAGTATGGGGGACAACTCGAAAAAGTTGTCCTAGTACTAGTTTTAAAACGCCAGTGGGAAGAATAATTCCGATTGATTATAATAATGAAGAAAATATCCAAGCCATCATTAATGAAATAAGACCTGACGAGATTTATCATTTGGCAGGGCAAAGTTCTGTTAGGATTTCTTGGGACAATAAAGTAGAAACTATAGAAACCAACATGATTTCAACTGTACGCTTGCTGGAAGCTTTCCGTAAGAGTGACATGGCTAAAACAACAAAGTTACTTATGGTCGGCTCTTCTGAAGAATACGGGGCTATTATTAATGGGGGCACAGCTATTCTAGAGGAGAATGTTTTAAAACCGATAAGTCCTTATGGCGTATCAAAGGCTGCAACTTCTTTGTTATTTCAACAATATGTTAATGTATATGGTTTGAATCTTCTTTATGCAAGACCATTCAATCACATTGGGCCTGGTCAGGGTCCTGGTTTTGTAACATCTGATTTTGCTCAGCAAATTGCTAAAATTGAACAGGGTAAATCTGCTCCGGTTATTGCAGTGGGTAATTTGGATGCTCAACGGGATTTTACAGATGTAAGGGATATAGTTAGAGCCTATACAATGTTAATGGAAAAAGGGAGAATAGGCGAAGTATATAATGTATGTTCTGGTGAACCTATATCTATACGTAATATCTTATATAATTTCTTATCACAAAGTACTAATCAAAATATAGAAATTCAGCAAGATGAGAATAAAATGAGACCTTCTGAGTTCCCAATATATATAGGTGATTCCTCAAAAATTAGAGAACATACTGGATGGAGAAAAGAATATTTGATTGAAAAATCACTACAGGATATATTAAATTACTGGAGGAATTTGAATTAAGGAGCTTACTAAATGTTGAGAAAGATAAGGGAAATATTTAATTATAGACAGATGCTTGAAAGTATGGTACTGACGGATTTAAGAACTAGGTACAAAGGATCGTTTTTAGGTTTTTTTTGGACGCTCCTTAATCCATTATTGATGCTTGCAGTGTACTCGATGATATTTAAGTATGTTGTAAGAATTTCTCTTGAGAATTATACCTCGTATTTATTTATAGGAATTGTAACTTGGAATCTCCTTAGTCAATCTCTTACATCTGGAGCGACTTCTGTTATTCGGAATGCTGGACTTGTAAAAAAAATATACTTTCCCAAAGAAATACTTCCTTTAGCAGTAGTTATAGGTGGTATCATTAATTTTTCATTAAGTCTAATTGTCCTCTTTCCTGTCCTGATTTTCTCACATATAGAGTTAGGTTGGTCGCTACTACTAGTCCCTGTACTTTTACTGATATATTCGATATTTACTTTGGCATTAACAACTTTAGTTTCTTGTTTAAATGTTTATTTCCGTGATTTAGAGCATATTATTGGAGTCGTAATAATGGCATGGTTCTATTTAACTCCCATTGTGTTTACTTCTGACATGATTCCAGAAGGTTTGAAAGGTGTATTTAGTCTTAATCCTATGACGACTATTATGGAAGGTTTCCATGATGTGTTTTTTTATAACAGGATGCCTGATTTAAGCGGTCTTGGAGTAGTTACAATCCTTTCAATAGTCCTTCTATTGATTTGTTACACAATTTTCGGTAAATTAAGTAGAAATTTTGCAGAAGAGATCTAAGGAGGGTGCCCTAATGGATGCAATCTCCATTAATAATGTCACCAAGTCTTTTAAAATATTCACTGAAAGATCAGGGACTTTGAAAGATAGAATCGTTAATCGTAGGAAAAATAATTTCCAGAAATTTTATGCATTGAACAATGTATCTCTGAATATTGAAAAAGGTCAAACAGTCGGATTTATGGGACGAAATGGATCAGGCAAAAGCACCTTGCTTAAACTATTAACTGGAATATTACATCCTGATTCCGGTGAAATTAATGTTAAGGGTAAAGTGTCAAGTCTGCTGGAACTCGGGGCGGGATTCCATCCTGATTTTACGGGTAGAGAGAATATATTCATGAACGCAGCAATATTAGGTCTAAATAAAAAAGAAATAAAAAAGAAACTAAATGAAATAATTTCATTTTCAGAGCTAAAAGAATATATAGATAATCCAGTCCGTAACTACTCATCGGGTATGTATATGAGGCTTGCTTTTTCTGTAGCAATTATGGTTGAACCAGATGTGCTATTAATAGATGAAGTGTTGGCTGTTGGAGATGCGGCATTCCAGCAAAAATGCATGGATCAATTATTGAAAATGAAAACAAGAGGCACAACGATTGTATTTGTATCACACGATCTGGGTGCAATGGAAAAATTATGTGATCGAGTAGTATGGATTAATAAAGGTGACGTAATAAACGATGGTAGTCCAAAAAAAGTCATCGACCAATATCTATCTTACCTTGCAGAAGAAGAGAATCAGCGACTGATTGATGAATCTTCAGTTAAAATGGAAGAAGATGTAAATTTTGAGGATGAAGTAATTGTGAACAAAGAAGGGATTGAATCAGTTGATAACTCTGATCCCCAAAGATGGGGGAATAGATTTATAGAAATAACTAATGTTTATTTTACTGACTATAATCATAAAAGTAAGTTTAGTTTTTTGTCAGAGGATAAAATGATTATAAAAATAGAGTATAAGGGTAGAAAAAAAGTCGAGAACCCAATCTTTGGGCTCGCTATTCATACAATTGATCAAATTCATTGTTATGGTACAAATACATTTATTGATTATCATAAAATTAGCGACATTTATCCTAATGATGAAGGTGTGATTCAGTTTAACATTCCTTCTTTGAATCTATGTGCAGGAACATATCTAGTTACAGCAGCAGTACACGACGAACATGGAAATCAGTTTGATTTTCATGATAAGAAATTCTCATTTAAGGTAACCAGTCTCTCCAATGATTTGGGGATTTCAAAGATCCCTCATGAATGGGCACAATATGTAAAAGGAGATGGACCTCAAGATGTCTGATAATAAAGCTAATCCGGCTAAGATAATGCATCAAATTCGTTCAGGAGTTAGAAAACAGGAAATAACGACTGCAGATATAATGGGGAAAAATGAAGGGGATCTCACTAGTGTCATCCATATGGATAGTGATTTGCAACAAGATTTGCAGGTGTTAAGTGCTAAAATTAGTAGGCTAGTTCATCGAATAACCCCCAACATGCCTGTTGCCTTTATGGAGCCTCGATTGGTATCTCGCTATAAATTCTTGGATAAGTTCATTACACCACTAAGAAGATTCGGGAATAGACTGTTTGTAAAGTGGTATGTGGATACGGTATCCAATCAGCAAAAATACTTAAATAACGATGTGTGGTTCGGATTAAATAATTCAATTGAAGTTATTTCAGAACAAAATAAATTAATTACTCGTTTAGCGGAGCGAATTTCTATTTTAGAAAAAGAGCAAAGCAATCTGCAAGCTGCCCAAGATAATCATACTAACGATTATCGGAAGTTTGTAGATCAGTTCAACCAAAAATACACAATTGGAAATTTCCACTATTCTGATTTTGCTAAAAGATTTATGGCCTCAGGTAAAGATGTGAAACGGATTTTTTCTCAATATATACAATTTTTCAAGCCAACCGATACGGTAATCGATATAGGGTGTGGAAAGGGATACTTCTTAGAGTTGTTGAGAGAGAACAACTTAAAAGGGATAGGTGTAGATACTGACCCTAAGCTTATCGATGAATGTACAGAAAAAAACCTGGAAGCTTATGTTGTTGAAGGCAGCGAATACCTTTTGAAGCAAAGAGATTTAAGCTTGGATGCTGTTTTTTTTGCACATGTTATTGAACATTTAACTGTGCCTCAAAAGATATCTTTTTTAGATTTATGCTTTAAAAAGTTAAAAAAAGGTGGCGTTTTAATAATTGAAACACCTAATGCAACCTCCGGATTTGTAATGAACAATCTGTATTATCTGGATCCTACTCATGAAAAACCATTATTTCCGGAGGCTTTAAAGCATTTGGCTGAAATGGCTGGATTTAAGGTCGTAAATTCTTATTTGAGTGAAGAAATAATATTACCTAATGGAAGAACAGAATATACAGAGTATTATAACTATTCATTAATCTTGGAAAAATAATCATGCAAGGAGATCGGGAATGAAAATTGCAATAGTAACTCCTTGGTTTACAGATAGTATATCTGGAGGGGCAGAGCGATTTGCGGGTGGTATTGCTAAAAGCTTACAAGATGCAGGTTGCGATGTTGAGATATTGACTACATGTGGGAAAGATTCTTTCTGGGAATGGGACAATAATTTTTATGATCCTGGAATTTACGAAATAAATAATATATCTGTACGAAGATTTGCTTTGAGAAAAAGAAATAAGAAAAAATATGAAGAAATATTAGGTAAGTTGCTTAATAATGAGAAAATTAAATATTCTGAAGAAATGCAATTGTTTCATGAAACTGTAAATAGCGACACGATGTATGAATTTATTGTGGATAATGGGGAACGGTATGTATTCCTCTTTATTCCATATATTTTTGGTACTTCTTACTGGGGGAGTAAGATGGTCCCAGAACGAAGCTTCGTGATCCCTTGTCTACACGATGAGGAGATGGCTTATTTAGAATCCATTGGACATATGTTCAACAGGGTAAAGGGAATTCTTTTTAATACAATTGAAGAACAGGAACTTACTCAAAAGCTACATAACATCGATATTTCTGATTCAGTTATATCTGGCGGTGGTGTGGTGGTTGATCATATTCCTGATAATACAGCTTTCCGTAAAAAATATAAGATAGATACGGATTATTTTATATATGTAGGTAGGCTTGTAGGCGGGAAAAATGTGCCTCAAATGATTGAACTGTTCAATAAATATTATGAAGAAAACGAAAAGAATGTAAAGCTACTGGTAGTGGGTAAAGGAGAAGAACAGATAGTCGAAACGATTAAAAGATCACCAGGGATAATTCATATGGGAGAACTCAATGACGAGGATAAATTTAATGCAATTGCTGGAAGCGTAGCGTTAATACAACCCTCATTAATGGAAAGTTTCTCTATTGTTATTATGGAAAGTTGGCTTTGTGGAGCTCCTGTGATTGTTCATGAAAATTGTCCAGTAACCAAAGGACATTGTGACAGAAGTCAAGGTGGACTTTACTATAAAGACTACGATTCTTTCGAGAAGGTTCTAAATATATATCTTGATTCAAATGAGAATGCGATACAAATGGGGCAGAACGGAAAACAGTATGTTAAAACCGAGTACAATTGGGAAATCACCGCCGAACGAATCATTCAGTTTTTAAATGAGAAAGGCTTTAGCAAGGAGGAAGTCCTAACTTGAGAATACTAATTGATGTACAAACTCTATATACTGATGAAAAAAAGAGGGGTATTGGAATATATACCCATCATTGGCTTGAAAATTTTGTGAATCAGAGCACTCATCATAGGATTTATCTAATGAAGAGAAAAGCAGATAAATGGTGTTTTAGTTTTGTATCAAAATTTGTTGATTATAATTCGAGATTAAATGAAGAAAGATATTGGTTTGAACAAGATTTAGAAGAGTTCATTGAGCAAAAAAAAGTGGATATTGTTCATTTTACAAGTCCGTATATGTTTGATATAGAGATACCTGATATAAAAAATAAAAGCGTGAAGATATCTTATTTAGTCTATGATCTGATTCCCATAGTGATGAAAGAGGAATACTTTTTAAAATGGCCAAAACATGTACAGTCTCTGTATGAAAAAAGATCGCAAAAGTTAAAAGAAGCAGATTTAATCTTAACAATATCTCAGGCATCAAAATCGGATATTATAAAGTATTTGGGAATAAACTCTAGTAAAATCAATGTGATATACGCTTCAACTAATGAATCATTGTTTAATCCAAAATCAAGTGAGTATCAAATAAAACTCTTAAAAGAAGAATTGCGTATTGATGGACCTTTTATTTATTCTTTGACAGGATATGATCCAAGAAAAAACAATAAAGGGCTTATAAGTGCTTTTGCGAGAATTTCTCAGAAAAGAGATGCTATAAAGCTTGTAATTGGTGGCATTAAACAACCTCAAGAACAAAAAGAATTGATTGATTTCGCGAAAAGTAAAGGTTTAAGCGAAGATCGCTTGATTTTATTAGGTTATGTTTCTGAAGGAGCCTTGGTGGCGCTTTATCAGGAATGTGAATTATTTGTGTTTCCTTCTCTTTATGAGGGATTTGGGCTACCCGTTTTGGAAGCGATGAGATGTGGATCACCGGTTATTACTAGTAATTGCTCCTCATTGCCAGAAATCGTCGGCACATCTGCGGAACTCGTAGATCCTAGTAGTGAAGAAGCGATCGAAGCCGCAATAGAGAAATTGCTTTCTGATAATGCTCTTCGAGAACGATTTATTGACCAAGGATACACTCAGTCGCGTTTATTTTCATGGGAAATTGTTGTGTCAAAGAGTTTGGGGCATTTTATTCAATTGATTTATGATGAGGAGAACAATAAAGTGTCTTCCCCAGATAAACAAAAGCTTGCTTATTTTAGCCCTTTTAATCCCCAAACTTCTGGGATCTCAGACTACAGTGAAGAATTGCTAATGTATTTAAAAGAATATTATGACATTACTATCTTTGTTAATCAGTATCAGCCCACCAATAAGTTCATTGTTGATACATTTGATATTATAGATATTAACGAATTTCATGATGGAATGGAGAAATTCGAAAAGAGACTTTATCATATTGGCAATAATGAGTACCATGAATGGATAGTAAATGCGTTAGAAAGGTACCCGGGTTATATAGTACTTCATGATTTTAATTTATTCGGATTCTTCGTATATACTACTTATTTAAAAGGTCAAAAAGATAATTTTGTATACGAATTGGCTTATAACAGTGGAGTTCAAGGTGAAGAAGCAGCAAATTCATTATTAAACTCAGGTATTATACCAGAAAGTCAGCAATTCCCACTAAGTAATAGAATAGTTGATTTAAGTAATGGTGTGATTGTTCATAGTGAGTGGGTGAAGAAATCTATTCTTCTAAATAATGAATTTAAAGGTCCTATTGAAGTAATTCCACACGGCTTCACGTTAGAGCATAACGAAGTATCAAAAAAAAATAATTTCAGTAATGATAAGAAGGCTCGGGAATTTTCTATTGGTGTGTTTGGAAATGTTATACCAAACAAAAGAGTTGATATTATTATTAACACTGTTTCTAGACTTTTAGAAACAAATCCAGAAACACACTTATACATTATTGGGCACTCTGAGGAAAACTATCAAAAAGAACTGTACAAGCTAGTAGAAAGTCTGAAGATAAAAAAGAATGTTACCTTCATAGATTCTCCTGATATTGAAAGATTCAAAACCTATATAAGAGAAATTGATTTATGCATAAATCTAAGATGGCCAACGATGGGAGAGACTTCAGGTACTTTGATGAGAGCTTTAGGCTATGGTGTTCCATGTATAGTGTCTAATGTAGGATCGTACATGGAATATCCTGATGATTGTGTATGGAAAGTTGATGTGGATGAATACGAAGAAGAGCTACTATTATCATACTTAATAGAGCTAAGTAATAACTACACCATCCGAAATGAAATGAGCTTAAACGCTAAGAAATATATAAGTGAGAAGTGTGATTTTAATATTACTGCATCTTTATATAAACGATTTATGAATTAAATATTACTGTTAGGAATATTTAGAAGTCGAATGTTTAAGGGGGAAATGGATGATATATATAATCTCACTTTTTTTATTTTATATTTTTATTGCTTATGCATACGGAATTCTTTTTAGGACCCTTTTTAAAGGCTTTATTAAAGATATTGAAGGGATACATCTTTTGTATCCTTTCTTTGGGTTTTCTTTTTTAGTAGCTATTTCTCAACTTCTAGGAATTTTTTTGGGGGCGAAATTCTATAATCCATTCATAATTCTTGGCGGAATAATAATCTTATTTGTAGTATTGTATAATTCTCTTATTAAGAAAAATGAAATATCAATACAAAATTCAACGGAAAAACTTTACTATGCTTCTTTTTTTGGAATCGTATTTTTAATTTATTTTTTTCCTAGTTTATTTGCAGGCTTTCCTACATCTTTTGCAAGTATAAACAATGATCTTATTTTCTACTTATCCATACCAGAATGGCTAATAGAAAAGGGGTATTTTACAAATGCTATATCTGATAGTTTTCATCCGTTTTTCTCAATAGCAGAGATTCATTTTTCTAGATTTTCTAGAGTGGGAGCAGATTATTTTAATACACTTGGTATGACATTCTTTCATACGGATGCAATGCATACGTTTAATGTGATTTCTTGCTTTTTTGTTTTCTTATTTTCACTTTCGGTTTATTACACTTGCAAGTATAGTTTCCGATTATCAAATTCGATTGTATTAACGGCGGTTACTTTATCTACAATTAATACATTATTATTTTGGATGTTTACTACACAGTATATGCCTCAGATTGGAGGTAATGCATTTTATGTTCTATCAGCAGGTTTTATTTATCGGGTTATTAAAGAAAAGAAAATTAATTTAGTCGTTCCCACAAGTTTAAGTATTGCAGGACTCATAGCGGTTTATAGTGAATATACTTTGTACCTTTTAGTGCCCGCAATGATGTTTTTTGTGTTTAGTGTGTTTAAGGACTATAAGAATACTAGATTATATACTAAGATATTGTTTTACATCATGTTTCTTGCAGTTATATTCAATCCAGTAAGTACATTTATAGCGTTAAGGTACAATATCTTTGCGTATACTTCCACCCAAAACTCAGTTGGTATTGTAGAATATATACCTTTCTTTAACCAAATTCTCATGGTATTTGGATTTAAATCTTTAGATTATAGCTCTACATCTGGTTTTTATATAATAATAGGATCACTACTGTTGATTTTCGTAATAATAGGATCATTAATAGCAAAAAAAGAAATAAAAGTTTATTTGATGATTTATTCTTTATTTATAGTAGCGCTATTATTATATTTGCATTTCATTAATAAATTTCCTTATGGCTACTATAAAACGTTAATGTTTGCCCAGCCATTTGTTATATTATTGTTTTCCATTGGTTTTAATTACTTAGCAATGAAACTTAAAGCATCGAAATATCTTCAGTTGGGTATTTTGGCACTTGTACTACTTTCGAATTGTTTCCAAATAAGTAAACTGGAAAATATTATCCTCTATAAAGGACTACTTGTCACAAAAGAATATACTGAAGTAAAAGAAATAAATAAATTGATTCCTGAAGACGAAATATTGTCTATAGAAGATGTAACTAAAGATGAAGAGCATATACTTTCATTTTTGTTAAAGAATACAAATATCTCCTTTAAGAACTCTAATTCATACTTTGCTCCGTCATCTATACCAGAAGGTTCAAAGTCCAGTTATACTTTAAAAGGTAGTGGTGATATTTTAAATTATGATGGTTTTTTGATTTGGCATAATGAAAAGTTCAGTTTATACAAGGACTTCAACATATCGATGGATGAGGGCTGGCATGGTTTGGAGGATTGGAATGGTATCCCTACACGATGGACGAAGTCTGAATTTAGTCTTTCTGCTAAAGTCTTAAATACTAACAAGGTCTCTATTAGTTTCAACGCAGTTTTACCGCCAAATGTAACGGAAAGAACTATTCTCCTGTATGTTAATGGTGAATTTGTTGAAGAGAAAAAAGTGACAAGTAATACGATACTCACAACTTCAAATTTGAACATTGAATTGAACAAAGTAAACAATATTAAATTCATAGTCAAAGAAGGAGCGGTACGCGTAGGTCAAGATACAAGGGAATTGGGAATTGCAGTACAAAATATTAAGGTCTTCGAAAATTGATTTCTGATTTTATTTAGAAACTGACACAAGAACATTGCTTCCCTAGAAAAACGTACTTTTCTTTTCTAGGGAAGCAATCGGTAGTTCAGTACATCAAGTAAATATAATACAACGATAGTTGGTGTTTAATTTTGCCTAGTTCAACTGTCTCCGATAAAAATAGGAATACAATTCGTAATATCAAAGAATTCGTGAAATATGGTTTTTGGGGAGCCATAACAACAGGAATTAACCTCTTATTGTTTTTTTTACTTGAGAGGCTAGGCTTATACTATATTATTGCTAATATTATTAGCTATGTATTGGCTGTTCTAGTGAACTATATTTTAAACAAGAAGTTTGTTTTTATAACTGCTTCAAATGAAAAGAAAAATAGTAGCCAACTTCTTAAGTTTTTCGCTGTCAGACTAGTGTCATTATTTATAGACAACCTTTTGTTCTACTTAATGGTAACCATACTGAAATACGACGTAAATATATCAAGGGTTGCACTTAGTTTTGTTATTATTATTGCTACGTTTGGAGTAAATAAGTTTTTTGTATTTAATACAAAAAAAAGAGGTATTTAAAATGAGATTAAAGATATTAATTGTTCTTAATTATTATTACCCATATATAAGTGGCCTCTCTGAATGTGCCAAGTCATTAGCTGAGGAGTTGGCAAAAGAACATGATGTAACAGTTCTTACGGCTAAGCATGAAAAGAACCTTCCTGAGTACGAGGAAATTAATGGTGTTAAGATAGAGCGTGCTAATTTGTTGTTTAAAATAAGTAAAGGCTATATAAGTCTGGATTTTTTCAACAAATATTATAAACTACAAAAAGCAGCTGATATCGTTAACTTACATCTGCCAATGGCGGAAGCTGCCATTGTTAGCCATCTGACAAGCAAAGAAAAACTAATATTAACTTATCAATGTGATGTCAATTTGCCTAAATCTCTTACTAATTCTGTTATAGTTAATTTGATGGATAGATCTTCAAGGGCGAGTTTTAAAAGAGCGAAAAAGATAGTCGTAAGCTCGTATGATTATGCACAGAGTTCAAGAGTATTGCCTAAGTTCAAAGATAAATGGTTAGAGATTCATCCTACTTCATCATTTTATAAAGAATTCGAAAACTCACGAAATAGAACTAATAGGGATGCGACATACGTAGGGTTTTGTGGAAGAATTGTAGAAGAGAAAGGCATAGATATTCTGCTTCAAGCTGCTCCTATTGTAAAAGAAGCATTGCCGGATGTTAAATTCTTAATTGCAGGTGACTACACAAATGTTGCAGGTGGGAGCATATATGAAGAGTTGAAAACAAGGATTGGCTGGGATGAAACATATGTGAGTTTTTTAGGGAAATTATCTACTGACCGATTAATTGAATTTTATTATTCGCTTGACTTATTTGTTCTACCAAGCACAAACTCACTAGAAGCTTTTGGGATGGTGCAAGTTGAAGCCATGTTGGCGGGGGTTCCTGTAGTAGCCTCGGATCTACCTGGTGTAAGAGAGATAACAAGAAGGACCAAAATGGGCGAAACTGCCGCTCTAAAAGATGTGGAACAGCTTGCACAGGCTATCATTAAAGTATTAAAGAACAGGGATAGCTACATTAAGGACAAAACTCTAATTAATGAATTGTTTGGAGTGGAGAGTGCGGCTACCAAGTATATAGAGTGTTTTAATTTAATCTGATTTAGGCTATAACTCGTGTATAATGAATAGGAGACATTAAATGATATATTATTGCTTTGTTCCTTTTGTAGCATGGCTTGTGGCAGGTACTTTGAAGTATTTAATTAATAGATTTCGTTTTGGTAGTGCTGCTTATGGCTATATTGGAAATGGCGGTTTTCCAAGTAATCATACAACAGTTGTAACCACAATAACTTGGTTGATTGGTTTAAGGGAGGGGTTTGACTCACCAATTTTTGGTCTAGGCACCGCATTGGTGATGATAGTTATATTTGATGCTACTGGATTGAGAAAGTACGTAGGTCAGCATGCGCAGAATATTAACTCTCTTAATATTGATTCAGCTGTAAAATTAAGAGAAAGAATAGGACATACCAAAATAGAAGTAACCGGAGGAATTATTCTAGGTGTTTTATTGGGATATATAATATATCTTATTTAATAGGAGTGTATTATTTTGAATCATCAAGTAGCATTGGCTAAGAAAAGGACATTACTTACTAGTCTAGCAGATGTACTGGTTGAAATGCGTATTAAACAGTGGACGAAGAATTTGCTTGTTTTTGCATCTGCTATTTTTTCAGGAGCTATTTTAAATCCGACAACCTTGATACACGCTTTGTTAGCTTTTCTTTCTTTTTCCTTTATGGCTAGTACGATATATATAATTAACGATATTGTTGACGTTGAAAAAGATCGTCTGCATCCAGAAAAGCGCAATAGACGGATTGCGTCAGGTGCAATAAGCATTCCCGCAGGAATATGTATTGGCATTATCACTTTTTTAATAGCGCTTGTTTTAGCTTATTCTATTAATTACTATGTGATAGGCGCTGTACTAGTCTACTTCGCAATGAATCTTTCCTATAGTCTTTATTTGAAACATGTTGTAATAATTGATGTTATGATTATAGCTGCTGGATTTGTATTAAGAGCTGTAACGGGAGCTTTAGCAGTAGATGGCATTCTTACGTCATGGTTTGTCTTATGTACGCTTGGGCTTTCTTTGTTTTTAGCCTTGGGCAAAAGAAGGCATGAGTTGATACTTTTCAAAGATGATCCTACCAATCAGCGTAAAGTTCTGAGTTTTTATAGTGTTCAATTATTAGATCAACTCATGACTATAATTACAGGTGTATTAATTATGTTCTACTCTATGTATGCAGCATCAGAAGAATCAGCGATGATGTTTACAATACCTTTTGTGTTATATGGAATTTTTAGATACTATTACTTAATCCATATGAAAAACGCTGGAGGAAAGCCTGAAGAAATATTACTTAATGATAAGCATATTCTGGTTACAGTGGTTTTGTTCTCTGTATTAGTCGTTTTTATTAAAAAATTCACTTAATCTTTATTAAAATATTTATATTTCAGGAATTTCATGATATTGGAGGTTCTTTTATTGAAAGGCATAATCCTAGCCGGAGGCACGGGCTCTCGTCTGTACCCTTTAACAAAAGTAACTAACAAGCATCTACTTCCTGTAGGCAAGTATCCGATGATTTTTCACTCAATTTATAGACTCAAGCAGGCAGGAATTCAAGACATTCTGGTGGTTACAGGAAAAGACCACATGGGAGACGTAGTCAATCTGCTTGGGAGTGGGAATACCCTGGATGTATCCTTCACCTACAAGGTTCAGGATGAAGCAGGTGGCATAGCACAGGCCTTGGGTTTAGCAGAGCAGTTTGTGGGACAGGAACAATGTGTAGTAATTCTTGGTGACAATGTATTCGAAGAAAATATTAATCCTTTTGTTGAGAAATTTAGACGCCAGGGAAACGGTGCTAAAATTCTGATTCAGGAAGTTCCTGATCCCCAAAGGTTCGGTGTACCTGAACTACAAGGGAATAATATTATTTCAATCGAAGAAAAGCCTTCTGCACCTAAAAGTGAGTATGCTGTGACAGGGATATATATGTTTGACAGTAGGGTTTTTGAAATTATCAAGACACTTACACCCTCTAACCGTGGAGAACTTGAAATAACCGACGTCAATAATGCATACATTAAAAGAAACGAATTGACTTACGATATCCTTGAGGGTTGGTGGACGGATGCTGGAACGCATGCTTCACTTGCAAAAGCTAATGAATTGGCCAAGGATATTTTGTTTGATGAGGATTTTGGGAAATTGAAGTTATAGATAAAAGGAGGATATCCATTATGAAAGTCACTCCTTTAAAACTACAAGGCGCAAGCCTTCTTGAACCGGTGGTCCATGGCGACAACCGGGGTTTTTTTATGGAGAGTTATAACCAGCAAACAATGCATTCCATCGGTATCAAGCATGAATTTATTCAAGATAACCATTCTCTTTCAGCTGAGGTTGGAGTATTGCGAGGACTGCACTATCAATTAAACCCTAAGGCACAGACAAAATTGATTCGTGTTTTGTCCGGCGTGATCTACGACGTTATTGTAGATGTTCGCCGCAATTCGCCGACCTTCGGTCAATGGATTGGAGTTATTTTGAGTGAACATAACAAACGTCAACTCCTTGTACCCAAGGGCTTTGCCCATGGCTTCTGCACGCTCGTACCGAATACTCAAGTACTATATAAGGTAGACGAATACTATTCCCCAGAGCATGATCGTGGCATACAATGGAATGATCCTGCTTTGGGAATTGATTGGCCGGTGACCAATCCGATTCTATCCGATAAAGATCAACGTCATCCTTTACTTAAAGATGCTGAGCTTAATTTTGATTAAATATCCAACTTCATTGATTCTGTGAGAAACAGATGAATAGAATATTATTAATAATTGTATAAGAAGGTGGTCGGTTTCATGAAACTGCTTGTAACTGGCGGTGCCGGCTTTATCGGCAGCAATTTTGTAATTTACATGCTTAATCAGCATCCGGAATATCAAATCGTTAACGTGGATGCACTGACCTATGCAGGAAATCTGGAAAACCTAAAATCTGTTGAGGGCAATCCGAATTATACGTTCGTTAAAGCTGATATTACGGATGTCCAAGCAATGGATGCTTTGTTCAGTCAGGGTGTTGATGTAGTCGTTAATTTCGCGGCAGAGTCACACGTAGATAGAAGTATCCTAGAGCCGGATGTGTTTGTAAAAACGAATGTACTTGGTACACAGGTTCTATTGGACGCAGCGAAAAAATACAGTGTCACTAAGTTTGTTCAAGTGTCGACTGACGAGGTGTACGGTACGCTGGGAGCCACTGGCTTGTTCACTGAGGAGACTCCGCTAACTCCTAATAGTCCGTATTCTGCGAGTAAGGCAGGCGGGGATCTGCTGGTTCGTGCCTACCATGAAACGTTTGGGTTACCGGTGAACATCACCCGTTGTTCGAACAACTATGGTCCTTACCAGTTCCCTGAAAAGCTGATTCCGCTGATGATCTCCCGTGCACTAGCTGATCAGGCTCTACCTGTGTATGGTGATGGTTTGAACATTCGCGATTGGCTGTATGTAGAGGATCATTGCAGTGCGATTGATCTCGTTATTCACGAAGGTGTGAATGGTGAAGTCTACAATATCGGTGGCAACAATGAGCGGACGAATGTGCACATCGTGAATACTGTACTGCAGGAGCTTGGCAAACCGGACTCCTTGATTACTTATGTACAGGATCGCCCAGGACATGACCGTCGTTATGGTATCGATCCTACCAAGATCACCAACGAGTTGGGCTGGAAGCCGAAGCATACCTTTGAAACAGGAATTAAAGAGACGATCCAATGGTACTTGAATAATCGTGAGTGGTGGACCCGCATTCAGTCCGGGGAATACCAAAAGTATGCGGAACTGCAATATGGAAGTCGCTTAGGGGACTCACTATAGGCTATCTATTTCTTTCAGAGTATGCAATAACTTATAGAGCGGATCAGTACCTCTTTTAACTGGTGGGTCATGGCCTATAAGTAACTTACGGAGGTTTACAATGAAGGTATTAGTTACCGGTGCTGCTGGACAACTGGGGCAGGACGTTGTTCTATTGCTGCAAAAGGAAGGCCATGAGGTATTTGGTTGTGACCGACAAGAGATGGACATCACCGATCTGGAACAAACGGTAAAAGTGGTTGGTGACTTTAACCCTGATGCGGTTATACATTGCGCTGCCTACACAGCGGTAGACGCTGCAGAGAGCGACGTGGACGGTGCTTATTTAATTAATGCCACGGGAAGCCGTAATGTAGCTCTTGCATCTGAAAAAGTTGGTGCCAAGCTGGTGTACATCAGTACGGACTATGTTTTTGAAGGGCTGAGTTCAGAACCGTACCATGAATATGATAATACTGCACCGCGGAGCATTTACGGAAAATCCAAACGGGCCGGTGAAAATTTAGTACAAAGCTTATCCAGCAAGTATTTCATCGTGCGTACGGCTTGGGTATACGGCAAATACGGTAAGAATTTTGTGAAGACGATGCTGAAATTCGGCCAGGAAAAGCCATTACTTAAAGTTGTGAATGATCAGAAGGGTTCGCCGACATATACGGTGGATTTGGCCAGCTTTGTGCTGGAATTGATCCAGACTGAAAAGTACGGAGTGTATCATGCTACGAACAGTGGGTCTTGTACATGGTATGAGTTTACTCAGGCTATTTTTGAAGATGCCCATGATATTCTGGGGTTGGATTTCACAGCCAAGCTAGAGCCTTGTACTACAGAGGAGTTCCCGCTGCCTGCGCCTCGGCCACGTAACTCCGTATTGGAGCATCTATCTATCCGCACCAATGGATTTGAAGATATTCGGCATTGGCGTGAAGGATTAAGGGATTTCTTGCTTGAGTTAAAAGAATAACAAATTAAACTTCCGAACCGACACACGGTGCGGGAGTTTTTTTAATTTTTTCGCTATAATAGAGCAATAGTCTGTATAGTGAAAAATAAAGATTCGAGGATCCTTATGAATAACAAAACAGTTAGCGTGCAAATTGTTACTTATAATAGTGGAGAGGATATCGTAGAATGCTTGGATGCGGTGTTGGCGCAGGATTATCCTCTTGAACAAATTGTGGTGATTGATAACGCATCCGGAGATGGAACAGCGGAAAGGGTTAAGAACTATATCCTACAAAGTGGACATAGCAACCCCGATTCCTCTCATAAGCGGATACAGCTTATTCAAAATTCGGTTAACACTGGCTTTGCCCCTGCGCATAATCAGGCCATTTCTTTAACCAATACAGATTATGTTCTTGTGCTTAACCCGGATCTGACGCTGGCACCTGATTATGTTAGCAGACTGGTTGCAGATATGGCAGTCGATTCGCAGATTGGGAGTGCAACGGGAAAGCTTTTGTTAAAAGCAGATCCCAATCTGGTCGACAGTACAGGTCTCAGAATGAACAGAGCACGTCGTGCCTTTGACCGGGGGGCTGGAGAAGCGGCTGCAAACTGGCAGGAATCTGGTCCAGTATTTGGCGTATCGGGTGCCGCTGCGATGTATTCCAGGAGAATGATAGATGATATAAGCGTAGGCGGCGAGTTTTTTGATGCGGACTTTTTTGCATATAAGGAAGATGTAGATGTAGCCTGGAGGGCGCAGTTGCTGGGCTGGCAAGGTTACTATGATGCAGAAGCTCTTGGATATCATGAGCGTGGCTGGAAGACTTCCGGGAGAAGTGGGAAATCGATGTTCATTAGGCGGATATCGTATATTAATAGATATAAAATGATGTATAAAAATGAACACAGCCGCAACTTGCTGGCAACCGTACTCATATCATTACCCTACGAAATTGCCGCACATGGATACATGCTTCTTAAAGAGCCTGGGTTATTTAAAGCATGGAAGTCCTTTTTCTCGCAGCTGCCGGCTCTTAAGGAGAAGCGTAAGGCGGTGCAGCGTAAGGTGAAGGACAGGGCAAGATGAATATAAGAAAGTAACAACAATATAGGATATCTTATACAAAACCTCCCTGCCAAGGCCACGCCTTTCTTGGAGGTTTTGTGTTATACTATTTGTCGAGAGATTACTATATTTGTCAGGAGAGTAATAGCATTGAGTGTGGATGTAAGTATATTGATTGTTAATTACAACACCTGTCGCCTGACGATGGACTGTCTAAGGTCGGTATATGACTCGGAGACGAAGTTTTCCTATGAGATTATTTTAGTAGATAATAATTCCCATGATGGGTCAGTAGAGACCATTAGTAGGGAGTTTCCGAACGTTACCTTGATAGCTAATGGGGAGAATACAGGATTCGCTAGGGCCAATAATCAGGGCATGGAGATTGCTACCGGACGCTTCGTACTGTTGCTGAATTCCGATACGGTCGTGCGTAAAGATACGCTGGAGACGATGATTTCCTTTATGGATAGTCGCCCAGACGTTGGGGCTTCTGGCTGCAAAATCATTTTGCCCGACGGATCACTGGATAAGGCCTGCAAACGTGGTTTCCCTACACCTTCGGCCTCTTTTTATTATGCCTTTGGCTTCAGTAAGTTATTTCCAAATAATCCTCGCTTCAACGGTTACCAGTTGGGTTATCTGGACCCGGATAAGAATTATCCTGTCGATTGTCTGGTTGGCGCGTTCATGCTGCTCCGGCGGGAGACGATTGAACATGTCGGCGGTCTGGATGAAGAGTTCTTTATGTATGGAGAGGACTTAGACTGGTGTTACCGCATCAAGGCAGCAGGATGGAAGATTTATTACTATTCCCAGACCTCTATTATCCATCTTAAGGGCGGTAGCGCACGTCGCAGACCATTCAAGATTGTGTATGAATTTCATAGAGCAATGATTTTATTTCATCGTAAGCATTATCGCCAGCAGTACAACAGTATGATTAATGGAATGGTTTATGCCGGAGTGGGTCTCAAGTTTGTTTTATCGCTGGTGCGGAACGCCATGATATCACCTAGAAAAGTACCTCTTCCAGCTCAGAGTCTGTCGGCTGCCGGCGATGCCGGTACACGCACTGAATCGAAAGATGAGGTGAGATTATGATTCGCCGTAATCAACAATTTTTAACGCAAATGTATATGGTTGCAGACTTTGTGGTCATACAGATGTCTTTTCTGGCGGCCTGGTGGCTGAAATTCAAGAGCGGATGGATGGAATATGAGAACCCGCTGCCTGTAGAGTCTTATGCTTACTGGAGTATGATCTATGGCGTTATTGCCGTATTGATTGGGGTTTTAATATCGCTTTATTTACCGAAGCGTAAGAAACGTTTTGTCGATGAATTCATGAAGATTTTTCAAGTGCATGTGATGGCGCTTTTCATCATGCTTGGTCTCATGTTCTTCGTCAAGGAAATCAATATTTCACGTACTTATCTGGCACTCTACATGAGCTTTAATCTGCTCTCCGTCATGTTCTACCGCTATTTTGTCAAATCCATGCTTAAATCCATTCGCGAAAAAGGCTTCAATCGTCAATACGTACTTATTCTAGGTGCCGGTACACTTGGCAAAAGGTTCTACAATAATCTGGAGCAATACCCTGAACTGGGCTATGAGGCTGTAGGTTTTCTGGATGATTACCATACCTGGGACAGAATCGAGGAACAGCGCTACAAACCAATCCTGGGAACGATAGACCAGTTGTCCGGGATGTTGGAGATGTTGCCTGTGGATGAGGTGATCCTGGCGCTGCCGCTGGATGCTCACTCGAAGTATCCCTCAATCATTGCCGCTTGTGAAAAAGCAGGTGTACGTACACTCATCATTCCTGATTTCTTCGATTATTTGCCGGCCCGGCCATACTTCGATAATTTTGCGGGCATGCCGATGATCAATGTACGGGATATTCCGCTGGATATGGCAGGCAACAAGCTGGCCAAACGAATGTTTGACATCGTGTTCGCGCTGTTTGCGATTGTGATGATGCTGCCGGTAATGCTGATTGTTGCGCTTGGTGTGCGTCTCACCTCACCTGGTCCGGTTATTTTTAAGCAGGAGCGGGTGGGACTGAATCGCCGTAACTTTATGATGTACAAGTTCCGCTCCATGAAGATGCAGGTGGATACCGGAGAAGATACCGGCTGGAGTACACGCGAAGATCCGCGTAGAACCAAGTTCGGCACCTTTATCCGCAAGACCAGTCTGGATGAGCTGCCACAGTTCTTTAATGTTCTTCTCGGCCATATGAGCGTTGTGGGTCCGCGCCCGGAGCGGCCATATTATGTACAGCAGTTCCGTGATGAGATTCCAAAGTATATGGTGAAACACCATGTGCGTCCCGGTATTACAGGCTGGGCTCAAAGCAATGGATTGCGTGGCGATACCTCGATCGAGGAGCGCATTAAGCATGATATTTTCTATATTGAGAACTGGTCACTGCTGTTCGATATTCGAATTATATTTAAGACGATTCGTAACGGATTTATGAATAAGAATGCCTACTAAACCAAACGCCTGGTGAACGTATGAGAGATACCCCGTTTTGCCTCCGGCAAAGCGGGGTATTGTGTTTAAGCTTCTCCAATCTTACTACTAAAAGGAAACTTTTATATGAATAAGAAAAAGAAGATAATGGCTTCTGTAATCATGATTTTGGCACTAGGACTCTTAGTTATATTCGCACTTGGACAGAAACAGGAACAGCCGGCCTCGGGCTTTGCCGCTCACCGGGTCGTTGCTCATGCGATGGGCGGAATCGGGGGACATACATATACTAATGCTTTTGAAGCTTTTATAGCGAATTATGAGCAGGGCACCCGAGTTTTTGAGACGGATCTATTGTTAAGTACGGATAATCAGCTCATTGCCAGACACGAGTGGACGGCGAATATGAGCAAGCTGCTGGGTCAGACCGAAGTCCTTTCGTCCGATAAAGTAGGGGCTCCGCTAAGCCACGATGAGTTTATGAACAGCCCGATAATGAATATCTATTCTCCATTGGATTTAGAGAAGATTCTGGATTTGATGCAGCACTATACAGATGCGTACATAGTTACGGATACCAAGGAGTTTGATTCCGGGTTAATCATGGAACAATTCGAGATGCTGACTGAAGCGGCCCGGACAAGAGATTCCGCATTATTGGAGCGGATCGTTCCCCAGATTTACAGTCGTGCTATGCTGGATGAGCTTAACAATATTTACATGTTCCCCACGGTAATTTATACCCTTTATAACTCCAAGGATACAGATGCTGAGGTCCTTGAATTTGTGCAAAACAATAAGGTGGATATAACAATGCCAGCTAGCCGGGCGAGCAGAGATTTTGTGCAGAAGCTCAAAAAGGCGGGGGCGCGGGTATACGTTCACACCGTGAACGAGGAAGATCAGATTGTGAAGCTGTCCCGTATGGGTGTAGACGGATTTTATACTGATTTTGTGGCTGAGAATGATCTGAACCGGATCAAGGGACTGCGCAGCAGTCTGTAGTCTTTCATATGGTAAAAAAGCGAAAAAATGTTCGTATTTTTTACCTGCTTTAAATTGACACCCCCCTTCCCGCTGGCATAGACTAGAGTTATATCTTTAGCGGAGGCAGGGGGGATTTTGTCCTGCCTAAATGACTGATGAGGGATGGAAGAACATGAGAGCAGTGCAGCAGATGATCAAGCCGTGGCGGCATGTATTCAAGCTGGATCCGGACCGTGAGCTGGGGGATGGAGAGCTGGAGGCATTATGTTTGTCGGGAACGGATGCCATAATCGTAGGGGGCTCTTCAGGGGTCACTTATGAGAATACTGTGGACCTGATGTCGAGAATCAGACGCTATGCGCTGCCTGTAGCCTTGGAGGTATCGGATTTGGAGGCGGCTGTCCCGGGATTTGATCTGTATCTGATCCCTATGGTGCTTAACACGCCGGATCCGAGCTGGATTGTGGGTCATCACCGCCGGGCGATTGAACGCTACGGCTACTTGATCCCTTGGGATATGCTACTGACTGAGGGTTACATTGTGTTGAACGACAATTCTACTGTGGCTAGACTTACAGAAGCTGATACGGAGCTTCAAGCTGAAGAAGCTGCAGCCTACGCACAGGTTGCGGACAAGCTGATGTCCCTGCCTGTGGTGTATCTGGAGTATAGCGGTAGATTCGGAGAGGTGGAAACTGTGCGGACCGTACGGGAGACAGTTGAACATAGTCAGCTCTTTTATGGCGGAGGAATTACATCCGAAGCAGAAGCCGTGCAGATGGCAGCGCTATGTGATACGGTTGTGGTCGGCAATATCATCTATCAGGATTTACAGCAGGCACTGCTGACGGTTCAGGCGGTAAAGAATACAGGGCAAATGCATTTTGAGTAGTCGTTATAGAGAGAATTACTCTGAAATGCAATTCATATGAATGAAGAAAGGAGCATGTTATACATGCAACCTGTTAACATACAAGACGCCGTAAGTCGGCTCAATCCTCCGCAGCGACAGGCTGTGGAGGCTACTGAAGGACCACTGTTGATCATGGCTGGCGCGGGCAGCGGCAAGACGCGGGTGCTGACGCACCGAATTGCGTGGCTGATTGCGAACCGCAAGGCGCCGCCTTGGGCGATTTTGGCTATCACCTTTACGAATAAAGCGGCGCGGGAGATGCAGGAACGTGTATCCAAGCTTGTCGGGCCGGAGGGCCGCGACATTTGGGTCTCGACCTTCCACTCCATGTGCGTACGGATTTTACGGAAGGATATCGAGCGGATCGGCTTTACTTCCAACTTCTCTATTCTGGATTCCACAGACCAGTTGTCGGTGATTCGAAATTGTATGAAGGAACTGAACATCGACACGAAGAAGTTCGAGCCGAAGGCTGTTCAGTCAGTGATTAGTACGGCGAAGAATGAGCTGGTAACCCCGGCCCAGTATGAGCAGAAGGTCGGCGATTATTTTGAAGGATTGATTGCCAAGGTCTACACGATGTACCAGAAGCGGTTGAAGAGCAACAACTCTCTGGATTTTGATGATCTGATCATGGCTACGATTCAACTGTTCAAAGAAGTACCGGAGGTTCTGGATTTTTATCAGAAGAAATTCAAGTACATTCATGTGGACGAGTATCAGGATACGAACCGTGCGCAGTATATGCTGTGCCGGATGCTGGCTGACAGCCATCACCGGATTTGTGTAGTCGGCGATAGTGACCAGTCGATTTATCGCTGGCGCGGCGCGGATATCACTAACATTCTCAATTTTGAAGAGGATTACCCTGAAGCGAAAACTATCTTGCTAGAGCAGAACTATCGTTCCACCTCCAATATCCTGAATGCCGCCAATGGTGTCATCGCGCTCAACACTGGACGCAAGCCCAAAAAGCTGTGGACGGACTCTGATGAAGGGGCGAAGATTAAGGTTTATCGCGGAGACTCTGAGCATGATGAGGGGTATTTTGTCACCGGAGAAATCAGCAAGAATGTGAAACAAGGTCAGGCTTACCAGAATCACGCGATCCTGTACCGGACGAACGCCCAGTCCCGGGTAATCGAGGAAATTTTGATTAAGTCGGATATTCCCTATCAAATCGTGGGCGGCATCAAGTTCTACGACCGTAAAGAAATCAAGGATATTTTGGCGTATCTGCGCCTGTTGTCTAACCCGGATGATGATATCAGCTTAACACGGATTATCAACGTGCCGAAGCGCGGGCTAGGGGATACGACCGTTGGCAAGCTTGCCGCTGCTGCAGCCGAACGTGGCGTATCGATCTTCCGTGTCCTGGAGACGGTGGACGATCTGGGCTTTGCCGGACGCACCAGGAATGCGCTGGTGGAGTTCTACGATATGATCGAAGCGCTGCACCGGATGGTAGAGTTCCTGTCGGTGACTGAACTGACCGAGAAAGTGCTGGAATTGTCGCAATACCGTCTGGAGATGCAAAATGAGAACACGCTTGAATCCCGCTCCAGACTGGAGAATATCGACGAGTTCTTGTCTGTAACGATGGAGTTTGAGAAAAATAATGAGGACAAGTCGCTCGTCTCCTTCCTGACAGACCTTGCGCTGATCGCGGACATTGACAGCATGAATGATGAAGAGGAAGATCGCAGCGATGCGGTGGTGCTGATGACGATGCACAGCGCCAAGGGGCTGGAGTTCCCGACAGTGTTCATTGTCGGGATGGAGGAAGGTGTCTTCCCGCATAGCCGGGCCTTCCAGGACAATGATGAACTGGAAGAGGAGCGACGGCTGGCGTATGTCGGCATTACCCGCGCCGAGAAACAGCTGTTTCTCTCCTGCGCGCGGGTGCGCACGCTCTTCGGACGGACGACGGCCAACCCGCCGTCCCGCTTCCTGGAGGAGATTCCAGAGGAGCTGAAGGAAGATACCGCCCCAGCCTCCCACGACCGCTTCCGCCGCGGCGGGACGGAAGTGGGAGGAGCCTATGGCGGCCGCGGCTTCGCCAGCGGCGGCCGGGGCAATTTCGGCGGCCGAGGCGGGGCCGCCGGATCTACGCCGAATGCCGCAGGCTTCGGCGGAAGCACGGCCACGGCCGCTGCTGGCCAGGGCCGTGTGACCGTGACCTCCGGCGGGGCGAAGCCCTCAGCCGGAGCAGGGGCTTCAGGGCCCGCCGATTTCAAGGCGGGCGACAAGGTATCCCACGGTAAATGGGGCATAGGCACCATTGTGTCCGTCAAAGGCACCGGCAACGATACGGAGCTGCAGATTGCTTTTCCGGCGCCGGTGGGCGTGAAACGGCTGCTGGCCGGCTTTGCGCCGATCGCCAAGGTGGAATAGATCGGCTGCGATTAACGATTGTCTTTTTGGACGACGCTAATCATAGGACACTTATTGACGGAGGGATATACCTGTATGGATGTTATGCATACAATGGAAGAGCTCGTAGCAGAGCTTCACAAATATAACTATCATTATTATACGCTCGACACACCGCTCGTTAGTGACAAAGAGTACGACGTTCTCTATGACAAGCTTGTGGCGCTGGAGGCAGAGAGCGGTATTGTACTTCCCCATTCACCAACACAGCGGGTGGGTGGAGAATTGCTCAAGGGCTTTACACCGCACCGCCATCTGGCCCCCCTGTGGAGCTTGGACAAGGCGCAGAATATTGAACAGCTGCGGAGCTGGAATGCCCGCGTACTGAAGCTGGTCAATGATTATAACACCAAGAACCCGGATACCCCATTGCCAGACCCGTGTTATGCTGTTGAGCTCAAATTTGACGGGCTGACGCTGAATCTGACGTACCGTAATGGTGTGCTGGAGCAAGCTGCCACGCGTGGCAACGGGGTGACAGGCGAGGGCATTCTGGCCCAAGTGAAGACGATTAAGTCGGTTCCGCTGACCATCCCGTTCAAGGAAGGCCTGATTGAGGTGCAGGGCGAGGGAATCATGAATCTCTCGGTGTTGGCCGATTATAATACCCGGGCAGCCGAGCCGTTGAAGAACGCCCGTAATGGCGCGGCGGGTGCACTGCGGAATTTGAATCCTAAGACGACAGCCGAGCGACGTCTGAATGCCTTTTTCTACAATATAGGCTATTCAGAGGGAGTGCAGTTTAGCGATCATCAGGAGATGATGGACTTCCTGCGGAATAATCAGTTCAAGGTGAACCCTTATGTGACTTACTACGACAAATTTGACGATGTGACTGAGCAATTGGCAGAGATCGAAGAAAAACGCTCTTCTCTGGACTACCTCATAGACGGAGCGGTGATCAAGGTCACCGATTTCCGGATTCGGGAAGTGCTCGGCTATACAGACAAATTTCCACGTTGGGCAGTTGCTTACAAGTTCGAGGCAGAAGAGACAACGACGATTCTCGAATCCGTCAGCTGGAATGTGGGACGGACCGGCAAAATCACGCCGTTGGCGCGAGTTGAGGCGGTTGAATTGGCCGGGGTTACTGTCCAGAACTGCACACTGAACAATGTGGGCGACATCGAACGGAAGAACCTGAAGCATGCACTGGGCACAAGAGTCTTCATCCGTCGTTCTAATGATGTGATCCCGGAGATTTTGGGCAAAGTGACCGAGGAGAGCGACGGTGGGGAGATTATTTTCCCGGATAAATGCCCTGCTTGCGGGTCTACGCTGGAAATGCGCGGTGCGCATCTCTTCTGCAACAACAAGCTGGACTGCAAGCCACAGATCGTCAGCCGGATTACGCATTTTGCTTCACGGGATGCCATGGACATTGAGACCTTCAGCGAGAAGACAGCAGGACAGCTCTTTGAGGAGCTAAGTGTTCGCCAGCCGGCTGATCTCTATGGTCTGACCTTCGAGCAGCTACTAGGGCTGGAGCGTTTCGGTGAGAAAAAAGCTCGCAATCTCCTTCAGGCATTGGAAGATAGCAAGGGACGGGATTTGGCCTCCTTCCTGTACGCGCTAGGTATCCCTAACACAGGGAAGGCAACGACGCGTACCTTGGCCGATCATTTCCGCGATCTGGAAGCAGTGATGAAGGCGACAGCCGAAGAACTCGCTGAACTGCCGGATATTGGCGGTATTGTGGCTGAGAGCATCGTAGGATTCTTTGCTGATCCGTTCGTGCTGGCAGGGATTGATCGTATGCTGGCGCTTGGCGTTGAGGCGAAGGCTCCGGAAGCACCGCGTGTGGTAAGTACGGATTCCTTCTTTAGCGGCAAAACCGTTGTTCTTACGGGTACACTGCATAAGCTGACACGCGACGAAGCGGCGGAACGTCTGGAAGCGCTGGGAGCGAAGGTCACCGGAAGTGTCTCCAAGAAGACGGATCTGGTCATTGCCGGCGAGAAGGCAGGCAGCAAGCTGGCCAAAGCCCAGCAGCTCGGCATTCAGGTCATTGAGGACGAGGAAGAACTGATTCGGCTGTTGGAAGGCTAGAATTACAGTGCAATAAGTGTTGCGGCTCAGGCTCAGCATAAATATTATAGATCCCGGTTAATTTGCATAGGCGAATTGGCCGGGATCTTTTGTTAGAATAAGGAAGGAACGTTAACAAAAGAACTGGAAAGGATGTTCTTTCTGTGAGACCTGAGACAATATTGCTGGTAGACGATGAGAAAGAGATCGTGGACCTGCTGGATATCTATTTTCGCAACGAGGGCTATCGGCTGCTTAAGGCTTATGATGGACTGGAAGCACTGGAGTGCCTGAACAATGAAGAGGTGGATCTCATTATTCTGGATGTGATGATGCCAAAGCTGGATGGCGTTGCTGCCTGTATGAAAATACGACAGGAACGGAACATGCCGATCATTATGCTGTCCGCGAAAAATACCGATATGGACAAAATCGCCGGACTCAGCATCGGTGCTGATGACTATGTGGGCAAGCCCTTTAACCCGCTGGAGCTGGTAGCCCGGGCCAAATCGCAGCTGCGTCGCTATCATAAACTGAACACAGGCAGTCCCATACGTCGGAATGAGAATGAACTGGTGTTTGAGGATTTGATCATCGATACGGCCAAACATGAAGTCAGTGTGGATCGCCGCAAGGTCAAGCTGACTCCCCGGGAGTTTGCTATTCTGGAGCTGCTAGCGAGGCATCAGGGTCAGGTGCTCAGCATGGAACAGATTTATCGCAATCTCTGGAATGAGCCTTTTCTTGACGGAGGCAATACAGTAATGGTACATATTCGCAATATCCGTGAAAAAATCGAGCTTGATCCCAAACAGCCTCGTTATGTGCAGACCGTATGGGGCATTGGTTATAAACTGGACGGGCCGTCCTGATCGGCCGGAGGTGATTAATTTTGAACTCCAAATATATCAGTACAATCCGCTGGAAGTTTATATGGGCTTTTCTGCTGAGTGTATTCTCGGGCGCTATCCTGCTCGCAGCATGCTATCAGTTGGTGAACTCCATGGTGTATTTGAATCCGGCTCCGCCCTCTGCACCGTACTCCTTGATCCTGAAATGGATTATTAACCATATCGGTTCAGCTCCGCTTATGGCGGCGGCCGGAATCATCAGCTTTTTGCTATTCTTCTTCATCTATACCCGTAAAATCATTTCTTACCTCGAAGAGATCACCAAAGGCATCCAACAAATCACCAAGCTAGGGGAGTCACACCGGATTGAAGTAAGGTCAGGGGATGAACTGGGTGTGCTGGCCGAGAACATCAACATCATGTCCGATCGTCTTCAGCATTCCCTGCTGGAAGAGCGCAAAGCGGTAACCGCCAAGAACGAGCTGATTACCGGTGTATCCCATGATCTTCGTACTCCGTTAACCTCTGTGTTAGGCTATCTGGAATACATTGAGCAGGACCGCTGCCGGGATGAGACAGAAATGCGTTATTACGTAGGCATTGCTTATCAGAAATCGCTGGTGCTCAGAAAGCTGATTGATGATCTCTTTGAATACACACGGGTGAACAGTGGTGGCTTGCCATTTGTTCTGGCCCCCCTGGATCTAAAGGCATTCATGCGGCAACTCACAGAGGAAGCTGTTCCCGCACTGACTGCGGCCGGTATGAAATATGAGATTGAAGACGATACCGAATCGCTATGGATACTAGGAGCTCCGTATGAACTGGTTCGTGCTTTTGATAATCTGATCACCAATGCAATCCGCTATGGTCGTGACGGCAAGAAGCTGGAGATTGGACTGAGCCGGGAGGGTAATGAAGCCGTGGTGCGAGTTAGCAATTTCGGAGAAATGATAGCGGAAGGCGATCTTCCGTATATCTTTGAACGCTTTTATCGGGCGGAGCGCTCGCGTTCACAGCATACCGGCGGTTCCGGATTGGGGCTGGCGATTGCCAAGGGGATCATTGAACTGCACGGGGGTGTTATTTTGGCCGTAAGCAACAGGCAACGTACGGACTTTATCGCCCGTATTCCGCTTTCACAAGGGTAGCTTTTGTCCACCTTCTCGTTTATTTCTTCAGCAAATCTTAAGAAGTTATAGAGCCATTCTTAAGATTTGCTCCTTATCCTTGTGTCAGAGGGAAATACCCCCTTCTGAAAGGAGGAATTGGATTGAGGAAGCGGCGTACTGTGAGGTTGGTATATCTATATATTTTTGGAGGAAGCACACTCTTGAGTGCTGCTTTTCTTTTTGTGTTATATCGAATGTTTGTATGGATGTATTCCCGTCACAGCCCGGATTCGGGGGCTTTAGTTGTAACGTTGGCTCATTGGATTATCAATCATATTGGAAAAGCTCCCTTTGCTGCCATGCTATTTGTGCTGGTATTCTCGGGGCTCTTTTTGCTGCGCTCGCAGAAGCCGGCACAGGATATGCAATCACTGCTTCAAGCAGCCGAGCAGCTCGCCAATCACGGTTCTTTCACGGAACTGAAGGTGTTGTCCGCGGGGGAATTACAGGCATTAGCCGGACATCTGGAGCGGATAAATAGCAATAGGAGAGGCTTTGACCCACATCTTGTTACAGGGGATTTCGCTCCCAACCCGGCTTCTATTTCACCCTCGGTGCTGACCACCGAAGAAGTCATGAAAATGATCCTCAGGGTTAAAGCTACAATTCGATGTCTTGATGAGGCGGAAGCCGCGGGGGATGACAGTAGTGCTATGCTTGGTTTTCTCGTAATAGCCAGGCAGGAGGCAACCGCAATGGAGCAGGCTCTGGAGCGCCTGATTACTGGGTCATGAGTAGTTCGCTGGAGAGGAGACCCGATGAGAGCTTCTATAGAAGGATTCATTGGTCCAACATGCGTGCTAGGGTTATGCGCATCCTGTACCTGTTGTTTGATCTTGGGGTACTTGCTGTCCTGCTGATGTTAGCCGGTCTTGTGTACATTCATGAATATGGAAGCACCGTAGTTAGTCGTTATCCTGACAAGCTGATTTTACCGGAGTCCAGTGTAATGCTTGCTGCGGATGGGTCCTTAATGCGCAGAGTTCCTCTGCCTGGGTCTGGTTACAGGAGTTCCCTACAACTTGCAGAGGTGCCGAAGCTATTGACTGCTACGTTTTTGGCGGTGGAAGACCGCCGTTTTTATATCCATGAGGGACTGGACTACAAAGGAATACTGCGGGCACTGGTAACCAATGCAACGAATATGGAAATAGCTGAGGGCGGGAGCAGCATCACCCAGCAGCTGGCCCGGAATCTGTATCTGAACAGGGATAAGAACCTCTTACGTAAGGTGAACGAGGCGTCTATTGCCTTGGAGCTGGAGAGGCGTTTGTCCAAAAGCGAGATTCTGGAGTTGTATCTCAACCAGTTGTATATGGGCCGAGGTCAGTATGGAATCAAGGCTGCCGCAGAGCGGTACTTTGGCATTACCGATCTGAAAAAGCTCGAGATTTGGCAAATTGCTACGCTCGCAGCGATTCCTAAAGGCCCCTCGATCTATAATCCTGTGGATGATCCAAAGCGATCTGCTGAAAGACGGGAGCTTGTTCTGCGCATCATGGAGCAGCGAAGTTTGATTTCTCATGCACAGATGAATACTGCTTTGCTTCATAAGTATCAGGCTCCATCAGTGGAATCGCAGCTTTCGGCTGTCGGGATATCGTATGGCGATGCCGCGCTTCAGGAAGCAGCCAGGCTAACCGGCAAGTCTAGAGAAGAATTGCAGAGTGGCGGCTATACGATTGTTACTGCCATGAACGTGCAGGTTCAGAGCGTGCTTGAGAAGGCCTTTTCGCAGCCTAATTCTTTTCCTCCAGATGGGAAGGACCGACAAGTGGAAGCGGCTATGGTAATTATGGATCATCACAATGGTGAGGTAGTAGCGCTTATGGGAGGGAGGGAGCCTAAGGAAGGGGGGCTGAACAGGGCGATTATGGATGCCAGACAGCCGGGGTCTTCTTTTAAACCAATTATCGATTACGGACCTGCGCTGGAAAGTGGGAAATTTACTCCTGACAGTCTGTTGTCTGATCAACGGGCGGCCTATGGAAGCTATCAACCGGAGAATCTGAACGGGAATTACCGTGGACAGGTAACTATGCAGACAGCGATCAAGCAATCCATCAATGCACCAGCGGTGTGGCTGTTGCAGCAGGTAGGTATAGGTCAGGCGCGTAAGTTTGCGACTAAGCTTGGTATTGAATTAACAGAGGAGGACAATAATCTCGCAATCGCACTTGGTGGCCTGCATAAAGGCATTTCTCCGTTAAAAATGGCCCAGGCCTACAGCGTGTTCGCAAACGGAGGGAAGTACAATGAAGGTCATCTTGTACGGATGGTGAAGAATGCCCGTGGGGAAGTCATCTATAAGTACACGTCAGCTTCACCTCAGGTCATCTCGCCAGTTACAGCAGACAGGATGACCACAATGCTTCGGAGTGTAGTTAATGAAGGTACCGGAAAAAAGGCTCAGATGAACCGCCCAGTTGCAGGAAAAACCGGGACGACCCAATTGGATCTGCCTGGGGTGAGTCGTAAGGGCAATCGGGACCTCTGGTTTGTCGGATACACCCCGGAATGGACGGGAGCGGTATGGATTGGTTTTGACCGGACGGATGAGCACAATTATATGACGGCAGGCAGTGGGACGGCGGCAGCGCTCTTCTCCAAGATCATGTCCCAAGCCTTGGCGAAGACTGGAAAATAAGAAAAAAGCTCATCGGTCCTCAAGTAGAGAACGGATGAGCTATCTAATAGGGGAGGAGACTTACTCCGCCGCCCATTCCTCCAGCTTGTTGTCACCTGGGAGCAATAAAGCCAATAATCCCAGCAGAGGCAGGAAGCCGCAGGCCACAAATACTTTTGAAATCCCGATCACATCAATAAGATTCCCAATCACGAGTGAGCCGATGCCACCAAGTCCAAATGCAAGTCCGGTGATTAGTCCAGATACGGTCCCGATATTGCCGGGATACAGCATCTGCGCATAAATGACGGTAACCGAGAAGCTGGACAGAAGTACGAAGCCGCCAATCAGCAGCAGCACTGCAGCCCAGAAATGACTGACGAAAGGTAGAGCCAATGCAAATGGAACCGTGCCTACCATGGAAAAGAGAATCAAATTACGCCGCCCGAAACGGTCTGCCAGCGGTCCCCCAAAGAATGTACCTACAGCTCCGGCTGCCAAGTACATAAAAATATACACCTGTGCACTATCCAGAGACATCCGGTATTTATCCATTAAGTAGAATGCATAATAACTGCCGATGGAAGCCCCGTACCAGGATCTCACGAATACCAGGAAGACAAGAATGATCGTTGCGTTCCGGATGCTTTTGCGCCTTGCAGGGTCCATTAGCTTGGCTGTGGATTTTTTACGGAACGTATATCCGGAATTCAGCATTTCCCGATACCAGCGAGCTACATAGGTCTGCACGGCGATTCCTGCGGCGGCAACGATAGTAAAGCCGAGGGCGCCTATTTGCCCGAAAGGAATGAAGATCCACTTCGTCAGCATGGGTCCAAGCGATTGCCCGGCATTGCCCCCTACCTGGAAAATGGATTGGGATAGTCCCTTGCGAAGTCCTGCGGCCATATGGGCAACACGCATACCTTCCGGGTGAAAGGCAGCGGATCCGAATCCGACAAGAACAACTGAAAATAGCACGAGTATATAGTTGTTGGCATAGGCCAGCAAAAAGACCCCGGCAAACGTACAGCACATCCCGAGCGGGAGTAGAATCGGGCGTGGCTTGCGATCGGCGGCATAGCCGATAACAGGCTGAATGACCGAGGAAGTTACATTCAAGGCGAACGAAATCCAGCCGATCTGAGCAAAGGAAAGCAGCAAGTTATCTTTGAGAATCGGGAAAATCGCCGGAATGACTGCTTGAATAGAATCATTAAATAAATGAACAAAACTTACAGCGAGTAGAATGCGGTAAATCGTGGCCTGTTGCATATTGCGCTGCTCTGCAGCCGGGAGGCCTGGCTTAGGGGCAGCGGTTGTTGAATTGTTTTTCATTATGGCTCCTCTCCATATGTGTGATAGGGTTCTTTTTTATGTTTACGATAGATCCTATTTTAGCCATATGCAATGGATTATGGGAAACAATTTGTGCTGTAGGGGGGAGAAATATACGTGTAATAGATTATTTTAAGAAAAGTATTGCAATCATTCGATTCCCATGGTATATTATCTCTTGTGCTTATGAGACATCGCTTAACGGAAACGAGAGCGTTGAAAAAATAAGTTGACAAGAAATAAAGAAACATGATATGATCTAATTCCTGGTTCGGACGAGAGTCATTAACGAACTGGAGCAAGTTCTTTGAAAACTGAACAAATGGAACACGTTGATTTAACAAGATTCATTTAATGAATCGTCAGTTTCAAAATGAGCAATCGCTCTTTTCGATAAGTTTTCGGATGGTTATTTTCTCGGAGTAATTCGAGGAAGTGAACACTCGAAAAAACCTATTTGGAGAGTTTGATCCTGGCTCAGGACGAACGCTGGCGGCGTGCCTAATACATGCAAGTCGAGCGGAGTTGATTTGAAAGCT
>NZ_JBHRYW010000020.1:0-67179 GCF_042649265.1 Paenibacillus sp. GCM10012306 | reverse complement strand
GTTCCACGCGTACCCATCCCGAACACGACCGTTAAGCCCTCCAGCGCCGATGGTACTTGGACCGAAGGGTCCTGGGAGAGTAGGACGCCGCCAAGCAATTCAAACCATTGTTGAGTTTTCAACAATGGTTTTTTGCGTTGTGCAGACCTGTGGAAATGTTGTGGATAATTTGAGAAAAAGACAGAAAAATTACACACATGTGGACACAATGTTGCAAAGTAGATTGTCTCATTTTTGTGGATACAATGCATATTTAAATGGTATCGTCAAGTAAAAAGGTCAGTAATACACGGTTTTTGTGGATAAAAACTTGAATATGTGGATAAAATCCGGTAAATCGGGGATAACTCTTGGGATAGATGAGGTTTAATCGTTAAGAAGAAAGTTTCGAAGTATAGAGTTGTGGATAAGTTGTTGATATACTCTGATTTTTTCACTGAAATAGCAATGAAAGTCGGATGCCTGTATACTCACATTAGATCGATTATTGTACAGATGAGGTGAGTTAATGGAGATCAGGCAATTGAATTCCACTGAATTTGAGGATAGCGTAAGCTTATCCCAATATGCTTTTCAGTATAAACTTTCCATCGAAGATAGAAAAAAGAAACAAGAAAGATTCAAACCGGAACGGATTTGGGGAATCTTTGAGGATGGTAGTCTTAGCGCAATGCTGACGCTGCTCCCACTGCAGGTCAACTTACAAGGCCGTACCGTGTCTATGGGGGGAATTGCCGGTGTATCCACATGGCCGGAAAATCGCAGACAAGGCCTTGTAGCTCAATTGTTGTCTCATACGCTAGAGACGATGAATGAAGCCGGACAAACGTTGTCCTTTTTGCACCCTTTCCTGATTCCATTCTATCGTAAATTTGGCTGGGAGATTTATTGTGAGACCAAGAATTATACGATTCCTGTCTCGCAGTTCCCTCGAAAAATTGACGTTAAAGGTAGTGTCCGCCGCGATGTGCGCGAGGACCTTGAGAAGCTTGAACAATTATATGAGCGTTTTGCCTCCCAATATAATGGAACTCTGGTTCGCAGCAAAGACTGGTGGGAACATTCCGTGCTAAATGAGAATACACATCATGCGGTCTTTTATTCGTCAGAAGGTGATCCAGAAGGGTATATCCTGTATAGGGTAGAGAATAGAGAGTTGATTATCAGGGAGTTTGTTTATCTGAATGAAGCCTCGCGGCAAGCTCTATGGACCTTCTTGGCTAATCATGACTCTATGGTGACTGGGGCATCGCTAAAGTTTGTTCCAAGTGATGATATTCTGCCTTTCCTGCTGCCGGATCCCCGAATTACCCAGGAGAACCATCCTTATTTTATGGGCCGCATTGTGAATGCTAAGGCTTTTGTAGAGGAGTATTCATTTAATGAATTCGCTCTTTCTGGTCAGTCAAAGGTATTCATCGAGGACCAGCATGCACCGTGGAATCATGGACTTTGGGAATGGCAGGTTACAGATCGAGGGGCGGCGTCTTTGAAAAAGATTGAAGGCGAGCACTCGCAAGGGGATGTGGTCCTCGATATTGGAACATTAACGGTACTGCTGCTCGGCTATAAGCGTCCGGCAGAAATGGCTAAGGTAGGCAGGATAACCGGTAGTGAGACAGGAGTACAATGGCTGGAGGATATTATCCCGGTACAGAAGACCGCTTTGTTTGACTTTTTCTAATCCTAATCATTCATATAAAGACTCAAGCTCTTTCATGGCAATCGCTGTGGAAGAGCTTTTTACATCCCACAATGAAACGATTTTACGCTCAAGCTTCGAATACAATGATCACATTTTGTAAAAAATAAGAGTAGGCACTTGGCATTGCAAAAAAATATGTTATAATATTAAAAAAGTCAAAGAAAGTCAAAGTCAACGCAAACCAAAATAAGAGGTGTTTGAACTTCCCACTGACTTACAAGGTATGTAACTTCGAACGCTAAGGTCACACTATAGTGTTTGTACCTTATCATGAAGTGGCTATGATGGTCAGGATTCTTTGATTGGACTGTTGGCACTCTTTCAATGGCAATATTGCAACATCAAGAATGGAATACTGGAGGATGAGTGATGCGTAATATCTCCGATATTATCGAACAATATCTGAAGAATATTTTGCATGAAAGTCCCGAAGGTACGGTGGAAATCCAGCGAAATGACCTGGCGGACCAGTTCTCATGCGTGCCGTCACAGATCAACTATGTCATCAGTACACGCTTTACTCTGCAAAAAGGGTATATCGTGGAGAGCAAGCGCGGAGGCGGCGGTTATATCCGGATTCAGCGTTTTGAGCTACCCCAGAATGTGGCTTTGCATACTCATCTGAATCACACAATTGGGGCCGGAATTGACCAAAATACTGCCGAAGGGCTAATTTATCAGCTGGAGGAAGCCCGTTTTCTGAGTCAGCGGGAAGCATGCCTTATGCGTGCTGCCATTTCTCGGGAATGCCTGACAGTTAAGCTTCCGTACCGGGATGAGATTCGTGCCAAGCTTATGAAGGCTATGCTAATCTCTTTACTGGGCAAATAAACGTCAATCCCAAGGGAGGGACTGTACCTCATGTTATGCCAGGAATGTGGCGCCAAGCCGGCAACGCTCCATTTTACCAAAATCGTGAATGGAGAGAAGACGGAATTTCATATTTGTGAGAGCTGCGCGCGGGAAAAGGGAGAACTGATTCCGGGAACAGCCGGAGGTTTCTCTATTCACAGTTTGCTCTCTGGTCTGCTTGATCTCGAAGGGGCAGGTAAGGAGAAGACTGCGGCAGCGAAGACCACACAAAGTCTGCAATGCGAGAATTGTGGAATGACTTACTCCCAGTTCAGCAAACTTGGCCGCTTCGGCTGCAGTTCTTGTTACAAATATTTCAACAATGCCTTGGACCCGCTATTCAAGCGTGTGCATGGTAGCACAGCACATGTGGGCAAGATTCCGAAACGCGCTGGAACTCGGATCGTCTTCAGACGTCAAATCGACGAGTTGAAGCTGCAGTTGCAGCAGAGTATCGCCCAGGAAGAGTTCGAGACCGCGGCTCAATTGCGGGATCAGATTCGTGAGCTTGAAAAAGAAATCGCACAAGAGTAAAGTCTTTGATATATAGGGGGGATATGACATGTCAAGTCTCCGTTTTACCGAAAAAGCACTTAGTGACTGGATGCGCAGCGACGGTGACCATTCTGAGATTGTCATCAGCAGTCGTATGCGAATCGCCCGTAATTTGCAGCATCTCCCTTTCCCTCTACTTGCATCTGCCGAGCAATCGGAAGAGGTATTGGAACAGCTTAGTCCTGTGTTTCAGGGAGAGGCGGCAGCAGATTTTGGCACCTTTCAGCTATTGAGGCTGGATGATCTGGAGGAGCTGGATAAGAAGGTACTGGTGGAGAAGCATCTTATCAGTCCCAATCTCGCCAATGATTCTCGCGGCGGAGCCGTAATATTGAACGAAGACGAGTCGGTCAGCATTATGATCAATGAAGAGGATCATTTGCGGATTCAGTGTCTTTTCCCCGGACTTCATGTCAAGGAAGCATGGGAGCGTGCCGCAGCCATTGACGATATCTTCGAGGCTTCGGTGAATTACGCTTTTGATGATAAAAGAGGATACCTCACTAGCTGTCCAACGAATGTTGGAACAGGTCTCAGGGCTTCCGTGATGCTGCACTTGCCAGCTCTCGTCATGACGCATCAGATTAACCGCATTCTCTCGGCAGTGAATCAGGTGGGATTGACCGTAAGAGGAATTTATGGTGAAGGCAGCGAAGCAGTAGGGAACATCTTTCAGATCTCCAATCAAATTACCCTTGGACAAACTGAAAGTGAGATCATTGAGAACCTGCATAGCGTAGTAACTCAGATTATCGAGCATGAACGAAATGCCCGTGAGCGTCTGCTGGCCGATTCAGCGCTGCGGATTACCGACCGGGTGATGCGTTCTTACGGTATTTTGTCCTATGCAGCAGTGATGGAACTCAAGGAATCTGCTCAACGTCTGTCGGATGTCCGGCTTGGTGTTGATCTGGGTATCCTAGAAGGACCATCGCTCTCCGTGCTTAACGAGCTGAATGTCAAGACACAGCCTGGATTTTTGCAGAAAATGTTTGGCGACGAGATGACATCTACTGAGCGCGATATGTATCGGGCGAAGCTGCTCCGCGAAACATTGGGATCACAACATTAATCATAGATATTTAATATTCATGGAGGTGCAGGAGATATGATGTTTGGAAGATTTACGGAACGCGCACAAAAAGTGCTTGCTTTGGCGCAGGAAGAAGCCGTTCGTTTGGGACACAACAATATTGGGACAGAACATATTTTGCTTGGGCTTATTCGCGAAGGAGACGGAATTGCCGCAAAAGCATTAATCGGTTTGGGTCTGGGTCTTGAGAAGATTCAAGACGAAGTGGAAACACTGATTGGCAGAGGCCAAGAACAGCCTACGAACATTGCTTATACTCCTCGCGCCAAAAAAGTTATCGAGCTGTCGATGGACGAAGCCCGCAAGCTGGGTCACACGTATGTCGGCACGGAGCATATCCTGCTCGGACTTATCCGTGAAGGAGAGGGCGTAGCAGCCCGCGTACTCAACAACCTGGGCATTAGCCTGAACAAGGCCCGCCAGCAAGTGCTGCAGCTTCTGGGCAGCAGTGAGGCGGCTTCCAGCCACAGTGGTACTCCAGCTAATGTTAGCACACCAACGCTGGATGGTCTGGCCCGTGATTTGACGGCCTATGCCAAGGATGGCAACCTTGACCCGGTTATCGGCCGAAGCAAAGAGATTGAGCGTGTAATCCAGGTGCTTAGCCGTCGTACCAAGAACAATCCGGTGCTGATTGGTGAGCCTGGGGTAGGTAAGACAGCTATTGCTGAAGGCCTGGCTCAGAAAATCATCAACAATGAGATTCCCGAGACCCTACGTGACAAACGTGTCATGACCCTGGATATGGGTTCCGTAGTGGCCGGTACCAAATACCGCGGTGAGTTCGAAGACCGCCTGAAGAAAATTATGGACGAGATTCGTCAAGCAGGTAACATCGTGCTCTTCATCGACGAGTTGCACACTCTGATTGGTGCAGGTGGGGCGGAAGGTGCTATTGATGCCTCCAACATCTTGAAACCGGCCTTGGCCCGTGGAGAGCTGCAGTGCATCGGGGCAACCACGCTGGACGAATACCGCAAATATATTGAGAAAGATGCTGCCTTGGAGCGCCGCTTCCAGCCGATTACGGTGGATCAGCCTTCTCCAGAGGAAGCTGTACAGATCCTGTTCGGACTGCGTGACCGTTATGAAGCTCACCACCGTGTGAAGATTACGGATCAAGCGATAGTTGAAGCAGTTAAGTTGTCTGACCGTTACATTCCAGATCGGTTCCTTCCGGACAAAGCGATCGACCTGATCGACGAAGCAGGCTCTAAGGTAAGACTCAATTCCTACACGATTCCGCCGAATCTGAAGGAACTGGAAAGCCGCCTGGATGATATTCGCAAAGAGAAGGATGCTGCGGTACAAAGCCAGGAGTTCGAGAAAGCGGCTGCGCTGCGCGATACCGAACAGAAAATCCGCGAGGAACTGGATACCACTAGGAACCAGTGGAAAGAAAAGCAAGGCCGTACCGATTCCGAGGTTACGCCTGAGGATATCGCTCAGGTTGTGGCTATCTGGACCGGCATTCCGGTTAGCAAGCTGAAAGAAGAAGAGACCGACCGCCTGCTGAACATGGAAGCTCTGCTTCATGAGCGTGTAATCGGCCAGGATGAAGCCGTGAAGGCTGTGAGCCGGGCACTCCGCCGGGCACGTGCGGGTCTGAAAGATCCGAAGCGTCCAATGGGCTCCTTTATCTTCCTCGGACCAACCGGTGTAGGTAAGACTGAGTTGGCTCGTGCGCTTGCTGAAGCAATGTTCGGCGACGAGAACGCGGTGATCCGGATCGACATGTCGGAATACATGGAGAAGCACTCCACGTCCCGTCTGGTCGGAGCTCCTCCAGGGTATGTTGGATATGAAGAAGGCGGACAACTGACTGAAAAAGTACGCCGCAAGCCTTACTCTGTTGTCTTGCTAGATGAGATCGAGAAGGCGCATCCGGAAGTATTCAACATTCTGCTGCAAGTGCTTGAAGACGGTCGTCTGACTGACTCTAAGGGCCGGGTAGTCGATTTCCGCAACACACTGATCATTCTGACCTCCAATGTTGGGGCACAGGCGATCAAGAAGAATTCGACGCTTGGATTCACCGCTGTACAAGATGCGGGAGCGGATTACAGCAATATGAAGGGCAAGGTTATGGAAGAGCTGAAGAAGAGCTTCCGACCTGAATTCCTGAACCGGATTGACGAGATCATCGTCTTCCACTCTCTGGAAGAGAAGCATATTGCCGAGATCGTGACCTTGATGTCCGACGAGCTGCGCAAGCGGCTGCGTGAATATGATGTTGAATTTGTCCTTACAGATAAGGCCAAGGCATTCCTGGCCAAAGAAGGATATGATCCTGCCTTTGGTGCTCGTCCGCTTCGCCGGGCGATCCAGAAGCATATTGAGGATCGTTTGTCCGAGGAATTGCTGAAAGGCAATATCCAAAAAGGAGATTCGCTGACCATTGATGAGGTTGATAACGAGCTTGTCGTCAACCGGGAAGTTAAGCCGGAAAACCCGTCATTGGAAAAAGAAGTAGAAGCTGAATAAGAATTATTATACAAAAGCCCTCAATTCTCCGATAAGAGAATTGGGGGCTTTTTTTAAATAGTTCCGGCTGAAACGGATACCGTCACTTAGAGGACGGCAAAGCCGGTTCTACTTGCGCGGAAGCATTCTTTTTAGGAAACTCGCTAATCCTAACGGAAACCGGGGCAAATCGCTTTCGGAATAGCCTTTCGTTCAAGGGTCAGAAATGGTAAACTTTTATTGGCAGGAAATATTCTGCTTTTTACAAAAGTTCCGACAGTAAGGAGAAGTCATGGCCAAAGCGAAAACAAAGTTTTACTGCACCGAATGCGGGTATGAATCGCCCAAATGGTTTGGGAAATGCCCAGGCTGCCAGGCGTGGAACTCCATGGTGGAGGAAACAGAAAGCGTAGTCAAAACCCAGGGCATGAGCGCCCCTATTTTTCATAGTAAAGAAAAAGCGCAGTCGATCATAAATATAGAAAGTGACAAGGAGCCGCGTATCCTGACAGGCATTGGCGAACTCAACCGTGTCCTGGGGGGCGGCATTGTGCCCGGCTCACTGGTGCTGGTGGGCGGCGATCCCGGTATCGGGAAATCCACGTTACTACTGCAGACTTCACATGCTTTAACGACGCAGGGGCTGCGTGTGCTGTATATCTCTGGGGAGGAATCGGTGCGCCAGACCCGTCTGCGAGCGGATCGCCTCGGGGCGTTGTCAGGTGAGCTATACGTGCTATGTGAGACCAACATGGAAAGCATTGAGGAAGCGATAGAGCAGATCCAGCCGCAGTTCCTTGTTATTGACTCCATTCAGACCGTATTTTTACCAGAAGTCACGAGTGCACCCGGCAGTGTTACGCAGGTTCGGGAATGTACGACAAGATTCATGCGAATCGCCAAAATCCGCGGGATTGCCACAGTGCTTGTAGGGCATGTCACCAAGGAGGGGGCTATCGCGGGACCGCGGATGCTGGAGCATATGGTGGATTGCGTGCTGTATTTCGAAGGGGAGCGCCATCATACGTACCGGCTGCTCCGGGCGGTCAAGAACCGCTTTGGTTCTACCAATGAGATCGGCATCTTCGAAATGGGTGAGGGGGGACTCGTTGAAGTCGAGAACCCTTCCGAGCTTTTCCTGTCAGAACGCCCGCTTGGAGTAGCGGGATCGACAGTCGTGGCCAGCATGGAGGGCACCCGGCCGGTACTTGTGGAGCTGCAAGCCCTTGTTGCAGCGACACATTTTCCATCTCCGCGGCGTATGTGCACCGGGATGGATCACCAGCGTATGGCGCTGATCATCGCTGTACTGGAGAAACGGATGGGCATGTTCTTACAGAACCAGGATGCCTATCTTAACGTAGCCGGTGGTGTGAAGCTGGATGAGCCAGCGATTGATCTCGCCGTGGCAGTCAGCATCGCCTCCAGCTTCCGGGATATTTCGACTAAACCGTATGATGTATTCTTCGGGGAAGTTGGTCTTACCGGTGAGGTGAGAGGTGTGTCGCGTGCGGAAACACGTGTTAAGGAAGCTGCGAAACTTGGCTTCCGGCGGGTCATCATGCCTGAGAAGAGCATGAAAGGATGGAAGCACCCGCAGGATATTCAGATTATTGGCGTCAGCACCGTAGCAGATGCACTATCGGTCGCGTTAGATTAGGGGGCACAGGGACATGAAAGAAAACCTATCAGATAATATGAATGATCTGCTCAGACTGGCGGCACCCGGTACACCTTTCCGGGAAGGGCTAGAGAACGTACTACGCGCTAAGACTGGCGCGCTTATCGTCGTTGGATACAGCCCAGAGGTGATGGCAGTCGTAGACGGCGGATTCTCCATTAATTGCGATTTTTCGCCAAACTATTTGTATGAATTGGCCAAGATGGACGGTGCTATTATCCTAAGCGAGGATCTTAAGCGGATACTGTATGCCAACACACAGCTAATCCCGGACTCCTCGATCTCCTCCATTGAGACAGGAATCCGCCACCGGACCGCTGAACGCGTAGCCAAGCAAACGGGGAAATTGGTGGTTTCCATCTCCCAGCGTCGGAATATTATTACTCTGTATCAAGGCTCTATCCGTTATGCCCTGAAGGAAATTGGCGCTATTCTTGCGAAGGCCAATCAAGCCATTCAGACACTGGAGAAGTACAGAGCGGTACTAACTCAAGGACTGACCAACCTGTCCGCTTCCGAATATGAGGGGATTGTGACCGTAGCGGAAGTGGTTGGAGTTATCCAGCGGGTAGAAATGGTACTGCGGATTAAAATGGAAATCAAACGCTACATCAACGAATTGGGCAATGAAGGCCGTCTGATTAGCATGCAGATGGAAGAACTGGTCGGAAATACAGAGGAAGAAGCATGGCTTTTATACAGAGACTATGCAAGGGAAGAGCAAGAGGAGAAAATCCGCGAAATTATTGCCGGGCTTAAACGCGCGTCGGACGATGAACTGATGGACGATAACCATATCGCTCGCCTGTTGGGTTATTCCTCCACAGCCGTTGCTTCGGAAGAAGTGGTGACACCACGCGGTTACCGCCTGCTTAACAAAATTCCGCGACTGCCGAATGTGATCATTCACAATCTGGTGGAGCGCTTCGAGATGCTCCCTAATCTTATGACGGCCAGCATTGCGGAATTGGACGAAGTTGACGGGATCGGCGAGGTGCGAGCTCGCAATATCCAAGAAGGGTTAAAACGTTTGCAGAAACAAGTGCTTATTGACAGACAAATGTAAATATCATACAATCACGTAATATTGGTGACGTAGAGGCTCAAAGTTAGAATGTAGAGGTGAAGAATTTGATACAAAAATCAATTCCGAGTCTGTTTACCATCGGTAACTTGATGCTCGGAATGTTCGGGATCATGATGGCGCTGGATGGCAATGTTAGCATGGCCGCGATCATGGTTATTATTGCAATGCTACTTGACGGCCTGGATGGCCGTGTGGCTCGTGCCCTTAAGTGTGAGAGTGAATTCGGCAAGGAGCTCGATTCATTGTCGGATATTGTGTCATTCGGGGTTGCTCCCGCTTTGATCATGTATATGACGAGTTTGCAGAACCTCAATTCGGCATTAGGATGGACGGTTGCTGCCATTTTCCCGGTGTTCGGCGCACTCCGCCTGGCCCGTTTTAATGTACGCCCGGGAGTTCCCGGCTATTTTATCGGTTTGCCAATACCTGCCGCTGGTGGCGTTGTTGCCACTCTGGCGCTTTTTCATAAAGATGTGTCCCCTGGATTCATGATTGTGGCGACATTGCTCTTATCTTATCTGATGGTAAGTACGGTGAAATACCCGAATTTCAAAAAAATTGGTCTGCCCAAGAAAGCTATTATTGGTGCGCCGCTGGTGATTGTGGTTGCCGTGGCCGTAGCCGTGATTTTCCCTGAGCAAATTGCCAAGCTGATCTTCGTGCTGCTGGGTCTTTATGCGTTATACGGCTTCAAGCAGAATCTCGATCGTTTGACAGCAAGACGCCGTCACCGTCGCAGAAGACGATCCGAAGATAAAGTGTATCATTCCAAGAACGGCTAACAGCGGGAGCCTGCGGTTACTGAGTAGAATATAACTGTATGAGAAAGACTTTGCGGTCCTGAATGGACAGCAGAGTCTTTTTTTTCGTAAATGCAAGAAAACGGATACCGTCCACTGAAGGGGGATATCCGTTTTCTTGTTATATGCGGAACCTTATAAAATGGCGGTGTTTCGAAACATGAATTACACAGGGGAAGTGAAGACGGCACCATTGCTTGAGGTCAGGATAGATTGAACAATCCCAACGTTGCGCATTTCTGCGATTCCTTCTCTACAACCTCGTCCATGTTGATATCAAGTAAATTACAGAGGGCAGACATATAAAACAACTCACGGCCCAGCTCCGAGCCGATAACTTCCCGGCAATTCTCACACAGATGTCCCTCTACGTGGGTACCGGCAAGTTCTTTAGCATGCTCTAGCCCAGCACCGGGCTCAAAAACCTGTTTCGTGGCATGTAGCTGTATGCAGCCGCATTCTGTGATGGCTTTGACAACGGCGCGGTTGACGGATGCGCTGCTCTGTCCGTTCTTGGACAGCACATCCAGCAGACTACGGTGACGGAGCAGCAGTTCGGAGACTTGATCCTGAAAGGCCTGTAAACTTAGTGCGCTCATTTCCATTCACCCCTGGGTTCGTAATTGAGTTCATTATATGACAGGGCATCCACTATTTTCAACCCGGAAGTAAGACATCCCGTTGTAATTCCCCTGCATAAATACATTGCGTAGAAAAAATAACTGCACCTGCGATTATCGTCCTAAAAATTGGAACATACTGGTGAGGAATACAGCATTTTAGGATGAATATAGAAGGAGGTGCGCGAGTGATGTGGAAAAAGTTAATTTTGTCCTTCGTCGCAATTTGCGGGGGCTGGGGCGGTTATTCGTTATATCATGCGGCAGAAAGAAGTTTTCCTATAGGTGCAGGGAGATTGGCAAATAGCCTGCCGGTGGAGGGAAGTATTTTATTCGCGGTGCTGGGAGCCATTATTTTTCTGATTGCGGGAACGTTGAGCGCAGAATGGGTAGGTATTAAGCTGCGGGAGGCGGTCCAGTTCTGCTCACGTGTACCGATGAATGAGCTGGCCGCAGGGGCTGCTGGTTTGACCGGAGGTCTGGTGCTGTCGATCTTACTGCATCCCGCTCTGGGCTGGCTGGGAAAGGCCGGACAGCTGCTTCAGGTAGTTGCTACGATTGCCTTGGGATATATGGGGATGCGGATCGGGCTGGAGAAGAAGCAGGAGCTGGCCACCCTGTGGACGAGCGGTCGCTTCGGACAAGCGGACGAGCCAGAGGGCCGTGGGCTGGAGGAACATAAAATTCTGGACACCAGTGTTATCATTGACGGACGGATTGCCGATATCTGCAAGACAGGATTTATCGAAGGAACGATTGTCATTCCTGAATTTGTTCTGGAGGAGCTGCAGCATATTGCTGACTCTTCTGATCTGCTGAAGCGCAACCGCGGACGACGCGGACTGGACATTCTGAACAAAATCCAGAAAGAGCTGGATGTCAAAGTCCTGATCTATGAGGGGGATTTTGAAGAAATCTCCGAGGTGGATAGCAAGTTAGTCAAGCTGGCCAAGGTGTTGCGAGGTAAAGTTGTTACCAACGATTTTAACTTGAACAAAGTATGTGAGCTTCAGGGAGTATCCGTGCTTAATATCAATGATCTTGCCAACGCAGTGAAGCCAGTCGTGCTGCCCGGAGAAGAAATTGTTGTGCAAGTCATCAAGGATGGTAAGGAGCATGGTCAGGGAGTGGCTTATCTCGATGACGGAACGATGATTGTCGTGGAAGGCGGACGCGAATATATTGGCACGACGATGGAAGTTCTGGTGACCAGTGTTCTTCAGACCTCCGCTGGACGGATGATCTTTGCTAAGCCGAAGCTGCTAGAGAAGGCGCAATAACCCTGAACATCTGCTAGTGCAGGCTCTGAAATGGGTTGGAAATGCCCGTCAAACACGTTATGATGGGGGTATACGTGAAAGACAGGAGCTTAGGGGATGTCAAACAGTGTAGGCGCCGTGATTGTGGCGGCAGGCAAAGGAACACGGATGGGAACAGCAGAAAGCAAGCAGTACTTGCTGCTGGAGGGCAAGCCGATTGCTGTACATACGCTGGAGGTGTTTCAGCGGCATGAGCGGATCTCGGAAATCGTCCTCGTTACCGGGGCTGAGGATATGGAGCGATGCCAGGAATGGATAGCTGCTTATAAGCTGGACAAGGTTAAGATGATTGTTCCAGGCGGTTCCGAGCGACAGCACTCGGTGTACAGAGGGCTACTGCAACTGAACACCGAATGGGTAATGGTTCATGACGGTGTCCGGCCGTTCGTGCATCCTCGCGAGATTGAGGCCTGTTACCAGCAAGCACTTCAGAGCGGAGCCGCTGTGCTGGCTGTTCCGGTCAAGGATACGATCAAGCAGGTGGACAGCGGAGGGACCGTGGTGTCTACGCCGGATCGGCGAAGTCTGTGGGCGATTCAGACCCCGCAGACTTTTCGTCTGTCTGATTTGCTGATGGCCTATGAAACGGCGGAGCAGGATGGGTTTCTCGGTACGGATGATTCCAGTCTGGCCGAACGCGCCGGTATTGCCGTGTCTGTAGTAGAGGGTAGCTACAGGAATATTAAGATTACCACGCCTGAAGATCTTGATTTTGCGGAATTCACAGAAAGAACCAGGGGAGAGGGAGACAAATGATTGCTGTAGGACAAGGGTTTGACGTGCATCAGTTGGTGGAAGGAAGGCCATGCATTATCGGTGGAGTAACCATTCCATATGAAAAGGGGCTGCTGGGTCACTCTGATGCCGACGTGCTGCTGCACGCGGTCAGCGACGCTATCTTGGGCGCACTGGGACTTGGAGATATCGGCCGCCATTTTCCGGATACCGATCCGGCTTTCAAAGACGCTGATAGCTTGAAACTGTTGGAGCAGGTGTGGGCGCTTGCACGGGAGCGGGGATACAAGCTTGGGAACATCGATTCCACTATTATTGCCCAAAAACCGAAGATGGCACCGTATATTCCACAAATGACGGAAATTATCGCGCGTGTACTGGGTGCAGAGAGCACTCAGGTCAACGTTAAAGCAACCACCACGGAGCAGCTCGGCTTTGCCGGACGCGGTGAGGGGATAGCAGCGCAATCTATTGTCTGTCTGCTTAAAGATGTGATATCATCATGAGATGGCTGAACCAGGAATTTTATTTTTAACAACATGAGCGGAGGGATTGAAATGGCGGATGAAATCCGGGTGCGTTACGCACCGAGCCCTACGGGACATTTACATATCGGAAACGCCAGAACGGCGTTATTTAATTATTTGTACGCCCGCAACAAGGGTGGGAAATTCATTATCCGGATCGAAGATACGGACGTAAAGCGCAATATCGCCGGTGGCGAAGAAAGCCAGCTGAAATACTTGAAGTGGCTCGGTATTGAGTGGGATGAAAGTATTGATGTAGGCGGCGAATACGGCCCTTACCGCCAGACGGAGCGGCTGGATCTGTACCGTGTTCACTGGCAGGACTTGCTGGACCGTGGATTGGCTTATCACTGCTATTGCACGGAAGAGGAGCTGGAGGCAGAACGCGAAGAGCAGACAGCTCGAGGCGAGACTCCGCGCTATTCCGGCAAGCATCGTGATCTGACCGAGGAGCAACGCCTTGCGTTTGAAGCCGAGGGACGTGTAGCCAGCATCCGCTTCCGGGTGCCGGAAGACCGGACGTACACTTTTGATGATATCGTTAAAGGCAGTATTTCTTTCAATACGAAGGAAATGGGCGACTTTGTTATTGTGAAAAAAGATGGGATTCCAACTTACAACTTCGCGGTTACCGTGGACGACTATCTGATGAAAATCTCGCATGTGCTGCGCGGGGAAGACCATATCTCCAACACGCCGCGCCAGCTGATGATTTATGAAGCACTGGGCTGGGAAGCGCCGCTATTCGGACATATGACGCTGATTGTGGGCGAGAACCACAAGAAGCTCAGCAAGCGTGATGAATCGGTTATCCAGTTCATTGAGCAGTATGATAAGCTCGGATATCTGCCGGAAGCGCTGTTCAATTTTATTTCTCTCCTCGGCTGGTCGCCGGAAGGGGAAGAGGAAATCTACAGCAAGGATGAACTCATCCGCATCTTTACGTCGGACAGATTGTCCAAGAGCCCTGCTGTGTTCGATACAAACAAGTTGGCCCACTTGAACAACCATTATATTAAAAATGCTGATCCGAAGCGGATTGCCGCGCTGGCTATTCCTCATCTGCAGCAAGCGGGAAGACTTCCTGCTGAACTTAACGAAGAAGAGCAAGCCTGGGCGGAAAGCCTTGTTGCCCTCTATCAGGAGCAACTGGTGTCCGCTTCCGATATCGTAGGCCTGTCAGAGCTGTTCTTCCGTAGCCACCTGGAGCTGGAAAGTGAAGCCGTGCAGGTACTGGCGGAAGATACAGTCCCTGTAGTGCTATCTGCATTCCTGGCAAAGGTCGAAAACACCTCCGAATTTAATGCAGCTCATATCGCTGCCTTAATCAAGGAAGTGCAGAAGGAGACCGGGCATAAGGGCAAAGCGCTATTCATGCCGATTCGTGTCGCATTGACTGGACAAACTCATGGCCGTGATCTCAATGCTACCATTGCCCTGCTGGGTCAAAATCGGGTTATTGAACGCTTGAAATCGCAGATTAAAGGCGCCTAAGCGTTGCTGGGTGATTGCGGACTGCCCCTTGTCAGTCCTTCATCTTTTCGCTAAGATAGAAGAATACTATTAATAGCTATGATCAGGAAAAGTACGTGCAATAAGGCAATTGCCAGAGAGAATAACCGCGAAGAGTTCAATCTTTTCAGGCTGAGAGTTATTCATTTGTCTGCCACGGAACATGCGCCTGTGAGCTGCACGGCTGAGCGTCCTTTTGCAAGGGTCCGTTAGGCTGCGCCGGTACGTCCCCGTTATGGACGTCAAGGGGGACGAAGAACCGCTGCTATTGATATTCACGGCAGCCTGGAATCCGTCCAAGCAGAGTGGAACCGCGTTTTAACGTCTCTGCAGCGTTATGCTGCAGGGACGTTTTTTATTTGATTTTTCCATTAGGGTGTACAAATGATTGTTCGTGTACGGACAGTCAAATCAGTGAATGCGGCATATGCTGGAGCAGAGAGTTAGTGAAGGAATTGGAACATTTGCCGGATAGGTCTTATAGAAGCTTTTTATAGAGAGACCGGGTGTTGTTCCAGAAGACATTATCTTCCGCGCAGACCTGTAAGCAGGAGGCAAGGAAGTCAAGAGAAGGGGAGCGCGATGTTTAAGCATATCAAGTCGGACATTCGGGCCGTTTTTGACAATGATCCCGCAGCCCGAAGCTGGTTTGAGGTTGTCTTCACCTATGCAGGTCTGCACGCTATTTGGGGTCATCGGCTCGCTCATTATTTTTTCAAGCGTCATTTTTATACACTCGCGCGCATCGTGTCGCAATTCAGCAGATTTATGACCGGCGTGGAAATTCACCCTGGGGCTGTCATCGGCAACAGGTTGTTTATTGACCATGGCATGGGCATTGTCATCGGGGAGACCTGCGAGATTGGTGATGATGTCATCATCTATCAAGGGGTCACGCTGGGGGGAACAGGTAAGGAAAAGGGCAAACGCCATCCTACAATAGGTAATAATGTAGTCATTGGTTCCGGTGCGAAGGTATTAGGATCCTTCCGAATCGGCGACAATTCCAATATAGGCTCCAATGCGGTCGTCCTGCGCGAAGTGCCGAACAATAGCACAGTTGTAGGGAATCCGGGCCGTGTGGTCAAACGCAACGGGGAACGGGTATCTGATCGGCTCGATCATACGAAGATGCCAGACCCGCTTGTCGATTCACTTCGCTTCTTGCAGAAGGAGATTGAAGAAATACGGGAGCAGCTGGGCGGTACAGAAGACAAACAGAAGGCCGAGCAGCGGCGTCTCGAAAGCCAGCAGTACATTGGCGATTATGAAATTTAAGTTTACCGGTATTCAAAAGGGGATCCGGCGATAACAGAAGGGATTGGAATGAGATGGCTTTGCAAATTTACAACACTATGACGCGCAGCAAGGAACAGTTTGTGCCTCAGGAACCGGGCAAGATAAAAATGTACGTATGCGGTCCTACCGTATACGGGTATATGCACATCGGCAATGCCCGGCCGGTTATCGTATTCGACACGGTTCGCAATTATCTGGAGCAGCTCGGCAACGATGTTCAGTATGTTACGAACTTCACAGATGTCGATGACAAGATGATCCGCAAGGCGGAAGATATGAACATTACGGTGGCTGAAGTGGCGGAGATGTTCATAGCCGCTTATTACGAGGATCTTAAGGGACTGGATGTCAAGCCGGCCACACTGAATCCACGTGTAACGGATAGTATGGGGATTATCATCGGATTCATTAAGGATCTTGAAGATAAGGGCTTTGCGTATGAAAGTGGCGGGGACGTGTTCTACCGGACGGCCAAGTTCAAAGATTACGGTAAGCTGTCGCGTCAGAACCTGGAGGAACTGCAGTTTGGGATTCGGGTGGAAGTGGACGCCCGCAAGGAGAAACCCGAGGATTTTGTACTCTGGAAAGCGGCGAAGCCAGGAGAAGTATCTTGGGAGAGCCCATGGGGAGCGGGTCGTCCAGGCTGGCACATTGAGTGCTCGGCTATGGCACGCGAGTTCCTTGGTGACACTATGGATATCCACGGTGGTGGACAGGATTTGCAGTTCCCGCACCATGAATGCGAATGCGCACAGACTGAGGCCCTGACTGACAAGCCGTTGTCTAACTACTGGATGCATAATGGTTTCGTCAATATCGGAGACGAGAAAATGTCGAAATCACTCGGAAACGGCCTGCTGGTAAAGGATATCCGTGAGCGCTTCAAGGCGGGAGCGATCCGTTACTTCATGCTTTCCACACACTATCGCAATCCGCTAAATTTCACGATGGATGCGCTGGCCTCAGCGGAGAAAAGTGTGGAGCGGATTTCGGTTGCGGTAAGCAATGTGAAGCATCGTTTGGAACTAGCTGGAACTGTGAACGGCGCTACGGCTAGCAAGGAAATCAACGACAAGTTGGACGGTATTCTGGCGGTGTTCCATGCTAAAATGCAGGATGACTTCAATACGCCGGATGCCATTACGGCTGTATTCGATTGGGTGAGCTTGGCGAACCTGACCTTGGCGGATAATAACGCTGCTGCTGCCGATCTGGCTGCGCTGCTGAAGGCCTTTGATGAGATGAATACAGTATTGATCCTGACGTCTGAAGTGGAAGAAGAAGTAGCGGGCGAGGAAGTGGAGCGGCTGATTGCTGAACGGGCAGAGGCGCGCAAGAACAAGAATTGGGCTCGTTCCGATGAAATCCGCGATGAACTGAGCGCTATGGGAATCCTCCTTGAAGACACTCCGCAGGGAATGCGGTGGCGGCGTAAATGAGTGATGAAGAAACATTGAACATAGAAGGATGGTTTCCGTATGATCCATCCAAGCCGGTGCGGCTCCTCTCACCTATCGTACTAGCGTACGTAGGTGATGCTATTTATGAGGTTGCCGTCCGGCAATACCTTGTATCCCTGCCGAATCTGCGGCCGAATCATTTGCATCGTACGGCAACGGGACTGGTGTCGGCCAAGGCGCAGTGTGCCATTCTTGCACATCTGGAGCCGGTGTTGACTGAAGAAGAGCAGGATATTGCCCGCCAAGGACGGAATGCAAAGTCGGGATCGATCCCGAAAAATGCGAATGTGTTGGAATACCGCCATGCTACGGCTTTTGAATGTTTGATCGGGTATTTATACTATACGGGACAGCAGGCAAGATTACAGGAAATTGTGCACATCGGCATAGAGTTTATGCAGAACCGGCCATGATCTAGTAAGGAATGACCACAAACAGGAGGCAATAAAAATGGAAGAATTGAAAACAGAAGAAGAAATATTGGCCGGAAAGCATTCTGTGCTGGAGGCGCTGCGTGCAGGACGTACTCTGAATAAAATATGGATTGCCGAAACTGCGCAAAAGCATCTGACCGCGCCAATCGTGGCTGAAGCCCGCAAAGCGGGGATTGTGATTCAGCATGTGGACAAGCGTAAGCTGGACCAATTAGCTCCAGGTGTGCAGCACCAGGGTGTAGTAGCACAAGCGGCGCCGTTTGCGTATGTAGAGGTTGATGACTTGCTGGCCGCGGCTGCGGCTAAAGGTGAAGCTCCTTTTCTCATTTTGCTAGACGAGATCGAAGATCCTCATAACCTCGGTTCCATTCTGCGTACTGCGGATTGCACCGGCGTTCATGGTGTGATTGTACCGAAGCGCCGCTCTGCGCAAATTACGGCGACGGTGTCCAAAACTTCGGCTGGTGCGGTGGAATATGTTCCGGTAGCGCGCGTGACTAATCTTGGACAAACTATCGATCGCTTGAAAGAACAGGGAATATGGGTTGTGGGTACCGACGTCGATACCGATCAGGATCTGTATGCTTCGGATATTTTCACAGGACCGGTAGCTGTAGTAATCGGTAATGAGAACAAGGGAATGGGTCGTCTGATTCGGGAAAAATGCGATGTGCTGCTCAAGCTGCCAATGTCCGGGAAAATCAATTCCCTTAACGCTTCCGTTGCTGCGGGCGTAGTGATGTACGAAGTGCTGCGCCGCCGCCGTCAGCAGGGATAGCCTATGGCCGACTGGCGCGATGTGCTGCTTGTAGACGGATATAACATGATTGGCGGCTGGCCGGAGCTTGCGGCATTGTCGATGAAGGGGATGCAGGAAGCGCGCGATCGACTTCTGGATCTGCTCGCGGATTATCAGGCATATTCGGGCCGCCGGGTTATCGCCGTTTTTGATGCTTACCGGGTTCCGGGACTGGGGCGTTCGTTCGTGCAGGGCAAGGTACAGGTCTACTTCACGAAGGAAAAAGAAACAGCTGATGAATGCATAGAGCGGTTGGTCGGTGAATTCAGTCACCGTCGCCGGCAGATCTATGTAGCCACCAGCGACTTTGTGGAACAGCATGTTATTTTTGCACAAGGAGCACTTCGGGTTTCGGCAAGGGAATTACGGCTTGAAGTGGAAGAGAATCAGAAGGAAGTCAAGAAAGCCATAGAACCGGGGAGCACAGGTTCAACCCGTCATTCCCTGGAGGATAAATTGCCACCCGATGTACGCAGCAGGCTGGAAAATTGGCGGCGGCAATGAAATAATACGGAAATTGACCCGGATATGTCATTGTAAACCCATATTATGCTATTCATGATTGATTTTGGGGAAACTTCGGTTGACGTTTTTAGGTAACATAATATATACTGTTCGTATATTTCGCGAAGTAACGATGTGTCTTGCGTTGCAGCCGGGGGGATTCTTGGTGAGTGTCGACCTCAAGGAAATAATGCTGTCTGAGTATGATTTCATAAGCGATGAAGATATTGTCGAGGCTTTCCGTGGTGGCGACAGTGGCGCATTGGAGCATTTGATTAACAAATACCGTAATTTTGTACGTGCCAAAGCGCGTTCCTACTTTTTGATCGGGGCTGACCGCGAAGATATTGTCCAGGAAGGCATGATCGGTCTGTACAAGGCCATTCGTGATTTCAAGGGAGACAAGCTTTCTTCTTTCAAGGCTTTTGCAGAGCTGTGCATCACTAGACAGATTATTACTGCGATCAAGACGGCAACTCGTCAGAAGCATATTCCGCTCAATTCTTACGTATCTTTGGACAAGCCCATTTATGATGAAGACTCCGACCGGACACTGATGGATGTGATCTGTGGGTCTCAGGTGCTTGATCCCGAAGAGCTGATTATTAATCAGGAGGAATTCATCGGGCTGGAAGACAAGATGGCGGAGATCCTTAGTGATCTGGAGCGTAAAGTGCTGATGCTCTATCTGGATGGCCGCTCCTATCAGGAAATTGCCGAGGACTTGAAGCGACATGTGAAGTCGATCGATAATGCTTTACAGCGAGTGAAGCGTAAATTGGAAAGATATCTGGAAGTGCGTGACAATTGATGATATAATGGACAGGAGAGACTCGGGTAAACGAGTCTTTTTTTAGTGGGATTTTAATTTCCGGTTGATTATTTTGTTATAGTTACCGGAACGGAAGATTCTTAACTTTTGCAGCAAAATGCTAGAATGCCGTGCAGACAGGTTTATTCGCAGTCGGAATGCTCCATAATGATAAGGATGACAGCGATAACCAGTGGAAAAGACAAGACCAAAGGCAGGGTACAACACGTGACGATAACACCCGGAAATACCCAGTGCAGAAGGGCAATTCTTTCGTTGACACAGGCCTTGACATTATGCTAAAGTGTTTTAGGTAGGCCTAAATTCGCGGCATTTTTTAGGATCAATTTTGCGTCTTCTAATTTTACCGTTAGAAGGACGTCTTCGGGAGGTGCACATCATGCGGGTAATTATCACTTTGGCTTGTACAAGTTGCAAACAAAGAAACTATGCGACAACCAAAAACAAGCGAAATCACCCCGACCGCATGGAGATGAAGAAATTTTGCAAGTATTGTAACTCGCAAACTCCTCATCGCGAAACCAGATAGTCTTTGGGAGGTGTAGTCGGCGTGAAACGTAGTTTCAAGTCTATGTTTTCCTTTTTCACTGAAAGCTGGAGTGAACTCAAAAAAGTTCGCTGGCCTAGTCGTAAGGAATTGAAGAACTATACATTGATCGTTGTTGGTACAATTATAGTTGTCGCTATTTACTTCTGGGTTCTGGACATCGGTATTTCCGCTGTGATTGAAGCGATTATTTAGAGAGGTTCCAGGTGGCTTGGTATGGAAAAAAGATGGTATGTCGTTCATACCTATTCTGGGTATGAGAATAAGGTCAAAGCCAATTTGGAAAAGCGCGTTGAGTCCATGGGCATGGAAGACAAAATATTCCGTGTTCTTGTTCCTATGGAAGAAGAACTGGTAAACAAGGATGGCAAGAAAAAAACTGTCATGCGTAAAGTTTACCCTGGTTATGTTTTGGTGGAAATGATTCAGACTGATGATTCCTGGTATGTTGTTCGCAATACACCGGGCGTTACTGGATTTGTTGGTTCGACAGGCTCGGGTTCCAAACCTACACCGCTGCTTCCAGAAGAGGTAGAACAAATTCTGAAGCATATGGGTATGGTTGAACCTAAAGCGAAGATTGATTTCGAAATCAAGGAATCCGTACGTATTATGGTTGGTCCATTTGCGAATTTTGTGGGCTCCGTGGAAGAAATTTTGGCTGACAAGAGTAAAGTTAAGGTACACGTTAACATGTTTGGACGGGAAACCCCGCTGGAGTTGGATTTCACTCAAGTGGAGAAAATATAACAAAACGCAAGGGTTTCTTGTGGGAGAGCGCTAAATGCGTTCGAAGACCACTATTGACGCAAGGAGGTGTCACTCATGGCTAAAAAAGTTATTAAAATGGTGAAACTGCAAATTCCTGCAGGGAAAGCGAACCCAGCCCCACCAGTAGGTCCGGCGCTTGGTCAAGCGGGTGTCAACATCATGGCATTCTGTAAGGAATTCAACGCTCGTACTGCTGACCAGGCTGGCCTGATCATCCCGGTTGAAATTTCAGTATTTGAAGACCGTTCCTTTACATTCATCACCAAAACTCCTCCGGCTGCCGTTCTGCTTCGCATCGCTGCTAAAGTAGAAAAAGGATCCGGTGAACCAAACAAGAAAAAAGTTGCTAAGCTGGGCCGCGCAGCGGTTCGTGAAATTGCTGAGCAAAAAATGCCCGACCTTAACGCTGCTTCCGTAGAAGCTGCTATGCGTATGGTTGAAGGTACTGCCCGCAGTATGGGTATCACAATCGAAGACTAATAAGTATTCGATGCATTGGTCAATTATGACCGCAATACGTGGGAGGAAATTCCGCTATTACCACAAAGGAGGAACATTTCATGGCTAAACACGGTAAGAAATACCAAGAAGCTGCTAAGCTGATTAACAGCGAAGCGACTTACGAGCCTTCAGAAGCTGTAGAGCTTGTGAAAAAGGCTGCGACTGCAAAATTCGACGAAACCGTTGAAGCAGCAGTTCGTCTGGGCGTAGACCCTCGTAAACAAGACCAAGCTGTTCGTGGTGTTGTTGTCCTGCCTCACGGCACAGGTAAAACACAACGCGTGCTTGTATTTGCAAAAGGTGAAAAAGCGAAGGAAGCGGAAGCTGCTGGTGCTGATTTTGTAGGCGATCAAGATATGATCAACAAAATCCAACAAGGCTGGTTTGAATTCGATGTCTGCGTAGCTACACCTGACATGATGAGTGAAGTCGGTAAACTGGGACGTCTGCTCGGTGGTAAAGGCCTTATGCCTAACCCTAAAGCAGGTACAGTTACATTCGATGTTACTAAGGCTGTGCAAGAAATCAAAGCCGGTAAAATCGAATACCGTCTCGATAAAGCTGGTCAAATTCACGCGCCTATCGGCAAAGTGTCCTTTGACGAAGCAAAATTGAATGACAACCTTAAAGCTCTGATCGACGCTTTGAACCGTGCGAAACCGGCTGCTGCTAAAGGTGTATACCTTAAAGGTATCTCGATTTCTTCCACTATGGGACCAAGCGCTCGTGTAAACACTACTGCATTCAGATAATTAGGGATTGACTCTTGCAGTCATCTTTGATAATCTATAACAGTTGTGACGAACTAAGGTATCATTCTTGAACTTGAATATGCTTACCGTAGACAGTAGGTGCCCTAAGGCTTAATTTCCTACCGAGGTGTTGTGATAGAAACAAGAGGTTGCCCGGCTTGCCGTGTAGCTATCGTTTTATCAAGCCTTCGTGATTCTGCGGAGGCTTTTCTAATGCCTGCGTAGGAACGGCGCGGATTCCTCGGATGGAACGCCGTCACATAAATTTTCAGGAGGTGTATACATTGGCAAATGCAAAAGTAATTCAAGCTAAACAAGATGCAGTAGATGTGATTACTGCTAAGTTTAAAGGTAGCGTAACTACTGTTGTTGCGGACTACCGCGGTTTGAACGTTTCCCAAGTGACTGAACTGCGTAAGCAGCTTCGTGAAGCTGGCGTTGACTTTCAAGTCCTGAAGAACACATTGCTTCGCCGTGCAACTGCAGCGGCTGAATTGACTGAGTTGGACGAAGTTCTGACTGGTCCTACAGCGATCGCATTCAGTGAAACTGATGCAGTAGCTCCGGCTAAGATCTTGAACGAGTTCGCCAAGAAAAACGACGCTTTGAAATTGAAAGGCGGCGTAGTAGAAGGCCGTGTCATCGACGCGGACCAAATTAAGGCACTGGCAGAGCTTCCTTCCCGCGAAGGTTTGCTGTCCATGCTGCTTAGCGTGCTTCAAGCTCCTGTGCGTAACTTCGCACTTGCAGTTAAAGCTGTTGCTGAGAAAGAAGAACAAAGCGCGTAAGCCTTTGCTCTTTGCAGTGTAATTCATTAACACAAACAAATTTAAATATAAAATGGAGGTTCAATCATGAGTAAAGAAGCAATCTTGGAAGCAATTAAAGGCATGAGCGTATTGGAACTGAACGACCTGGTTAAAGCAATTGAAGAAGAATTCGGCGTAACTGCAGCAGCTCCAGTTGTTGTAGGTGGCGCAGCAGCAGCTGTTGTTGAAGAGCAAAGCGAATTCGACGTAATCCTGACTAGCGCTGGTGCTTCCAAAATCAACGTTATCAAGATCGTTCGTGAAATCACTGGCCTTGGCTTGAAAGAAGCTAAAGACCTCGTAGACAACGCACCAAAACCAATCAAAGAAAAAGTAAGCAAAGAAGACGCAGAAGCTACCAAAGCAAAATTGGAAGAAGCTGGCGCAGTAGTAGAAGTAAAATAGTTTTAAAGCAACAGGTACAGCGTTCGGAAGCGAAGTCATTCCTTCCGGCTTACAAAAGACCCCTTGAACATGTTCAAGGGGTTTGCTGTATGAAAAGGGAATGCTTGTACATTCAATGGGTTTAAGGAAAAGGGAGGAGCTACATGTCGCAGCATTATTATTCGCAGCAGCCCGAAGTGCGTCATAACAGACGCACGATTAATACCGTTCTCAGAGGGAAGAATCTCAGCTTTACGAGCGATGCCGGTGTTTTCTCAAAAGGCGATATTGATTATGGTAGCCGTGTACTGATAGAAATGATGGAGATCCCGGATGGTTCGGCTGTGCTTGATGTCGGCTGTGGGTATGGACCTATTGGAATCAGCGCAGCTCATCTTGTCCCTGGGGGACATGTAACGATGGTTGATATCAATAGCCGTGCGGTTGAACTGGCGCGCGAGAATGCACAGCAGAACGGGATAAGGAATGTTACGGTAATGGAAAGCGACGTGCTCAGCGTATTGAAGGACCAGAAATTCGATGTGATCCTTACCAATCCCCCGATTCGGGCGGGAAAAGCAGTCGTTCATCAAATTTTTGAAGAAGCTTATGAGCACCTGGAAGTAGGCGGAAGCCTGTGGGTAGTCATTCAGAAGAAACAAGGTGCACCGTCGGCAGTGACCAAGCTGGAGAGTTTATTCTCGGAAGTTGAAGAAGTGGGGAAAGACAAGGGCTACCGAATTCTGCGGGCTCAAAAATAAAAGGCATTTGGTCGTTGACATGAGATACTGATAGTGGTATTATTATAAAATGTCAGTATTAAGATAGGCTCCATGTCTTTAGTTTGCTGAAATGTCAAGTGATATATTGTCGGCGGCAAGCGCATGCCGTACGGCATGTTTTTGCGGAAGTGTGCTTCATGTCTGTGGTGGTATTACGAAGCCGAGAGCGTGAGGACAAATGCATAAACTGTTGCTTGCTGACGTATAATATGTACGTTTTGGGCAAATCTACTGGATAAGGAGTATTTTCGCCGTAAATAAATGCGCTCTTTTTTCGAAGATTTTCGATAAGGGCCTTTCTTTATTTAGGGCTGAATCCTGCTGTTATGGTTCCATTATACGGTTCCAAACAAGGGTTCGCAATCAATTTTTAAGTGAGTAGACATGAGGGGTGAGTAAAGTTGGCAGGACATCTTGTTCAGTATGGTCGACGCACTCGGCGAAGCTATGCGAGAATTAACGAAGTTCTCGAGGTTCCGAATCTGATCGAGATCCAACAAAAATCGTATGATTGGTTTTTGGAAGAGGGATTACGGGAAATGTTTCAGGACATCTCGCCGATCCAGGATTTCACAGGCAATTTGGTACTCGAGTTCATTGATTACAGCCTGGGTGAACCGAAATATACGGTTGATGACGCTAAAGAGCGGGACGTAACATATGCGGCTCCTCTTCGGGTAAAGGTGCGTCTCATCAATAAGGAAACCGGTGAGGTCAAAGAGCAGGAAGTGTTCATGGGGGATTTCCCGCTGATGACGGAGACCGGCACGTTTATTATCAATGGTGCGGAACGGGTTATTGTCAGCCAGTTGGTTCGCTCTCCAAGCGTCTATTTCAGCACAAAAGTAGATAAGAACGCCAAGAAAACCTACACCGCTACAGTAATTCCTAACCGCGGCGCATGGCTAGAGCTTGAAACCGACGCGAAGGACATCATGTATGTTCGGATTGACCGGACCCGTAAAATTCCGGTTACCGTGCTTCTGCGTGCACTAGGTTTCGGCAGTGATGCTGAGATTTTGGAATTGCTTGGTAATGATGAATATATTCGCAATACGCTGGATAAAGACAATACGGATTCTACGGAAAAAGCGCTTATCGAAATTTATGAGCGTCTTCGTCCGGGCGAGCCGCCAACTCTTGATAATGCTAAGAGCTTGCTGGTTGCACGTTTCTTTGATCCAAAACGTTATGACCTAGCTAACGTAGGTCGTTACAAAATCAACAAAAAGCTGCACATTAAGAACCGTCTGTTCAATCAGCGTCTGGCTCAGCCTTTGGTAGATGAAGCCACTGGCGAAATCCTGGCTGAAGCAGGACAAATGGTAGACCGTCGTTTGCTTGATGAGCTGATTCCGCATTTTGAGAAAGATGTTGCTCACAAGAACTACCGCGTAACTGGCGGAGTGCTTGACAGTGAAGATATTCCGCTTCAGACGATCGACGTTTATTCGCCGATTGAAGATGGACGGGTGATCAAGCTGATTGCCAATGGCAATATCGATAAAGCGGTCAAGCATATTACTCCGGCTGATATTATTTCCTCAATCAGCTATTTTATTAATTTGCTGCACGGTATCGGCAACACGGATGATATCGACCACTTGGGTAACCGTCGTCTGCGTTCTGTCGGCGAACTCTTGCAGAATCAGTTCCGTATCGGCTTGTCCCGTATGGAACGCGTAGTACGTGAGAGAATGTCCATTCAGGATGCCAATGCGATTACACCACAGGCGCTTATCAACATTCGTCCGGTTATCGCATCGATTAAAGAGTTCTTCGGTAGCTCTCAGTTGTCCCAGTTTATGGACCAGACTAACCCGCTTGCAGAGTTGACACACAAACGTCGTCTCTCCGCACTCGGACCCGGAGGTCTTACGCGGGAACGCGCGGGCTTTGAAGTTCGCGACGTCCATCACAGTCACTATGGCCGGATGTGTCCAATTGAAACGCCGGAAGGTCCGAACATCGGTTTGATCAACTCCTTGTCCACCTTCGCTCGCATCAACGAATACGGATTTATTGAAGCTCCGTACCGTTGGGTTGATCCGAAGACAGGTAAGGTCACTGAGCAAATTGATTACCTGACTGCGGATGAAGAGGACAACTACGTTGTCGCACAGGCCAACGTTCTTTTGGAAGAAGACGGTTCTTTCAAAGAAGACATGGTTATCGTTCGTTACAACAAAGATTCGGATAACATTACATCCATGCCGAGTAATCGCGTCGATTACATGGACGTATCGCCTAAACAGGTTGTATCGGTCGCTACGGCGCTCATTCCGTTCCTGGAGAACGATGACTCCAACCGCGCACTGATGGGATCCAACATGCAACGTCAGGCAGTTCCATTGCTTATTCCTAAGGCTCCACTAGTGGGTACAGGAATGGAGCATAAATCTGCTAAAGATTCCGGCGTATGTATCGTTTCCAAATATGACGGTGTTATCGAGCGTTCCTCTGCCAACGAAATTTGGCTGCGTCGTGTCGAGACTGTCGAAGGCAAAGAAGTTAAAGGCGATATCGTTAAATATAAATTACACAAATTCATGCGTTCGAACCAAGGTACCTGTATTAACCAACGCCCACTCGCTAAGAGAGGCGACGTAGTTAAGAAAGGTGATATCCTGGCAGACGGACCTTCCACAGAAATGGGCGAATTGGCTCTTGGTCGTAACGTAGTCGTTGCGTTCATGACTTGGGAAGGTTACAACTACGAGGATGCGATCTTGCTGAGTGAGAAATTGGTTAAAGAGGATGTATACACTTCGATCCATATCGAAGAATACGAATCTGAAGCCCGTGACACGAAGCTCGGACCTGAGGAAATTACTCGTGATATTCCTAACGTTGGGGAAGAAGCTTTGCGCAATCTTGACGAGCGCGGCATCATCCGCATCGGTGCGGAAATCAGCGCTGGCGATATTCTTGTAGGTAAAGTAACGCCTAAGGGTGTAACGGAACTTACGGCTGAAGAACGCCTGCTACATGCCATCTTCGGTGAGAAGGCGCGTGAAGTACGTGATACAAGCTTGCGTGTTCCTCACGGTAGTGATGGTATTATCGTTGACGTTAAAGTATTTACACGCGAGAACGGCGATGAGCTGCCACCGGGTGTGAATCAATTGGTTCGTGTGTACATCGCTCAGAAGCGTAAGATTTCTGAAGGTGACAAGATGGCCGGACGTCACGGTAACAAGGGTGTCGTTGCCCGTATCCTGCCAGAAGAAGACATGCCGTTCCTGCCGGACGGTACACCAGTACAGGTTGTCCTCAACCCGCTGGGTGTCCCTTCCCGTATGAATATTGGACAGGTGCTTGAAGTGCATATCGGTATGGCTGCTTTGCGTCTGGGTATTCATATCGCAACGCCGGTATTCGACGGTGCACGTGAGAACGACGTATTCGACACGATGGAAGAAGCAGGCATGCAGCGCAACGGTAAGACCGTGCTATACGACGGCCGGACAGGTGAACGCTTCGAGCGTGAGGTTACCGTTGGCGTCATGCACATGATCAAGCTGGCGCACATGGTTGATGATAAGATTCATGCTCGTTCTACTGGACCATACTCTCTCGTTACGCAACAGCCGCTGGGTGGTAAAGCTCAGTTCGGTGGTCAGCGCTTCGGGGAGATGGAAGTGTGGGCGCTTGAAGCTTACGGTGCTGCTTATACCTTGCAAGAAATTCTGACTGTGAAATCCGATGACGTGGTTGGTCGTGTGAAAACGTACGAATCCATCGTCAAAGGCGAGAACGTACCTGAACCGGGCGTTCCTGAGTCGTTCAAAGTATTGATCAAGGAACTGCAGTCACTGGGTATGGATGTTAAAATCCTGAGCGGTGATGAGCAGGAGATCGAGATGAAAGAACTGGATGATGAGGACGATACGTCAGGCGACAAGCTCAGCCTCAACTTGGAAGGCTCAGAAGTCGGAGTAGATTAATAGATCCCGAAACGTTGGAATTCCATTACAAAAGGACCGCGCCCTCTTTTGATTGTCATGATCAAGGGAGGGCCAGCGGCACTAAATCAGGATTAGGTTAAGGAGGGTTGCTCCTTGTTGGACGTTAACAATTTTGAATTTATGAAAATCGGACTCGCATCTCCGGAGAAAATTCGTTCTTGGTCCCGCGGAGAAGTTAAAAAACCGGAAACCATTAACTATCGTACATTGAAACCGGAAAAAGAGGGTCTTTTTTGCGAGCGTATCTTTGGACCCCAAAAAGACTGGGAATGTCATTGCGGTAAGTACAAACGCGTCCGTTATAAGGGTGTTGTCTGTGACCGTTGTGGCGTAGAAGTTACACGTGCGAAAGTTCGTCGCGAACGTATGGGGCATATCGAATTAGCAGCTCCTGTATCGCATATCTGGTACTTCAAAGGTATTCCTAGCCGGATGGGGCTGGCACTGGATATGTCGCCAAGATCCCTGGAAGAGATTATCTATTTCGCTTCCTATGTTGTAACTGACCCAGGTGAAACTCCGCTTGAGAAGAAGCAATTGCTGTCTGAAAAAGAATACCGCAGCTACCGTGAGAAATACGGCTACGGATTCCAAGCCGGTATGGGTGCTGAAGCTGTCAAAAAGCTTCTTCAAGATATCGACATCGACAAGGAATTGGAATTCCTTAAAGAAGAGCTGCGTACGGCTCAAGGCCAACGCCGCAACCGGGCTATCAAACGCCTGGAAGTTATCGAGGCTTTCCGCAACTCCGGCAACAAACCTGATTGGATGATCATGGATGTGCTCCCGGTTATTCCACCGGAGCTTCGCCCAATGGTTCAATTGGATGGTGGCCGTTTTGCTACGTCTGACTTGAATGATTTGTACCGTCGTGTAATCAACCGGAACAACCGTCTGAAGAGACTGCTTGATCTTGGTGCCCCTGATATTATCGTGCAAAACGAAAAACGGATGCTTCAGGAAGCAGTTGACGCCCTGATCGACAATGGTCGTCGTGGCCGTCCAGTAACCGGTCCTGGTAACCGTCCGCTCAAATCCCTCAGCCACATGCTGAAAGGTAAACAAGGACGTTTCCGTCAGAACTTGCTCGGTAAACGGGTTGACTACTCCGGACGTTCCGTTATCGTCGTAGGTCCGTACCTCAAGATGTACCAATGCGGCCTGCCTAAGAAAATGGCGCTGGAACTGTTCAAGCCATTTGTAATGAAAGAATTGGTTAATAAAGGGCTTGCCCACAACATAAAGAGCGCAAAACGTAAAGTTGAGCGCGTTAGTCCTGAAGTATGGGATGTGCTTGAAGAAGTAATCAGAGAGCACCCGGTTCTGCTTAACCGTGCCCCTACGCTTCACCGTCTCGGTATCCAGGCGTTTGAACCGATTCTGGTAGAAGGTCATGCTATCCGTCTTCACCCGCTCGTATGTACGGCTTACAACGCCGACTTCGACGGTGACCAAATGGCGGTACACGTACCTCTGTCAGCAGAAGCTCAAGCTGAAGCTCGCATTCTTATGCTGGCATCTGGTAACATTCTTAACCCTAAAGACGGTAAACCAGTTGTTACACCTTCCCAGGATATGGTCCTTGGTACGTACTACCTGACCATGGACAACAAGGAAGAAAAGGGCAGCGGTATGATTCTGCGCACCGTAAACGAAGCTGTTTCGGCTTACCAACGCGGAACTGCAGGTCTGCATGCTCGTGTTGCTATTCCAGTTAAGGCGCTTAACAAAACATCCTTTACTGAAGAGCAACAAAATGCGTTGATGATCACAACTGTCGGAAAGATTATCTTTAATGAAATCTATCCGAGCAGCTTCCCTTATATTAACGAAGCAACCAAAACAAACCTGCTTCATGGTACGCCTGATAAGTACTTCATCTATGAAAAAGGTGCCGATATCCACGAGCGCATCATGAATGCTTCAGATGCTGGTGCTGTAGGTAAGGAATATCTTGGGCTTATCATCGCTCGTTGTTTTGAGACTTATCATACGACCAAAACATCTGTGATTTTGGATAAAATCAAGCAACTGGGCTTCACTTACTCCACTCGTTCCGGTGTAACGGTTGCCGTATCAGACGTTGTTGTACCTGAAGAAAAAGCACAAATTCTGAAGGATTCCGACGCGAAGGTTGATGTAGTTGCTAACCAATATCGCCGTGGTTTGATCACCAATGACGAACGGTATGACCGTGTCATTGAGATTTGGTCGAAAACCAAAGACGAGCTTACGAATATCCTCTTGAAATCAATGGACCGTTACAACTCCATTATGCTCATGGTTGATTCGAAGGCACGGGGTAACAAATCGCAGATCACCCAGCTTGGTGGTATGCGCGGACTGATGGCAACACCATCCGGACGAATTTTCGAACTCCCAATCAAAGCGAACTTCCGTGAAGGTCTTACCGTCTTGGAGTACTTTATCTCCACGCACGGAGCGCGTAAAGGTCTGGCCGATACAGCGTTGCGTACAGCGGACTCCGGTTACTTGACTCGTCGTCTCGTTGACGTAGCACAGGATGTTATCGTTCGCGAAGAAGATTGCGGTACGGATAAAGGGTTCACTGTTAGCCGTATTCAGGATGGTAAAGAAGTTATCGAGGATCTGTATGACCGTATTGAAGGTCGTTACTGCTTCGAGACCGTTCGTCATCCGGAAACTAAGGAAATTATTGTACACCGCAATGACCTGATCGATTCTGACAAAGCGGAAGCAATCGTCAATGCTGGTGTAACCAAACTGCAAATTCGTTCCGTACTTAGCTGCCGTGCCCGTCACGGTGTCTGCAAGAAGTGCTACGGACGTAACCTGGCAACAGGCAAGCACGTGGAAATCGGTGAAGCAGTTGGTATCATCGCTGCCCAATCCATCGGGGAACCAGGAACACAGCTTACCATGCGTACGTTCCATACCGGGGGCGTTGCGGGAGACGATATCACACAAGGTTTGCCGCGTATCCAGGAGTTGTTTGAAGCCCGTAACCCTAAAGGTCAGGCGACAATCAGTGAGATTGATGGCGTAATCAAGGAAATCCGTGAAACCAAAGACCGTCGTGAAATCGAAGTTCAAGGTGAAGCTGAATCCAAAACTTACTCCATTACTTACGGATCACGGCTGCGCGTTAGTGAAGGCCAGGAAATTGAAGCTGGCGATGAGCTGACCGACGGTTCGATTGACCCTAAAGAAATGCTGCGTATCAAAGGTATCCGTGGGGTACAGAACTACATTCTGCAAGAAGTACAGCGTGTATATCGTAACCAAGGCGTAGAAATCAATGATAAGCACATTGAAGTTATGATCAAACAAATGTTGCGCAAAATCCGCATCATCGATGCCGGGGATACCAATCTCCTGCCAGGTGCGTTTGCAGACATTCATGAATACGAAGCAGCGAACAAAGAAGCTATCCTGTCGGGTAATGAGCCTGCAGTTGCCAAGCCGGTACTGCTCGGTATTACCAAGGCTTCCCTTGAGACGGACTCCTTCCTGTCTGCCGCGTCTTTCCAAGAGACAACACGCGTGCTTACAGATGCAGCCATCAAAGGAAAAGTGGATAAACTTCTCGGCCTGAAAGAAAATGTTATCATCGGTAAGCTGATTCCTGCCGGTACAGGTATGAATCGTTACCGCAACGTTAAACTTTCTGATCCGAATGCAGAAGAAGAACTGGAATCTTTAGAGACAGTTCCTGCTGAGTAATAGAACAACCATTGTCAGTGTATTCGCGTCATTTCTACATGGTTAGACGTGACGCGATTGCCTGATATGGATTTTATAAATTTATTGCTGTTTTTCTTGACAGGGCCTTCTGATAATGCTAATATGTCTAAGGTGCGTGAGTAGTCTTGTTATTCTTGTTCATTGGAGGTAATGATTTTTCATGACTGAAGATAGAGGATTACAGGATGCTCAGGTCAAGATCGGTACCAAGCAAACCGTCAAAGCGGTGGAGATGGGCCAAGCCGCAGAAGTATATGTGGCAGAGGACGGAGATCAACGGCTTACTTCCAGGATTGTTATGCTTTGTAACAAACAAGGTGTCAAGGTCACTTATGTAGATACGATGCTGAATTTGGGCAAGGCCTGCGGAATAGAAGTGGGCGCTGCGATGGCAGCCGTCTTAAAACAATAGCAAGCATCTAGAAATGTTTTTGTACCGGGGTGTACTTCGGCAGCAAGGACTTTTCATTTGTCTTTTTATGAACCACCTGGGTCTGTGGACTTAAGTTCGTAAGAAGGTTATCAATTCAGGAAGGGGGTGGCACAACATGCCAACAATTAATCAATTGGTTCGTAAAGGCCGTCAAGCCAAAATCGACAAATCCAAATCTCCTGCTCTTCAAAAAGGGTATAACGCCCTGAAGCGTGAGACTACAAATTTGAGCGCCCCGCAAAAACGCGGTGTGTGCACTCGTGTAGGCACAATGACTCCACGTAAACCAAACTCCGCACTTCGTAAGTATGCCCGTGTTCGTTTGACGAACCGTCTTGAGGTGACTGCTTACATCCCAGGTATCGGACACAACCTTCAAGAGCACAGCGTTGTATTGCTGCGCGGAGGTAAAGTTAAAGACCTTGCGGGAGTTCGTTATCACATCGTTCGTGGTGCACTGGATACAGCTGGCGTAGCTAACCGTATGCAAGCTCGCTCCAAGTATGGTGCAAAACGTCCTAAAGTGAAGAAATAAGATTAAAACTAAGTAAGAACCATTTAAGAAAGGGGGATATCCATGCCACGCAAAGGTCCAGTTACTAAGAGAGACGTACTGCCAGATCCATTGTATAATAGCAAGTTGGTTACTCGTTTGATCAACCGCATTATGCTGGATGGTAAAAGAGGTGTCGCTCAAAGCATTCTGTACAATTCGTTCAAGCTGATTCAAGAACGTACGGGTAAAGAGCCGATGGAAGTTTTCGAAGCTGCCATCAAGAATATCATGCCGGTATTGGAAGTTAAGGCTCGTCGTGTCGGCGGTGCGAACTACCAAGTACCTATCGAGGTTAAGCCTGAAAGACGTACTGCTTTGGGATTACGTTGGCTCGTGAACTATTCACGTAACCGCGGTGAGAAGACTATGGAAGAGCGTTTGGCGGCTGAGATCATCGACGCTTCCAACAACACTGGTGCTTCCGTTAAGAAACGTGAAGACACGCACAAAATGGCTGAAGCGAACAAAGCGTTTGCTCACTACCGTTGGTAGGATTCTAGTCATTAAAATAACTTCTATTTTGAAAGGAGCTCCATTCAATGGCAAGAGAGTTCTCCTTAAAAAATACACGTAATATCGGGATCATGGCGCATATTGATGCTGGTAAGACGACTACTACTGAGCGGATTCTTTTCTACACAGGCCGTACGCACAAAATCGGTGAAGTTCACGAGGGTGCAGCTACAATGGACTGGATGGAACAAGAACAAGAGCGCGGAATCACGATTACGTCCGCTGCTACAACTGCTGCGTGGAAAGGTCACCGCATCAATATCATTGATACCCCAGGGCACGTTGACTTCACTGTTGAAGTTGAACGTTCCCTGCGTGTATTGGATGGGGCAGTAGGCGTATTTAGTGCGAAAGAGGGCGTTGAACCTCAGTCTGAAACCGTATGGAGACAGGCTGACCGTTATAACGTTCCACGTATCGCATATGTTAACAAAATGGACATTATCGGTGCGGATTTCCTTAACGTAATCGAAACTATGCGCGATCGTCTTCAAGCCAATGCAGTTGCTATTCAACTGCCAATTGGTGCAGAAAGTGATTTCGCGGGTATTATCGACCTAGTTGAGCAAAAAGCACACATCTTTAAAGATGATCTTGGCCAAAACATCGAAGTAACGGATATTCCGGAAGAATATTTGGCCCAAGTTGAGGAACTGCGTACCGAGTTGATCGAGAAAGTTGCTGAACTTGATGAAGATCTGACTATGAAGTATCTGGAAGGCGAAGAACTTACAATTCCGGAAATCAAAGCTGCAATTCGCAAAGGCGTAGTTGAAGTTAAGATCTTCCCAGTAATTTGTGGATCTTCCTACCGTAACAAAGGTATTCAGCTGATGCTGGATGCTGTTGTTGATTACTTGCCATCTCCTGTGGACGTACCTGCGATTCAAGGTCACCTTGAAGACGGTACAGAAACTGTTCGTCATTCTTCGGATGAAGAGCCGTTTGCTGCATTGGCATTTAAAATCATGACAGACCCTTATGTTGGTAAACTTACGTTCTTCCGCGTATACTCCGGTATTCTGGAGTCCGGTTCTTACGTAGTTAACGCTACTAAGAACAAACGCGAGCGTATCGGCCGTATCCTGCAGATGCATGCGAACAGCCGCCAAGAAATCTCCGTAGTATACTCCGGTGATATCGCGGCAGCCGTTGGTTTGAAAGATACAGGTACAGGTGATACACTATGTGATGAGAAACATCCGGTTATTCTGGAGTCCATGAACTTCCCTGATCCGGTTATCGAAATCGCAGTTGAACCAAAAACCAAAGCTGACCAAGACAAATTGGGTGTTGCTCTCGGTAAGTTGACAGAAGAGGATCCTACTCTTCGCGCTCACACTGACGAAGAAACAGGCCAAACAATCCTGGCAGGTATGGGTGAGCTTCACCTGGATATTATCATCGACCGTATGCGCCGCGAATTTAAGGTAGAAACCAACGTGGGTAAACCACAGGTTGCTTACCGTGAAACATTCAAAGCTCCAGCACGCGTTGAAGGTAAATTCGTTCGTCAATCCGGAGGTCGCGGTCAGTACGGTCACGTGTGGGTTGAGTTTGAACCTCTCGAGCCGGGTACTGGCAGCCAATTCGAAAGCAAGATCGTCGGTGGTTCTGTACCAAGAGAATACATCGCCCCTGCACTTGCTGGTATTGAAGAGCAAATGAAAAACGGCGTACTTGCAGGCTTCCCGCTTGTAGACGTTAAGGCAACCATCGTAGATGGTTCTTACCATGATGTTGACTCCAACGAAATGGCATTTAAAATTGCTGGTTCGATGGCGCTTAAAGCAGCAAAAGATAAGTGTAAACCTATCTTGCTTGAGCCAATCATGAAAGTGGAAGTAACTGTTCCTGAGGAATACATGGGCGACGTAATGGGTATGTTGAACTCCCGCCGTGGACGGATCGAAGGTATGGATTCCCGTGGTGGTGCTCAAATTATTCGTGCGAAGGTACCTCTTTCCGAAATGTTCGGATACTCCACAACCCTGCGTTCCGGTACACAAGGACGCGGCGTATTCTCAATGGAGCTTTCTCACTATGAAGAAGTTCCTAAGAACATCGCTGAAGAAATCGTGTCCAAGAACAAAGGCGGAGAGTAAGACAACGTTTTGACTTGCCGTTCCGATTAACAGTCATCTTTGAATCTACTAGACGGACGGCTCTAAAATACAAGGAAACCATATTAAGGAGGAACTGTTCAAATGGCAAAGGCAAAGTTTGAACGTACTAAACCACACGTTAACATTGGTACTATCGGTCACGTCGACCATGGTAAAACAACTCTGACTGCTGCAATCACAACTGTATTGTCCAAAACTTACGGTGGTGCTGCTGTAGCATTCGACCAAATCGATAAAGCTCCAGAAGAGCGCGAGCGCGGTATCACTATCTCCACAGCTCACGTTGAATATGAAACTCCTGCTCGTCACTACGCACACGTAGACTGCCCTGGTCACGCCGACTATGTTAAAAACATGATCACTGGCGCAGCGCAAATGGACGGAGCGATCCTGGTTGTATCCGCAGCTGACGGCCCAATGCCACAAACTCGCGAACACATCCTGTTGTCCCGCCAAGTAGGTGTTCCTTACATCGTTGTCTTCTTGAACAAGTGTGATATGGTTGAAGACGAAGAGTTGTTGGAACTGGTTGAAATGGAAGTTCGCGACTTGCTGAGCGAGTATGACTTCCCAGGCGACGACACTCCAATCACTCGTGGATCCGCTCGTGAAGCTCTGCAAAACCCAGACGGCGAGTGGGCTCAAAAGATCGTTGAAATGTTCAACATCATCGATGAGTACATTCCACTTCCAGAGCGTCAAACTGACAAGCCTTTCTTGATGCCTGTCGAGGACGTATTCTCCATCACTGGCCGCGGTACTGTGGCAACTGGTCGCGTAGAACGCGGAACCATTAAAGTGGGCGAAGAAATCGAAATCGTTGGTATTCACGAAGAAACTAAGAAATCCGTAGTTACGGGCGTTGAAATGTTCCGTAAATTGCTGGATTCCGCTCAAGCGGGCGACAACATCGGAGCTTTGCTTCGTGGTGTAGACCGTAACAACATCGAGCGCGGTCAAGTATTGGCTAAACCAGCTTCCGTTAAGCCACACACTGAATTCAGTGCTCAAATCTACGTTCTGACTAAAGAAGAAGGTGGCCGTCACAAGCCTTTCTTCACTGGTTACCGTCCACAGTTCTACTTCCGTACAACTGACGTAACTGGTATCATCAACCTGCCAGAAGGTACTGAAATGGTTATGCCTGGTGATAACATCACTGTAACGGTTGCCCTGATCTCCCCAATCGCGATTGAAGAAGGTACTAAGTTCTCCATTCGTGAAGGTGGACGTACAGTTGGCGCCGGCGCTGTAGCAACCATCACTAAATAATTTGGCTCTATCCATTAGGATAGTTGCTTAATAAGGACAGAGGGTCTTCTCTTGAAGATCCTCTGTTTTTTTGTACATTCATAGATACATAGATGTATACATAAACACATAAAAAACTCTGCACCACTAAATGCGGCAACAGAGCTTTTTTAAGGAGAACAAATTCATCTAAACGTTACGGGTGTAGGCTGCATCTGGGATTTTGCATAATACGACATATAGACTTGCCGGGATTTCCCCACTGTTATGAAAAGCAAATGCTTCCTCTCCACCGATGTGGATAACCTCTCCCTTATTGCTCTCCTTATCTACTCCGTCCACAGTAATTTGTGCCCTTGCCATCAAGCATCAGAATGTAGACATCAGTTCCTGGATGTGTATGTGTGGGTAGTTGCTGACCGGGCAGGAAATTTAGTACGAATACGACGCTTTCGCCTTCTTGAAAGAGAACTCTTTTTGTAAAACGGCTTTCTTTGTATTGGATAGCTTCGGATAAAATCAATTTCTGCATGAAAATCTACCTTTCCTTATAGGTTGTTTAGTTAAAGTCTGATCTCATACTCACAGTGCTTGTGACCAGGGGCATCGCACTTGATCTCTCTTACCGGTATTATTCGACCCATAATTTTGGATATTGCCCCTTCTAGAATTGCGCCTTCTAGATCACAGATCATTTTTTCCTCCTGTACAGGCAGCCCTTTGCAAAAGCAGTCATCCTTTCCCCCCATAGGAAGACCTTGGTTCAGTCCGATCAGGCGTATCGTGCGAAAAAGCTCTAGTGGAACCATATTGCCTAGCTGAGCCCGGTCCATTCTCTTCATATCCTCAAAGCTGTATTGCAGCATGAGCATTTCCTCCTGATAATCTTTTTCTATATGCCTATTGTGACAGTCTTAAAGAGTTACGTCCTTGATATAGATCAATTATTCAAAATTACGGTGATGGTAATCACAAGGATGAAGGTAGCGCTTTGCTATGGTAAGAGTATCACTATAAAGAAGGGAGATAACATGTCCTGTTCTAGTTGTTGTTTATCTTCCTGTGTTCAGCGTGTGCCGGTATTTAAAGGTCTAACGGATGCAGAAGTAGCACTTATAGAGGGGATTATTGAGTCGAAGCGCTATAGCAAGGGGGATCTGGTATGCGTTGAAGGTGAACCATCGGATTCTTTATTTGTATTGCATTCGGGCATGATTAAACTTACACAGAGCAGTCGGGATGGAAAGGAGCATATTTTGCGGTTTCTGTTCCCAGGGGATTATTGTGGTCAGTTCTCCATGCTGAAGAACACAGAGAGTTATGTTAATGCTGAGATGCTGGAAGAGGGTACAGTATGCTGCTTGCACAGAGAGCAGTTCCTCCCTTTATTGGCGGGTAATGCGACGCTTGCGTATAACTTCCTACTGTCGATGAGTGAGCAGCTCCATTATGCAGAGGAGTGGGCTGGTGCGATGCATATGCTAGAGGTGGAACAGCGGCTGGCCAAAATTCTCATCTACTTCTATTCAAAGGATGCAGCAGTTCGGGCATATGGAGAGCATTCGAGAGAGATCCTTTTGCCAGCACCCAAAAAAGAAATCGCAGCAATGATCGGAACAACTGCAGAAACGCTAAGCCGAAAGCTCAACCAATTTGTTAAGTGGAAATGGATTGCGGTGCGTAAACGAGTGATCAATATTTTAGACTTGGATGCCCTAATAGGTATGAGCGAGATCCGTACGAGTAGAAAAATATTGTGTACCTAAGATTTACCTTACCAATGGTGACCTTTATTTAAGGAGTTTTAGCAAGATACCTTCTGGTATCAATGTGAGACTTCTTTTTAATATTCAAGAGAGCAAGTAAGAAATAAGACATTAAAATACAAAATGCGACATGAAAAAAGATAGATACAGCTTTTATCTGATTTATTTCAACAAATTCCTACAAAAAACAACTTAAAATTCTTTACACTTAACAGATGGATAGGATAATATGAGAATATATTCATTGTAAAAAGATAGGGATTTGGGGAGTGTTATTATGGGGAAATGTCCGTTTTCTTTTATGCACACTTTAGCTTTACGAAGGAACACTGTGAAACCTCCCGATATAGATTCCTCTCATGAGGCTACTTCCTTAACGTTAGTTAATGGGGTCTTTCATAGTCTTGACGGGCATGAGGAGCTTAATGAGCAGATGAAAATGATTGATCTTACGAAAGAAGATTTATCTCAGCTACGTAAGATCAAGCCGATTCTCGAACGCAATATTGATTACATCATTGATCAGTTTTACAACTCGGTGTTGGGCGTGCGCAAGTTAGAAGCCATCATTCAGGAGCACAGTAGTATTGAGCGACTGAAAAAAACGCTGCACGATCACATCATCGAGATCTTCGACGGCAATGTTAATGAAGAATATATTGCCAAACGCCTCCACATTGCAAACATCCATAAGAGAGTTGGGCTTGAGCCCAAATGGTACTTATCCGCTTTTCAAAACCTCCAAAATGTATTTATCACTGTTATCCACAATGAAGCAACCAATGATCAGGAACGAGTGGCCTTTGTCCAGACTGTGACTAAGCTGTTGAATCTGGAACAGCAACTAGTGCTGGAAGCCTACGAGAAAGAGAATATCCGCGAGAAAGAAGTGCAGTATGAGACCGTAAAAAATGAATTGAAGCAGAAAATAGCAGAATTCAGTGGTGAACTGGTAGATCTCAGCATGGATACCAACGCCGCTGTGGAGCAGCTGGTGGCCAGCAGTAATGAAGTTAATGATACTTTCAAGCGTACGGCTGCTTCCGCTCAGGAGTCTCAAGAGATGGCGCAGGATGGACGAGCACATTTGAGTGACCTCTCGGAACGAATTAACTATATCTTTGAGCGGACCCAAGCGATGGAACGATCGGTGAATGAACTGTCCAGTTCCGCTAAGCAGATCCAGAAGATTGTGGTTGCTGTCCAGGAGATTGCCGATCAAACCAAGATCCTTTCTCTAAATGCTACTATAGAGGCAGCCAGGGCTGGTGAGCATGGAAGAGGGTTCGCTGTAGTCGCACACGAAGTCAGCAGGCTTGCGGAGGATACCAAGACCACAGTAGTATTGATTGGGGAGCTCACGAGCAAGTCAGGCCTGCTCAGTCAACAGGTAGTGGAGGAGATCCGTAAGGTCCAGGAACTCACTAAAAGTGGTAAGCAGAAATCCACGGAGACGAGTCAACTTTTCGCTGAGATTGTGGAAGCCATGCAGCGTAGTACTCAGGAGATTGTTACGGTAGAAGAGGAAATACGAACTTTGATCGAGACGATTGAAGGAATCGGATCCACAACAGCCCAGACTGCGTCCTCGGCAGTGTTTTTCAAATCAGCTACGGAAAATCTTTAACTTATATATAGAAGAAAGACGATTTAGGACCAAAATTAACGCTGCATGAAAAATTTATGCGCGTTTTTTTATTTTCGCTTGCAAAGTATCCGCCTATTCTATATAATAATAAATGTTGTTCTGAGACGTTGCGATGATGTGAGAGGTTACTGACACACCCGGCCCCTTTGCCATGGGGACGAACGTCGGAAAATTTTCACGGAGTATGTCCGATACCAAATTGGGCGATAGAAGGAGGGACTAAAATGGCAAAGCAAAAAATTCGTATTCGCTTGAAAGCTTACGACCACAGAATTCTTGATCAATCCGCAGAGAAGATCGTTGAAACAGCAAAACGTTCCGGTGCTGGTGTATCCGGGCCGATCCCGCTGCCAACTGAGAAGCAAATCATTACTATTCTCCGTGCGGTGCACAAGTACAAGGATTCCCGTGAACAGTTTGAACAACGGACTCACAAACGTTTGATCGATATTGTGAACCCAACACCACAAACTGTGGACGCCTTGATGCGCTTGGATCTGCCGTCCGGTGTAGATATCGAAATCAAATTGTAATACTAACATTAGGAACTTAGGAAAAGAAAAGAGGTGTCAACATGAAAGGTATCTTGGGAAAAAAACTCGGTATGACTCAAGTGTTTACTGCAGAAGGTAACGTAATTCCTGTTACTGTTATCGAAGCTGGACCTTGTGTGGTACTGCAAAAGAAAGACCTGAATATCGACGGATATGAAGCAGTGCAGTTGGGCTTTTCCGACAAGAAGGAAAGTCGCTCTAACAAGCCTGAACAAGGTCACGCCAAAAAGGCAAATGCAACACCTAAGCGCTACGTTCGCGAAATTCGCGGTGTTGATCTCGGGGCACTCGAGGTTGGACAAGAGCTTAAGGCTGACATTTTCGCAGAAGGCGAATTTGTTGACGTAACCGGTACAACCAAGGGTAAAGGTTTCCAAGGTGTTATCAAGCGTTGGGGACAAAGCCGCGGACCAATGGCTCACGGTTCCCGTTACCACAGAAGACCAGGTTCCATGGGTTCGATCCAAGCTAACCGTGTTCCTAAGGGCAAACGCCTTCCAGGTCACATGGGCCACACAACTGTGACGGTTCAAAAGCTTGAAATCATCCGTGTGGATGTAGAACGTAACGTATTGCTGGTTAAAGGCGCGATTCCGGGCCCTAAAAACAGCTTTGTGAAAGTGAAACAAACCGTTAAGAAATAATTCCTAAAGAAAGGAGGAACATGAAATGCCAAAAGTAACACTTTTTAATATCAGTGGTAGCGAAGTTGGCGAAGTTGAACTGAGTGAAACAGTATTCGGTATTGAGCCGAACGTGCATGTGCTGCATGAAGCTGTATTGCTGCAAAGAGCTTCCCTTCGTCGTGGTACACACAAAGTTAAAGGACGTTCTGAAGTGCGTGGCGGCGGACGTAAGCCTTGGAAACAAAAAGGTACAGGTCGTGCTCGTCAAGGCTCCATTCGTTCCCCACAATGGAAAGGCGGCGGCGTAGTCTTCGGACCAACTCCTCGTAGCTATTCCTGGAAACTGCCTAAGAAAGTTCGCCGTTTGGCTATCAAATCCGCGTTGTCTTCGAAAGTTCTCGATAAAGACATTATCGTATTGGATAGCTTGACATTGAATGCTCCGAAAACGAAAGAATTCGCAGCTATTCTGAACAATCTGAAAGTAGATCGCAAAGCGTTGATCGTAGCTGACAGCTACAACGATAACGTAGCTCTTTCCGCTCGTAACATCCCTGGGGTGAAATTCGTAGCGGCTGATGGCATCAATGTTCTTGACGTACTTTCGTACGACAAACTGATCATCACCAAGGAAGCAGTTCTGAAGGTAGAGGAGGTGTTCGCGTAATGAAAGATCCTCGTGATATTATCAAACGTCCGGTGATTACGGAGCGCACTTCCGAATACATGAGCGAATTGAAATACGCTTTTGAAGTGGATATTCGTGCTAACAAGACCGAAATCAAAAAAGCCGTTGAGGCTATTTTCAAAGTTAAAGTAGTTAGTGTGAACACAATGCGTGTACCTGGCAAACTGAAACGTTATGGCAAATACTCCGGATATACTCCAGAGTGGAAAAAAGCCATCGTTAAGCTGAGCCCGGACAGCAAGCCGCTTGAATTCTTTGAAGCGGTAGAATAATACTCTTAAAGTAAGGAGGGAAATATAGTGCCAATCAAAAAGTACAAACCGACCTCTCCGGCCAGACGCGCAATGTCCGTGTCTACGTTTGAAGAAATCACAACAAACCAGCCAGAGAAATCGTTGCTTGCGCCACTGAGCAAAAAAGCGGGCCGCAACAACCAAGGTAAAATTACGGTTCGTCACCACGGCGGCGGACACAAACGTAAATACCGTATTATCGACTTCAAACGTACGAAAGACGGCATACCTGGTAGCGTTGCTACAATCGAGTATGACCCGAACCGTACATCCAATATTGCTTTGATCCACTATGCTGATGGAGAGAAACGCTACATCATCGCTCCTAAAGGCCTTAAAGTTGGGGATAAGATTGAGTCTGGCCCTAAAGCCGATATCAAAATTGGTAACACCCTTCCACTGGAAAACATTCCGGTTGGTACAGTTATCCACAACATTGAGTTGAAGCCAGGTAAAGGCGGACAATTGGTTCGTGCTGCTGGTACAGAAGCTCAATTGCTGGGTAAAGAAGAAAAATACGTATCCGTTCGCTTGAACTCCGGTGAAGTTCGTAAGATCCTGAGCGTTTGCCGCGCAACCATCGGTTCCGTAGGTAACGAAGATCACGAATTGATCAAAATCGGTAAAGCTGGACGCAGTCGCTGGCTTGGCCAACGTCCTGAAGTTCGCGGGGTAGTAATGAACCCTAACGATCACCCACACGGTGGTGGTGAAGGCCGCGCTCCAATCGGACGTAAATCGCCTATGTCTCCTTGGGGTAAACCAACCCTTGGTTACAAAACGCGTAAGAAAAACAAGGCATCTGATAAATATATCGTTCGCCGCCGCACGAAATAAGACGCTTCTGGCAGTAAGTTAAGCGCGAAGCGTCGATTCGCGGTTTGAAGATTTGTCATGAAGGGAGGATTCATACATGGGTCGCAGTTTGAAAAAGGGACCATTTATCGATGGTTACCTGCTGAAAAAAGTTGAGGAACTGAACGCGGCAGACAAGAAAGTCGTTGTTAAAACTTGGTCCCGTCGCTCCACTATTTTCCCTCAGTTTATCGGACATACGTTTGGTGTATATGACGGCCGTAAACACGTGCCAGTATACGTAACGGAAGATATGGTAGGTCACAAATTGGGCGAGTTCGCGCCAACACGTACTTACAAAGGCCACGCGGGTGACGATAAGAAAACAAGAAGATAATTAAGTTCTTCGTTCGAGAGGAGGGAAAACAATGGAAGCAAAAGCACATGCTAGATCGGTGCGCATTTCTGCTCGTAAAGCGAAATTGGTTGTTGACTTGATTCGCGGTAAGCAAGTTGGAGAAGCGATTGCAATTCTTCGCCACACTCCGAAGTCGGCTTCTCCAGTGGTTGAGAAGTTGCTTAACTCAGCAATTGCGAATGCTGAGCACAACTATTCTATGGACGTGAACAGCTTGTTCGTTAGCGAAGTTTTCGTTAACCAGGGTCCTACTATGAAACGTTTCCGTCCACGCGCCATGGGCCGCGCTAGCCGGATCAATAAACGCACAAGCCACATTACTTTGGTGGTATCTGAGAAATAAGGGAGGGATAACGTGTGGGTCAAAAGGTAAATCCAGTCGGACTCCGGGTCGGAATTATTCGTGACTGGGAATCTAAATGGTATGCAGGCAAAGATTTCGGTACTCTTTTAATGGAAGACGTCAAAATCCGTGAATACCTTAAAGGCAAATTGAAAGATTCCGCTGTTTCCCGCATCGAGATCGAAAGAGCGGCAAACCGTGTGAACGTAACAATTCATACTGCTAAGCCAGGTATGGTTATCGGTAAGGGTGGCGCAGAAGTAGAAATTCTTCGTAGCGCAGTTACTGCTATTGCCGGCGGTAAGAAAGTACACATCAACATCAATGAAATCAAACACCCTGAATTGGATGCAATTCTGGTTGCTGAAAGCATTGCACAACAATTGGAGCGTCGCGTATCGTTCCGTCGTGCTTTGAAACAAGCGATTCAAAGAACTATGCGTTCCGGTGCAAAAGGGATTAAAACACAAGTTGGCGGACGTCTTGGCGGCGCTGAGATTGCCCGTTCAGAAGGTTATAGCGAAGGAACAGTTCCACTTCATACGCTTCGTGCCGATATCGATTACGGAACGGCTGAAGCACATACAACTTACGGCCGTATCGGCGTAAAAGTATGGATCTACCGTGGAGAAGTTCTTCCCCCAGCTAAGAAACAAGCTGCTCAGGAAGGAGGCAACTAATCATGTTGGTACCAAAACGCGTTAAACACCGCAAGCAACAACGCGGTCACATGAAAGGTATGGCAAAAGGCGGCACCACGCTGAACTTCGGCGAATTCGGTCTGCAAGCTCTGGAGCCATCTTGGATCACTAACCGTCAAATCGAAGCTGCACGTATCGCGATGACACGTTACATCAAACGTGGTGGTAAAGTGTGGATTAAGATTTTCCCGGATAAGCCAATTACTCAAAAGCCTCTTGAGGTTCGTATGGGTAGTGGTAAAGGTAACGTTGAGAAATGGGTAGCCGTAGTTAAACCGGGCAAGATTATGTTCGAACTCGGAGGCGTGTCGGAAGAAATCGCTCGTGAAGCGATGCGTCTTGCCGCTCACAAGCTGCCTGTTAAGACTAAGTTTGTGAAACGTGAAGAAGTGGGTGGTGAAGCAAATGAAAGCTAATGAACTTCGCAACTTAACCACTGCCGAGATTGAACAAAAGATCGCCGGATTCAAGGAAGAGCTTTTCAATCTCCGTTTTCAATTGGCAACTGGCCAACTGGACAACCCGACTCGGATTCGTGATGTGCGTAAGGAAATAGCTCGTGCTAAAACCATTATCCATCAAAGAGTACTTGGGATTAGTTAAGTGATGGCGGATTTTATATCCGTATTCAGGAAGGAGGCTAACTATGAGCGAAGAGCGTAATGCACGTAAAGTGCTGGTTGGTAAAGTAGTCAGCGACAAAATGGATAAAACCATCGTAATTGCTGTTGAAACCTATAAGAAGCACAACTTGTATCACAAACGCATCAAGTCCACGAAGAAATTCAAGGCACATGATGAAGAGAATGTAGCTAAAATTGGTGATGTCGTTAAAGTCATGGAAACTCGTCCATTGTCGAAAGACAAACGTTGGAGACTGGTTGAAGTGGTAGAAAAAGCGATTATTATCTAAGATAATGGGCAAAGCCTTTCCGGAAGGAGGAAAATATAATGATTCAACCATTTACACGTTTGCATGTGGCTGACAACTCTGGTGCGAAGGAACTGATGTGTATCCGCGTACTGGGTGGTACTGGACGCCGTACAGCAGCAATTGGCGATCTGATCGTTTGCTCGGTAAAACAAGCAACACCAGGCGGCGTTGTCAAAAAGGGTGATGTAGTTAGAGCGGTTGTTGTTCGCACTAAGCGTTCTGTACGTCGTAAAGACGGTTCTTACATCTCTTTTGACGAAAATGCAGCTGTTGTTGTTAAAGACGACAGAAGCCCACGCGGAACGCGTATCTTCGGACCAGTTGCTCGCGAACTTCGCGATAAAGACTACATGAAGATCGTTTCCTTGGCACCGGAAGTTATCTAATACACACGGTTTTAATAAACCGAAGGTTAGTCATAGGAGGTGTAATAAATGCCTAGAGTGAAAAAAGTTCTGGAATCCCATAACAATAAACTGCACGTGAAAAAAGACGACGTGGTGATTGTGATCAGCGGGAAAGACAAAGGTAAAAAAGGTCGTGTCATCGCTGCTTACCCTCGCCAAAACCGAGTCCTGGTAGAAGGCGTGAACTTGGTGAAAAAACACCAAAAGCCGAACCAGTTGAATCCACAAGGTGGAATCATCGAGCAGGAAGCTTCGATCCATGTGTCCAACGTAATGCACATTGATCCGAAGAGTGGTAAAGTAACCCGCATCGGTTACAAAGTATTGGATAACGGTAAGAAGGTACGGGTTGCTAAGAGATCCGGAGAAATTATCGACTAATCAGCCCTAAGGAAAGGAGGAAAATCTTCATGGCAGCAAGAATGAAAGAACGTTTTCTGAACGAAATTACTCCTGCTTTGATGCAGAAGTTTAACTATTCGACTGTTATGCAAGTACCTAAGATCGAGAAGGTTGTCATCAACATGGGTGTGGGTGACGCTGTTCAAAACTCGAAAGTACTTGATGCAGCAGTTAACGATATGCAATTGATCGCTGGTCAAAAGCCAGTAATCACTAAAGCTAAAAAGTCCATCGCCGGTTTCAAACTGCGCGAGAACATGCCGATCGGGGTTAAAGTAACACTGCGCGGAGATCGCATGTACTACTTCCTGGACAAATTGTTCAACGTAACGCTTCCACGCGTACGTGACTTCCGTGGTATTTCCAACAAGGCTTTTGACGGCCGTGGTAACTACACACTGGGTCTTAAAGAACAATTGATCTTCCCAGAAATCGAGTATGACAAAGTGGATAAAGTCCGCGGTATGGACATCGTTATCGTAACGACGGCAAAGACGGACGAGGAATCCCGTGAGTTGCTTACGCAACTGGGAGCGCCTTTCGTAAAATAAGGTCGGTTCATCCATTTCTCCGAAACTGTTTAGGAGGTGTCAGGCTAAGTGGCAAAAACTTCGATGAAAGTTAAACAACAACGCGAACCTAAGTTCAAAGTACGTGCTTATACACGTTGCGAGCGTTGTGGTCGTCCACATTCGGTACTGCAAAAGTTCAAAATTTGCAGAATTTGTTTCCGTGAATTAGCTTATAAAGGCCAGATCCCTGGCGTGAAAAAAGCAAGTTGGTAAGAAGTTTATAAACGGGAAGGAGGTTTACACACATGACTATGTCTGATCCTATTGCAGATATGCTTACTCGTATTCGTAACGCTAACATTGTGCGTCACGAGACAGTAGAAATGCCTGCTTCTACAATGAAAAAACAAATCGCGGACATCTTGAAGCGTGAAGGCTTCATTCGTGATGCTGAATTCGTTGAGGATAGCAAACAAGGGATTATCCGTATCTTCTTGAAATACGGCCCTAACCAAGAGCGCGTTATTTCTGGACTGAAAAGAATCAGTAAGCCAGGCCTTCGCGTTTACACGAAGAGCAATGAAGTTCCTCGTGTACTCGGCGGCCTTGGAATCGCGATTATCTCCACATCCAAGGGAGTTATGACCGACAAAGAAGCTCGTCAATCTAAATCGGGCGGAGAAGTTGTCTGCTACGTTTGGTAATAAACGTCACAAGATAAGGAGGTGCAACACATGTCTCGTATTGGTCGCAAACCAATCGCAGTACCTAGCGGTGTAGATGTCACTTTGGACAACGCCGTTATTACAGTAAAAGGTCCAAAAGGCACTTTGACTCGTGAGCTTCATAAAGACATGAAGATTACAGTTGAAAATAACGAAATCACTGTTGTTCGCCCGTCGGATAACAAATTGCATCGTTCACTTCACGGCACAACCCGCTCCGTTGTCAGCAACATGGTGAGTGGTGTGACTGAAGGTTTTTCGAAATCTCTGGAACTGGTTGGGGTCGGATATCGTGCAAGCAAATCCGGAGATAAAATCGTTCTGAACGTTGGTTACTCCCACCCGGTTGAAATTACACCGGAAGCGGGTATCGAGTTCGAAGTTCCTGCGAACACGAAGATCATCGTTAAAGGTATCGACAAAGAACGCGTAGGCGCTTATGCTGCCAAAATCCGTTCCGTACGTGAACCTGAACCGTATAAAGGTAAAGGTATCAAATATGAAGGCGAGCGTATCATCCGCAAGGAAGGTAAAGCCGGTAAGAAGAAATAATCGGCCCAATCTTAATTGTAAGATACCCCGTGCATCTTAAAGTGAAGCTGTTTACGGCAAACTGAAGGGAGTGAAAGGGAAGCATGATTACAAAAGAGGACAAAAACAAGGCTCGTCTCAAGAGACACCTGCGTGTTCGTAAGAAAATTCAGGGTACTACTGAGCGTCCACGTTTGAATGTGTTCCGTTCTTCGAAACACATCTACGCTCAATTGATCGATGATGTTACAGGCGTTACTATCGTATCTGCCTCTACACTTGATAAAGAACTGAGCGGTAGCATCGGTAATGGCGGTAGCGTTGAAGCTGCAAGCAAAGTAGGCCAATTGGTCGCTGAGCGCGCTAAAGCAAAAGGTCATACAGTGGTTGTATTTGACCGCGGTGGATACTTGTACCATGGACGGATTCAAGCATTGGCAGATGCAGCTCGCGAAGCTGGTCTTGAATTCTAGAATAATTCTTAAAAGGAGGTTAACGACTTGCGTGTAGATCCGAACAGTTTAGAGCTGACAGAAAGAGTTGTACACATTAACCGGGTTGCTAAAGTTGTAAAAGGCGGACGCCGTTTCAGCTTTAGTGCATTGGTTGTTGTGGGCGATGGCAACGGCTACGTCGGAGCGGGTATCGGTAAAGCCGGCGAAGTTCCGGAAGCCATCCGCAAAGGTATTGAAGATGCCAAGAAAAACCTGATTCACATTCCAATCGTAGGAACTTCGATTCCTCACTTGGTTACTGGTCACTTCGGCGCAGGACGCGTGTTGCTGAAACCAGCATCCGAAGGTACGGGCGTTATCGCTGGCGGACCAGTTCGTGCGGTATTGGAATTGGCAGGCGTTGGCGACATCTTGACAAAATCTTTGGGTTCTTCGAACTCCATGAATATGGTCAATGCAACTTTGGAGGGTCTTTCCCGTCTGAAGCGCATTGAAGAGGTCGCGAAACTTCGCGGCAAATCTGTCGAAGAACTGCGCGGTTAAGGAGGGGAACGTCAATGGCAAAATTGCAGATTACCCTCGTACGCAGCGTAATTGGACGTCCTGAAACACAACGTGTTACAGTTAAGACGCTCGGCCTGCGTAAACTCAATTCGACAGTGGTTCACAATGACAATCCCGCAATTCGCGGAATGATCAACAAAGTGAGCCATTTGGTATCTGTTACTGAAATCGAAGGCTAAATCCTTCGTAATAAATTAACAACAATAAGGAGGTGCAAACGATGAAGTTACATGAACTTGCTCCTGCTCCAGGGTCCCGTAAAGAACGCAACCGCGTTGGTCGCGGTCCTAGTAGCGGTAACGGTAAAACTTCCGGTCGCGGTCATAAGGGTCAAAACTCCCGTTCCGGCGGTGGTGTTCGCCCGGGCTTCGAGGGTGGTCAAAACCCACTCTACCGTCGTCTGCCTAAACGTGGTTTCATCAATCCTACCCGTAAAGAGTACGCGATTGTGAACCTGGAAGATCTGAACAACTTCGCAGAAGGAACAGAAGTAACTCCTGCGTTGTTGCTGGAAACTGGCGTTGTCAAGAACTCCAAGAGCGGTATTAAAATCCTCGGCAACGGCGAACTATCCGTTAAATTGACTGTACAAGCAAATAAGTTCTCTCAATCTGCGGTAGAGAAAATCCAGGCTGCCGGCGGTAAAACCGAGGTGATCTAATGTTCAAGACGCTTAAGAATATATGGCATGTTGAAGATTTGCGCAAAAAGATCCTTTTTACCCTGTTCGTTTTGATCATCTACCGCATTGGTTCGTATGTGCCGGTTCCTGGAGTTAATAAGGATATCTTGCAATCGGCTAATCAGACCGGTGAAGCATTGATGAGTCTTTTGAACACCTTCTCCGGAGGAGCGCTCAAGAACTTCTCAATATTTGCGATTAGTATCTACCCGTACATCACAGCATCCATCATCGTGCAGTTATTGTCGATGGATGTTGTTCCTAAGTTTGCTGAATGGGCTAAACAAGGGGAGCACGGGAAAAAGCAATTGGCCCAAATTACGCGGTACGGTACTGTAGTATTGGCGCTAATTCAAGGCTTTGCCACTTCTATAGGTTTTAACCGAATCTATAGTGCACAGATGATGCCTAACGCTACCTTTGCCGATTACTTACTGGTTGCCATTATCCTGACGGCAGGTACTTCCTTCTTGATGTGGCTAGGTGAACAAATCACCGAAAAGGGTATCGGAAACGGGATTTCGATCCTGATTTTTGCGGGAATCGTCGCAGGCGTTCCGGGACATATAGCAGCTACGGCTCAGTCCAGCTTTATTCAGCCGGATCAGACGTTCCTGAATATTCTTAAAGTCGTGATTGTTGTGATCGTGCTTGTGGCTATTGTTGCAGGAGTAATCTTTGTACAACAAGGTATACGGAAAATTCCTGTACAATATGCCAAACGCGTAGTCGGCAACAAGATGTATGGTGGACAGAACACGCATATTCCGCTGAAGATTAACGCAGCGGGCGTTATCCCTGTCATTTTCGCTGTGTCCTTACTGCAATTCCCAGTTGTTATCTCCAACTTCTGGTCAACACATGAGTGGGCAAAATGGGTTGCTGGCAACCTGAAGTTTAATGAGCCCCTCGGCATGGTTCTGTATATTGTGATGATCATCGGATTTACGTTCTTCTATACGTTCGTTCAGATGAACCCACAGCAGATGGCTGACAACATGAAGAAGAATGGTGGATACATTCCGGGAATTCGTCCTGGTAAAGCAACGGAGAAATACTTGACCAAGGTAATGTCCCGTCTGACGATGTCAGGCGCGCTGTTCCTGGCTGTAATATCCGTACTTCCTGTATTCTTCGGGAAGATTTCCGGGTTGCCTGACTCGGTTCAGATTGGTGGTACATCGATTCTGATCGTGATCGGGGTAGCATTGGATACAATGAAACAGATTGAGAGCCATTTGATTAAACGCCATTACAAAGGCTTCATCAATAAATAGGCGATAGGTTCCGGTGAGGCTTAAGAAACGAAGACTTCCCGGCACCTATTGTGCTGTTTCTTGCTTGGTGGCGAATCTTGGAGGGAGAGAGAAATCGTGAACTTTTTATTCATGGGCCCTCCTGGGGCAGGCAAGGGAACACAAGCAGCTGTAGTCGTGAAAGAACTTGGTATTCCTCATATCTCAACTGGAGACGCCTTCCGCTTGGCAATCAAGCAGGAAACTCCAGTGGGACTTCAGGCCAAGTCCTATATCGATCAAGGTTTGCTTGTACCAGATGATGTGACCATTGGAATCGTGGAAGAACGGCTGCAGCAGTCCGATTGCGAAAAAGGTTTTTTATTGGACGGTTTTCCAAGAACCCTTTCGCAAGCGGAAGCGCTGGATGGAATCCTGAGTCGTTTGAACACTTCCTTGGATCATGTGATCAACTTGAATGTTGACCGCGGCCTGCTTATGGCACGTCTTACGGGACGTAGAATCTGCAGCGTGTGCGGAGCATCCTATCATCTGATCTTCAATCCGCCAAAGCAAGAAGGCATTTGCGACATTGATGGCGGTGAGCTGTATCAACGTCCAGATGACAATGAAGAGAGCGTAGGAAAGCGTCTTGATGAGTACGACAACAAGACAGCGCCTTTGCTCGCGTTTTATGAGAATAAAGGTCTTTTGCGTCAGGTGAACGGGGAAAACGAAATCGATGTCGTTTCTTCCGAAATAGTGTCTTTACTGCGAGGTTAGTGTAATGATCATATGTAAGTCCGAACAGGAACTTGCCTTTATGAGGGAAGCTGGTCGAATTGTTGCCGAGAGTCACCGTTTGATATCACAGGCTATTGAGCCAGGGATCACAACCGGAGAGCTCGACAGAATTGCAGATCAATACATTCGCAGTCAAGGTGCTGTGCCGTCTTTCAAAGGTTACAACGGTTTTCCTGCCAGCATTTGCGCTTCAGTCAATGAACAATTGGTGCATGGATTTCCGGGTAAACGCAAGCTGATCGAAGGCGATATTATTTCGCTGGATATCGGCGCAGAGTACCGCGGTTATCACGGTGATTCCGCCTGGACCTACGGGGTGGGCAGCATTTCCGAAGAGGCTCAGCGTTTGCTGGACGTTACGGAGGGCTCCCTGTACGCAGGACTGGCGTTAGTTAAGCCGGATGTGCGCTTGTTTACAATCTCCCACGCCATACAGAAATACATTGAAGAAGCCGGGTTTTCGGTGGTACGCGAGTATGTTGGTCATGGCATTGGGGCAGAACTGCATGAAGAACCGCAAATTCCGAATTATGGCATAGCGGACCGCGGACCAAGGCTTAAACCTGGCATGGTGCTGGCGATTGAGCCGATGGTAAACGTGGGTGAACGGTATGTCAAAACGCTGGAAGATAACTGGACGGTCGTTACGGTAGACGGTTCATTGTGTGCTCATTTTGAACATACAGTAGCAGTTACTCCGGACGGCATGGAAATTTTCACAAAACTGAATGCGTAGGTGATCTTCATTTGAGTACTGGGAGCAGCCCGCAGGTTGGTCAATTGGTGAGAATTCTCAAAGGCAAGGATGCCGGAGAGGCTGCCATTGTTATCGCAGTTGTTGACAGCAGATTTGTATACATTGCCGATGGGGACAAACGGAAGTTTGACGTGCCGAAGAAGAAGAATATTCTTCATCTGGAGCTCATACCTTTCATCAGCAGTGAGGTTGTGGACAGTTTGAAAGAGACCGGAAGGGTGACCAATGGAAAGCTGCGTTTTGCAGTGACGAAGTATGGTGATCCGGAAGGAATAAGCGCGAAAGAGAAAGGAGACTAACTGTGGCTAAGGAAGATGTCATTGAGGTGGAAGGTACGGTCATTGAACCGTTGCCGAATGCAACATTTAAGGTTGAGCTGGAAAACGGTCACCAAATTCTTGCCCATGTATCCGGGAAATTGCGGATGCACTTTATCCGTATACTGACCGGAGACAAAGTCGTCGTGCAGTTATCGCCTTATGATTTGACTAAAGGTCGTATAACTTACCGTAAATAGATGGGAACTACGAAATAAGTTTTGCTCCGCAAAACTAAGCGTATGCTTTCGAACCCAGTTTTACTTATGTAAAACTTTTAGGAGGTAATTAGCATGAAGGTAAGACCTTCTGTAAAGCCCATTTGCGAGAAATGCAAAGTCATCCGCCGCAAAGGGACTGTTATGGTAATTTGCGAAAATCCGAAACACAAACAAAAACAAGGTTAAGAAGGGGGTGTAGCGTAAAATGGCTCGTATAGCTGGAGTGGATTTGCCACGTGACAAACGCGTTGAGATCGCCTTGACTTATATTTTCGGAATCGGTAAAACGACTTCCCAGAAAATTCTTAATGAAACAGGCATTAGCGCTAATACACGTGTCCGTGATTTGACGGAAGATGAAGTCAGCAAACTGCGTGAAACGATCGACAAGACAGTTAAGGTTGAAGGTGACCTTCGTCGTGAAATTTCCTTAAATATTAAGCGTCTGTCCGAGATCGGTTGTTACCGCGGTGTTCGTCACCGTCGTGGATTGCCTGTTCGCGGTCAACGTACCAAAACGAATGCCCGTACCCGGAAAGGCCCGCGTCGTACGGTAGCAAACAAAAAGAAATAATAAGGGGGGATAAGAGACAATGGCTAAACCGAAAAAAGTCGTACGTACCAAACGTCGCGACCGTAAAAATATCGAGAGTGGCGTGGCACACATTCGTTCCACGTTCAACAACACCATCGTTACCATCACGGATCCTCACGGTAATGCAATTTCCTGGGCTAGCTCCGGCGGCCAAGGATTTAGAGGTTCCCGTAAATCGACTCCATATGCAGCGCAAATGGCAGCCGAGACAGCAGCGAAAGCCGCTATGGAACACGGCATGAAATCCGTTGAAGTTATGGTTAAAGGACCGGGCGCGGGCCGCGAAGCAGCCATCCGTTCCCTTCAAGCCGCTGGTCTTGAAGTTAACCTCATTAAAGACGTTACTCCAGTTCCTCACAATGGATGCCGTCCGCCAAAACGTCGCCGCGTATAGTGAAATCAGTATCGTGATTGTGGTATAATTCTGACGCATCTGCTAATAATAGGTGTTTAGGCATACTACATGATGCACCTGATGGGTGACAGTTTCATATAGGAGCGACGTTTGAAGGAGGGGTACACTCGTGATAGAAATCGAAAAGCCGAAGATTGAGACCGTAGAAGCCAATGAAGAAGGAACCTATGGGAAATTCGTAGTTGAACCGCTGGAACGTGGATATGGCACGACTCTGGGGAACTCGCTTCGCCGGATCCTGCTGTCCTCCCTGCCGGGAGCCGCAGTAACTTCGGTCCAAATTGACGGTGTTCTGCATGAGTTCTCCACCATTCCTGGCGTAATGGAAGATGTGACGGAAATCATTTTGAACCTGAAAGCTCTCTCCCTGAAGATTCATTCCGATGAGGAGAAAGTGTTCGAGATTGATGCTGAAGGGGAAGGCGTCGTGACCGCAGGTGATATCCGTGCGGACAGCGACGTTGAGATCCTGAACCCGGATCTTCATATTGCAACGCTGGGACCTGGTGCGAGACTTCACATGCGAATTTTTGCAGGCCGTGGCCGTGGCTATGTCCAAGCGGATCGGAACAAACGCGAAGACCAGCCAATCGGTGTTATCCCGGTTGACTCCATCTACACCCCTATCTCACGTGTTAACTATGTCATTGACAACACTCGTGTTGGGCAAGTAACCAACTATGACAAATTGACGCTTGAGATCTGGACAGATGGTAGTATTAGACCGGAAGAGGCTGTAAGCCTCGGAGCCAAAATTTTGAACGAGCACCTCGTATTGTTCGTAGGACTTACGGATGAAGCGAAAGACGCCGAAATTATGGTCGAAAAAGAAGAAGACAAAAAAGAAAAAGTGCTTGAGATGACAATCGAAGAGCTTGATCTTTCTGTCCGTTCCTACAACTGCCTCAAACGTGCCGGTATCAACACCGTGCAGGAGCTTACCACGAAAACGGAAGAAGATATGATGAAGGTGCGTAACCTTGGTCGTAAATCTTTGGAAGAAGTTCAGGAGAAGCTTGAGGAACTCGGTTTGGGTCTCCGTACAGAAGAATAGCGATCAGATTGCTATAGTAAAGGAGGGAATGAAATGGCATACCAAAAATTGGGCCGTGATTCCAGCGCGCGTAAAGCTTTGTTTCGCGACTTGGTAACGGATCTGTTCTTGTATGAGCGTATCCAAACAACGGAAGCCAAGGCGAAGGAAGTTCGTTCCATCGCTGAGAAACTAATCACTAAAGCGAAAAAGGGCGATCTTCATGCTCGCCGTCAAGTAGCTGCATTTGTACGTCGCGAGACTGTCGATGGCGAACAAGATGCAATCCAAAAATTGTTCTCTGATATTGCTCCTCGTTACACAGAGCGTCCAGGTGGATACACTCGTATCATGAAACTGGGACCTCGCCGTGGCGATGCTGCGCCTATGGTTTACCTTGAGCTGGTAGACCGCGCGTAGTAACGGAGGTATTGATTTCCGGTAACCCCAGAAATCATTTTCCTCGGAAAATGGTTGATGGAAAGATCAGTGTTATTGTGCAGCAGGGGCTTATAGGCCCTGCCGTGCAACTAACCGCGGGAATCGCCTTGTTAGAGTAGAAGGAGCTCCCGCAGGGGCTCTTTTTTTTGTAAAGGAGAATGGAATGCGTAATCTATTGATGAAGGTCAATTATGACGGAACGACTTATGATGGCTTTCAGACCCAGCCACAGGGCAATACGATTCAAGACCGGCTGGAAGAGGCTATACTCAACTTGACGGGCGAAAACCTCAAGATACACGCTTCAGGACGCACGGATGCTGGAGTACATGCTTACGGCCAGCCGTTCAATTTCATCACCTCCTCGCAAATTCCGGTGGAACGCTGGTGTCTGGCCCTGAATGCGAGATTGCCGCAAGATATAGTGGTTACGGAAGCGAGAGAAGTCTCGCTGTCGTTCCATTCCCGGAGAAGCGCAAAGCGCAAGACCTACCGGTATACGATTAACGCGAATCAGTTCCCGGATCCTTTTCAGAGACGCTGGCAGCTGCATCATCCGGGTATTCTGGATGTATCGGCCATGCAGCAGGGATTGGCCCATCTTCTGGGTACGCATGACTTTACTTCCTTTGCTTCAAGGCATTCGACGAAGACTTCACATGTTCGAACGATCTATGAAGCGCATATGGAGGTAGACAGAAGTATGTGCAGGCCGAATCCCCGGGATCAGGGAGTTATTCATGTTTTTATTACCGGAAGTGGGTTCTTGCAGCATATGGTCCGCATAATTATGGGGACGCTGCTTAATGTGGGTGAAGGGAAGTACTCTGCGGATAAAGTAGCACATATTCTGGCAGCCTGCGATCGTGGTGCAGCAGGCCCTACGGCTGTGGCTAAAGGGCTGATGCTGTGGAGTGTAGAATATGAAGAGGCCGATTATAAAAAAGCAGATTGAAGCTTAAGTTTCACTTGCACTTGTGATGCTTATACTGTAAAATAAAAGTTGTGTTTTCTTGATGGCTATCCCACAGCCCCGATCAAGATTACACCAACAAACTGCTTTACACTAACATTCACAATTGTAATTCAATGAGAAACAAGATATACGAAACAGAAGATTTTCGTACGAGAACAAGGAGGAAACATTCATGCGTACCACCTATATGGCGAAGCCAAACGAAGTTGAACGCAATTGGCACATCATTGATGCCGAAGGCAAAACACTTGGTCGTTTGGCAAGCGAAGCCGCTGCTTTGATCCGCGGCAAACACAAACCGCAATTCACTCCACACGTTGATACAGGAGATTTCGTAGTTGTTATCAACGCTGAGAAAATTGAATTGACTGGTAAGAAATTGGAGAACAAAAAGTACTATCGTCACTCGATGCACCCGGGCGGATTGAAAGTTACTACTGCTGGTGAATTGCTTAAGACTAAACCTGAGCGTGTTCTTGAATCTGCTGTTCACGGTATGATTCCTAAGACTCGTCAAGGCAATCAAATGAAGTTGAGATTGAAAGTCTATGCAGGCGCTGAGCATCCACATGCAGCACAAAAACCTGAAGTTTACGAACTTCGCGGATAAGAATAAGGGAGGACAGTTTCATGGCACAAGTACAATACTATGGGACAGGTCGTCGTAAACATTCGGTAGCACGTGTTCGCCTTGTACCGGGTGAAGGACGCATTGTCATTAACAAACGCGATATCAACGAATATTTCGGTTTGGAAACACTCAAACTGATCGTAAAACAACCTTTGAACCTGACTGAAACCCTGAACAGCTACGATGTAATCGTACTGGCTCATGGTGGCGGTATCTCTGGTCAAGCTGGCGCAATCCGTCACGGGATTTCCCGTGCATTGCTGAAAGCTGATCCTGAGTTCCGTCCATCGCTGAAGAAAGCCGGCTTCCTGACTCGTGACCCACGTATGAAGGAACGTAAGAAATACGGCCTTAAAGCAGCTCGTCGTGCTCCTCAGTTCTCGAAACGTTAATTTTTATACAAGAAGACCCTTTTCCTATGGAGATGGGTCTTCTTTTTATATTAGTATTCTCTTATCGATTTGTTTATTTCATCCAAATTTATTGACATCTTCAGGGAAAGTTATATACTATTCCATATAAAAATAGTTGGGATTAATCAAGTTTTTCTATAAGGATGGGGGATATGTTTAATGAACCTGCTTGAAAAAGAAGATTTGATCAAGATCAAAGCTGAAGAACTGGAGAATGCTTCTCCTGAAGAAATCATCCGCTGGGCGGTCGAGACGTTTCCGAATATAACGTTTGCCTGCAGCTTTGGTGCTGAAGATGTCGTGCTGGTGGATATGCTTCAAAAAGTTAGCCCTTCTACAGATATTTTTTACCTCGATACTGACTTCCACTTCCAAGAAACCTATGAGACCCGAGATTTGATTTCCGAAAAATATGGCCTGGAGTTTGTCCGTGTAGCTCCGCAAATCACTCCGCAGGAGCAAGCACTTCAGTACGGTGAAGCGCTATGGAGTACAGATCCCAATCAATGCTGTGCTATCCGTAAAGTTGAGCCGCTTACGCGAATTTTGTCTCAATATGAGGCATGGATAACCGGAATCAGACGCGATCAAGCGCCTACCCGTGCCAATGCCAAAAAAGTCGAATATGATTATAAATTTGGTCTTGTTAAATTTAATCCAATTGCTAACTGGACAAGTGAAGATGTCTGGAACTACATCCGTGAGAACAATGTGGTCTATAACCCACTGCATGACCGTAATTACCCGAGCATCGGTTGTGAGTATTGCACAAGACAGGTTATGCCTGGTGAAGACCCGCGTGCGGGACGTTGGTCAGGTTCTGAAAAAACCGAATGCGGATTGCATAAATAAGGCATACTGCCGCGACAACACAGAAGGGGAGAGTATCAATGACTTCAATACTTCCGCATGGCGGAACATTGGTTAGGCGTGTAGTAGAAGGGGCAGAGCGGGAACAACTGCTGCAAGCCTCTGTTCATAACAAATCCATTGCCATTAACACATGGACAATTTCTGATCTGGATCTTATCGCTGTAGGAGCATTTTCTCCGCTCACGGGATTTCTGAACGAACAGGACTATCAATCTGTTGTGCATAATATGCGTCTGGCTGACGGTACAGTGTGGAGTATACCAGTTACCTTGGCCTTAGACGAAAAAGTAGCGGCAACCCTTAGTATTGGCGAACAGGTAACACTGGTTGGGGAAGAGGACGGTGTAACCTACGGTTTGCTGAACGTTGAAAGTATATATAATGTGGATCAGAACGTGGAAGCACAGAATATTTTCAAGACTACAGACCCTGAGCATCCAGGATTTAGCAAATTAATGTCACGTTCCGCTACCTATGTTGGAGGCCCGATTACAGTATTGAACCGTCCGCAGCCAACGAAGTTCGGAGAATTCTACTTTGACCCCTCGGAGACTCGTAAAATATTTGCGGATAAGGGCTGGAGAACGGTTGTAGGCTTTCAGACACGCAATCCGGTGCACCGCGCCCATGAGTATATTCAGAAGTGCGCTATGGAGGTTGTAGACGCACTGTTCCTGAACCCGTTGGTTGGAGAGACCAAGTCGGATGATGTTCCGGCCAATGTACGGATGAAAAGCTACCTGGTTCTTTTAGAGAATTATTATCCAGAAGATCGAACTTTTCTAGGTGTATTTCCGGCAGCCATGCGTTACGCAGGACCACGGGAAGCGATTTTCCATGCCATAGTACGTAAAAACTACGGCTGCACTCATTTCATTGTTGGACGTGATCATGCGGGAGTGGGCGACTACTATGGAACTTATGAAGCACAGGAAATCTTTGCGAACTTTACCGCTGATGAACTTGGTATAACGCCATTATTCTTTGAACATAGTTTTTTCTGCAAAAAATGTGGCAATATGGCTTCGAGCAAGACTTGCCCGCATCCAGGAGAAGATCATTTGACCTTGTCTGGTACAAAGGTACGAGGGTTGCTGCGTGAGGGTACTTGTCCGCCACCTGAATTCACCCGCCCGGAGGTCGCTCAGGTGTTAATTGAAGGGATGTCACCGGAGGCCTCGGTTCGATAATGCAAAGCCAGTAATAATTGACCCTCTTGTCCCATATAGATGAGTAGAATCTATCGGGACGAGGGGGTCTTTGTTATGTCTGGCCGAAAGAACAGTAAAGTCTCGGTCTGGATCTCATGGAGCAGTATCAGAAAAGGTATGCTCGGCATAGCCTTATTGGCATTGATGATTGGAATCATTGCTTATGATATGCCCACAGCTAAAACAACGAATTATTGGAGCTTACCGTTGTCGGGCAAAGTCATCGCTATAGATGCTGGCCATGGAGGACCGGATGGCGGTGCTGTTAGCCGGGAAGGGCTGATTGAGAAGGATATCAATCTGGCGGTATCTCTTTATCTACGGGATTATCTGCAGCAAGCCGGTGCCATTGTGGTGATGACCCGTGAGGGCGATTACGACTTGGCTCAGAATGATACTAAGGGCTATGCGAAGCGCAAGACAGAGGACCTAAAGCGACGGGTCAGAACGATTGAGGAGAAGCGGGTGGATCTGTTTGTCAGTGTTCATATGAACAGCATTCCCTCCAATCGCTGGAGCGGAGCACAAACCTTTTACTATCCAAATAACAAAGATAACAAGCCATTGGCCGATTTCGTACAGGCTGAGCTAAGAAATACACTGGAGAACACGGATCGTGTGGCCAAGACGGTTAACACGGTGTATCTGCTGAAGGCGCTGAAGATACCGTCCGTGCTTGTGGAAGTCGGTTTTCTGTCGCATCCTCAGGAGTCTCTGCTGCTTGGGGATGATGTATATCAGCGTAAAGTAGCTACCAGTATATACCGGGGAATCCTCCGATACGAGTCGGAGCAGCCGGGTAAGGACTACTCTTCTGCAGAAAGGTAATGCTATAATAAGACAAAAACACCGGAGCATTCCTGTCCGGAGTGAAACTGAGGTGCTTTCCATGCTGACCAGGGAACAAATTCAGGAACTTTTGCAGAACATTAAAGACCCGGAAACCGGAAAAAGCCTTATCGAGCTGCAATTAATTCGTGACATAATGATTAAAGAAGACCGAGTCTCACTTTCCATTGTCTGTCTGGATTCAGAAGAGCAAAAACGCATGGAGTTGGAACAGCAGGTGCGGGATTTGTTGGAGAATGGCGGTGCGGGGAATGTGCATATCCGGCTTAGGGATGCCACAGACTATGAGCGCTCGCTCCATAGGAGTGGCCGTTCCGAGGAAGCTGAAGCGGAGCATGACGTTAAGCTTAAAAAAGGCCATGCGGCCGGTCTTGATGATCATGAGCTAATCAGTCCGGAATCAGGTGTGAAGTTTATTGCTGTAGCCAGTGGTAAAGGCGGTGTAGGGAAATCGACCGTTACAGTCAACTTGGCGGTAGCCCTGGCCCGTAAAGGTAAGAAGGTAGGCCTGATCGACGCTGATATCTACGGCTTCAGTGTTCCAGATATGATGGGCATTGAGGAAGGGCCGGTGGTCGAAGAAGGGACTATCATTCCTGTGGAACGTTTTGGTGTAAAAGTGATGTCCATGGGCTTCTTCATCCGTGAGAACAGTCCTGTCATTTGGCGTGGACCGATGCTTGGCAAGATGCTGCGTCAATTCGTCAGTGATGTAGGCTGGGGAGAATTAGATTATATGTTGTTGGATCTTCCCCCTGGAACAGGTGATGTGGCCCTGGACGTGCATCAGATGCTCCCACAGAGCAAAGAGATCATCGTGACCACTCCGCATGCCACAGCGGCCTTTGTAGCCGCCAGAGCGGGCGCTATGGCTTTGCAGACCGATCATGAGGTGATCGGGGTAATTGAGAATATGTCCTATTACGAATGCTCAGCCTGTGGAGAGAAGGAATACATCTTCGGACGCGGAGGCGGTGCCAGACTGGCGGAGACTTTACATACTGAGCTTTTGGCTCAGATTCCACTCGGGGCACCAGATAATCATATCTCGGAGCCGGATTTCTCTCCTTCAGTATATAAAGCAGAGACAACGGCAGCCTTGTTATTTGCTGAAGTAGCGGACAAGCTGATCGCTAAGTATGAGGAAGAGTAAAGCAATTTCACATAAAAAAGAAGAAGAGGCCATTTCTCCGTTTCGCGGGGGAAAGGCCTCTTTTTTGTATATTATTTAGGATCCGGAATCTTCGCCTCCGCCTCCACCGCTATCTTGTTTTCCACCTTCGCCGCCTTGCCCTCCGCCCTCTTTCTTCTGAGCCTTCGGCTGAAGCTCTTCTTGAACCACGGTCTTCAAAAGATTGAGTACTTCCATGCGGAACAGAGGATTCTGCATCGCATCCTGCATAATGGTCATCGTTTGCTTGCGGTAGTCTGGGGTTTTGGTGAGATCCAGATACATCTTCGTCATTTCTGGAGACTTCATAATTTCCCCAACCGATTTCTGGTACGAAGGGTCCTTGATCAGCTGTTGATGGAGTTCTTTACTTTGTGTATTAATAGCCTTGGCGAACTCACCCGCAAACTTCGGGTCTTTCATGATCTTCTCGAGTTCCTTTTTATACTCCGGCGCTGTCAGGGTATCCTTGACTGCCGTACGAATTTGTTCCGTGGTCTGAAGCGGCATCATTTTCATACTCATTCCGCTCCCACCACCTTCACCACCTCCGGAGCTGGGACTCGAAAGCGCCTCCTCGACTGCCTTTTTCCCATCATCACTTTTTAATATATCAACAACCATGGTCTTCATTTCCTTGTAACTGCCTTGTCCTGAGGAAGAACTGCTTTGCTCGCTTCCGCAGGCCGTCAAGGTCAGAACCAAGCTCAATGTGAAACAGGTGAAGCCCATCGTCCTCCATTTCATTGGCACTGCCCTCCTTTGTAGGATTTTGATATGTAGTATGCCGCTTGAGAATACATTTAATGTCACAGAGCAATGGTTTTTTGACGGTAACCTTGGTAAAATAAATCTGACATGAGGGGGGTGAACTGGCTGAGCATTAAAAAGTGGTTTTATTTATTTTGGACAACGCTGCTTATAGGGGCGGCCGGGGCTGTTATTGCCGGTCTTGCACTACAGGCAGTGAATGGCAAGATTGATTTTAAAAGCACCGCAGATTTTCTGCTGTACCCGCTTATTTTATTGGGGTATGGAATGCTAGTCAGCGTTTATTCCCAGCTTGGTTTTTTCGCTTATCTGATTCTGAATTACATGGGTATCGGTGTATTTCCACGAAAAGCCTGGCAGTACATACAACTGGTGTTGGCCGTGCTCGCCTTGCTGGAACTCGTTTTCTTGCGCTCTGTCGTGGGTGGGGAACGAGACGTAACGTCAGATCTGTTCTTGGGGATTCTGATTCTGTTATCCGCTATTGTTGTGACTTATTTTAAGGTAAGAAGCACGAACTTCTCTGCCTGGATTCCGACTTTTTTCTTTATGACAGCGATTACTATCGTAGAAACCATCGGCGTGCTTCGTATTGGCGTTGACAGTGCCACCGTATTTATTATTGTTCCTTTGATCGCCTGCAATGCCTTCCAAATCCTGATGCTTCACCGTGTTTTGAAGCTCAAGGCTGCCTGAAGGAGAATGTGCTGAACCCCTCGTTTCCTTATCCTGCAAGGAGGCGGGGATTTTTATTTTATGTGGGAAGAACGGTTAAAAACAGAAGCTAGAGGGTAATCTCAGAAAGACGCTGTTATTGCGGATTCATCTTAATGGGGAGGGGAATATATGGGCATTAAGCGCTATATGATAAAAGACACAAATGAAATCTCGCTGAGCAAACTGGATCCGGGTGAAAAGGGGTCGTTCAAATCGAAGGAAGAGGCAAGTGCGGAGACGGAGCGGCTGAAAGAGCGGCTTGCGGAACTTCAGGACATTCTTTTTGCTCAGAAAAAACACTCATTGCTCGTGATCCTGCAAGGCATGGATTCCAGCGGGAAGGACGGAACAGTTAAGCATATTTTCTCGGGACTCAATCCCCAAGGTTTCACGGTCACCAGCTTTAAGAAGCCTACGCTGGATGAAGCGGCGCATGATTTCTTGTGGAGAGTGCATCAAAAGACGCCACCCAAGGGCTATATTTCTGCCTTTAATCGCTCCCATTATGAGGATGTGCTGGTTCCACGTGTACACGGTGGTCTGACCAAAGAAGAATTAAAGAACCGTTTCCGCTATATCCGCCAGTTTGAGGAAATGCTTGTTGAAGAAGGAACGACAATCATCAAGCTCTTTTTGCATATTTCCAAGGAGAAGCAAATGGAGAAAATTCAGGAGCGTCTCCATGATCCCAAGAAACACTGGAAATTTGATGTCAGTGATTTGCAGGAGCGGGAGTATTGGGATGATTACCAGAAGGCGTACGAAGATGTTTTCCGGGAGAGCAGTATAGCAAAAGCACCATGGTATTGGATTCCGGCCAATCACCGGTGGTACCGCAATTATTTGGCTCTATCCATTGTAGTAAAGACGCTGGAGGGTCTTGATCTGAGTTATCCGAAACTGGACACCCCCACACCCGACATCTCGGAGCTCATTTCGCCACGTCATTAAGATTTGAGGATTAGGCCTATTGTGCAGTCAGCGGTACCACAGGGAAGGCAATTCAGGTATTACATGCCAGCTGCATCCTCCAGCCGGTCGTTCAGCCAAGCAGAATCCCGGACTTCCTTGCCTTCAGTGCTGCCTTGGCTCAGAAGCTCGGATACGGTAACGAATTCATAACCTTGGGCGCGCAGCTCATCAATAATTCTGGGGAGGGCCTCGTGTGTCTGTTTACAGGAGTCGCTGGCATGCAGAAGCACGATATCTCCCGGATGAGCTTTTTTCGTCACACGGTTAACGATATTGTCTACGCCGATATTTTTCCAATCCAGAGAATCAGTGTCCCATTGAATCACTTTGTAACCGAGATCGGTGGCCACCTGCAGCACTCTTTTGTCAAAGTCGCCATTAGGCATACGAATCAGATTCGGTTCCTTCCCAGTCAACTCGGTCAATACGGTGTGAGCGGTGCTGATTTGCGTACGAATTTCCTCGTTGCTCAGTGTGCTGTAATTGACGTGCTTGTGCCCGTGACTGCCAATCTCATAGCCCGCATCTTTGATGCTTGTCACAATATCGGGGTGAGTTTTGCTCCATGGCGAGGATAGGAAGAAAGTTGCCTTATCCACTTTTTTGTCTTCCAGCACCTTCAGAATAGGTCCAGGCCTTTTCTCTCCCCAGCTAATATCAAACGTCAGGGCAATCAGCTTCTTCTCCGTCGGTATACTGTAGATCGCGGCAGGGGGGGCGGCTTGAGAAAACACCGTAATATTACCCCTCTCGACATACACTACACCGGCAGCAAGCAGCGCAGCAGCGAAGATATAAAAGAACCTTTTGATCTTCTTGCCGCTAAATACATAAAAAGAATTCATAAATGACAGCGCTCCTCTCCCCAGCAAATGCTTGTTTGTTCTAAATGTATGCTCGTACCGTCATGTTATGACCCTCGGTATGGGGAGATCGCTAATATCAGGAGGTATATATGCTATCGTTCTTCACTTTTGCCAAAGATCTTAAATCTATCCGAAAGGCATTGCTGTTCTCATTGCTGCTATTCGCCCTTGGTATAGTGATAGGTTGGATCGGTACAGAAGGTTTGGAAAAGCTGCTTATGCAGCAACTGGAGGGGCTCAGAACAATTAGTGGAACGCTTAAGGAGTCGTCCAATCCCCAATGGAGCTTCTTTGTATTTATATTTTTGAATAACAGTATCAAAGGTGTTGTCATTATCTTTCTCGGAGCGTTGTTTGGCATACTGCCAGCGTTATTCCTCTTAATCAATGGTGCGGTGATCGGCTATATTGTGCACTTGTCTGCACTTCAAGGTCAGGATTTGTTCTCGTTGATTGTAAAAGGATTGCTGCCGCACGGGATTATCGAGATCCCCGCTATTATTATTGCTTGCGCTTTTGGACTGCAGTTTGGAGCTAGGGTGGTTGCCAGTATCTTCAGAAGATCAGGGAGAAGCGGGGCTAGGGGAGAAGATTGGTCTTTCTTTATGAGACAGACATTAACGGCATCCATATGGATCGTTATCCTGCTGTTTGTTGCGGCTATTATTGAGAGTACAATTACATTTTCTCTTTTATCATAAAATATCTGGGAAATGAGCATAACATTAGAGTCATGTATTTAAGGAAAGTGGGTAAATAAAAGGTAAGCAACTTCAACTGTGCCATACCGGCAAATGAACTACTTTTCTATAACCATCAGTTTCTGCATTTGAGAAATTGTAAAATGAAACCCTTGCGAAGGAGGCCAAGCATATGTTGGGGATGTTGTTCAACGAGAAGGAGTGCAAGGAACTGGACTATGTTTTGCGCAAAGAGCTGGATGAGATGCTGTTAGATTTGAGCGATCAACGCTTGGACCAGAATATCAGGCATGCTATCGCCAACCGCTATAAAACGGTATTTCGTATGTATGCGCGTTTTGCTCCCCAGAAGGAGCTGTCCAAGTATGCTTGGGGCGGGAAGTCCTCACAGTTCAAGCATTAAAGAGAAAGGCAATAGTAAGAGTTAAGACAAATGAAAAAAAAGATAAAATAATAGCTTGACGAAAAGGGGGGCGCCATGATAAATTATATCTCGCGCCCCTTTTGGTTATCAAAAAAGGTGAACGCAGGCAAGAAAAACGAAAAAAACTTTTTTCAAAAAAACACTTGCCAAAAAGCACAACAGTATGATATATTATAAAGGTCGCTGCTGAGACATTAAGCGGCTGACAAACAAGAAATTGATCTTTGAAAACTGAACAACGAGTGAGTATCGAATTCACGCAAGTGAGTTCACAAATGAGAATTTAATTCTCGTCAGATGTTTCAAAATGAGCAATCGCTCTTTTCGATAAGTTTTCGGATGGTTA
>NZ_JBHRYW010000019.1:0-84386 GCF_042649265.1 Paenibacillus sp. GCM10012306 | reverse complement strand
TTGAAAGCAAGCTTTCAAATCAACTCCGCTCGACTTGCATGTATTAGGCACGCCGCCAGCGTTCGTCCTGAGCCAGGATCAAACTCTCCAAATAGGTTTTTTCGAGCGATCACTTCCCGAATTAATCCGAGAAAATAACCATCCGAAAACTTATCGAAAAGAGCGATTGCTCATTTTGAAACATCTGACGAGAATTTGCATTCTCATTTGTGAACTCACTTGCGTGAATTCGATACTCACTCGTTGTTCAGTTTTCAAAGATCAAACTGTTCTCGTTGTCCGCTTAATGTCTCAGCAGCAACTCTTATAATATAACACGTTATTCTCAGAAGCGCAAGTGCTTTTTTTTGAAGTTCTTTTTTCAATCATTTCACAGCACTTTGCCCTGCTCAACAACGCTTTTACATAATACCCTATCTTTCAACAAAAAAGCAACCCCTAATATAAAAAAAACAACCTGCTTAATAATTAAGCAGGTTGTTAGGCATGTTCAATGCGTATTAATAGAATTTTGCTGCGGTGTATTTACTTGGACTTTTGAACAGATCATTCTGGGCAGCTTTGCCCAGTCCGGCATCTACAGTTGTATCGATTGTCACCCATTTACCATCGATCAATACATCATTCCAGGCGTGATACTGAGCAACATAACTTGTATTTCCCATGACCAGCTTGGTAGGAATACCTACGCTGCGGGACATCGCAGCAAACAGGGAGGCGTAATCATAGCAAATACCCTTTTTACTATTCAATGTGTTGTTAATATTAGGAATGTAATCAGTAGTCACACTATTAGCCAACGCGTAATCATATTTAACATTGGCAACGATGTAGTCATGAATAGCTTGTACTTTTGCTTGATCAGTTGTTTTGCCTGCTGTAAGCTGTTTGGCTTTAAGAATAGCATTATCGGAAGAATTCCATTTCACATTCTGAACGGAACCCAAGTATACAGCGTTAGTGTCGTTAAGCGACAGGTCCAAAGTTTCAGAGTAGACCGATTTATATTTATTGCCCGTAGTATTCTCCAGAACAGATACTTTATAAGATCCATTACCTTGTTGTAGCGGGAAAGACTCGATTTGCTGTGCAGAATAAAGGTTGTAGGTGTAGCTATTGTTGTCTTTAGTAATCATGACTTTGATACGTTTATCCTTCGGAACATCATATTGGATTCCCACTACGCCTTGACTTAGCTTCGAGGTATCCAACCATTTCGCGTCTGCACTTGCAGCGTTAGCTGAAGCGACATTGATAGAGGTGACCACTAAAAATAGGGACATTAAAGCAAAATAAAACTTTTTCATGGATAAAACTCCTTTCGGTAGCTGGCTGCCATCCTTAACGGGAAGGCCCTTTAGCTTTGCGTCCCTACCTTTCGATAGGTTTGCCGTTATCGTATAAGCTTTATCTATCCTCGCATCTACTAGAGAACTACTAGATTGACCATGGAAAGACAACAAAAAAAGCCTCTGCATTCGGTAACTGGCTGCCATCCTTACGGGAAGGCCCTTTAGCTTTGCGTCCCTACCTTTCGATAGGTTTGCCGTTATCGTGTTTAGCTTTCTAAGTTAATTCTAGCATATTCATTTATATATTCAAAGCCTAAATCAATAGATTTACCCTAATTTATTGAAAAGATAACACTAATGTCTTAAGAAACATTAATTTTTTGCCATCTGGGGCAATTTGGCATGCACAATCAGGCGGTGCGTAGGGTTTACTAACGGGTCACAAGTGATCAATGTCAGGATTTTATCCTTGTTATTCCCGTTCAGTACTGACACATCCGTAGGGTCTACTACAGAGATATCATAGACCTCATAGTCAAACTCCTCTGCATTAGTCTTCACTGTAATGGTGTCACCGATGGCCACTTCGTTCAACCTGTTGAATAGCCTTCCGGTAGTTCTCGCTCTATGAGCTGCAATTGCAGCATTGCCGATCTCGCCAATAGGAGTCGTCTCCTTCATATGGGCTGCCGCATGCTTCATATTAGTCTTGGTAGCCCCCTCAAGGACGGGCAGTTTCAAATTGATCTTATCGATCTCAATTAAAGCAATTACTTTCCCGCCAATCTCAGGTTCAGGTTCTGCAGTTGCAGGTGTTTCTGTTTGGGGCTCTTGCTCTTCAGCAGCAGACTCTTCTGCAAGCAACTGCGTTACCTGAGCATATTTGCTTTTGAGATCGTTATCGGCAGAGACTGGAACCAGATTACTGTAGCTATGTTCCGCCTCTTCCAGCAGCTTCTGCTCCTGCCGGTTTTCATACCATTCATTCACCTTCGGGTACAACATGATAAGAATTCCCGCAAGAATGATGAGATAAGAGAACTTGCGCATGATCTTCACCCCCGTATTTTACATTCCTAGAACACCCATTTGCGGCTTCCAAAAAAATTGATAACTACAGTGACGAAGGTTACCAGCACCTTGGATAGAAGCACCTGCACCCCGAACCGTTCCGTCAGTACTTGCATCAGCAATAGAGAGATCCCCAGCACAGCAAGATTCAAGATGATAAACTTCAACAGTTGTATTCGGTCAAATCCACTCTTGCCACTGCGGCTACTGTCCCGAAAGGTCACTTTTTTATTCAGGATAAAGCTGTTGGCAGTACCTGCACTATAAGAGAACACTTGCGCCAGCCCATACATCATCCCAAGGGAATGGAGCAGAGTAAAGACCACAAAGTCGATGAGCGTATTAAGCAGTCCCACTGCATTAAACTTTAGAAATTGAATGAATGCGGCACGACGGTTGTTATCGAACATAGGTTTTTTCCTTCTGACTCTCCTTCAGCTCTCCCTCAGGGTAGCCTCTAGTCTCACGCACAATGTACAGCGGTCTGTCTTTAGACTCGTCATAGATTCGCCCGATGTATTCCCCGATGACGCCCAGCAGCATCAATACGATCCCGTTGAACAGCAGGTTAACGCCGACAATGGAGGTCCAGCCCGGAACGGTCCATGAGGTAAAGACCTTTTGAAATAATACGAAGAATAAATACAGGAAGCTAAACAGCGAGATGAAGAATCCAACATAGGAAGCAATTTTAAGCGGTTTGTGCGAGAAGGAAGTAATCCCATCCAGGGCAAAACGGATCATCTTCTTCAGCGGATATTTCGTCTCTCCCGCAAAACGCTCCTCCCGAACGTATTCCACCATCGTCTGCCGGAAGCCGACCCAACTCACCAATCCTCTGACATAACGGTTCTTCTCCTTCAAGCCCCGCAGTACATCACAGACCTTGCGGTCTATCAAGCGAAAATCTCCGGTATCCGTTGGAATCTCCACACTGGTCATGCTGCTGAGCAGCCGGTAGAAGAGCTTGGCGGTCACCTTTTTGAAAAGAGTCTCTCCATGCCGCTTCAATCGCTTCCCGTAAACGACCTCATAGCCTTCCTTCCACTTCTCTATCATCTGCAAAATAACTTCTGGCGGGTCCTGAAGATCGGCATCAATGACCACCACCGCATCCCCCGAGGCATAGTCCATCCCCGCTGTAATCGCAATCTGATGTCCGAAGTTTCGCGAGAAATCCACCAGCTTCACCCGTTCATCACGACTGCTGATTTCCTGCATAATCTCTACGGTCCGGTCACGGCTGCCGTCATTAACAAAGACCAATTCATAGGAATCGCCGCATCTGTCCATCACTTGCTTCAACCGATCGTAGGTATGGCTGATAACTTCTTCCTCATTGTACATAGGCACTACTACACTGTATCTAGCCTTCACCTTTGTTCCTCCTAGTAAAGTTTATATAGGGCTTGTGGCAACACAAGCCCTGAAATCACAACATCTTAGAACACCCAGGACGGGAACCAGCGCAGAACGCTCGTTACATAACTTCCACTGACTTGCATGCCCGAGAGCACTGGATAGAAAGCAATAAAGAGCAGCGCCGCCACACCGACATAAACATAGCGAATGTACCGCGCGTTCGGATATCTACTGTCAATAAGCTTCATTACATATACAATAGCAAGAATCATAAACGGTACCATGGCAAAATAATGGTATAGGAATGTTTCACGCGGTACGAGCATCCAAGGCACATACTGGGAAAAGAATGCGATCCAGATCATGAACAAGCTTTTGTCTTTACGCTTGATGGTCAGCCACAGTGTACCTATCATGGCAAAGATCCCAGTCCACCAGATGAGCGGATTACCCATGGTTACAATGCTGCTGACCTGTCCGGCTGGCAATCCTTCTCCGCCGCTGAAGAACCAGACTGGTCTTTTCATAAACGGCCATTCCCACCAGGAGGATGCAAATGGATGTGTTGCAACGAGTTGGCTATGATAGTTGTACATATTCTTCTGCGCATCAATCAAACCCTGCAAAGTAAAGCCGTTTGCCGATGGCGATAAAGCAGGAACAAAGGACAGACTGTAGATAACCCCCGGTATAATAACGAAAAATCCAATACAGCTGGCAAGCGTTATAATTGTATTCTTCCAAAAAGAGTTCACCGCTCCGCGGCAAGCCGTGGTCACTGCCTGATCGAGCTTGCGGCCTTCGGCCAGCACTCGCTTGGCAGCCCGGTATTCACGGTAGCGTTCAACCAGAGCCAATGCCAGCATAACAGCCAGACCGGCCCCGCCGTAAAGCACAATCCACTTGGAAGCTACGCCGATACCGAAGAACAGGCCAGACCAGAACAGCGGAATCAGCGTTTTGCCGAGCGGTACCTTATAGAAGTTCAAAGTAAAGTAGCGCTGCATGAAGTAGAACATTAACATAATGAAGAATACACCGTACACATCAATGGTAGAGATTCTTGTCTGTGTAAAATGCATAAAGTCCAGGGCAAACAATCCTGATGCGAGAGCCGCATAACGGGTCTGTTTGAACAAACGCAGCGCCATCATATATATCAGTGGCAACATGGCAATTCCAAACAGAGTTCCGATGATCCGCCAGCCGAACGGGTTCACACCGAACAACTCCATCCCGATCCCAATCAGCAGCTTGCCCAGTGGGGGATGCGTATTCTCGTACGGCACGATGCCGTGGTAATGCTCATATGCAGTACGGGCATGATAAATCTCATCAAAATAAGTACTGTTCATGAAGTTGGAATACTCCGGAATCAACGACTGTTCGTCGAACAGATTTCCAGGTGCTCCCCGCTTGGCAGTTCCTCCATCCGGAGTAACACTGGCAATCGGAAGCGGTATTCTGCCGCCGTTCTGCTCGTAGAAAGCCATCTCATTCAAGGTGAACCCTGGCGAGAGGACAGTAAGCTTCACATATCTTGCCGCCACATTCAGTGGCTGGCTTTTCCAGATGAAGACATTGCCGACATCCTCATTAACTTCGAGCGGACTTCCCCAGGCTTCAGGCGATTCACCGAATTCCAGCTTGAACTTGCCGGTTCCAACGCCTCCGAAGACATTCACACGTTCAAGCTGCTTGCTCTGTCCGAGATCCACATAGAAGCTCTCTCCGCTAGCCGCTGGTTCCCATAATGTCTCCGGGGCCTTCGTAGATCCCAGATGGACCAGAGCAACCACGGCATATATGGCAGTAATAACAAGCATCCAGGTCCAGTCCCTGCGACTCAGCTTCAGCTTGAATAGGGAGTCTCCAGAGTTGTCCTTGAGCAAGCGAATGTTCTGTACCAAGCCCAAATCTTCCGCACGGTGCTCCTCCTCAGAACGTAGAGGGGGCAGACTCTTCACCCGGTTCCTTCCATATACATCGTACCCAATATAAAGCATGTATAGTAACAAGGCCAGATTTGTGATCGCCGTAACTATAACGATGCCATCTGCTTCCGGGTTGTTGCCCGCATTCAAATGAGCAAGTGTATAGCCGACATTCACATACTGGGTCAAGCTGAACCCCAGGAACAATGTCAGGAAGCGGCGATCCTTGCTCCGAATATACGCGAACACGGCAAGAATCAGTGCAGGGTACATATAGCGCTCATGCATTTTTGTCCCCAATACAAAGACGGTAACAATCAATACCATGCCGATAAAGAAAGATCTGGATAAATCCTTACGATCCTTCTGGAATGAATAGAACATCGAGAGTGCTACAGCGACCAGAATAAAGACAAATCCCCAGCCCCGGTACGAGATTCCTAGCCAGGTTTGATCCAAACTAGACCACATCGGATCGGTTAACGCATAAAGATTAAAGGCATTAACGGTAGAATACGGATAAGAAGATAATGTGCCTTTATAAAGATTAATAAGTCCACTTAAACCACCATTATTCCAGAAGAACGGCGCTGCCAATACCCCGAAGATCCCGAGTCCATACACCGCGCCGAGCGCAAGTTGTTTCCACGCCCGCTGATGATAAAAGGCAAACAACAATACCGGTGTAAAGATAAGCGCCTGCGGTTTAACAAGTGTGGCAATGGCGAACCAGATGGCTGCCCGAACCAGAGATTTGTTAGCTGCTCCTTCAATACTAAGTAGGAGGAAGATAAGGAAAAAGGAATCGGCTTGCCCCCAAGCAGCGGAATTGATAAGAACTGCTGGATTGAACAAGAATAGTAGCGAAAGACCCAGTGCGATCCCGGAACCGAGTTTTTGCCTGGCTGCCCGATAAATCAGCCCGCCCAGCACCAGATCCGAAATGATCGCTGGCAGCTTGAACAACAGATTCTCTCCACCCGAGCCATGCGCCAAGCCAAAAATCCCGCGGATCGCGCTCAGCACATACAATATGTACAAATATCCTGGCGGATAATCGGCGAAATATCCTTCCTCATAAAATCTACCAGGCCCTAGATCCAGCATCCGCTGACCCCAGGCAATAAAGGTATTCATATCATTCTGGTACCCTTGCGCAGTCAGTCCGATCCAGACCCGCAGTATCAGCGCTGCACCAATCGAAATATATAGCCACCGGCTGTATACATTCTCCGGCTGCTTCATTAATTTGTTGTTACGGAAGACCCGGTTACAGAGCACTGCGAAAAAGGCACTGAACAGCGCAGAAATCAGCAGCAACTTCGCCGGAGAAATTTTGTGCGGTGTTTCTTCAGGCTTGCTGTCCCCGCCTTGGGGCGCAGCATTGTTATCCAGTGAGATGATATTGCTTCCCTCGGGAGCAGCATCTAACGGCTCTACAGCCAAATCATCGAAGTAAGCCTTGCCTTGGGACAAACTGGCATAACCGCCAAGACTGGCCCCCACGCCCAGCTCCTTCTGGTCTGGCCCTGTCTTGCCGATGAATTCCAGGTACTTCCATTCTCCAGCGGTCTCCATGACACCAGGATAACCACCTCCTACGCCAACCACGAACACACCAGCGCCAAACCCGCCGCTGACGGTGTTCACAACCTTGACCCAACCAGAAATTTTATACAAGTGGTCTGGCTCCACTTGAATCGTCTGTATCCATTTCAGATGGTTCGGCTGCAAATTCTCGATCACAGCCGCTTTACTGCCGGAATGGACCTCGGATGTTTGCACGGACACATAGCCGGCATCTTTTCCCGGAATCCATGCGTCCTCCGTCCAGCCGGACGGAGCGCTGCCTTCCCCATCCTCAAAGCCCGGATTCTGCAGCAGGTTGCCTTCTGCAAATACACTTGTCACTGGAAGCAGGAAGAGTACGCATATGACAATGAGTATTGCGGCCACACGTGTATTCTTGATCATCATTGTTCCATCCTCACCTCATCAATGTTAATCCAGCCGTTTCCGCCGGTAAAATAAATCTCCGCCTGTTCACCCTGCTGCAGGCTCACTGCGTGAAGTTCAATCTGATGATAGCTTTCACCTTCGGTAAGTTCAGTTTCAGTAAGGATGGCACCATTAACCCGTATACCAAACTTTCCGCCTCCCCCACCTGCACTAATCATTGCCGAAAACTTGTACTCACCGGACTTCTCCGGGTAAATCAATTGAGCGATTGTCTTTTCCATACCAGGATCAAGATAGGCGAGCGAGCTTCCCTGATACGGATTATTGGTGCCAATTCCTGTACCGGCTGTAAAAGTCCAATACAACGCCCCTTCCTCGAACCCTCCGTTCATCAGTCCATGATGTTCGCGGTCGCCCTCAGTATCCTGAGGATTCACAGGTGTAATTCCTTCGCGATCAACAACTACAGTGTAGTTCTTGAATCTCTTAATCTCGTATCCTTCATTCCCGTCAGGGAGAGGATCACCATTCCAAAAGATATACGCTGCCCGCTCACCCGGGACAATCGACAGCCCTCCAAACCGATAACGTCCAAATGAGTTTACCAGCTGAAAGGGAGCGCCCGGATTGACGTAGCTAACAGTTTTCAGGTAATCATGAGGATCGATAGTTTCATAAAAGAGCACATAGATATAGGGCATGTTGACCTTATCGGTAACATAGACATTCCCTTCAGTCTCCGCAGAAGCATACTGGATAGCCTCTCCGATGGACTCATAAAAGTCAGGACCGATTCTCCCCGGGAAATCACGGAAATACGTCATGCCAAACAAAACGAAAAACAGAGCGAATCCACCCGCTGCAACCAAGCCTGCCCCTTTAATCTTCGTGCTAAGCCACAAAAAGCCAGCTACAATCAGCAGAATTACAGGGTAGAAAATAACATTAATCCGGTTAATGTTCACATTCGTTATGGCTGCCATCAGAATAGCCGTCAGGAACCAGAGCAGGATCACCGACTGACCAGTGCCGTATAAATCCCGCTTACGTAAAGACTTTATTATAACAATAAGTCCTACCAGGACAAAGGGCAATCCAAGAGAATAGGCGTAGCCGTAAGGCGATATGGAATTCCACGGCAGACCATCACTTCCACTGAGCATTATCTTGAAAAATTCGCGGAGATTACTCCAGGCAGTGTCGAGCATTTGCCCGCCGAAGACTGAGGAGATCTGCTCCACTCGCGGTGTAGTTAATCTTGGGATGGAAAAGAACGGGGTAGAAAAGCCCTGCAGTTGATAACGATTGATCATTATAAAGGATAGAATCGGCAAAGCCAGCAGGATAAACAGTACACCATTCCATAGAATGGTCCGTAGCTTCAGCACTTTTCTATACAATAGAAGAATTATAGTTCCCAAAGCAAATACCGGAACGAAAAAATAGGCAGTCCCATAGGCATAAAGCGACAACGATAGTATAACTGTAAATGCATAAGACCATTTGGGAGCTTCGAAGGATCGAAGCAAGCAATAAACAGCAAGCAGAATCAACGTAGGAAACAGATTCGATTCTAACGCCCATCTCGACATCATGATATGCCATGGATTAATAGCGATAAAGAACATGGCGGCAAGACCCGCTACTGGGGAGGAAAAGAGTCTTTTGGACAAAAGATAGAACACTACCATGCCCACTAGACCCATAAGTAGACTCGCCATTCGCACCGTTACCGGTGATAAGCCGAATAACCAGATAAACGGCATGGACAAGTAAGCATACAACGCATTTTGCCCGCTGCCCCAGGCGATCAGATGGATTGGCAGGTGGATTCCGTTTCTGTCGATACCATAATGAAGTATAGCGTAGGCGTCATATCCGATCGACGCTTCGTCCTGATTCAATCCTGGCGGAATGGAACCAATATACACTATCCGAATCATCGCTCCCAGCAGGAACATTAGTACGAGCCAAGGGTTGTTCTTGCAAAAGATAAATACCCGATTTAGACTGCTGGACAACATTTATCACCTCTTCAACAATATAATCTAAATAATGGATGATGAAAAGACTGATACGCAAAACCACAAAAAAACGGTCCCTTCAACATCGAAGGGACCGCAGGATGGATGTATCAGATACAGGCTTTAGCCCTGACTACCCATTAATGCATAACGGAGAATAATCAGGATCGCAAGTACCCACATCATCCAGTGAATGTCGTATTTCTTTTTGCCGGCCAAGTTAGCGACACTAGCAAGAATTACGTAAGTAACGATACCGAAGGAAATACCGTTGGCGATATTGTAAGTGAAAGGCATAATAACAAACGTCAGGAACGCAGGAATGGCAACGACCATGTCCTGGAAGTCAATATTACGGAGCGATTGCGCCATCAGTACACCTACAACGATCAGAGCAGCAGCGGTAGCAGAACCAGGGATAAGCGCAGCTACAGGAGCAAGGAACAGGGCCAACAGGAAGCAGACGCCTGTAGTTACCGCAGTAAGACCTGTACGGCCACCCTCAGCAACACCGGCAGCACTTTCTACGTAAGCCGTAGTTGTGGAAGTTCCGACCATGGCACCACCAGCTACTGCCACCGCATCTACGAACATTGCCTTACCTACACGCTTCTTACCTTCTTCAGGGTTGTCCATAATGCCAGCACGTTGAGCTGTACCTACAAGTGTACCAAAAGTATCAAACAACTCTACGAAAGTGAATGTCGCAATGGCGGAAATGATACCGGTATGCAGAATGCCATCCCAGTCAAATTTCATGAAGTTCAATTGAGTGAAATCAGGAACCCATGGTGTTTGCGGATTGGACAGAGGACTGAAATCCACGGCGCCCATCAGAATTCCCACTGCAGTAGTACCGAGAATACCGAACAGGATTGCGCCGCGAACATTCAGCACCATCAAGATTGCGATCAGCAGCAAGCCGATAATTGCCAGCTGGACATTGGTGTTCTCCAGGCTGCCCAGATGGATAACTGTTTCGAAAGAAAGGACATCTGTAAACTTATGAGCGGCAATGTCGTTTACGGCTTCTACGCCGATCGTCATGATTCCGCTGTTCTTAAGGCCGATAATGGTAATAAACAAACCGATACCGACGGTGATTGCATGCTTCAGGCTGTCAGGAATAGCTGTCAATAGGATCTGACGTACCTTGGTTACGGTTAATAGGATAAAGATCAAACCGGAAATGAATACGGCGGTAAGACCCATCTGCCAAGTGAATGGATGATCCGATGTGGCGGAGGACAGGATAACCGATGCGAAGTAAGCGTTAAGTCCCATACCAGGTGCCAGTGCAACCGGGAAGTTAATGAACAACCCCATGGCAATAGTGAAAACACCTGCGGCTATCGCTGTAGCCAAAAATACAGAATACCATCCCATGTCGATCTGGCCAAAAGCGGTCAGTATGTTGGGATTTACGGACAGGATATAAGCCATTGCCATAAACGTAGTCAAGCCGGCCATAATCTCTGTACGAACGGTAGTACCATTCTCTTTCAACTTGAAAAAGCGATTCAAATTGTTCTCCCCCTAAGGTATGTTGTGTCTGACAGCAACAAAAAGCCGGAGTCTGATAGACACCGGCCAGATAAAAAGAGTAAGTTCCTGTGCATATCGCCAATCTAGGGGCGAAGATCAACAGGAGATTGTTCTCTTCTTCATCGTAGCCAGGTCATTACGGTGACCTGTAGAGACTTCCGGGCCAATCCCCGGAATTATACGAATAAATATTATTGTTGTGCTTTATTATTTTAGGGGGATATGACAGCCCTTGTCAATGACAAAAACGAACATTAAACGTTATTTTTTTTGTATTGTTCGTAAAAACGACATTTCTCGCCAATTCCTTATAGGAATCGGGAAGAAAAGGATGTTAATCATGGGGCTGCTCTGTGAAAAATTTAACACAAGCCTTCTATAACTTGGAATGACGCTGTGTCCCGTCGGATCTTGGAATCATGATTTCCGCTTCATCGACAGAATTCTTAATAGGAGCATAAAAAACTCTCTTCTATTTGCTGAACAACGCAGATAAAAGAGAGTTTTTTTCAATCTATAGTTGCTGGTTTACCTATTCCCACTCAATCGTTGCAGGTGGTTTCGAAGTCACGTCATAGACGATACGGTTTACGTTCTCTACTTCGTTGACGATACGTACAGAGATTTTCTCAAGAATATCCCACGGGATACGCGCCCAGTCAGCGGTCATACCGTCGATGGAGGTTACCGCGCGGATACCTACGGTGTAGGAATACGTACGAGCATCACCCATGACGCCAACGCTCTTCATGTTCGGCAATGCTGTGAAATACTGCCAAATTTCGCGGTCGAGACCGGCTTTGATGATTTCTTCACGCAGGATGTAGTCGGAATCCTGAACGATCTTCAGCTTCTCCTCTGTCACTTCACCCAGAACGCGGATAGCAAGACCCGGGCCTGGGAACGGCTGACGCCATACCATAGCGCTTGGCATGCCTAGTTCTTCGCCCAGTTTGCGGACTTCATCCTTGAACAGCGTATTAAGCGGCTCGATCAAACTGAATTTCATGTCTTCCGGCAGACCGCCTACATTATGGTGGGATTTAATGGTCTGTGCTGTTGCTGTTCCGCTCTCAACAATATCTGTATACAACGTACCTTGAGCAAGGAAGGAGAAGTCGCCCAGCTTGGCCGATTCTTCATCGAAGCAATAAATAAACTCGTTACCGATAATCTTACGCTTCTGCTCTGGGTCAGCCACACCGGCCAGCTTGCTCATGAAGCGCTCCTTGGCATCGATCTTCACCACATGGATATCGAATTTACCAACGAACATCTCCATAACGCCCTCGGCTTCACCTTTGCGCAAGAGACCGTGGTCAATAAACATACAGGTCAATTGATCCCCGACAGCACGGTGGATGAGCATGGCCACTACGGATGAATCCACACCGCCGCTAAGGGCGCAGAGTACTTTCTTGTCGCCTACTTTATTACGAATATCTTGAACGGCTTCTTCAATAAACGATTCCATCGTCCAATTACCATCGCAGCCGCACACTTCATAAAGGAAGTTCGAGATCATCTCGTTACCATGCTCGGAATGACGAACCTCTGGGTGGAACTGTACCGCATAGAATTTGCGCTCGGCATTGCTCATAGCTGCAATCGGAGCACTTTCAGTTCCTGCGTCCAGTTTGAAGCCTGCTGGAAGCTCCACTACGTGGTCTCCGTGGCTCATCCATACTGTTTGGCGGTTCTCCAGACCCTTCACAAGCTGGGAGCCTTCGACAAAATCAACATCAGCTTTACCATATTCGCGTTTGGCGGCACGTTCGACCTTACCGTCAAGCTGCTGAGCCATCAATTGCATTCCGTAGCAAATGCCGAAAATTGGCAGTCCCAAATCATAAATCGCCGGATCTACATGCGGTGCATCCTCGGCATATACGCTGCTTGGTCCACCGGAGAATATGATCCCCTTCGGCGATAGTGCCTTGATCTTCTCCACTGGTGTATTGTAAGGCAGAAGCTCACTATATACTCCTAAATCTCTGATTCTGCGCGCGATAAGTTGGTTGTATTGTCCTCCGAAATCGAGAACAACGATGATTTCATTTGGCTTGTTCATTACGTGCCTCCCTTGATTATTGGATTCATTATACTCATGGTTAATTCACACCGTCAAGGAAAGGAGGGCATGGATTTGGTTGGATTTTGTCATGTCGATAAATGTCAGGATTGTTGAAGGCGGCAACATAAATGATGCGGTGGCGCTTCCTTTTTCAAGGGGCACTCGCCTCAAGCAAGCGTGTTACTGGTTGGACCTTCCACTTCCATTAGCTGCTTTAGGTCAAGCCGTTTAGCTTAGTCGATTTATGTTAGCCGGTTTAGGTTAGTCCGTTTACATTAGTCTGTTTACGTCAGATGTTTTGGTCAGACGGCTTACCTCAAACGGTTCATGTCAGCCGGAAGGTAATCCTCAGGCATTCCCGTAGGAAGGCTTCACCTTCATCGGTGGATGATGACGGAGCGGAAGAAGCCGCCGGGGGAGTGCGGCGGGAAGCCGGTGATCCGCCGGACCCGCTGTACGCCAGGGTCTCCCACTGGCGTACGAACCGCCGGACCGCTACGCGCAGTCCGGCATCTGCGATCGGCAGGGAGTCTGCATACTCCCTGCCCGTGACCCCGGGCGGCGGCGCCCCATACCGCGCCGCCAGCCCGTGCCAGGCCAGAGAGGCAGCGCGAAGCTGCCTCTCCCGGCCCACAGCCCTGCTGCGGTAAGCCCACAGCAGGGCCAGGCTCCGCCGCCAGTGCCACGCGGCGGCGGGAAGCGCCAGCGCCGCGAGCTGGAGCGGCGCGGGTGCCGGCCCGCCCGGCAGTGGCTGGGCGGGCCAATTCTCCGCGCGCTGCGCAGCGGAGAGGCCGGACCCGGACGGCGGCGCCAAGGAAGCCGCCGGATCAGCAGGCTGCGCGGTACCAGCAGCCGCGCCACCCGGTGTCGGGTCGAACGGGACCCAGCCTACGCCTTGAAAGTACACCTCGACCCAAGCATGGGCATCCCTCTCGGTCACAGCATATCGCTGTGGCCCGGGACCTGTTACCAGTTGGCCCGGGCCATAACCTTGGACGAAACGGGCTGGGATATCGACACTGCGAAGCAGGACTGCCATGGCCGTTGCAAAATGAACACAATAACCGCGCTTCGCTTGGAACAGAAAACCATCTACGAAATCACTGCCGGACGGGGGGACCCTCGTATCCAGAGTATAGGGATAATGACTCTGCAAATAATCCCTTACCGCCACTGTAGCATCATAGCGGCTACTAGCGGTGGCCGTAAGCTCAGCTGCTAAAGAGGCTACCCGAGCTGGTAGCTGCGACGGCAGCTCCAAATATTTGCTGCGAATCTCTTCAGGGTCGCCCTGCTGCACCCCGCGCAGCACAGCCGGATCGAATTCGGGTAGTACAGAAAGAACCGTATAGCCCGTAACCCAGGCGCCCTCTGCCTCATCCGGCAGACGGAAGCTATCCCCTTCCTTATTAACAAGAATATAGCCCAGACGGCTTCCATCCTCCCGTTCCCCTGATTCCATGTCAACAATAGTCCCTGCACTGAACACCGGCAACCCTCCTGGGGATGGGCCAGCCAATAGAATCTGCTGTCGCAGTGTCTTGCGGCTAGACGGCCCGGGCCCAGACGCCGGTGGAAGTGGAAAACCGGAAAGATTCAGCGGAGTAAAGGAATCCGCCTCTCTAATCCATCGGCGGCCGTCATAGTAAGCCATACTCTCGCCTCGCCAATAGGTTCGCTCATCGCTGAACGCCGTAAAAACCGGCTCTGTGCCGGGTGTCAGTGGGGCTCCCAATTCAGCAGAATTCAAACTGTAGCCCGTGGTTCCCCTGCCCATCGCCTCCATGCTCTCCTTCATATGCCCGGCTGCCCAGTCATTTAGCTTGCTGAAGGCAGAATGCAGTGTGATCTGATTCACGGAGCGTGAGCCGTAGAGCTGTTCCCCGCACCAAGCGGTTAGCATCAGAACGAAAGCTACGATAAACGCCGTACTACACCAAAGGCCATAAGGAATCCTCACATGGATATTTCGTTCCCGCAGACGAATCAGCACGCCCATCCCTTGCATCCATAAAATCAGCCCTGCGGACAACATGACCTCTACGGTCGTCTCGATGCTAAAAGCAATATCCAGCACCAATAAATAAGCCATGGACACTATGCTAAAAAGCAAGGAACTTCCCCTGTGTATCGCTAAATGCTGCACCGACGAGACCAGCATCCCCCAGCCTGCGGCCAGAATCAGCAATCTACTCGTATTACCCAGTTCCGCAACATGTCCCGACAGAAGCATAACGAGATCCCTTAGCAGCTGTGCCGGGTATTCCGCTAACCAGCCAGTCCCCTCTTCCCTGGCAGTCAGATACACCCAGGCTGCAGCAATGCTCGCAAACTGTAGTGTCAAGAGCAGCCAACCAGGCAGCTGAAGCATGCCCCAGAATATAAGCACAGCCGCCACTATCATCAGAGTTATCATCAGGCTAGCCGTTTCAGGAGTCGTTGAGACACGGTACAGCGGAGAGAGCCACAGGATAAAAAGTCCCAAAACAGGCAAAGAGAACAGCAAGCGGTACCCGAGAGGGACTTCCCTCTGCACTCCGGCCTGACTGTTCTCTATAAAGGGGAACCCTGAAGCCGCTCCGGTTAAAGGTCCCGTCGTATGAACTTCAGAAGTCTGGGGTTCTGTGGGCACCTCTCGCCCAGTGAGGGGCGTAATTGTTCTACTCGATCCTAAACTGCTCCCGTAGCAGTGCCGGGTCTCACTGGATTTTTTGTTACCGTATCGTTGGTTTTCCGGCTGATTCATGGAATTCCACCTCCCCGTGTCCATAAGCGGGCAGTGCACCGTCCAGGCAAAATAATGTAGCACCGAGACGGCGCAGGCTGTCTGAAATACTTCCCGCCGAGGAAGATTCCTCGCGGCCAGTACTGCCTCCCTGAGGAGCCGGCAGATCCCATACATAATAGAGATCCATCTTGACTCCCTGCACTAGATAACGTGCAATAGCCTTGGCCGAATCTTCAGTAAGCCGTCCGGTAATCACAGCGACAGCCATTCCCGGAATCCAGCCTCGCGCAGCATCCTCGAGCAATTCCGGCAAGCTTCGTGCACCGTTCGGGGCAATTTCGGTGAGCATGTCCAATACCCGAGCAGGCACCTTTCCTAGCCCCTCATGACGAGCCAGCCCTTCCGGCCAGCCTCCGGTGAACAACTGCATATAAGCACCGGAGTGTTCGGCAGCGAGCAGTTGTCCCGTTGCCGCCGATACTGCCTGCTCAAAGCCGGAGGGTCTCTCCCCTCTCCGTCCTCGTGCTACTAGTGCGCCATAAGGAACCTCATAGCTGGCGGCGCAATTGTCCAGCACAACACAGATCATGCGCCCCCGCTCCTTTTCCGGCACCCTGCTCTGCAGAACACCACGACGTGCGCTGTTCTTCCAGTGTATCCGGTTCAGAGGATCTCCCGGCGCATATTGGCGGATGTCGACAGCTTCCTCACTGCCGCCCCGGCTCCACTTCGCCATCCTGATCTGATCTGGAAGAACTCCACCTTCCGGCGCCGACCAGCGGAAATATAATGGAGCAGGCATCACCTTGACAGTAGCCTCACCTGCAGGCTTACTGCTGCCTGTGAACCAGCCAGGCAGATCGCCCCACACCGCTTTGCAGGCCCGCAATCGCTGAACCCCCCGTGGCAGCTCTTTCAGCGTATACGAATAAGAGAAAGAACGGCGAAATCCGGGAAACAGCAGTTCCTGATGCCAGACACTCCCCCAATCATCGAATATGATCATCCAAGGGAGCGGAATCCTTGAGATGAAGCTGACCTGAACCTGCACCCGGAGTGTGTCTCCCGCAACAGGACGGGCTGGCGTAACCGTTCGCTCGACTTTGATCCGACGAGGCCCGAAGAGTTGCAACAATAACCCTCCCAGCAGCAGAAGAACGACTATGGACAAGAGGAAGAGCAGCGCTTGCCCTCCGCGCCAGGCGTAGAGGACACCAATTACACCTCCTGCTGACAGCATCCGCAGCCATTCTCCAAGGGCACTACTGCGATTTCTGAGACTTACCGCTCTTTTGATGGGCTGCGAACCTTCTTTTCCGTGACTTTCATGTAAAGATGAAGAGGACAATAGGATACCCTTCCTTCAGACATAGACTTGCTCTATAGATCCCTTAGCTCCGCAATGCGGACTTAGGGCATGAGCGTGTTAATATCTATTCTTTCCAGGAAAGGATCCCCTCAGACTATTGTTTTCATCCTTTTTGCTGGTCAGGCAGGGCAGAGATATTGCCGTGTCAGGCAGCTTTTACCCGCCGCTCCCCTGAAGTAGCACTGATTGCCTCCAGGGGATGACCAGCTGTCTCTAGCAATTCTCTCAGTGGCACCCAGATGGAACCGCCAATAATCTCTACCCTAGCCGCCCGTTTCTCCTGAGCGCCTCCTGGAAGACTGAAGACCAGTTCCCCGCGAGATACATCCGCTGTCAAGGTCCTGCCGTTCCAGATCACCTGACCACTGCGACTGGTCTGATCCCATTTCACCTGTCCACCAAGCCGTTCCACCACAGCCCGGAGCGGCACCATGTATTGTCCATTGATGATGCTGTATTCACCCGGATTCAATTTGGTCTCCAGCAGTCCCACCTCCAGTGCGAGGGTTCTGCCCGGCTGGAAGAGTGCCGCATTCGGCAGGATATTGGAAGCAATCCAAGCATTAGACGGCTTCGCCCGATTCAGGCTGGCCGCCTTGGCTGACACTCTGAACTGCACGGGCTTTACACTGTCGTCCAGAACCTTAAAGGTATAACCTGCCGCTTTATAGCGGGCAATAATCCCAGGCAGCGCCTTGGCGCTTTCCCCATGTCCCCCGCCATCATGCAGCAGTAATACAACCTCGGAAGACGTTAAGTCTTTGGTGGATTCCTGCAGAATTTCAGCTGCCGGTACACCTTTTCTCCGGGAATCGCCGCTGTCTACCGTCCAGTCCATAACAAGGTAGCCCGCTTGATTCAACAATTGGAAATACGTATCATCAAAATGACCAAAGGTTCCACCCGGAGCACGAACAAGTCGGGGCCGCTCCCCTGTAATTTCACGGATTATATTCTCTGTCTGTTTGATTTGATCCCAGAACGCGGTGAATCCGCTATATAAATTATGGTAATCATGATCGTAGGAATGATTGCCGATGGTATGCCCCTGCTCCCAGATGGCATTGATCAGCTCGGGATAGCTTTTTGCAGCATTCCCGAGCACAAAGAAGGTCGCCTTGACTCCCTCTTTCTGCAAAATATCGAGAACCTCACGCGTGATTTTGCTCGGACCATCGTCAAAGGTAAGGTAGACAGTTTTTGCTGCTTTAGCTGCCACCTGTTGAACTACACCCGTTTGGGGCGCTGTAGTGGAGAGCGTAGGAGGTTGTATCGGAGCCGAATTAACCGCCTGAATGGCAATAGGTGTTGTTGCCAAGGCCGCCCGTACAGCGGGAATAACTGTGTCCGCTTGCACCGGAGCATTCAGACGATTATGCTGAATAGATGAGGCTTCCACATTTGTTGTCTGTAGTGAAAGGGATCTTGTCGATCCAAAATGGTAATCGGTTCTCCATCCGGATGTCACCAGCAGTGCTATGGTCATAAGTAGCAATCCGCGGATCAGTATCCGGCGGCCGTTTGAATTATTGTTACCCGTCATCTTTTCTACCTCCAGCATTCTATTGGCTCTCAAAGCCGTCAGTAGATTGTATGAAGACAAGCTTTCAATTAGAATACGGCTTTTCGCCTTTTGGAGAGTGAATACCCTATGGAAGTACTGGATTGGATTCAGGAATTATTCGCCGAATACGGATACAGCGTACTATTCTTCGGACTCTTGCTGGAATTCGTCGCGCTCCCGTTTCCGGGGGAGACCACGATGGCTTTTGCCGGATTTCTCTCCTACACGGGCAGACTGGATTTTATGCTGCTGGTCGTAATTGCTTTTCTCGGAACTACCGTCGGTATGACCATTACCTATCTCATTGGACTCAAGGCGGGCTTACCCTTTATTCAGCGATATGGCAAATGGTTTCTGTTCTCGGAATCCAAGCTGGAGAAAACACAGCGCTGGTTCGAAAAATACGGAAGCGTCCTGATCTCCATTGGTTATTTCATCCCTGGTGTACGCCACTTTACCGGATATTTCGCCGGAATTGTGGGCCTGTCCTTCCGTAAATTCGCCGTGTATGCGTACAGCGGTGCCTTGTTCTGGGTTGTGCTGTTCCTTGGCATCGGCCGAGTCTTCGGTCCGCAGTGGATGGGCATCTTCCATCTTGTAGAGAAGTATGCACTCTGGATTGTCTCTGGTATTGTCGGCTCGGTTGTCCTCATACTCCTGTATCGTTATCGTAAGGGAATCGCAGCGTTCCTGCTCCGGCGCAGATCCAAACTCAAGCTTGAGGCTAAAATCAAAGAGACTTCCAAGGGACGGTGACTGCACCGTCCTTTTTCTTGTTCATACGGATTTTGGCATATAGGGACAAGATCAGGGCAATACATACGAAGCCTATCCCGCCCCATAACCCGAGCTGCCGTGGCTCCATGATCTCTAGTACAACCCCCGCACCAAACATGGACAGACCCAGAAGTGTACTGCTTACGGCTGTGAGCCATCCAAAAATGATCGGCTGGTAAAGCACAGGCGTTTCCTTCATCAACAACGTATCTAGGCAGGCATTTCCGATTCCTCCTGTGAAGGCAAGTAAAATGTACAGCGCAAACACCGTCACAAAGCTCCCGCTAAAGCTGACTGTTATCAGGAGTACACCCTCCAGCAGCAGTCCACCCAGCGCTCCCAGGAGCAGCCGCTTATGCATAAAGCGTCCTGCCAAAAAGCTAAGGCTAAGACCGATGCCGAGAGCGCCATAGAAGGCACCTACTCCCAGATCACCAGCCCCAAACTCCTGCACCGCGTATACGCTGATCAGTACATTGTCCAACCCATTGACCAGTGGTACGAGTAGTTCAAAAGCAAAAATAATTTGCAAGATCACGCTACCGGTCACTATTCCCCATATGCTGCGTGACGACGGTGATAATGAGGTTGATCTCGTGGAAGCTTGGGCTTGGCCATGTTCTTGAGCCTGCTCTTGAGCTTGGTCCTGGTCTTGTTCTTGGGACTTTTCTTTAGCTCTTTCTTGAGTTTGAGCCTGTTTCCCATCCGAGCTACTGCCAAGGCCTTGCGGAAAATGAATGCCGGAAAGCAATAGTGCAGCAAGCAAAAAGGATATTGCATTCAGAAGAAATGCCCACTGGGGACCGAACCATAACGAAACGACGCCACCAGCAAAAGCACCCAGTATCAGGACGATACCCGTCATCAGTTGCTCCATCCCGTTGACAGCCAGTAGACGCTCCCGGTCCACCAAAAGCGGAATGGACGATTTGCGAATCGGGCTATAAATGGCCTCCCCGGCAGCCAGTAGAAAACTCGCAGCATAAATTATCCAAATTTTGTCCGGACCGTCTACCCACAAGAAAGCCAACGCTACCGGTACTCGTAGCAAATCCGTGGCAATCATGATCATTTTACGTGGCAGCCTTCCGCCGAGCATGCCCCCAAGCGGAGCCAATAGCAGAAAAGGCAATACCCTTACCCCAAGCGATATCCCTACTGCCAGTCCCGATCCCGTCAGATGCAGCACAAGTGACAACATCGCTACCTGACTGAACCGGTCACCGATACCATTGATAATCCCTGTAGCGAACAATCGGGTATAACCGCGGTGGTATTTCAAAACAGCACCCGCAGATTCTGTGTTCATAATTTTCATCCTCACCTCTTTAATTAAATAAATATCTAATTAGATACTAATCTAATATATAGACAACACGCAATAGGTTTACTCGTTTTATTTTGATAAAATGAAGATAAGCACTGCACGATAACCTCTTGAAAGTGAGATTTATAATGAAAATAGACCGTTTGCTCTCTATCGTCATCCTCCTGCTTAACAGGCGCCACATTCAAGCTAAAGAGCTGGCTGACATGTTCGAAGTGTCTGTACGCACCATTTACCGTGATATTGATACGATCAACGCTGCCGGCATTCCGGTGCTTACCACTCAGGGGGCCGGCGGTGGGATCAGCCTGATGGAAGGTTACCGCCTTGACCGCAACGTGCTGACTGATCAGGAGCTGGCTGATATTTTTACCGCGCTGCAAGGTGTCTCATCTTCCGGTGGTAGTGAACATACCTTGCTCATGGAGAAAATCAGCAGCGTGATTCCGCCCTCCCAATCGGCCGCCTTCCGCAGCAAGACCACCCAACTCATCGTGGACTTTTCACCACGCGGACTGAAAGGACCTTTGGAAGAACGCTTGACGCTCCTTAAAGAAGCTCTGGAAGAGAGCGTGGCGGTCTCGTTTGAATATGTGGATGCCGAGGGTCGCATCACTTGGCGCTCTGTCGAGCCTTACACGTTGGTGCTGAAGGGGCAGGTCTGGTATTTATATGGTATTTGCGGGCTGCGGCAGGATTTCCGGCTCTTCAAGCTACTACGGATGAAGTCACTGGTGAAGGAAACGCGGACCTATACAAGAGAGGATCTTCCCCTGGAGGAACTACCTTGGGCGGGGGATTGGCAGAGAGAGGGCAGCCCCGTCCCGTGCGTACTACATTTTTCTGCTGAGGGCAGACATCTGGCCGAGGACCGCTTTGATGCTACCGAGCTGCAGCCTGATGGCAATGGAGGGTACTTCGTAACGATCCACTATCCTGAGGATAGCTGGCTCTATGGCTTCCTGCTTGCTTTCGGCACATCTGTCGAGGTGCTGGAACCGGAATCCATTCGGCATAAACTCGGGAGGCTCGCGGCAGAAATTGCTGCCAAGTATGTTGAGCAGGATTGAGCAGGGCTGAGTAGGATAGTGTAGAATTGTAACGCTCAGGCGAATGCTCTGGTAAATACAGCAAAGAATCAGTATCAGAAATACAAGAAGGGCTGCTCCCACCATCTTGGTGAGAACAGCCCTTTCTTTAATGCATTCAGAGAATCCGTATTACTTAGCCTCAGCCTTAGTCTCAGCTTCAACCTCTGTTTTCAGAAAATCCGGCTGTGGACTAGTTTTCTTAATAAAGAAGGATAATACCAAGGCAGCAACAGTCACCCAGGTAGCTATAATAAAGGCATGGTTAATGCCGTTAATGGTGGCTTCCTGCGAGAGCTTCAGCATGGCAACTTTATCAGTCTTGGAGACCGCTCCACTGACCAAAGCGTCCGTAATTGTACTCTTCGTACGATTGGTCATCAAGCTGACGAACACAGCTATCCCCATCGCGCCGCCAATTGTACGCAGCGTGTTGGACATCGCAGAACCGTGCGAATTCAGACGCTGTGGAAGCTGATTCAGACCCGCAGTGACAATCGGCATCATTAGCATAGACATCCCGAACATCCGCGCGGTATACGTCAGGATAAGGTATGTGTATGTGGTGGAATCTGTAAGATGGCTAAATTCATAAGTCGTGATTGTAGTAATAATTAGACCAATAACCGCAAGCCATCTGGCACCGATCTTATCGAAAATAATCCCCGTAATCGGCGACATGATTCCCATCAGAATCGCACCCGGCAGCAGCAGCAGCCCGGATTCCATCGGCGTAAAGCCGCGAATTGTCTGGAGATAAATCGGCAACAGAATCATACCGGAGTACATCGCCATCGTAATGATAATATTGATGATGGTGGTTAGTGTAAACATGTTATAACGGAAAATTCGAAACTCCAGCATCGGCTTGTCGATCTTCAGTTGACGCCATACAAACAACGCCAGGGAAACTGCACCCAGAATTAGGCACACGATAACCGTGGTGCTGCCCCAGCCGTCTGTTCCCGCGTCACTAAAGCCGTAGAGTAGACCGCCGAAGCCGAGTGTGGACAGAATGACACCTAATTTATCCAGTGAAGGAGAAGTGACCTTCCCTACATTTTGCATCGTCTTCGCACCCAGCAGCGTGGAGAAAATAGCCAGTGGCAAGACGATAAAGAACAGCACCCGCCAAGAGTAGTTCTGCACAACCCAACCGGACAGTGTAGGACCGACAGCCGGGGCAAAAATCATCGCCACCGCCATTAAGCCCATCGCCTTGCCGCGTTCTTCAATCGGGAAGATGCGCAGGAACACAATATTCATCAGCGGCATCAGAACTCCTGCACCGACAGCCTGAATCAGTCTGCCGACCAATATCATCTCAAAGCCGGTGCCGACACCGCACACCAGCGTACCTATTGAAAAAAGAACCATTGCCGTAATAAACAGCTGGCGAGTCGTAAACTTCTCCACCAGATACGCGCTGACCGGTACCAGTACACCGTTAACAAGCATAAAACCGGTCGTCAGCCACTGGGCCGTATTGGCCAGAATATTCAGATCCTCCATAATTTTCGGCAGCGCCACGTTCATCAGCGTCTGATTAAGCAACGCAACGAATGCGCCAATCAAGAGCGCCGCGATAATCGGACCTCTGCGTATAGCTTTGCCTGCCGTAGCATTAGCAGTTATTGTACTCATAATTTCTTTTTGTCTCTCCCTTGTTCTAATATTTGCACGATTTGACCATGTAAACGCAGCAGCTCACTTGCATCCTCGGTCGGGATGTCTGCCAGTGGCATCAGATATCTTCTGAGTGAGGCTTTGCTTTTCTCCATAATCTCATTGCCCTTGTCAGTCAGTGACACTTGGAAAATCCGCCGGTCACTCTCCGACCGCTCGCGTGTTAACAAACCGGCCTTCACCATCCGGTCCACGACTCCACTGGCCGAACTATTTCCGAGGTGCAATAGCTCTGCAAGCTCAGTGATTCCAATAGAAGGATGTGCAGAGATCTTACGCAAGACCATCAGCTGGGTAGGCGTAATATCAAGTTCCTCAGCGTCTTTCCAAAGCAGCTGCTGAAAAGCATGACTGATCCGGCGAAAGGAAGAAATAATCTCATCCAGTTGCTGCCGCTGCTCGTTCTCCTCCACAGCCTTCCCCTCCAGTATCTTTAAAATTAAATACTTCGCATGCGAACTATTCTACTCTTTACGTATTTTCCCGTCAACTACTTGCTGAAATTTTCTGAAATGGTTGTTTTATCTACAAAAAAGCCGCCCACTTCACATGGACGACCCGACGAATGCTTATCTTTAATTTAAACGAGCATGGCACTTCTTATGTAAATTAATCCTTTTACATCCCTATCCAAGCTGCTCCAGAGTTGCCTCCACATGCCCTTTAACCCGAACCTTATTCCACGCCTCTACAATGATTCCATTCTCATCAATCAGAAAGGTCGAACGCACGATACCCATATATTCCTTGCCATACAATTTTTTTAGCTGCCATACGCCATAAAGTTCACTAACAGCATGCTTCTCATCCGAGAGCAACAAGAAAGGCAAGTCGTACTTGGCAACAAATTTAGTATGCGAGGTTAAGTTATCTGTACTGATTCCCAGCACCACTGCGCCATTAGCCGCAATCCGCTCATGAGCGTCCCGGAAATCGCAGGCTTCCTGCGTGCAGGCGGTTGTCATATTTTTCGGGTAAAAATATAGAATAACCTTATGTCCTAGATATTGACTCAGACGGACTTGTTCCCCATTCGAGGCAGGCAACGTAAAATCCGGGGCGACTTGTCCCACTTCTATTCCAATATTATTCATGTTTTTTCACACCTTCATTTTATTAGGATAATTATTACCAAATTGCGCGTATTCCCAAAAGAAATTATAATGTAGAGAATGCGAATGCGAAAGGAAGAACGAGAAATGCCACCAAGAAGGAAACGGCACGCAAAGGCCGGTAAAACTAAGAAACCACTGCTTTGGACTCTGGCTATAATACTTCTTCTAATCATCGGCGGTGCTGTATACTACTTCACTTCCATCGCCAATGAGCTGGGCAATTTCCAAAAGGATAATGAGAATTCACCTTTTCAAAATGCAGAAACGGTAGATACCAACACGCCTGATCCCCCCAAATGGGAGGGCACAGAACCCGTCAATATTCTGCTCATGGGTGTGGATGCCCGTGGGGTGAAGAAAGGCGAAGTCCCCCGCTCGGACACGATGCTTGTCGCTTCTCTTGATCCGTTGAAGAAGAAGATCACTGTCTTCTCTATTCTCCGCGATACGTATGTATCTATTCCGGATCACGGTAAGCAGCGTATCAACGCAGCGATTATTTATGGACCCAACACGGCAATGCAGACAGTAGGCGATCTGCTGGGCATCCCGATTCAATATTATGTCTACACCGATTTCCAGGGCTTCATCAAGCTGGTGGATGCGGTAGGCGGCGTGGATTACGAAGTGGAGAAGGATATGGTCTACAAGACGATTGCCGACGGACCCGAATACGATATCGATCTGAAAAAGGGGTTTCAGCACCTGGACGGCAACAAGGCCTTGCAGTACGTCCGCTTCCGTCATGATGCCACCTCTGACTTCACCCGAACTGAACGTCAGCGGGCCTTCCTGAAGGTCGTAGCCGACAAGCTGAAAAGTACCACCACACTCTTCAAGCTGCCGTCCATTCTGTCCGATGTTAGTCCGTATATCGATACCAATCTGGCACTGAGCGATATGGCGAAGCTGGCGAGCGTAGGCTACGACAGCAGCATTGGCGGCAGTGCGCAAATCCCACCGATGAATTTGCTCAAGGAAGATCAGACCAGTAATGGATCGGCCGTTATCGGAATCAGCAGTAATAACAAGCTCAAGAAATTTGTACAGGATACACTGAATGGTCCTGAGCCCTCTCCTTCACCAGAGACCGGCACGAGTAGCAATGCCTCCGCAACCCCATAGTTACGTTATGGGCACGGAAGACTATAAATTAACCCCCTGGGCATGATCACGGACGGGCGAACAGCGGACATAAACGCTGCTCGCCCGTTCCCTTGCCTATGGAAGAAGACGAAAGGATGATTAATAATGAACCGTTCCACATCAGAGCAACTTTATGAGGAAGCCCTTCAGCATATCGTAGGAGGCGTCAACAGTCCCTCCCGTTCCTTCAAAGCCGTCGGCGGTGGTGCCCCTGTATTCATGAAGCGGGCCAGTGGCGCACATTTCTGGGATGAAGACAATAACCGTTACATAGACTATCTGGCTGCTTACGGCCCGATTATTACCGGCCATGCCCACCCTCACATTACCGCAGCTATCACCCAAGCTGCCGAGAACGGCATCCTTTACGGCACACCAACCCAGCTAGAAATCAAGCTAGCCAAAATGCTTAAAGAATCCATCCCTTCGATGGACAAAGTACGGTTCGTCAATTCCGGCACCGAAGCCGTCATGACCACGATCCGCGTGGCTCGCGCCTATACGAAGCGCAATAAGATCATCAAGTTCGCCGGCTGTTATCACGGTCACTCCGATCTGGTGCTCGTTGCCGCCGGCTCCGGCCCTTCCACACTGGGTATCCCAGACAGCGCCGGTATTCCTGTCAGTCTGGCGCAGGAGGTCATTACCGTTCCGTTCAATGATCTGGACGGACTGCGCGAAGCCCTTGCGACCTGGGGTGACGATGTGGCCGCCGTTATGGTCGAACCGATTGTCGGCAATTTCGGTATGGTCATGCCGAAGCCAGGCTTCCTGGAAGGACTGTGCAAGCAGGCCCATGACAATGGCTCGCTCGTCATCTACGACGAAGTAATCACGGCTTTCCGCTTCCATTACGGCTCTACCCAAACCTATGCCGGCCTCGATAATCATGAAGAGATCACACCTGACTTGACGGCGCTTGGCAAAATCATCGGCGGTGGCCTGCCAATCGGTGCTTATGGTGGACGCAAGCATATCATGGAGCAGGTAGCTCCACTCGGTCCTGCTTACCAAGCAGGGACAATGGCGGGGAATCCAGCTTCCATCTCAGCTGGCATCGCCTGTCTTGAAGTGTTAAGCGCGGAAGGCGTCTATGAAGAAATGGAGCGCCTTGCCATCCGTCTAACTGAGGGCCTGCAGGCTTCGGCGGACCGCCATGGTATTCCGCTGACGATTAACCGTATCCGTGGTGCGTTCTCGACTCATTTTTGCAATCACCCGGTCACCGATTACGAAGAAGCGCAAGATACGGACGGAGAAATGTTCGCCAGCTTCTTCCGGCACATGCTGAACCGCGGCATTAATCTCGCGCCATCCAAGTATGAGGCCTGGTTCCTGACCACCGCCCATACCGATGCCGATATCGATGCTACCCTGGAAGCTGCCGAAGCCTCCTTTGCCGCCATGGCAGCGGGTGATCTGTAAGAAGCTTCATCAGTACGTGAAACTCATATAAGCCATAATATTAAAAGCCGCTGGGAACATTTCGTTCCCCAGCGGCTTTTTTAAAATATAAGAATTTATGTATTCCACGCTATAAATTATCCTTCTATTCCTCGCTGAAACGGATACCGTCCCTTAGAGGACGGCAAAGCCGTTTCTATTTGGATTAAATACTACCGTCCAGTTCCCAGCCCGCCTGCTACCTTATCCTCCTTCGGGTTAATCAGACGGAGGGATAAAAATCCACCTGACGGTTCAGATTGATTTCCCTGAGTTTACGCTCCAGGAACATCGCCTCCGGCACCAGTGAGAACACTACTCCGTTCAGTTCATTCGGCAGCGCAGGGATGACAACAAACTGGAGCTGGGCATGGGTTCCGCCGCCTCTACTTCCATGCCTTTGCACTGTATACTCCGAGTCACCGATAACAGCCAACGTCAAGTTGGGCTGGAGCTGCACATCCTCGGCTTCTTCTTGGCGATATTTAATCTCTACCGTAACGAGACTATAGCTTGCATACTGCATCGCATGGGTCAAACTATATTCGCATTGATCTTGTGTCGATTTTTGCATAATTGGCAGTACACCCAGCACTTCTTCCTCTTCCGGCCAATGAACGGGCTGGACCCTTTCATTCAGCCCGCTCAGAAGCATCGCAACCTGCTCTAATTTCAGACCAAACTGCTCCGCGAAGACTTGCATCTGCTCAGGAGCGGGAATGGTCCATTTCCCTCCAGCTAGCTCTCTCCGCCTCTGCACCAGTCCCAGAATATGCTCATCTATAGTTCTGACTTCCTCATTGTAATGATTCGGTATTGCCCGGAATTCACTCCAGCCCATGGCCACAACCTCCTTGTCTCAGTCATAATAATGACAGTATAGCATATTGCAACCCAGTATTTGGAATACCGTTTCATCACAAAAAAATGGCTTTCATCCCCCTGCAAGGAAGGACGAAAGCCATTCTTTTTACGCGCTTTTGTCAAAAATAAGCCTACCTGGTAGCCTACTCATACAGACTGTGGATCTCCACACCCTGTGGAAGCTTGAACGGGTTCTCTTTGTTAATCCGGTCATAGAACATGATGCCATCCAGATGATCCATCTCATGCTGGACCACGATTGCGTGATAGCCTTTGTAGCGGGCAACAATCTCTTTGCCGCTGGCATCATAACCTTTGACCTTCACAGACTCATATCTCGGCACAAAGCCGTGTACTGGACGATCTACTGACAGACAGCCCTCACTCTCAGGCAAATACACCATAGCCATGGAATGGCTGATGATCTTGGGATTCACCCAAATTTGCTCTACTGTGCGCCCTTTCTCATCGGTTGCAAGCATGACGAATATCCGCTTTGACAGCCCAATTTGATTGGCAGAAAGCCCCACACCGGAACGTAGCTTGTATTTAGCCGCAGTTTCCGGATTCTGGCTGTTCTTCAGGAACTGCATCATGCATTGCATCGCCTCACGATCGGCTTCCTGCAAAGGAAGCTCCACCGGCTGAGTCACCTCACGAAGCACTGGATCTCCTTCCCGAACAATATCGTCCATCCGAATAATATAGTCGGCAGTAAATTTTGCATTAGACAACAATTTCATCCACCTTTTCCTTACGGGCTTGATTTAGATATATATAAGTACTGTATGCATCCTTACGGATTTATGAAAGCCGTCCGCAGCTGGCCGCTGTAATTCACTTCAAATCCAAGGCCGGTAGCTAATGCAGCTAATGGAAGATAAGTTTTGTCTTCCTTGCCAACCTTCTGGAGAAAAGCAGGGGTATCAATCGCTACATCCTGCCCATTAACCTTAATCGTCTTCGATCCAATCGTAACGACAACCGTTCTGTCACCCAATAGAATCGTTGCACTCGCTGTTTTATTATCCCATTTCCCGGATGCCCCTACAGCATTCAGGATATCCTTCAGAGCCAGGAAGTTCTGACCGTTCTTGAGTATAGGCTTGCTCGGGGTATTCAATTCCACACCCTTCACCACAATATTCATAGGTGCAACTGCGGCAGTCGTAGCGGCTACCGTTGGTGTACGGTATGCACCCCACTGCAGTTCTGCGAACACTGTAGCGATCTTCTCGTACCCTAGCTGTGTCGGGTGAAAGTCCGGTGTGTCACCACTGATAATATGGGTCAATGAGAATTCCGCACCAGCAAACTGCTTGGCTACATGAGCGACCAGCACCGGTGCACTGCTCTGACTGGCTGTACCTGCCACAGCTTCAGCAGCGGCTGTGAGGCGGTCTGCTGCACTCATCAGTTTCGTGTAGGACTGACCAACGGCAATCTTGGGTGCCGGCTGATACTGATCGGCAAGGAGAATCTTAGCCCCCGGATTCACCACCCGGATATTCTCCAGAATGACCTTCAGATTGGCACTGTAATCGGCCAATTTCTGATCAAGCTGTGTCTCAAATTCCGCATCTGTCAGTTCCTTGACCTTCAAGAACAAGCTGCTTAAGTCATTCCCGCCGATTGTAATCGTGATAAGATTCGCTGCGGCGAGTTCCTTGGCCGCTTGCGGGATCTCTGCTGCGAAGGTAGCGATTCTAGGATCAGGAAGACCTGCCTGAATTGCCTCCGGTGTGCTGACCGTCCCCGCTTTGAGCGCCTCTGTATAGTGACTCAGGCCCGCAGTAGTTAGTCCGAGGATACCGTAATTGGCGAGAGTGCTCCGGCCATGATACCAGCCCTGCTCTAACAATCTCTCCGCATATCCATAAGGCTTCACGTTCGGGTTCGTCATTCCCGGCTCATATCCGGCCGTTATGGAGTCTCCCAATGCCACGATGCGGAAGGTTTCCTGTCCGTTCCCTTGCGCTGCAGCTGCCTCTCCGGCAGCGTGTACTGACCCGGCAGCCCCTGCCCATAGTGATAGCAGCAGCAGACTACCCATACCAGCAGCTGTTATCTTCTTCCAAACTTTCAGCATCGTATTCCTCCCTATTTCGTTCTGACTCTATTCTACCATCCCCGGTACCCACGCAAAAGAGCGGTCCCCCGTTAAACGAAGAACCGCTCTTTAGTAAGAAGATAGCTATTCTATTGCTGTTTCCTGTCGGGATTTGAACTCTGTTTGTTAGCAGAGCTACTCGTTGGACCCGATGGTTCTCCAGCGCGCTCCATATACTTATCATAACGGTCATCCAATTCTCGGCCAATCTTGCGATAACGCCTTGTCTCCTCCACAATGGGGTCCAGCGTAGTCTGGATACGAATCTCATACTTGGGTGAGATTTGCCGAAGTTCCTTAGCAGAGCGTTCACTCTGCTCCATCTCGCCATCTTCCAGCAGTTCACTCAGCTTGCGCTCCAAATCCTCATTGCCGCTCATGGTCTTATTGGATTCCTCCTTATGACTGATATCCTGTAGCTTCCCCAGCTGTCAGCGAAGCAATCAACGCATCATGAATACGGCCATTGCTCGCCACAACATGGCGAGTACCGATATCATAAGCGTGCCCACGAGTATCCGTGACCTTACCACCAGATTCCAAGACAAGCAGCACACCGGCCGCGCAATCCCATGGGTTAAGCCCCACTTCCCAGTAAGCATCGACTCTGCCTGCTGCCACGTAGGCAAGATGCAGTGCTGCCGAGCCACCGGCACGTATGCCCCTGATCTGCGGCAGCAGCTGCTGCAGACCGGCCATGTTCGCTGGCTGCGCAAACTCGCGATCCGGCGGGAAGCCCATGGCTAGCAAGCTGCCGGCCAGTTCATTCTCTTCCGAGACGGAAGCGCGAATCCCGTGTATATATGCGCCCTTGCCTTTTTCAGCGACGAACATTTCATCACGGGTCGGATCATAAATCACGCCAACGGTCAGTTCTCCCCGAACGGCCAGTGCAATCGACACACAGTAAAACGGAAAGCCGTGTACAAAGTTAGTGGTGCCGTCCACCGGATCCACAATCCACAGATATTCATGCTCACGCGCTTCTTCAAGAGCAGCAGCGGCGGCGGCAGCCCCCGGCTCTACTCCCTCTTCACCAAGGATGGCATGGTCCGGATAATGAGTCAGGATCAGCCTGCGGATCATCTGCTCCACGCCCTTGTCCACTTCTGTGACCAGATCCTGCGCAGAGGTTTTGGTACCAAGCTCTTTCACCTGGCCCTGTCTGCTCTTGATCCATTCTCCTGCCTTGGCGGCAGCATTAATGGCTACGGCCGTGTGTCCCTTGCTGGTTACGACATAGGGTTCCCGTTCATTTCGGCTATTAGGATTTAAAGGATTCATCATTTCACTCCGCTTTCTTGAACATAATCGTCATTTCCGGGCCGGAATCCCCTGCACTAAAAGTATAGCTAACGGCAAGAGACTTCCCGGGCATTTGGTTTTAACCAACGTACCTTATTTCCGGAGACTTATCAAGTCATGGGCAGGCCTGTGTTCCGGCTATATCACCCGGTTTATCACTGTTTATGGTTCAATATTAACGCTGGCCCCGTCTAATACAGTTATTCTGTGGTCAGCCTCTGCGGCTTCCTTCATAGCTTCCATCAGTCCAAAAAGCGCGCCGTCTTTCAGCTTGGCTTCAATCATCACATCCACAGCAGGTGTATCGGCAGCGATGCGCTGCAAGAAGGCAAGCAGCGGCACAGGCTCTACCCCGTCGGCATGACTGCGCGGATCGGAGGGACTACGAGGACTCGACACATGAATTTTGGGCGGCAAATGCTCCCCAGGAAGTACATCCTTCAGGGCAAGCGGTGTCTGCCAGGTCTTCAGAATGTCGGGCCACAGTTCCCACGGGAGTTCCCCTTCATTGTTCACCCACTGATGGTGAATATCCAGCACCATGGGAAGTCCGAGATGCTGGCTGACTGCCAGTGTCTCCTTGGCGTTGAAGGTCTTATCGTCATTTTCCAGTGTGATACGTTCCTGCAGTTCCAATGGAAGGTCGCGGAAATGATCTTCAAACCGTGCTGCCGCCGTAGGCTTGTCCCCATAGGCTCCACCGATGTGAATGTTGTTCTTGGACGTTGCCGGCAGCCCCATCGCATGCAGCATATCGGTATGATGCTGGAGATCCCGGATGGAATTCACCAGCACCTCTGGCCGCGGCGTACTCAGTACCGTGAAATGATCCGGATGAAAGGATACCCTCATCCCATGACCTTTCACATAGTCTCCTACTTCAGCGAACGCATCCGCCAGCGCCGCCAGCGGCTTCCAATCCTGGAGATCAGGATGCGTTGCCAGCGGGACCAGCTTCGAGGTCATCCGGTATAATTTGATATCGGAACCATTGTTATGTTTCAGCAGACGCAGCGTATTGTGCAAATTCGTTCGAGTAATGCTCTCTAGGCGGGCAAGTGCCGCTTCGCGATCTTCCAGCTTTTTAAATGAAGCCATTGTCATCGTCTTGGAGGGTGAACAATCGGGAATAACTGTGGACATCGCCACATATCCAAACCGTACAATCATTTCTCTTCTCCAAAGAACATTTCATAAGCGAGCGCAGTCTGCACCCTTGATTCTTCCTCATTCAGTTTACGGACGAGATCCATCTCCACCGCAGTGACCTCATGTCCCTGAAAATTGATCTCGGCGATGGAAGCTGAAATTTTGACAATCGCTACAGCAACATTCTCCGGGGTGTAGGCGATGACCTTTTGCCCGGTCGGATAGACGCGAAATCCTTGCTTTACCATCTTGGTGCGACCATACTCCAGCAGCTCATAAAGTTCTTGTTCACTTTTGAATTTGCATACCGAATTGAATTCTGATTGAAAGCCCATCCTTCTTTCTCCTCTCCGGCCGGGATGATCCCGCCTGGCGCTTGGCCATCTGGTATTATTCGTTGTCGTATTTCAGGTTTTGCTTGAAATTGTAGCGCTCCAGCGCCAACTCAATCATACGATCCAGCAGCGCTCTATAGGATACGCCGGTCTCACGCCACAGCAGCGGATACATACTGAAAGGCGTGAAGCCCGGCATCGTGTTCACTTCATTGATCATAATTTTGCCGTCAGACCTACGCACGAAGAAGTCCGCCCGCGTAATCCCACTTCCTTCAATAGCCTTGAAGGCCACCAGCGCCGAATCTCTGAGTCGGTCAGCAATATCGGGATCAACCGGTGCCGGAATCAGCATTTGTGACTTGCCGTCAATGTATTTGGCAGCATAATCATAATATTCACCGGAAGAAACAATTTCACCCGGAACGGAGGCTTCAGGCTCTTCGTTACCCAGCACGCCAACCTCCAGCTCACGAGCATCCACGAATTCTTCAATAATGACCTTCGTATCATACCGGAAAGCATACTCGATAGCCTTGATCAGACTTTCCTGATCTTCCGCTTTGGAAATGCCCACGCTAGACCCAAGATTGGCTGGCTTAACGAACACTGGGTAGCCCAGCTTATCCTCCACATCCACAATCAGCTCATGACTTCTGCTTTTCCACGAGCTGACGTTGAAATAGCAGTACTCACACTGGTCCAGTCCGGCTTCAGCGAACAGCTTCTTCATCACGACCTTGTCCATGCCCGCCGCCGAGGCCAAAACTCCAGCCCCGATATAAGGAATGTTCGCAATCTCGAACAGGCCCTGGATCGTCCCATCTTCCCCATAGGTGCCGTGCAGCATTGGGAACATCACGTCCACCGCTGACGCCTCGCCGGAAAGACCGCTGAATATAGCGCTCATCGCAGTGCCTGAATCAGAAGACGCCTCAGCAAGCTTAAGGTGCTCAATCTGCGCAAAAGGCGCTGTCAGCGTCTCGCCTACCTTCCACAATCCCTGCTTCGTAATATAAAAAGGTAGAATCTCATATTTATCGTAATCAAAAGCATTCATGACTGCAAAAGCCGTCTGCAGCGACACCTCATGCTCACCGGATTTGCCGCCGTATACCAGACCAACGGTCAATTTTGCATTCCCCATACTTCAATAACCTCTTTCCGAATTATAAATAGTCATTAATATGAAAAAAACGGTAGGCCGTCTTGTCGGTCCACGCATAGGAATCGCGATAATCCCAATACCGATGGCGGCTGCTGACCGTACGTGCATTCACCAGCGGCATGCCGCCCGCATCGAGCGCCGTAACGAACGTACTGTGCTGGTAGCGACCATTGCCGTCCCAGTCATAGAAGATAACATCTCCCGGCTGAAGCTGCTCTGCCCGCTCTACCTCTTCAGCACGCAGGCCGCTGCTGCGGCTGGCGCCCAAATAACGCTGCAGGCTGTCCGACACAGCCCAACTGAAGCTCCACCATTCCTGGCTTCCAGTGTACCCTTTGTACCACCAGCCCGTTTCTCTTTTACCAGTATAGTTGAAAGGCGCCCCCCCTGCAAAGAGACATTGGGAGACATAATTCGTGCAATCCACTTCGAAGTTTTCGTATTCCGGGTTCCCTTCCTTCCACCAACGATCAGCGTAAGCTACAGCTGCCTCACGGTTGTAACGAATCTCTTTAGAGCCGGAATTTCCCCCTAGTATATTCTTGTTAAGGAGCGGCTGCGAGGGCTGGGCGGCAGGCAGAACCTCACCCCACTTGGAGACTCTCCCATCCGGTTCCGCTTCGATATATTGTTTGGCATTCCTCTCTAGAATACGCCGCTCCACTGCAGCAATCTCCCAACTCCCGTCCTGCACAAAAATCAAGCGCTCTGACTCTACCGCATCCTCACGATGCCTCATGCCACCTTTCTCGTAATAAAGTGCACTGTGCAGCACCACCTCTGCAATGACTTCACTCGGAGATTGATGCACGACTTTTAAGGTCTTGACCCCTGTCTCTCCACGCAACGGTGTGATGCCTCTGCCGGCATACCATTCCGCCAACCTGCGGGAGCGTTCTCCCTGCTGTATCCGAAAGCGCTGATCTCTCACCACTGAAAACCGTGGCAGAGCCCCCGGCTCCACTCGGTCTTTGTTCAGCTCATCCACATAGACATACAGACTTCGTTTCCAATCCTGCTCCATTCTACTCCCGCCCCTTCTCCCCTATTTGGCTGCTGTCCTATGTATATGAAGGAAAATGCGCTCCTATACAGATCTACTCCATTTCGCACTTGGTTACAGGGGGGAGAAATCGGGCGGTATTCCCATCAAAAAGGAGGAAAAAAAACTTTACTCCCCTCCTTGTAAACGTTATACTTAAAGGAGATGCAATATATGAAATGGAGTTTCAACAGATGAAACAAGGAGGCGCATTTAATGCCAAGCAAGGATCATTTTTCGCTGGCCCGTACTCTGGAGTCGGGCGGCAAAACGTATCGCTACTACGACCTTAATTCCCTTCAACAACAAGGACTGGGCGACATTTCTTCCCTGCCTTTTTCCATCAAAGTATTGCTTGAGGCTGCAGTTCGACAATTCGACGGACGAGCAATCACGGAAGAGCATGTGAAGCAGCTGGCCGGCTGGGCTGGCGGTATTGACCGGAACAAAGAAATCCCTTTTATCCCTGCTCGGATCGTACTGCAGGACTTCACCGGTGTACCGGTAGTCGTAGACCTGGCAGCCATGCGGGATACTGTTAAAAAAGCCGGCGGCGATCCCAAGAAGATCAATCCGCTCGTACCGGTAGACCTGGTCATCGACCACTCTGTTATGGTTGATGCCTTCGGCACACCTGATGCCTTGGAATACAATATGAACGTTGAATTCCAGCGTAATGAAGAGCGCTACCGCTTCCTGCGCTGGGCGCAGACGGCATTCAATAACTTCCGCGCGGTTCCTCCTGCAACAGGGATTGTCCATCAGGTGAATCTGGAGTATCTGGCTTCTGTAGCCGCTACGAAGACCCAAGATGGCGAAACCGTAGTTTATCCGGATTCTCTTGTAGGAACGGACTCCCACACTACCATGATCAATGGTCTTGGTGTAGTGGGCTGGGGCGTTGGTGGTATTGAGGCTGAAGCTGGTATGCTCGGTCAACCGCTTTATTTCGTTACACCAGATGTTGTGGGCTTCAAGCTTACCGGTAGTCTCGTAGAAGGCGCTACTGCAACTGACCTGGCATTGACTGTAACCGAGATGCTCCGTAAAAAGGGCGTAGTCGGCAAATTCGTAGAATTCTACGGCCCTGGCCTGGCGAACATCAGTCTCGCAGACCGCGCTACGGTAGCCAACATGGCTCCAGAATACGGTGCAACGATCGGTTTCTTCCCTGTCGATGATGAGACACTGACTTACCTCCGCAGCACCGGTCGTCCTGATGATCTGGTGGCACTGGTGGAATCCTACTATAAAGCACAAGGCATGTTCCGCACCGCAGAAACACCAGACCCTCAGTTCAGCGATGTCATTGAACTAGATCTGGCTTCGGTTGTACCAAGCTTGGCCGGACCAAAACGTCCGCAAGACCGTGTGGAACTGACGAATATGAAAGAAAGCTTTGAGAGCATTATCCGCACCCCTGTAGACAAGGGTGGATATGGCCTCAGCGACGAAAAAATCAACCAGGTTGTGGACATACAGCATAAGAACGGCTCGACTAGCAAGCTGCGCACTGGTGCAGTTGTAATCGCAGCGATCACTAGCTGTACGAACACTTCCAACCCAAGCGTTATGTTAGGTGCGGGACTCTTGGCGAAGAAAGCCGTGGAACGCGGTCTGACCAAGCCGGGCTACGTTAAGAGCAGCTTGACCCCAGGCTCACTGGTAGTTACAGAGTACCTGCAAAAAGCAGATCTGCTGAAACCGCTGGAATCCCTTGGCTTCCACGTAGCTGGATATGGTTGTGCAACCTGTATCGGTAACTCCGGTCCACTGCCGGATGAAGTCAGCGAAGCAATTGCCGACAACGATATGACGGTAGCCGCTGTTATTTCGGGTAACCGGAACTTTGAAGGCCGTGTCCATGCTCAGGTTAAAGCTAACTATCTGGCTTCCCCTCCGCTGGTTGTTGCTTACGCGCTGGCAGGTACGGTGGACATTGATCTGCAAAATGAGCCGCTGGGATACGATCCACAAGGCGAGCCTGTCTTCCTGAAGGATATCTGGCCTACTTCCGCGGAAATCCGCGAAGCGATCGGCCTCTCCTTGAGCCCGGAAATGTTCCGTCGTAAATACGAAAATGTATTCACCGCGAACGAACGCTGGAATTCGATTCCAGTTCCAGAAGGCGAACTGTATGAGTGGGACGACAACTCCACCTACATTCAGAACCCTCCGTTCTTCGAGAATCTGGCCGATGGCCTTGGTGATATCGATAATATTAACAACGCACGCGTTCTGGCGCTGCTGGGCGACTCTGTTACAACAGACCATATCTCTCCAGCAGGTAACATCTCTACGAACGGTCCGGCAGGCGAGTACCTGCGCGATCACGGCGTAGAACGTGCAGACTTCAACTCCTACGGCTCACGCCGTGGTAACCATGAAGTGATGATGCGCGGAACGTTCGCCAACATTCGTATCCGCAACGCCGTTGCTCCTGGTACAGAAGGCGGGGTAACTACCTTCTTACCAAGCGAAGAGGTTATGTCTATCTATGACGCTTCCATGCTGTATCAGTCCGCTGGACAGAATCTCGTTGTCATTGCCGGAAAAGAGTACGGCACAGGCAGCTCCCGCGACTGGGCCGCCAAAGGCACCTTGCTGCTGGGCGTCAAAGCCGTCATCGCTGAGAGCTTTGAGCGGATTCACCGCAGCAACCTTGTCGGCATGGGCGTACTGCCATTGCAATTCCAGCAAGGTCAAAGCTGGAGCAGCCTGGGCTTGACCGGACGCGAGACCTTCAACATTACCGGCCTTGACAACAATGTACTACCAGGGCAAGAGTTGACCGTCACCGCTACCCGCGAAGACGGCACCCACTTTGAATTCCCTGTCAACGCACGTCTCGACAGTACCGTAGATATCGACTACTACCGCAATGGCGGCATTCTGCAAACTGTACTCCGCCAGATGCTGGCCGATGCAACTACAGACAGCGCCCTTCCGGTTGAATAACCTGAACGTTTAAACAGAGGATGTCCCTTGAGCCATAGGCGCTGGGGACATCCTTTTTTGTATGATTGGACGTGAAATGATTGGGGTTGGGGTTGGGGTTGGGGTTGGGGTTGGGGGATCGTGGCTCCGTTGTTCGTAGTTCATGGATCGTGGATCGTAGCTAGTGGATCGTCGTTCCGTGGATCGTCGTTCCGTGGATCGTCGTTCCGTGGATCGTCGTTCCGTGGATCGTCGTTCCGTGGATCGTCGTTAACAGAGAGCTCATATAGATCGTGGAACGCGGATCGTAGCCCGTGGATCATCGATCGTAGTTCGTGGATCGTTGATTGTAGCTTGCAGCTCAGCGTTTCGTGGCTCGTTGTTAACAGAGAGCTTATAAGTAGTATTGAAGTGTAATTAATGGCATTTTTGTACCTTAAATTCTCTGCAGCTAAGGGTTAGTGGAGATTAAGTGCAAAATTGTACCTTAAATCTTCCAGAATACCCCGTCCAGCGTGCTTTTTCGAAAATTAAGATACAATAACGCCCTTATTTCCCTCATTTGCCTATATTGAAGAAAAATAAGGTACAAAAATGCCCTTAGTTGGGGAGGTGACTCTTTTTTCTCAATGTTAAGACGACTGGTGAAGGGGAAATTGACTGCTTTTAGTGGTTGAAATCTATCGATAGTCTATGTTCGGGCGCTGGCTTTCCTATGACAGCTTTCAGGCGACCGCTTTCTCTCAATCCTGCAGTTCCTAACTTCCACATCCGCTCGTTCGCTCATCTTCGTTTTTGGTTAATTTCTTTTGTTCGGCTTGTATACTTTCTGTTTTCTGCTTTCTGGTTTCTGCTTTCCAAACCGAAGGTAGTCGCTCATAAGAGAGACAAAAAGGTTGTTCCAAAACACTTGGAACAACCTTTTCATGTGCTGCCGCAGATATCGAACGCGGCAGGGTGCAGTCTGAGCCAGCCGCGGTGCGCCTAGGCAGGCCAGACATCAGGCGCTGACCGCGATGCGCCTAGGCTGGCGCAGACACCAGGCGCTGACCGCGATACACCTAGCTGGCGCAGACAGCAGACGCTGGACGCGGTGCGCCTAGCTGGCGCAGACAGCAGACGCTGGACGCGATGCGCCTAGGCAGGCCAGACATTAGGCGCTGACCGCGCTTATGCGGGCAGCTAGAGCTTCTGCGCGGCTAGCGCCTCCCAGAGGCGCTGCCAGCTTGCAGGGCTTGATGCTGCCGCCACAGCTTATGGCAGCATCAAGCCCATCTCCGCCGCCGTCTCATGGAGGACGGCGGCATAATCCAGCAGCGTCTCCTCCGAGAGACGGCTGACTGGCCCGGACACGGACAGCGCGGCTACGACAGTGCCGCTGCGTCCCACCACTGGCACGGCTACCGCCGCCGCGCCAGGCTCGCGCTCCTCGAAGCTCGTCGCGTAGCCCAACTTCATAACCTCCTGGAGCTGATGCTTATAGGCATCACGCTCCACATAGTCGGGCCAGCCGGGGCCCTCCAGCAGCGACTGCAGCACCTCCGGCGGCGCATAGGCCGCCAGCACCTTGCTGGAAGCGCCGACTGACAGGGGCAGTCGAGCGCCAATCTGAGCCACCCGGCGGATGGCCTGCTGGCTCTGCACAGCCTGAATACGCACGCGCTCCAGACCGTCGCGCAAGTACAAGCTGACCGTCTCGCCCAGCCGGTCCCGCAGCCGCTCCATAGCCGGTAGCAGCAGAGCTGCCGACTCATCGTACGCTGGGAGATGAGTCGATAGCTCCCACACGCGAATGCCAAGACGGTATTTCTCCGTCGCCGCATTACGAGTCAGGAACCCTTTTTCCTCCAGTGTTGTCAGCAGTCGATGTACCGTACTTTTATGTAGACCAATCTGCCCTGCGATCTCTGTCAATCCCAGTTCGTTCTCCTTCGTAAAGCAGAGCAATATATCAAGCGCCCGTTCTACGGCACGCACCGTCAGTTTGCGGTCCTCCACCTTAATCTCCCCTTTTGTTTCATTAAATGAAACTCGGTTACATTATTAAATATATCAATTCTATCTTAGAGCAAAACCCTACGGAAATCCAGCACATTCAGCACACGGAAAAGGCTGGGTTCCACTTTACAGTTGCATTACAAAACCGTTGATTTCATTGACTTTGATAAATCATGATCATACGATATATATAAGTAGAAAGACGCTAATACGTAAGACTTTTCACACTTGTATCTGTCATAAAGATTAGGAGGGTGACCATCATGGATTTGACTACAGCCCGTACCGGCACGCCGGTCCCCCGCCAGCCTATAGAACGCAAACCTGATACGCCGCCAACATTGTCACTGGGTATGATTCGCCTTAAACATGTTATTGTAGCATTACTACTTTCGGTGTTCTTCTTTTTCGTGTTCTGCTTCATCTCGCTGCATGGCTATATTGCTTGGGTGTTGTCCAATCCTACAGTTGCCCCCCTCTATTCCAACCCTTTGATCGCCAAGGGTCTGAAATATGAGGATGTAACCTTCCCGGCACTGGATAATAGTCGCATCATGCAAGGCTGGTACATTCCCGCTGAAGGGTCTACTAAGACCATCGTGTTTAGCCATGGCTATGGCGCCAATCGCGAGGAATCCTGGGTGCCTATGTATGATCTTGCGCATTACGCCCATCGCCTGAACTTTAATGTTGTCATGTTCGATTATGGATTTGCTTCACAGGTCAACAAGGATATCGCTACTGGTGGTAAAAAAGAATCCCAACAGCTTCTAGGTGCCATTCAATTCGCCAAGGAGAAAGGCGCGCAGCAGATTGTCGTCTGGGGCTTCTCCATGGGAGCTGGAACAGCTCTCCAAGCAGGACTGGTTACGAAGGATGTCGATGCCATGATTCTCGATAGCACCTTCCTACTGGAGCCGGACACGCTGTATCATAATATCAAACAAAATATAAATCTGCCGCGCCATCCCTCTCTGGAAATTATGGAGCTGCTGTTCCCAGTGCTGAACGGAACTGGCCTGAATCAGATTCCCTACGCCAAAGTAAAATCAGAGGATTATCCGTTCCCGATCCTGTTCATGCACGGAACCAAGGATGACAAGGCGCCTTATCCGATTGCCGAGGAGCTTGCCGCGAACCAGAGTAACCCTTACTCTGAATCCTGGATTGTAGAGGGCAGCCACCATGAATTACTGTTCCGGGAGCATCCACGCGAATACTTACGTCGGGTATCTGCATTCCTGGGCAACGTACAGTTGGCGGAAGCAAAAGAGATTGAGCAATCCACCGTTGTAAAACCTTAGCTATTTTCATAGCTCAGATTATTGCCAGCGTTGGCTTGCATTTTATTCATAGCATTAATGTTTCATAGACTATCTTAGTCATGCTATAAACCTTCCGTTATCCACCCATAAATGTTACGTAAGCCTTCTTCCCGGATATGCAGAAATGCTGCCGGCAGGAGGCTTTTCTTTTGTGTGAGATTAGCCAGGGTTAGCCAGACGCATTACAGACTTACCATTTTGCAGAATACTCAAATTCTGAAACTCAACAAAGGTAGACCAATCTGAATCACCTCACTCTAACCATTCCCCAAAAAGAACCCCCTTCAAGATCTTCTCCTGGCTGTTCTCCGAAATCTCCTTCACACTCTTCTTCAAGTCATCTCCAAGCTCTTTCCAAACTCTTCACGCTCTTCTCCCGGTGCCTTCAAACTCTCCTTCACACTCTCCTTCAAGTCATCTCCAAGCTCTTCTTCAGACTCTTTTTCATATTATTTCCAAACTTTCCCTCTAGTTCTCCTCCTGATGCCTCCAAGCTCTCCCCATATTCTCTCATGTTCTCCGTTCTCCCATCATTCCACCTTAAATATTTGCCGCTCCGCCAAGCTCATAAGCTGTCTACTCTACTCATATAAATGTATCGGTGAAGTCATATCACGGGAGGTTTGAACAGGTAATGCTATATGTATACGGACCGATGCTGCCAGTACGCATTCTGGAAGAAATCGTATTTTGGAAGACTCAGGAGAAGGAGCATACCGAGGTTATCAAGGCCATCGTTCCCAATCTGGAACAACCCTATGTGAAACTGCTCGATGAATGGGCTGTTGTTTTCGGAGCTACCGAGGAAGCTGCCAGACATCTGTTGGAGTCTGCTCTTTCTACTCCGGCTCATGGGAATCAATGGGCTTTGATCAACGAGACTGAACAGCTACTACGTGTAGCCAGTGCACAATCTACCGAATTTATAAGACAGCTCTATGCCATTATGGAGGGCAGTGCTGCAGTCAAGGCCGTTCCACTGGCAACCGTCGTCCTGCTACATATCATCCGCGAATCGGAATACTTCCTAGCCGTCCTGCAGACTTTGAATGCGCCGGGGCAACTTGAGGGATTGATGCGCGAGTATGCGCTGAGCGGCTTGGCAGCTCCAGAAGAGCGGTTAGCAGAACAGGATTTTCTCGCGGAAAATAACTATTCAGCAGAGCAGAGCGAGTATGTGCTGAGCGGCTTAACAGATTCCGAGGAACGGCCAAGAGAGCAGGATTTTCTCGCGGAAAACAACTATTCAGCGGAACAGGCTGAGTATGTGCTGAGCGACTTAGCTGATTCGGAGCAACGGTCAGCAGAACAGGATTTTGCAGCAGAAAATGACTATGCAGTGGAGCAAGGTTATTTTGCAGGACAGGATAGTCCGTATTCGCTACAGGAGTCACGCGAACTATCTGCTGTTCCGATTGGTGGCCACCGTCTACCGCCTCTGCCTTATGCATACAACGCGCTAGAACCCTATATTGATGAGAAAACGATGCGGATTCACCACGACAAACACCATCAAAGCTACGTGGATGGCCTGAACACTGCCGAAACCAAACTAGCCCAAGCCCGTAAAAGCGGTAATTTCGACCTGGTGAAGCATTGGGAACGGGAGCTGGCCTTTAACGGGGCTGGACACTACCTGCACACCATCTTCTGGAACGTAATGTCTCCACAGGGCGGCGGGCGTCCAACCGGACCACTAATGGATGCCATTGAGCAAAGCTTCGGTAGCTACGACAGCTTCAAGCAGCAGTTCAGCCAAGCAGCTAATAAGGTAGAAGGTGGTGGCTGGGCCATCCTTGTGTGGAGTCCACGCAGCCATAGACTGGAGATTTTAACCGCCGAGAAGCACCAAAATCTGTCCCAATGGGATGTCATTCCGCTGCTTGTCTTGGATGTATGGGAGCATGCTTACTATCTGAAGCACCAAAACAAGCGTGACGACTATATCAAGGACTGGTGGAACGTGGTGAACTGGCCTTACGTATCCGAGCGCTTCGATGCCGCCAGCAAACTGGCTTGGCAGCCTTATTAAGGAGTAGGTTGGTTGTGTTCCAATCTGTTTTGGAGCGCGAGCTACTCATTTCCAATTCGAATCTGCTAGATTTCTGCACACGATGCCTCATTCTCTTCAGAACAAAAGCAAATAGGAGCATTTTTGCACCTTAATTCTGATCAAAATGCACTTTATCGGCAATTAGTGGCAAAATTGTACCTTAAATAAGCTAGATACACCTCCAGAAGAGATATATTGTAAAATTAAGGTACAAAAATGCACTTAATTACCACTAAATTGAATTTCCCCAAGAAATAAGATACAAATTTGCCCTTATTTCAAAATCTTTGCTCAAACCTCAACCTGTATCGATATTAGAGAGCGTTTTATATAATGCGTGCCTCTAGGCACTCCAGCGATCAAAAAAAGGACCTGCCCGCCATCGAAATGGCCGGTAGGTCCTTTTTTAATACTTAGCTGTATTATTCCTTGATCAGCGCCAGGAACTCAGCACGGGCCGCGGCATCCTCACGGAAGATTCCCCGTGTTGCCATCGTTACCGTCTTGCTTCCCGGCTTCTTCACGCCACGGGCACACATACACAGATGTTCCCCCTCCACCACGACCATCACGCCGTGGGGATTCAGCACCTCTGTCATAATGTCCGCGATCTGCGCCGTTATGCGTTCTTGCACCTGCAAGCGGCGACTGACGGCTTCGACGAGCCGGGCCAGCTTGCTAAGTCCTGCTATTCTCCCGCTCGGCACATATCCGATATGCACTTTGCCGAAGAAAGGGGCCATGTGATGCTCACACTGGCTGTAGTAGACGATATCTTTGACGATCACTAGCTCTTCATGTGACTCGTCAAAGCTAACGCCGAGCGCCTCACGGGGATCCACTGAGTATCCGCCGAAGATCTCCTCATACATCCGTGTAACGCGCGCCGGGGTTTCCAGCAAACCCTCACGGGCCGTATCTTCCCCGATTAATTCCAATATTTTCTCAACGTGATACTCTATTTGTTCACGGTGTTTCGATACATTGCTGTTTACGTAGTCCTTGATGCCCCCCATGCACAACCTCTCCCTTCCGCACCTGCGCGAAAATCTATCTATACCGGACTTCGGTTATCTGCCCTTGCGATTTCCGCCTTTACCAGGACCAGAACGTCCCGGCGGCTGCAGATTATTGCCCTTCATCATCTGCTGAGCTCGCTGCATTTGCTTGCTGTTCAGATTGTACCCCATTTGTTTCGCTACCTTTTGCAACATTTCCGGATCATTCTGCATCGTTGTCATTTGTCTGCGCAGATAGTATACACCGATGAAAAATCCACCGATCAGACCCACGACTAACGTAATAATTGGTAATGCTATAGTCATCCTAAGTCCACCTCTATTGCTTTTGTCTACGCCATTAGGCACGCGAGTATATCATAGCATTTCAACAAGTGGACAGCAATTGGAAAAATCGATATTTCCGTCTCATCATTCGCCCTGTCCCTGCCCGCCCCGCAGCTTCTCCTGGGCCCGGCCCAGCATCTCAAGCACCGTCTCATGCTGCTCAGTCTCCAGTGCCTGATCCACAGCCGCTAGCGCCTCTTCTCCACCGATACGTGACAGCGCCCAGGCAGCGGTTCCACGCATCTCCGGTCGCGGCTCCCTCAGCAGTATCTCACACAGCTTCGGAACAGCAGCGGTCTCTTTGAAGTTCCCTAGCGCGATGATCGCATTGCGCTGAATCGGCTTTTTACCTCGCCATGCTGCCGAACTGCTGCCGAATTTCTCCTTGAACTCTCTGTTGCTGAGATCCAGAATCGGCATAAGCAGCGGCTTAACGACCTCGGGATCGGGTTGCAGCTGCGGACGGTGGTTCCAGTTCTTGCCGCGGTTTTTCGGACAGACAATCTGGCATGTATCACAACCATACAGTCGGTTTCCGATCTTGGTCATATAGTCATCGCTCAGGAAGCCCTTGGTCTGTGTCAGATAAGAAATACAGGCCTGCGCGTTGAGTTGACCAGGACCAACAAGCGCTCCCGTAGGACAAGCATCAATACACTTGGTGCATTCTCCGCACCCTTCCTGAACCGGCTCGTCCGGAGGGAATGGGATGTTCGTGACCATCTCTCCAAGGAAAATCCATGACCCCCACTTGGGCGAGATAATTGAGCAGTTCTTCCCGCTGAAGCCAATTCCGGCGCGCTCCGCCACCGCACGATCCACCAGTACACCGGTATCGACCATGCTGTCCATTACGGCATCCGGTACCCGCGCGCGGATAAAGTCTTCGAGGTTCGCCAGCGCTTCACGCAGCACGTGGTGATAATCTTGTCCCCAAGAGGCGCGAGCTAGGATGCCCCGGCGAGCACCCGGCTCCGACTTTGGCGGATTCTCCATTTTGGAAGGATACGCAACTGAAATGGAAATAATGGATTCCGGCTTATCGCCGGATTGCAGTGCCGGAATCGTTCTTTTATCGAGATCAGGCTCTTCAAATCCAGACTCAAAGCCCTTCTCCCTGTGCCGCTGAAGTATATTTTTCAAGTAAAGAAAAGGCTCTGCGGTGGTGAACCCCACATCATCAATTCCAAGTGACGACGCAGCCTCCTTGATCTCTGCCTTAAGCTCTTCCCATTTGGAGGGCGGTGGGGCATAGGAGGTCTCGGGCATTCTGTGCATATCCGCATCCTCCTTTGATATTTTTTTAAAGGGAGCTGCTGTCCCCAATAATCGACAAAATTCTTGATACCAGGGTCCGGCAGCATTCGTGATTATTTGTGCCTTCAGACCATTATAACAATAGAAAAGCATATCTCCCAGTCCTTTGCAAAGGACCCTCGAAGATATGCTTCAGTATAATGAAACAACTATCGTTCTCTATTCTAGGTAAATGTTTCCGCTTACGCAGCAGCTGATATCAAGTCGGTTAACCAACAATGCTCAGCTTCCGTACGGATTTGAAGATTTGGTTCTCACCATAGCCCATAGCTTCATACAATGGCAACGCAAACGAATTATGCTCGTCCACAGCGACAAAAATACCGCTGACCTTGCGTGCCTGAAACCGGTGCTCCATAGCCGTTACCAAACTTCTGCCGACTCCTTTGCGGCGATAATCGGGATGTACAGCTATACGGAAATAACAGCCGTGATTCTTCTCGATCGTGCCAATAAGAGCGCCCACAATCTCTCCTTCGTCCTCAGCAACTACTATGAGATCGGAATCCCATGAAAGCTGTCTGGAGAAAGGCTCAATGGTGTTCTCGAAACACTCATCCGATAGCGCGGTCTGCAGCAGTTCAGTTACTGAGCTTACGTCGCTTAATTGAAAGGAACGAACGTGCATTCTTTAAAATCTCCCTTTTCTATGGCTTATGATTTTACAAAAAGAAGGAGTTCCCATAACAGTGTGGAGACGAAAAAAGCAACAAAAACCGAGGAATACCTGCTTTTAAATCTATTAAAGCACATAATTCTCGCTATATCACCAATTTTCTTTGGAAAGCGCTTTATATCAAGCGCTTACAAAGTATTAGTTTACATTACTTCTTTATTAAGGAAATATTCTAGGAATAAAAGGGGCTTCACTGCGGAATCCTATCTCTTTGACACAGCGTTTACAAATGAAAGTTGAGGTGTTCAAGGGTGATACTTAGTAAACATTTTTGTTTATTTAGTGTTGCATTATTGTTCCAGATGCTGTTTAATGATAGTAGTCAGACGGGTACATATCCCCATAGGTTATATTGGGATAACCTATTACAAACAACTAATATCAGGAGGGATTTTTCCATGGCATTTCAATTACCGGCACTTCCTTACGCGAACAACGCACTAGAACCACACATCGACGCTTTGACGATGGAAATTCACCACGACCGGCACCATAATACGTATGTGACGAACCTGAACGCTGCTTTGGAAAAAGCACCTGAACTGGAAGGCAAAAGCATCGAAGAGCTTCTGACCGACCTGAACGCTATTCCTGAAGGCATCCGTACTGCCGTTCGCAACAATGGCGGCGGACATGCTAACCATACTTTGTTCTGGGAAGTTATCGGACCAAACGGCGGTGGCGCACCAACTGGCGCACTAGCTTCCGCAATCGATAGCGAGCTTGGCGGTTTCGACAAGTTCAAAGAAGATTTCGCAGCAGCAGCAACTACCCGCTTCGGCAGCGGCTGGGCTTGGCTCGTTGTTAAAGACGGCAAGCTGGCAGTTACAAGCACGCCTAACCAAGACAACCCAATCAGCGAAGGTGCAACTCCAATCCTTGGTCTGGATGTATGGGAGCATGCTTACTACCTGAACTACCAAAACAAACGCCCAGATTACATCAAAGCGTTCTGGAACGTAGTAAACTGGGAAGAAGTTGGCAAACGCTACGAAAGCGCTAAGTAAGACGCTTTAACTCTGCTGCCTTTTGAACGGCAGCATCCGGTTTCTACTATAGAGACAGCAAAAAAAGGTATCTCCTTTGGCCTCAGGACCAGGGAGATACCTTCTTTGTGTTGATATTCGGTAATTAATACTGTGCTATCCGCAAACAAACTAATGGCAACAGTCTGCGGATGGCAGATCTGTTGCCATTATGGCTGAGTGAATAGGCGGCCAGGTTGAGACGGGTCAGACTGTTCGCAACTGAGCGCTAAACTTCTCTACCTGACTCGGGTAAGTCAGGATCGAGCATCTTTATGCCCTGCCTAACACTACTCTTGTCCTGTCTGCTCCTGCTCATCAAAATAGCTGTTCAGCAGCTTCAGGAACACGTTCGGAAAGGCATAGTTTGCCATGTCCGCACGGTTGATCCAGCGGACGGCCCCCCGGTCGGCGGGATCGCCACTGCCGTCGTCAAAGAGCTCTACAGGTGCGCTGCCATCCGACAGCAGCGCACCACCCGCAGCGGCTTCTGCAGCTGCGGCGCCGTACACCGCCCGGCCTTCTGCCGCCAGCGGTAAGGTCTCTTCTTCCCTGCAGCGGTACACCTGCAGGGTCCACACGATATGGCTGAACACATGTTCAGCAGCCATCCAGTGCCCTTCCGGCCGGGCAGAGATCCCGGCCGACTGCAGGGACCGGCGCAGCCGGTCCTGCGCCGCGGCCTCCGGCAGCGGCGTGCGGGGCGCGCCGCCCTCCACAGGCGGCGCCGGCCAGTGCGGCAGCTCCCACATGCGGGCGAGAAGCCCGCTGGATGGTCGCTGCCGGATCAGCACTCGGCCCGCGTGGGCACCGCGGCCCTCCACCAGAGCCGCCAGCCGCTCTTCCGGACGCGGCGGCTTGGCCTTGGTCTTCACGGGTAGCTCGGTCTCGCAGCCCGCAAGCCGCCCGGCGCAATGCTCCATCACCGGGCAGGTAAGGCAGCGCGGGGATTTCGGGGTGCAGACCAGTGCACCCAGCTCCATGAGTGCCTGGTTGAAGCTCGAGGCTTCTCCCTCCGGGATCAGCTCTCTGACCAGTCCCTCCATTTTTACCCGTGTAGGTCCTTTAGCAATATCGTCCCGAATCAGGAAATAGCGGGACAACACACGCATAACATTGCCGTCGACAGCCGGCTCCGGCCGGTTAAAGGCAATACTGAGAATAGCTCCTGCAGTATAGGGGCCCACACCCTTCAGTCCGAACACCGCGTCACGATCATTTGGCACCTGTCCACCGTATAGCTCCTTCACCTGCTTGGCAGCATGCTGAATGTTGCGGGCACGGGAATAATAACCGAGACCCTCCCAGCATTTCAATACATCCTCTTCGGGTGCATCAGCCAACGATTCCACCGTTGGAAACCGTTCGATAAAACGTTGGAAATAAGGAATTACTGTATCCACCCGCGTCTGCTGCAGCATGATTTCAGAAATCCAGATATAATACGGATTGCGATGGCGGCGCCACGGCAGATCCCGTTTCTCACGCTGATACCACTCCAGCAAATGGCGGCTGAAAAATATCTTGGCCTCCTGCTGTTGTTGCTCTTGCTGTATCATGTTCTATTCTCCTTATTCTTGTGTATTCATAGCTCTCTTATGGAGATTCCACTACCGCAAAAGCCGAGGCAAATTCCCGGGTATGGGTGATCGTCAAGTGTATGGTGTAGCCCGTGCCTTCCGGCAAGTCCAGTCTCGCCCAAGCCTCCGCACTCAGTGTGACCACCGGCTTGCCTAGTCCGTCCGGCAGGATCTCGATATCCTGAAAACCAACCTGACCACCGATTCCGCAGCCTAGAGCCTTCACAACAGCTTCCTTGGCCGCGAAGCGTCCGGCTGCAAACTCTCCAGCCTTGCCGCCCCGTCGCTCTGCCAGAACCTGCTCCTTCTCCGTCAAAATCCGCTGCAGCAACTTCGCACCTATCCCCTTTTGTATCATTGCCGTGATTCGCTCAATCTCCAGAAGATCATGTCCGATACCGTATATCAATATTTCACGCTCCTTGTAGACGTGTATCCCCGATTGCTTCATTTAATGGTATTATTAATGGTAAGAACTTCTTGTAGAACCGTTTGTTGAACAGTTTATTGAACATATACCGATATAATAGAAGTGACCATAAATTTACTAACCATACTAAACCCTTCTGTATCTTAAAAGAAAAATCGGTCGAAGTCCATTCTGCACCCGCCAATTGGCTACAACCGCTTTACGATAAACGCCATTTTGTATAGAAAAGAGGGATCGCCCTATGAACCGCAGCTTCGAAATTCCAGCTGGAAATGACGCCCTGCTTCGCTGCTCCCGTTTTCCTGCCCGTAGCACGCCCAAGAGCCTCATTGTCATTGTACACGGTTATAAAGGGTTCAAGGATTGGGGGATGTTTCCCTATCTCGCCAATGCACTCAGCCAAGAGCATGAAGTCGTTACCTTCAATTTCTCACACTCAGGAATCGGAGAGGATCTTCACAATTTTACCGAGCTCGATAAATTTGCGCGTAACACCTTCAGCCGCGAGCTCAAAGACATGGAGATCCTGCTCTCATATCTGAATCAGCATCCTGATTTGGGCAGCCTTCCAGTCTTCCTCCTGGGACACAGCCGGGGAGGAGCGGACGCTCTGCTCTACGCGTTGGATCATCCGGAAGGAATCACAGGGGTCATCTCGTGGAATGGTGTGACCCAGCCTGCAGATTTGTACTCGCCAGATCAGAAACAAGATATGCTACAGCATGGCCGGGCCTATATCCTAAACGGCCGCACAGGTCAGCAAATGCCGCTAGATGCAGTGCTTCTGGAAGATCTGGAGCAGCATAAAGCACGCTATCAAATCCTGGAGCGGATGAAGGAAACTGCTTTCCCAGCCGTCTTGATTCAGGGTACGCGTGATGGTGAACATTTACGGCACGGTTCTGCCCAGTTGAACGCGATCCGTCCCGATATCGACTGGGTACAAATTCCGGAAGGGAATCATACCTTCGGTACAGTACATCCTTTTACAGGACCCACCCCACAGCTAGAGCAGGCTATTGCTGCCTCTGAAGCTTTTATTGACCGTACACTTGCTTACCTGACTGGACAATAACTGTCGCTTCCCGCTGTTCTGCCGGTCGGTTCGCAGTTGCCCCTTGATGCTGTTCCTCCTGGCATGACCCTCATCAAAACGCCAAGAACCGCCGCGGACTCTGCGTTGTTTCACAGAGATCCTCGCGGCGGTTCTCGAGATCAGGTATGCTTTTGCTTGATTATATGCCTGGGATTACATTGCGCTTGTGCGCTGTTCTACGATAGTAGCTCTCCAGCTTCTCTGCGACTTCAGGACGAACCTGCTTACCTTCCAGATAATCGCTGTTGTCATCATAGCTAATGCCAAGCTCCGTCTCGTCCGTCTGTCCAGGCCAAAGTCCGGCCGTAGGTGCCTTGGTGATTATTTCTTCCGGCACACCGATATAGGTAGCCACTTGCCGCACCTGACGTTTGTTCAAGGTAGAGAGTGGTGTAATATCTACAGCCCCGTCACCCCATTTAGTATAGAACCCGGTAATCGCCTCGGAGGCATGATCCGTGCCAACGACAAGCAGATTTTTCTCAAAGGAAAGGGCGTATTGCATTACCATCCGTGTTCTGGCCTTCACATTGCCCTTACCCTGATGGGTCATATGACGGTGATCGCCAAGCGCCTTCATGCCATGCTCCACTTCAAGCGCAATTTCGTTCACGGCTTCCTCGATATTGGTCTCCACTGTATGCTTCAGATCAAAAGCCTTGGCAACAGCATAACTGTGATCAATATCCTCTTGTTCCCCATAAGGCTGGAATACACCAAGGGTCACATACTCTTTGCCTTCCTGCTCCGACAGCTCGTCCGTTGCCCGCTTGCACAGACCCGCGGCCACCGCACTGTCTATTCCGCCACTGATGGCGATTAGCAGCCCTTTGGCGCCCGCCTGTAGCACATATTTTTTTAGAAAATCTACTCTCTTCTGAACCTCTGCCTCTACATCAATTGTTGGTTTGACACCGAGGTCGGCAATAATCTCTTCCTGCAAACTCACAAACTACACCCCGCTTCATCAGTCTGAAATGGTTCCACCACCATCATACCACCATAATTATGGAACCTGAACACTTCCAAACCTATTTTGTCCCAAACATGGAGGGAACATCAGCCCGAAAGTATGTATTTCTATTTTGAAAAATCCCGCATGCAGCCGGAATGTCCGGCGCAGCGAGATTATATGGACGATATAAGCTGAACTTAAGAATGATAGCTTAGATTCTTAAGTTCACTTTAGAGCTATGATTTATTGGCAGAGACGATTGAATACTTCCTTCAGCTCATCAGCAATTTCAGTCGCAGAACGATCTTCGACCGAGTGACGCTCGATGAAGTGAACCAGTTCTCCATCCTTCATCAGTGCGATAGAAGGCGAGGACGGCGGATATGGAGCGAAATACTCACGAGCTTTAGCTGTGGCTTCCTTCTCCTGACCGGCGAATACTGTGAACAGGTGATCCGGCACAATCTCATTCTGCAAAGCTTGGGCTACGCCTGGACGGCATTGGCCAGCAGCGCATCCGCATACGGAATTGATAACTACGAGCGCTGTACCCTTAGCATTCGGAAGCGCCGCTTCCACTGCTTCAGGAGTCAACAACTCCTCGAATCCGATGCCTGTCAGATCGTCACGCATAGGCTGGATTGAATCTCTCATATATTGGCTAAAAGACATGGACATTTCTCAGCACTCTCCTTTGCACTTTAGCTGCTTGTCAGATGATATCACAACAGCACTTACTAACTTTATTATACATCCATACTCTGTGAAAGCAAGGGATGTGCAAGGTCCTTCGGCACTCTTCATCTTACGGAAGCTTCCTTGCTCTCTGTAATGACATACTCCGCTGCCTCTGCGCGCACGGCAGGAAAGGATACCGTGAACACTGTTCCCTTACCTTCCTCCGAATCGACGAGAATCATACCGTTATGCCGCTCGACAATGCTGAGGCACAGCGATAGCCCAAGGCCCGTCCCCTGACTTTTTGTCGTAAAAAAAGGAACAAACAACTGCTCACGCTGACTTTCCGAAATTCCGCTTCCTGTATCTCGTACGATAAGTTCGACATGATCCTGCACAGTCCGCGTTTCCAGTGTCAGTACCCCCTTAGGGCCCATGGCCTCCATTGCGTTGCGGCCGAGGTTGAGGATCAATTGCTTGATCTCCCGGACATTCAGATCCAGCAGGGGTAACGAGGGACTCAGCTTCAATTCAACACTTTGGCCACGCAGATTGGCGTCTGCCCAGAGCAAGGGACTTAGATCATCAATAATTTCATGCAGGAGGACATTCTCCTTGTGCGAAATACGACTCTGGGCAAGTGACAGAAAGTCATTGATGATACTGTTGGCACGATCCAACTCCTCCATCACGATCTGATAATAGGAATCCAGCTCCGATGTACTCTTCTCTCTCATTAGCTGGAGAAAACCACGCACCACCGCCATGGGGTTACGGATTTCATGAGTGATGCCCGCGGCCATTTGGCCTACCAGGGTCAGCCGCTCCACATTGTCCAGTTCACTCCGCATTTTCTCTTCCTCGGTCATATCCTGAACGATCAGCACCACTCCGCCGGAAAGCCCAGATAGCGGGGGAGCTAGAGGGGCTATAAATATGTGATAGACTCTTGCTTTATGAATGAGTCTCACGCTGGAACGCTCTTGGGTCCGGATGCTGTCACGCAAGCGTGCAAAAGCCTCTTCGTCTACATCCTCCCTGAACAATCGACAGGCAGTTTGCGACATAATACTGGCTTTAGTGATATCGGGATAATGGCTGCGGATCAGTTCCAGCATATAATCGTTGATTCCGGTGATCGTTCCATTCTCATCCAGAGACATAATGCTGAGTGGCATGATATTGGTAATCTGCTGGAGCTTCTCCGACTCCCATTGAAACTTTTCGGTGAAATCCTTCATACGTTCCTTGAGCTTAACTCTCCCCCACGTCACTTCTACAAAATAAACGAATACTGCCCCCAGAATGATGGCAATAAACACATACAGGGTAAGAATAAGCGCTTCCATAGTATCTCCGGAATTGCCAAAGTGCCGCTCATATTTGTCTTGTCCCCCCAGAATCGGCACGATTGCCACGAATAACATACTTGGGAGCAGCACCATCCAGAGCAGGCCGATTTTCTCCACGACCGTCCCCTTCTTGAAGAGATTGGACATACCAAACAGCAATGGGTATAGCAGAACAGATGAATTCAGCAGCAGCGGACTTAGGCTGTCCGGCTTGGAGAAGAGAATATTACAGAGCAGAAATAAGAGGGATAGACGGAGTCCTGAACGGAAGCTGCCGTATAATATGCCTATAAAGGCTGGTAAAATTCCAAGATTGAGATAGGTAACTCCGAATAAGGAAGTGGACAATAACGAGCAAAGCGTAACACTCAGCGCGCATGCTATCATTAAGAAAGACTGGTCATCCGGGAATTTGCCGCTCCTGCGAGTGAAATGGCTCTGATCCAGCCACCATTGAAAGAGAAATAGAAAGGAGCTCGCAGCCGATATTTGCAATAAAATATCCTTAACCGCACCAGTAATTGAAATCACTCCTCAAGTTGGACAAATAACCCTGCACCTTTAGATTAAAGCATAACCGCGCTTTTCTGACAATTGTAAATCGACAAATAATGTCAGGGCTGGTGACATCAAAGTCGAAAATGGTATGATGCCGATAGAAGAACGATAGACACAACCTCTGTTTTGACATGTAAAGGAGTAAATTCATGCGTAACTACGATGTAATTGTGATTGGTGGCGGCTCATCCGGGCTGATGGCCAGCGTGGCTGCAGCCGAGCACGGAGCGTCCGTTCTACTGGTCGACAAAGGCTCTAAGCTAGGTCGAAAGCTTGGTATTTCGGGCGGTGGACGCTGCAACGTGACCAATATTAAGGAGAATGCCGATCTGATTGCCCATATTCCGGGTAACGGACGTTTTTTGTACAGCGCCTTCGACCATTTTAACAACAGGGATATTATCGCTTTCTTTGAAGGCCTTGGCATTCCTTTAAAAGAAGAGGATAACGGGCGCATGTTCCCCGTTTCCGATAAAGCTTCAAGCGTTGTCTCGGCCCTAATCAGCAAGGTCAAGAGCCTCGGCGTACAGATTCTGACCGATAGTCCAGTTCGTGAGGTGTTGTACGAGAACGGAACGGTCAAAGGCGTCCGTCTGATGTCCGGCGCAGTGCACCATTCTTCGGCGGTGATCGTCGCTACAGGGGGCAAGTCAGTACCGCAGACCGGTTCCACGGGGGACGGATATCCCTGGGCCATAGCTGCCGGACACACCATTACGGAGCTATTCCCGACAGAGGTACCGATCCTCTCGCGCGAGGAATGGATCAAATCAGGAGACCTGCAAGGCCTGTCCCTGCGTGATGTAACGCTGACGGTCTGGAATCCTAAGGGGAAGAAGGTTATCGCCCATCGCGGGGATATGATCTTCACCCATTTTGGCCTGTCCGGACCGATTGCCCTGCGCTGTAGCCAGTTTCTACGCCAGGTGAAGAACAAATTCGGGGTGGATACGGTGGAAATGTCCGTCGACCTGTTCCCTGATCTTCACCCGCAAGAACTGGAAGCCCAGATTCAGAACAAGTTAGAACAGGAGCCGAAAAAAGCGATCCGCAATTCCCTCAAGGGACTGCTGCCTGAGCGCATGATCCCACTCCTCCTGTCCAAAGCAGGACTGGATGGGGATATTACCGGTCACAGCCTGCCCAAGAATGGCCTGCTAGCGTTGACCGGCCTCCTGAAACGGATGCCGATCATGGTCCATGGCACCCGTTCCATTGAGGAAGCCTTTGTGACTGGAGGCGGCGTCAATCTGAAGGAGATCGAGCCCAAAACGATGGAATCCCGCATCATGCCTGGCCTATTCTTCTGCGGCGAAGTGCTGGATATCCACGGTTATACAGGCGGCTATAACATTACTGCTGCGTTCTCGACGGGCTATACGGCCGGCAAGCATGCCGCTGAGGCCGGGAAGATCTAGCAGCTGGCCGACACAAGTAATGCCACAAGTGGCGCCTCAATGGTAATATTAATGGCCTGAACTATTAGTGGCCTAAATTATAAAGCTGCTACACAAAAACAGCGTGACGGAGCGATATCCGTTACGCTGTTTTTATTTCACAAGCACTTTGATCTCAGTTAAGTCCTAACTGCCCTTCCGGCTCACGAACTGAGTCGAAAGGTGTTAAATATGCGTGCAATTATGATACCCGCCAGACTGCCGACAGGAATGAATAGTAGCAGCCCCCACCAGGCATAGAGCTGCAGGCAGATCACACCCGCGCAGAAAACAGAAAACGGAATGAGCAGAATAGGCACTGCCTTGGTACCGGCCCCATTCTTCTGCTCCTTGGTAAAGGGCAATATCCCTACAAAATCATCACCCGAAAATAAGGACCAGAAGGAGTGCAGCCAATAGGCCATCAGCGAATTCAGCACGATAAATACCAGCCACTTCAGAACAGAGGGGACGATAAATATAGCTACTCCTGTTACCCCGGCGAACGACAGGTACAGCTTCATATGCGCCGGATTCCGTACCAGCGCTTTAATCGCAGCGGCTGCGAAGCGGCTCTCGACTTGCTTTGATCTCAGCAGCGGCTGGGATCTGCGGAAGATCCATGGCTTGTGCCGAGTCGGGCGCGGCTTATCCATCACACCGCGCAGCAGCAGGCTCGCTATATTCATACGCTGCTTGTAATCCTCGCGCACATCATTCATGAACGTGCCGCGCAGCAGGAAGCGCCGCTGAACGGCTGTAGTCGTGGCAGCCGCAAAAACTCCGGCAACCGTCAGCAGAGAGCCTGGAAGGTCGTGCCACAGGATAGACATCTGAAGGTAGAAACCGCAGGGAAGGACAATGGCCGGGATCTGCCACAGCCATTTCCGCCACCCTTGGTGATGTACCCTCACCAGATGCCCCAGCAGCTTGACGCACCAACTCGCGACGATCGTCAAGATCAGTAGTACAACAGCTGCTGACACAGGCAGATGATAACTGCGTATGATAAAGGGCAACATGACCAGATATACTGCACATATCTTCAGCGTGGTCACTCCTAGACTATACAACAGGCCGCGCAGCATAATAGCCTTGATCCAACGCTGCCGCTGACGGAGAAACAGCAGATCTCCCTCCTGCATAAACAGCAGTAAGCCTCCCCTACTTATCAGCAGCGCCAGCAACGCAGGGACGACCGGAAAAGGTATTGCTGTACTCCACGCGGGAAGAGGCTCGACCCAATATCCATAATAGATCCGTCCTCCCAGCAGGAGGCCGGGGATAATGAGATAGAGTAGAACCGTCCAATCTGCAGCGGTACGAATAATCCTCCATTGCTCGCGCCAATGCGAGAGCAGCCGTCTGCGGAAGAGCCGCCGTGCCGTCGGGAAAGCATAGGATGAACGACTTGGCCCGCTCATGCCAGTTCGTCGAAGCAATCAAACAACGACGCCTCCGGTAATCCGGCCTGCGCGCGGATATCCTCCAGTGTTCCTGTTGCTGCCATTTTACCGCCGGAGATCAGCACGAAATCATCGCAGATTTTCTCCGCAGTATCCAGGACATGCGTGGACATCAACACTCCCGCACCGCGTACCCGCTCCGCTTCCAGCAGCCGCAGAAAGTCTTTCGTGGCCCTTGGGTCCAGACCAATGAACGGCTCGTCCACAATGTAAATGTCTGGCTGCACCAGGAACCCGAGCATCAGCATCATTTTTTGCTTCATCCCTTTGGAGAATCCCGCCGGCAGGTCATTGCGCACATGCTCCATACTGAACTGCTTCAGCAGCCTTTCCGCCGTCTCCTGAAACTGACCGTAATCCAGTCCATAAGCAGCAGCAGCTAAATCCAGATGCTCCCACAGTGTCAGATCCTCATAGAAAACCGGCTGCTCCGGTACGTACGCATACGAATTATTCGCCCCGCCGATCGCAACCTTGGACTTGGCATGCTTCAACAGGCCCAGCAGTGTCTTGATGGTTGTACTTTTACCCGCCCCGTTCGGCCCAATCAACCCCAGCAGCTGCCCACGCCGGACCTGAAAGGAAATATCGAAGATCCGGGGATCGCCCGCCTCATAACCGGCTTCTTCAATCTCAACGTCCAATACAATTTCATCGCCTGTCTCTGTGATATCCTTCGTATCGCCTACCTGTGCAGCTCCGGTCTCTTCCATCCTGCCCATCTCCTAATTTGGGTTATTGAAATGCCTGATCCCTCTAATATGTAAACGCAGAATCTGCCTCTTTGTCTCCTGCCATTGGTTAACTTTTATTCCCATAATTCTAGATATACGGGAAATTCCCCTTTAAAGTTCATGAAAAAGTAAAAAAACCTTCCCCCGCAGAGCATCTGCAGAAGAAGGCCTTTTATTTCATAAATCCCTGCTTGTACAGGATTGCTTTCTATATGAATTCCGGGAGGAACTCCGCGCTCGCTTCCAGCATTTCATCGATCAGAGACCGAATCTGATCCAGCGAGAGCTCGGCGGCAGTATGCGGGTCAAGCATCGCCGCATGGTAAATATGCTCGCGCTTGCGGGTCAGGATCGCTTCAACCGCCAACAATTGCATATTAACATTGGTCCGGTTGAGACCTGCACATTGCGGCGGCAAATCCTCTACTTTGCAAGGGGTGATCCCTTGGCCATCCACGAGGCAAGGCACCTCTACAACCGCATCCTGCGGGAGATTGCCAATCAGCCCCCCGGTATTGAGTACATTCCCAGCAATCTTAAACGGTACATCGGTCTCCATAGCCTCGATAATATAAGACGCATACTCATGGGTCCGTGAATGAGATACATCTGGGTTATTGACGAGAGAATCCATGACCTCCTGCCAATATTCAGCCTTGCTGTCACCCCAAGTCAGATACCAGTCTGTCGTGATGTTGTACTGCTCAAGCAGCTCCGGCTGGCCACTTTTGATAAAGTACGGCATGTATTCCGCACTGTGCATGCTGGATTCCGTCACATAGTAACCGAAGGATTTCATGATCTCATATCGTACCATATCATCATGCGGGGCTGGACGCTCTGCAGCACGGCGGCGAATCTCAGGATACAAATCCTCACCATTTCGCGTAATTTCCAGCAGCCAGGCCTGGTGGTTGATCCCGGCAATCCGGTAGCGGACATTGTCCGTAGGCAAGTCTAGTCCTTCCAGCAGCTCTTTGGCACATACCTGCACACTGTGGCATAATCCTACACTCTTGATCTTTGAACCTCGCAGCACTGCTCCCGTTACGATCGCCATCGGGTTCGTATAGTTCAGGAACCACGCATTCGGACACAGCTCCTCCATATCCCGCGTGAATTCCAGCATGGCGTATGCGGCCCGCAGACCGCGAAGAATGCCCCCCACACCTAGCGTATCCGCAACGGTCTGCTTCAGTCCATATTTATGCGGAATCTCAAAATCACTCTTAATCGTAGGTTCATACTGCCCAACAGAGATGGCATTGATGACATAATCGGCCCCCCGTAGCGCCTCTCTACGATCTGTATAAGCAGTCACTTGGGCGCGTCCGCCCAGATTGCGGCTGAGATTCTTCAGCATTTTCTCGGAATTGAACAGCTTTTCATGGTCAATATCATGCAGGGCAATTTCCACATCTGCTAGAGCCGGAGTAGTCATACAGTCACCCAGTACGTTTTTGCTGAAAATAGTGCTTCCTGCACCAATGAAGGCAATTTTGGTCATGAGGTCTTCCTCCACTTTCTGTTTATAAATTTTGATAAATTCGATTTTATAAAGGCTAATTTAGTTCACTATTTCGTTACCCCTTTACGCTTCCCATCACAATACCCTGGCTGAAATATTTCTGCAGGAAAGGATAGACGAGCATAACAGGCAGCATTGCCACAAATACTTGCGCCGCCCGTGAGGTCCGGTCTGAAATGGCCGCCCATTGGGCCAAATCGGCCACGTTGATCAGGCTCATATCCCGATTAACGATAATCGTCTGCAAATATGTCTGCAGCGGATAATTTGCGGGATTGTTCATGAGGATCAGTCCCTCGAACCAGGAATTCCAATGCGTTACGATGCAAAAAAGGGTTAATGTCGCAATCGCCGGGGCAGATAATGGCACAGCTATTCTCCAAAGCGACTGCCACACCCCACTCCCGTCAATCCGCGCAGCTTCCTCAATCTCCGGCGGGATATTCTTGAAGAAGTTGAGCAGCAGGATGACGTTGAAGATGGGTACAGCCGCTGGCAATATAAGTGCCCAGAACGTATCCAGGATACCTGTCGCCCGAATCGTCATATACCAGGGAATCAATCCACCGCTGAACAGCATCGTAATAATGAAATACCATACGTACCAATTGCGGAAGCGGAAGGTGCTGCGCTCCTTGGACAACGGGTAGGCGACGAGTATGGTCAGCACCATATTGATCGGGACGCCGACCAGTACTCTTTTTACTGAAACTAGAAAGGCTTGCACGAATTCCGGCTTCCCGACCACAAAGCGATAAGAATCCAGATTGAACTCCACCGGCCACAGGCTGACCTTTCCGGCATTTACTGCCGTGCTTGAACTGAACGAGATCGCCAGCACATTAATTAGCGGCAGCAGACATGCCAACCCAAGCAGAATCAGAAAGGTGTAATTCAGAATGAGAAAGACGCGTCGTCCAGGGCTATTATGTCTATTCATAGGTCTCCCCCCTTCTTTAGAAAATCTTGTACCCGGCAAAGCGATAGGCCAATAGATAGGAGGTTCCTATCATGATCAGTGACACTACGGATTTGAACAGTCCCACTGCAGTAGCGACACCATAATTGGCATCCTGCATCCCGATTCTGAACACCAACGTATCAATGATGTCTCCGCTAGGGTACACCTGGGCGCTGTACAGATTGAAGATTTGGTCAAACCCCGCATTCAGCACGTTGCCAAGGCTCAGCACAGTCATCAGAATAATGATCGGGAGCATACCAGGTAGCGTCACATAAAGCGTCTGCTTCCAGCGGCCAGCCCCATCTATCGAGGCGGCTTCGTATAAAGCCGGATTAATCCCCGTTAGTGCCGCAAGGAACACGATCGTTCCATAACCGAATTCCTTCCAGGTATCCGTCAGCACCATGGTGTACGGGAACCATTTTACATCGCCCAAAAAGAACACAGGTTTGATGTGAAAGAAGCTAAGCAGGCTGTTGATTACTCCTGTTGAAGGCGACAAAATATCAATCAGAATCCCGCTCAGAATGATCCAGCTCAGAAAGTGAGGGAAATAGATGATCGTCTGAATGCCGCGCTGAAACCAGCGAACCCTTACCTCGTTCAGCAGCAGCGTTACCACTACTGGCACCAGGATTCCCGCAATAATCTTCATTAGCGCGATAAATACCGTGTTCCATAGCACCTGATAAATGCCTGGAATATTCAGCATGTATTCAAAATTGCTCCAGCCCACCCAAGGCGAATGCAGAATCCCTTTAGCCGGACGATAGCGTTGAAAAGCCATCATAATCCCGGCCATCGGAATATAGCTGTAAATGAACACCAGCAGAAATCCTGGAAGGATCATTAGATGATAGGGTAGCTCACGCCAGTTAGACCCCCGTATTTTTGTGCTTGATACTTGCGGCTTCCCGGTTTTTCCTATCGTGACTTGTTCCATTCATTCACCTCTTTTGTAATGGCGCTGCCGCCAAGAGACTTCCAGTTCTCCACAAAGCGGTCAAATTGATTGAGGTCCCCGCCCATAACAATTTGCGTGAAGGTTTCGAGCTGCTGCTTTTGCAGGGTAGCGTTATGCTCAGTCATCCCGTTCGTAGGTGCGCCGAAGAACAGATCATTTTGCAGCGTGTTATTCTTCGAATAGTTCTCGAGTACAGAGAGTGAGCCCTTCTCACCATACATATTCAGAACACCAAAGTAATTGTTGTCACCGCCCTGCGCCTTGACCGAGCTATCGTAATACCCCTTCTCCTCCGGATTCAGCTTGGAAGGGTCTTTAGTCTTCAAAGCATCCGTGACATGTAAATAAGCATCCAGATTCTTGCGCGGGGCTTCTCCGTATAACAGGGCATAGTTGAACAATGCAGTCCCTTTCTCGGCATCCGTATTGTAGACATCCGGTTCTGCAGTTTCGCCCCATAGTTTCTCCAGTGCCAGATTCAGGAGTTTGACCGCAGCTTCTGGATGCTCCGCACCCTTCTTCACGACGTAGTATGAATTAATCGCAAAAGGCACCTGTGCCTTCGCCGGCTCCCCCGTCGCAGATGGAAGCGATACAGCAATCCAATCCGCCTTCGGATCAGCGATCTTGCTATCCTGAAGCCAACCGGCACCTGTATTCCAGAAGTATCCGTACAGCATGCCCACCTTGCCTGCCACGGCATCCTGGTTCACTTTACTCGGGTCCTTCGTTCCGAACTCCTTATCAAGCAAGCCATCCTTGTACATGCTCTGAAGGGACGCGAGCGCGGTTTTGACCTCCGGCTGAATGCTGCCGAAAGCAAGCTCTCCTTCTTTGTCGACCCAAATATTCGGATAAGCTCCATACCCGTTAAAGAACCCTTCTGCTGCGGCAAAATAAGCCCCGGCATCCTTATCAGCGATATCCTTGTTAAGTCCAAGTCCATACGTATCCTGCTTGCCGTTCTGATCAGGATCGTTAAAGGTGAATGCTTTCGCTACAGCGATAAGCTCATCCATCGTCTTCGGTACATCGAGACCGAGGTTCTTCAACCAGTCGGCCCTGATCCACAGCACATCGGCTTGACCAAGCCCTGAACCCATCATCGGAAGGGCATACAGCTTATCTTGGAACGTCGCTGATTTCAGCGCATTGCCCCCGTCCTCTGAGAGAATCTTTTGCGTAAATTCAGAAGCAGTACTGGAATAATATGAAGTTAATTCTTCTATTTGCTCATCTTCTACCAGGCGCTTTAGCTGGGCCGCATTCACTTTCATAATATCGGGCAGCTGGTCTGACGCGATGGCGATATTCAGCTTTTGATCATATTGGGCTGTCGGCGTCGTCCAGTCATAGTTGATTTTGATCCCCAGTTCCTTCTCGTAGGCACGGCTCCAAACGTTGTTCTGAAGCGACTCCCCTTCACTAAAGGTCATTCCATCCGAGATTGCGCGGACAGCTGTAACGGTAATAGCAGGTTCATATTTACCCAGTGGATCAACATTCTCTGCTTGCGGCTTTGATTCTTCGGGAGCACTTTTATTGCTTGTGACCTCGTTATTGTTGCCCGCACATGCCGTAGCTCCGAACATTAATGCCATCACTGTAACTCCGGTTACTAGCAGTTTTGCTTTCCCCACACGGACATCCCCTTTTTGTGTTTATGATAAGTACACTGTGATTATAGCAAGCGTTTACAAAAATGAGTGACAGGCTACCATTCTCGCCTTGTATGATTTTTTTGTGCAATAAACGATAAAGGCCTCTTTTAAAAATCATCCACCTAAAAAAAGAAAAAAAACCACGTAAGAGACCATGGTTTTGTTAAGGTTAAACAGATAAAGGTTAGGACGGAGTAGCTGTTTGTTTGAACTCACTGGGCAGCAGCCCTGTCGCATCTTTAAACATTCGGCTGAAGTACCGCTGGTCCGTAAACCCACATTGTTCGGCAATCCAGTAAATGGGTTGGTTAGTGTAACGGAGCAGTTGTTTGGCTCGCTCAATGCTAACCCATTGCATATAGGACGTGAATGACATCCGCATAACCTCTTTAAAGGATATACTAAAATAGCTTTGGCTTAAATTCACTTCTTTGGCCAGCCCCGATTGCTTCAGCGGTTCCTCCCGGTCTTCCAGAATCAGACTGACAGCACGGATAATCGATACCAGAACCTCCTCATTGTAGCCGGAAGCACGCAGCCACTTTTGCAAGTGTTGACGCTGAGCCGCTAATCGGGATACGTTGTGGTTACCTGAACCACTCTCCGGCAAGAGCTCGTTCTTTTCAAATCGGGGAAACGTTTGATGGACAAAATCATACCAATTCCCTGCTGCCGTCTGCAGCTCCATCCCATTATTCTTCGCTTGCATGTAATCCATCAGGCGCTCAAACCCCTCATCTTGAAACACCCATGTAAGTTTGTGCATTTCTTGATTTAACATCGCTGCCGTCATCTCGAGCGCTGCTTCAAAAGCCTGTGGATCAGCCTCTGCCTGATTGACAGCAGCAGCGATTCGGCCCAGCAGAGCATTCAGGTCTTGATCCTCCAGCTGTGTTTTGACAATATAATCGATGGCGCCTAGACGAAGAGCTTGCTGAATATAATTAAAATCCTGGTGACAGGTTAAAATAACCGCCTTTATCGGCGACCCGATCTCATTCAAATGTTCGATGAGTTCAAGTCCCGACATCCCCGGCATCGTAATATCCGTTACCAGCAGGCGAATGGAATGGGTTTGCATGAACTCCAAAGCCTTCTCGGCACTGGCTGCTTCCCCGACAATCCGAATGCCGTGCTGCTTCCAGGGAAGCATAACCCGCAAGCCTTTACGGACCAGACCTTCATCATCGACGATGAGAGCTTCAATCATTCTGTACCCTCTCCTCCCTGATCACAGTAGGTAGCTTCATTACAATTGAGGTCCCCGCACCCGGATAACTTTCCACAATCCATTCTGCGGATTCGCCGTAGTACACCTCAAGCATTTTGCGTACATATCGCAGACCGATCCCTAGACCAGACCCTTGATCAATCCGTTCTTCACTTAACATCTCTCCAAGCTTTTCCGCCGGAATGCCGGAGCCGTTATCGCGCACCTCAATCATAAGCGTATCCGAGTCTTCCAACACAGCAAGCACAGAAATCTCACCCTCATCTTGATTAAAAGCATGATATAGAGCGTTTTCAACAAGGGGTTGCAGAATAAATCTCGGCACCTGTATGTCCAAAAGCTCTTCTGGAACTTGAATGTCCACGTTAAATATATGGTCATAGCGTATATTTTGCAATTCAATGTAATCTTTCAAGGCGGCAATTTCGGCCCTTAATTCTACAATAATATTCTGCTTGCCGAGATTATAATGCAGCACTCTTGTAAATATCGTCACTAGCCGCGCTATATTGGTCTGACCCTGCATACGGGCCAGCCATTGAATCGTATTCAAGGTGTTATGCAGAAAATGAGGATTGATCTGCACCAGCAATTTCTCCACCTCGAGCTTGCCTCGCCGCTTCTCTTTTTCCTCTACATCTGTAATCAGCTCATGTATGCGGTTTCGCATCTCTGTAATATTGGAAAGAATATGGTTGAATTCAACCAGTCCGGTATCCGTAAAAGGCTCAGCAACACGCTGCTGTCTGAAATTCAAAATTTCATGATTCACCATGCGCAAAGGACGGTATACCATTCGCCAGACGCCCCAGGCCAGAGACACGCCAAACAAAAGCGACAAGAACGAGAACAGAATAAACTGCGAAATCCATTTGTTGATCTCATGCTTGTAGTTCTTCATAGGTACGAACTGATACAACTTCCAGCCATGTTGCCCCTCCGCTTCAAAAGCTTTATAGCCAGCGGGCAGCGGATGCGCCTCGGTTATAGTTACCGATGAGGATTCCGGCAAGTTGCTAAACAGAAGTTCGCCATGATCATTCATCAGTGTGTAATAGAGGTCATCCCCCGGAGAACGGCCTGAGGTATCGGCAAATTGATCGCTGAAGCCAACCACCTTAATCTCAATATATACATAGAGCGGCGGCCTCGGAGAATTCTCCAGCTTTCGTATCAATGAAAATACGAGATTATTATCCGTTCGGGTAAGCGTGCGGTAAGGGCCGTAATAGGAGAAATTACGCTGCTGAAATAACAATTTCAAGCGCTCCGGCTGGAATCCGGCAAGATCGGGTGAATTCGGAAACATCACCTTCTGACTAGAATCTGGAGAATAGAAGAACATGGCACCTAGATTAGGATTGGAAAAGTTGACATTGGCCATGGACGATGAGATGTTCCTGTACAGCGTAGATCGTTCATAAGGAACTGTACTGTCCAAAAAACGTACAACATCACGGCCAATACCGCCCTCTATATCGAGGAGCTGGGATACCCGTTCCATTTCCTCGATTTTTCGTTCCAGCTCTTCTTTTTGCCATATCACGCTATTCTGCAAATCCTGATCGATCTTCTGCGTCTGTACCGTGTAAATCCAGCGGTAAGAGATAAAACCAATAACAACAATCGGAAATATGGCTGCCAGCACCAGCACGAAGGCCAGCCGCCCCCGCAGTGACCGGAAATTGAAGTAGGTTCTGTTCGATTGAAGCAAGACAACACTCCCTTTTTCTGTCCGCAAGCCAAGCTGATCGCTCAAACGTGTCACAAGTGAAACGCCTTCATATTCCCTCCATTATACCGTCCTATCCCTGCAGAACAACCAGAAAATCTTTGCTTCATTGCTGAAAACGAAGCAAAAATAGAGCGATTTTAAAAATTGTTTGATTTTTAATAATTAAAAGTGTGCTCATTGTGACAAATCACATGTTCTTCTGAGTTTCTTTAACGTATTGTAAAGTTATCTCAGGATCGCTGCACAGGTGACCCTAGCAATACAGGCATTGACATCATACCGTGCGACGCGTTCACACGATTAACTTATAGAGGGTGGAGAAGCATGATACAATCTTATGAACGTGATACTCAATTAACACTGCATTTGTACCGGGTATTCGCCAAATCTTTCAAAAGCATCAACGAGCATGCCGTTACTGGTAGCAAAATCGAAGGCTTCAATCCTACAGCCTTCGCCGTCATGGAGGTTCTATACTATAAAGGGCCGCAGCCCATCCAACAGATCGGCGCCAAGCTTCTGCTGCAAAGCGGCAACGTCACCTACGTCATCGACAAGCTTGAGGAACGCGGCTACTTGCAGCGCAAGCCTTGCCCAAGCGACCGACGGGTGATTTTCGCCGAACTGACGGCTGAGGGCGAACGCTTGATGAACGAGATGTATCCGAAGTATTCGGAGAGACTGCATCTGGCGTTCAGCGGGCTGAGCGACGAAGAGAAGGAGCAGATGATCGTACTGCTCAAGAAGATGGGATTACAGGCTGAGAAGCTGTCTCCACTCCCGCGCAAGTAAGAGAGTGATCCGCATAGCTGCACTCGGCCACGATGAGGTTTTCATCAAAGTGTACTAAATAAAATGTACTTCCGAGAACAGAACAAAAGGCTCTCATCCTTCCAGCGTTTGCGAAGGATGAGAGCCTTTTGCCAAGCTCTAAAGTTAGTTTCTAGGGTAAAGAACGAAGTTAGTTTTTGAAGGTACAGAACGAAGGATGATGAATTAAGGAACGCAGCTTCCACTCCTTAATTCAGGTATATAAACAATAAGGACACTGTATAAAGCGAAAATAATATGTACACAGAAGACCAGGCATGATTATGGTGAAGATAGGGCTTTAGGACGCTAATCTGCCATCCTCTTAATCCCTCTTCTTAACAGTGAGAAAATGGTCATTTTCCTCAACTAAGAGCATTTTTGCACCTTATTTTTTGAAAATATAGATAAAAGGAGGAAATAAGGTCATTATTGTACCTTATTTTCGAAAAACTACGCTGAAAGTGCTATTTCCAAAGAATTAAGATACATTTTTGCCTTTAATTCCTACTTTCCCTTGACTATAGAATAATTAAGATACAAAAATGCCGTTAATTGCACCCCTTACCCTAACTGGCTCTTCCCATGAAAATTAAGGTGCGATTCTGCATTTGATCAACTTCTCCCATTCGTACTGTCTGTCTGTATCGAGCTACCGAGACAAACTCTACGCTTTACGGCTTTACGGCTTTACGCCTTACGCATTACACCTTATGCCTTCTTCAATGCCGTTCCTTCCTCTGAATCAGAAGGCACTCCGCTGCGGAGCCCAAAGCTGAAGAGCAAGGATAAGACGGAAATCACAGCCATCACGATAAACAGTGAGTGAAGACCACCTTCAAGTGCGCCACGGAGAGTAGTCCAGGCTTCTCCTGATAAGGAGCTTCCGCTATGAGGGTTCAGTAATTGGTTAATATCGCCCCCGGCGTTCTCCCCGCCCGGCTGTTTGGACAGCAGGCTGTTAATCTTCAAATTAAGCCACGAACCAAAAATCGCAACACCGACCGTCTGTCCCAGTGAACGGGTAAATGTATTCAAGGCTGTAGAAGCTCCGCGCTGTTCATGCCCTACTGAGGATTGGGCAATGATGGTGAACACGATCGAAGCAAAGCCGAAACCAATCCCGGCTACGGTCATCAGAATCAACAGTAGCGCTTGCGATGAATGCCCCGCAAGGAAAATTAACCCTACTACGCCTGCTGCTATGAAAAAGGTGCCGATGAGACCTGCCCGGCGGGCACCAGCGCGGAGAATCATTCGACCACCCGCGAAAGAACCGAACACCCAGGCTACGGACAAGGGCGCCAGCACTACTCCGGAAATCGTTGCACTTTGGCCCTTCACACCCTGTACCCAAAGCGGGATATACGTAGAGAGCCCGATAATAAGCATACTGACCAGTACATTAGCTACTGTGGATACGGAAATGTTCCGGATACGAAACAACCCCAGCGGAAGCATAGGCTCAGCCACACGTCGTTCTACCATAACGAACACAATTAGCAGGATTACAGATGCCCCTAAGATGGAGAGCAGCAGCGGCGAAGACCAAGGCAGATTCTGACCACCGACTGTAAGCCCAAAGAGCAGCGCACTCATCCCGGCGGCAAACAGCAGCACGCCTGCGACATCAATATGTGCTTTCCGGCGCGTTTTCCCTTCCTTTAGATAACGCGCGATGAATACAATAGATAGCAGGCCAAAGGGCAAATTGAATACAAATACCCAGCGCCAGCTTAAATAATCGACAACATACCCGCCAAGGAGCGGACCAATCAACGAGGAAATCCCCCAGACAGAACTTAGTAGTCCTTGTTTTTTGGCTCGCTCTTCAAGGCTGTAGATATCGCCCATAATCGTAAAGGTCATTGGGATCAGTGCCCCGGCACCAATCCCCTGAATGGCTCTGAACACAATCAGTTGTTCCATACTTTGCGAAATCCCGCACAACAACGAGCCTAGCAAAAAGACCGCGGCACCGCCGATAAAGACAGGTTTGCGGCCAAACAGATCACTGATCTTGCCAAAAATCGGCGTCGTGACCGCCATCGCCAGCAAATATGCAGTGAAAATCCAGCTCAGCCACTGTATTCCCTGAAAATCGCCCACAATGGCTGGTCCTGCCGGTCCAGTTACCGTTCCTTCAATCGCTGCTAAAAAGGTAGCCAGCAGCACCCCGATCAAGATTAGCTTGCGTTCCTTCTCTCCCATTCCACTCAATGCTTCCAAACCTTCTCTCTCTAATAATCTCCTTGCCAGTCCTGACGTAGCAAGGCGTACAAAACGATATCCTGATATCCTGCGGTAGTATGGCGATATTGCCGCAGCAGGCCTTCCCGCTGAAAGCCGAGTGAGGATACTAAGCCTGCCGCCTTGTCGTTCTCCGGATGACACAAGGCCTCAATTCGGTTCAGCCCTAAAGTCTCAAAACCGTAACCCAATACGAGCCCGAGTGCTTCCTTCATGTAGCCTTGTCCCCAGTACGCTGGTGACAGATCGCATCCGATCTCGCCGCGGTAAGCACCGGCCAGCTGCCAGTAATTGAAGCCGCAGCTGCCGATAACTTGTCCGCCGGGCAGCACGATGCACCAGCGCTTGCTCTCTTCCTCCTGCGCCATTTGCAGCAGGAGTGCCACAAGTTCCCGGGTTTCCTCCACAGAGGCTAGCGGTGGAGCCCCCAGCCAGCGAGCCACACTGTGATCACTCCAGATGGCATGTAGTGCAGTCGCGTCATCTATGGACAACGCCCGCAGCCTCACTCTGGTTCCGACTAACTCAGGCGTCTCCTCATTGTGTGACTCCACGCTCTCGCCTCCTCAACTTTACTTATTATACATCAATTTGCAGACTTCTCTTGCAGAAGAGAGGGCATATCCATGAAAATGCTGTATTGCACACAAAAACAGCGTATATAATCAGGCAGCAACTAATGCCCAACTATAGACGCCTATGATTATTATACTTTATCAGATTAATCTGTACTTCCTACCGCCTTAACCGGCCTCAGCACTTCCGTGTAAAGAACCCCCAGCTTGTCCTGTATGGCCTTAAACTCTTCAATACCCGTGCCTGTGATGCTGTAGGCATCATCATGGGCGGTCAGGAAATTCTCTTGAGTCAACCGTTCCAGCTCCTGCTTTACTTCACGCTCAGCCACCCGGTATCCTAATTTCTCCAGCTCAGGCTGCATCCCTGCAATCGTCAGGTCCCTCTCATGTGCAAAATAGAGCATGTGAATTCCTATGAACAAGTTCTGTACATCGGCGCGCATATTCCACTCCTTCCGGCCATGAGCCTTCGATATTTATAAATGCATTACCCTTATGGTAAGCAGCGGAAACATTACCCAGTCACTTTTCAGTCCCAAGACACCGACTTGGTCAAGATTTCATGCCTCATCAGGTTAAGACTTGACGTACCTTTCCGGCTGTACTATGTTGATAGATACAGTTATAGAATTATACTGACCCAAAGGTACAGGAAGGTGATACTTTATGTTTCAGGCTATGCCTTATGATGGAACACGCAGCGAGCAATTCGAGATGGTTCTGACTCAGCTCGTGGCACTCATCAAAGACGAACCGAGTGCGATGGCCAATCTGGCCAATGCCTCAGCACTGCTTAAACACGCTCTGCCGGATACCAACTGGGCCGGTTTCTACTTATTCGATGGCAAAGAGCTGGTACTGGGACCCTTCCAGGGCTTGCCCGCTTGTATCCGTATTCCGCTGGGCCGCGGAGTATGCGGTACGGCTGCAACGGAGCGTCGCACGTTAGTCGTGGACGATGTCCATACCTTCCCAGGGCATATTGCCTGTGACGCTGCCTCCAACAGCGAGATCGTGGTTCCACTGATCAAAGGTGACGAACTACTCGGTGTTCTGGATATCGACAGTCCGCTCAAGGATCGTTTTGATGACGAAGAGCGTCGTTTTCTGGAACGGTTCGCAGCGATCATCGTCGAAGCTATCTAAGGCCTATCGTCTCATTAAGAAACACAACAAGAACGGCTGCACCCTCCCTACCGAGAGGCGCAGCCGTTCTTTTGTTTACTTATCGATTATTGCAACTAGAGCAGCACAGGATGAATGTTCCAAATCTCGGACGCATAACGGCTAATGGTATTGTCACTGGAGAATTTACCGGAATGGCCGATGTTGATGATCGATTTCTTGATCCACTCTTTACGATTGCGGTAAGCCAGGTCAATCTCGACCTGGGTCTCTACATAGCTAGCAAAATCCTTGAGGACGAAAAACTCATCATTGTTATCCAGCAACGAATGATAGATGGTCTCAAATTCCTGAGTGTGATTGCAGAATGGCCCTGGTGTAATCAACTGGTCCAGCACCTCTTTGACCCTGCCGTCACCGCTGTAGACATCACGGGCGTTATAACCGCCATGCTGGTAATAATCAAGCACCTGCTCCGCCCGCAAGCCGAACAGGAACATATTGTTGTCGCCCACCATTTCATGCATCTCCACGTTGGCCCCGTCCATCGTCCCGATCGTTAACGCACCATTCATCATGAATTTCATGTTGCCGGTACCGGACGCTTCCTTGCTTGCCGTAGAAATCTGTTCACTGACATCCGCAGCGGGAATGATCTTCTCCGCCAGGGAAACCGAGTAATTTTCCAGGAAGAAAATCTTCACCTTGCCTTTGATATCAGGATCATTGTTGACGACATCTGCCACGGTATTAATCAGCTTGATAATCCGCTTCGCCAGATGATAGCTTGGCGCAGCCTTGGCTCCGAAGATGAAAGTACGCGGTACCATATCCATCGATGGATTGTCTTTGATCTGATTGTAAAGATGGATGATATGCAGGATATTCAGCAGTTGACGTTTATAGGCATGCAGCCGCTTCACCTGGACATCGAAGATGGAATCTGGATCTACCCAGACACCATGCTTGCTGTGGATATAATCAGCGAGACGGAGCTTGTTGCGGCGTTTGATGCCAGCGATTTGCTCCTGGAAGGAGACATCCTCGCCGTATTTGATCAGCCCGATCATCTCTTGCGGATGATGCATCCAGCGCGTACCGATGGAGTCATTGATCAGACTGGCCAGCTCAGGGTTGGCATGCAGCAGCCAGCGCCGGTGGGTAATCCCGTTTGTTTTATTGTTAAAACGATGCGGATACATCTCGTTGAACAACCGCATTTCACGCTTTTTCAGAATTTCCGTGTGCAGCGCCGCCACCCCATTCACACTGTGGCTGGCGACAATCGCCAAATGAGCCATCCGCACCTGATCATCGTGAATAATTGCCATCTGCGCGATACGGTCCTGATCGCCAGGATAGCGGCTCATCAGCTCACCGCAGAAGCGGGCATTGATCTCCTCGATAATGAGGAAGATGCGCGGCAGCAATTCTTTTACCATCTGCAGCGGCCATCTCTCCAATGCCTCGCTCAGAATAGTGTGGTTCGTGTAAGAGACCATTCGGGTCGTCATATCCCACGCCTGATCCCAGCCAAGCCCCTTCTCATCCATCAGAATTCGCATTAGCTCCGGGATCACCAGCGTGGGATGTGTATCGTTGATATGAAGGGCCACCTTGTTCGGCAGCTCCTCATAGGGCAGATCCAGCTTCCCGAAGGTTCGCAGAATACTTTGCAGCCCTGCGCTACACATGAAGTATTGCTGCTTCAGCCGCAGCAGCTTGCCTTCATACTGCGTATCATCCGGGTATAAGAATTCCGAGATGGATTCAACAGATCGTTTGTATTCCAGATATTTGTGATAGTCCGTTCCGCCTAACACGCCGAGTGTCCGGGACGGCTGCGTAATCGACTCTGCGCTCCAGTTACGCAGTGTGTTCACATGCCTGTGATCAGCCCCGATAACGGGAATATCGTAAGGCACCGCCCGCACAGCTTCGTAATCTTTATGCGTAAAGATCAATTCTCCATCCCTGGCATCCGTCTCTACCTGTCCCCAGAAACGCACCTCCACGGCCTTGTCTTCACGGCGCACTTCCCACACGTTATCCTTCTGCAGCCAGTAATCGGGCAGTTCTACCTGATACCCGTCAACAATCTTCTGCTCGAATAGGCCATATTTGTATCGTATCCCGCACCCATGCCCCGCATATTGCAGGGAAGCCAGCGAGTCCAGGAAGCAAGCCGCCAGACGCCCGAGACCACCATTGCCGAGGCCCGCATCCGCTTCCTCCTCTTCAACATCCTGAAGGGTAAAGCCGAGATCAGCCAGTCCCTCACGCACAATGTTCAGTACACCCATATTCAGCAGGTTATTGCCAAGAAGTCTGCCGATCAGAAATTCCATCGAAAAATAGTAGACCTGCTTATCCTTATCGGCCTTGTACTTCTGGTTCGTATCTGCCCAATTGCTGCCTGCGCGTTCGCGGATCATGCTGCCCAAAATATTGTAGACATCGGCAGTTGAAGCTTCTGCGAGCGGTTTGCCCAAATTTCCGATGAGTCTCTCGCGGAACACTTGTTTGAAGGTTTCTTTATCGTTAAACAACAGTAGGTTCCTCCTAACAATGCTTTTTTAGTAGAACAACCGACAGACAACAACCGGATCTCCCGGCTTCCTTCTGCTAAATCTTGCTGCTCTTGGCAATAACGAACGGACGTTTATGATCTCCGACAAGAATACGTTCCCTGCTGAGATGGACGTCCTTATCCATAATGACATTTTCGATGACGGCATCCTCTTCGATCACACATTTCTGCATAATGACCGAGTTGATAATCCTTGCCCCTTTTCGGACCTGAACGCCCCGGAAAATAATGCTGTTCTCCACCGTGCCGCCAATAATGCAGCCGTTAGCTACCAGAGAATTGCTAACATTTGCGCTCTCCAAATAACGGGTTGGTGCTTCATATTTGATCTTCGTCTGGACCGGATTCTCCCGGAACAGGCTGAAGTAATTGTCCTGCTGGAGCAATTCCAGACTGTTCTTGTAATAGCTCTCCAAAGAATTGATAACAGCATGATAACCGTGGTATTCATAGGCGGCAATCTTGAGCTTGTGGCGCTGCTTCTGGATAACATCCCGGAAGAAATAACTCTCCCCATGGGCGATGCAGTATTCAACCTTCTCCAGGAACAACTCTTTTTCCATAATAAAAATTTCAAGATAGAGGTTGGGGTGGTCTTTCTCGTGGTGAATTTCTATGACATTCTGATCTTCATCGCATTCGATGCGTCTGCACAAATCATGCTCCGGCTGGAGATGCTCGATCTTCTTATAGACAAGCGTAACATCGGCGCCTTTGTCGAGATGATAGCGATAAAGATCCTCAAGGTCGATCGTATTGACGTGCTGGCTGCCCGAGAACACGATGTATTTAGCGGAGGCGCGCTTGAAGAAATCCAGATTGTTGTGGTAGTGTTGGAGGTCACCTAGGGAGGTGTCAGTCGGATCGTTCCAGTCCGGAGGCAAAATAAACAGTCCGCCATGCTTGCGGTTCATATCCCATGACTTTCCGTCGCCCAGATGGTCCATCAGCGATCGGTATTTGCGGCGGACGAACAGCCCGACACTTTCCAGCTCCGCACGCATCATATTGGAAAGCACAAAGTCAATCAGGCGGTAGCGGCTGGCAAAAGGCACGGCTGCGCCGCAGCGGAAATAGGTTAGCTCATTCAGTTTGTCGAGCTCATGATCCAGATTGATTACACCCATCAATTGCTTCATCGGGTTCCACCGTCCTCTACATGGTTATATGGTTTTGGCTGCAACGGAAATACGTTTTTTGCTTCTATCGTCGACCAGCAGAATTTCTTCCTCATTCTCCCGCTGGGTGCCAATCTCCATATAATCCTCAATCACCGTGTTCTCGCTGATGATTGCCTTGTGTATCCGTACGTTCTTACCGATCTTGACCTTCGGCATGATCACCGAATCTGTGATTAAACTGCCCTCACCAATCTCCACGCCGTAAAAGAGCACCGAGTGCTTAACCTCACCATATACAATGCAGCCCTCGTTAATAATGCTGCCGGAGACATTGGCTCCAGGGGCCACATATTGAGCCGGTTGGTTCGGATTGCGGGTAAAGATGCGCCAGCCAGGATCATTGAGATTGAGCGGCGGATCATCACTGAGCAGGTCCATGTTCGCTTCCCAGAGGCTGGTCACAGTGCCCACATCCCGCCAGTAGCCTTCAAATGGATAGGCATAGAGCGACTGGCCGTCCTCCAGCATCAGGGGAATGATGTCCTTGCCGAAATCATGGGAGGAATCAGCGTTTTCCCCATCCTCCAGCAGATGCTGCCGAAGCACTTCCCATTTGAAAATATATACACCCATTGAAGCAAGTGTGCTTTTGGGCTCCGCAGGCTTCTCCTCAAACTCGTAAATTTTGAGATCATCCTCCGTGTTAAGTATGCCAAAACGGCTTGCTTCCTCCAGTGGAACGTCAATCACCGAGATCGTGCAATCGGCTCCCCGCTCCTTGTGGTATTGAAGCATCGCGTTGTAGTCCATTTTATAAATGTGGTCACCCGAGAGAATCAGCACATGCTCAGGGTCAAATTGATCCACAAATTTGAGATTGCGGTAAATCGCATCCGCCGTCCCCCTATACCAACTGCTTCCGTTCTCCCGCTCATGCGGCGGCAACACAAACACCCCGCCGTTCTTGCGGTTCAAATCCCAGTCACTGCCTATGCCAATATAAGAGTGCAGTACAAGCGGTTCATATTGCGTGAGCACCCCCACCGTGTCAATCCCTGAATTGGAGCAGTTGCTCAAAGGAAAATCAATAATGCGATAGGTTCCTCCAAAATAAACAGCGGGCTTGGCAAGTGATTTGGTCAATCCCTTCAACCTTTTCCCTTGGCCTCCTGCCAATAGCATGGCTACCATTTCTTTTTTCTTCATGGAAGAGCCTCCCTTGACTTATGGGTATCAAAGCTTCTGCAGTAAACAAGGTTGAGTGATTAAGAAGTGGAATGGATAGAATGACGATGAAATCAAAATTCCAGAAAGAAGTGAAACAGAAAGAAATGAGCTAGATAGGAACTTAGACAAGGTTACAAACGGGGAAACGGAGTCGTTCAAATGGCCTACCTTGACTGGAGAGGGCTCTCCATACCGGGTAAGTTATTCTTATTGTAAATTGTTCGATAGCCTGCCGTCAAAACCCTTTCTCACAGGAATTAAAAATAAGAAACTATAACCCTATTGGCTATTAAGCACATGAATTTCTTATCCTATTGATTAAACATTATGCAGCACATTGAGGAATTCAGTCTTCCTTAGGGCATAGCAGCATGTGCCGCATCTTCAGCAAACGTTCAAAAAGTTGTGGCATAATAGAGTATCAGAATGTTGGAGGGATCGGAATGAAAGCTACCCCAGGCGTCAGGCTGCTGCTTGTTGATGATGAACCGCATATTCTGCAGTTTCTGGAACTTGGTTTGATCAATGAAGGTTTTGAAGTACGAACGGCTCCTGATGGGTTGACCGCTATTGCTGAAGCCGCTGATTTCAAGCCGCATGTAGCTATCCTGGATGTCATGATGCCGGGAATGGACGGTTTCGAGGTGTGCCACTATCTGCGTTCAGAAGAGAATGATATCGCGGTAATTATGCTGACCGCCAAAGACGAAGTCGATGACCGGGTCAAAGGGCTGTCTATTGGTGCGGACGACTATATGATCAAACCGTTCAGCTTCGAGGAGCTGCTGGCAAGAATACAGGCCCGGCTGCGCAACCAGTTCCCTGGCCTGCTGGGCGAAGTACGTCTTGGTCCTTTCCGTATTGACGGAAGGGGCAAGGAAATTCGTTTTCGCGGCGAGGTGCTGGAGCTGTCACCCACCGAATATGAACTGCTGCAATATCTTGTAATGAACCATGGTCTCGTTCTCAGCAAACCCATGATTTTGGACAAAGTATGGGGGTATGATTTTGGCGGAGAGGAGAATATCGTAGAGGTGTATATCCGTTCCCTGCGTGAAAAGCTGGGCGATAAAGAACATCGGATTATCCGTACTCTGCGCGGTGCCGGCTACCGGGTGGATCTGGAATGACCGGGCCATCGCGTAAGAGGGGCAATATTGGAGTGGCAGCAAGTGGACAAAGCAGACTTCGCACGATATGGGATCGTTTTGCGCCCCGTTCTCTCCGCAAACAGTTGCTCTCCATTTCGCTGCTGATCCTGTCCTTGCTGCTGCTGCTGATTGGTGTGCTGCAATATATCCTGATGCGTAACTTCACCTATACGAACAGGGCGGAAGCTATGGAAACCCAGCTGCGGTCCGTTCCGCGTGAGTTTTTCTTTAATTTCCTGAATTATTCGTTGCGAGATGAGGCCGGTACAAACAAGCCTAATGAGAATTTTGGCGGCGGGAGCGGCGGCCGCTTCGATACCAACGTTCCGGGCGGGGGCATGATATCCGGACCCGGCAATCCCCGTTACGGTACAGGGCGGCCGCTGTTGCTGGACGCCCATGCGACTCTTGCCATCTACAGTTCGGATGGCACTTTCAAGGATTTTCAGCAGGACACACTGTCTACGGCGGCCGCTCCCAGATTAACCAACGAAGAGTATCAGGAATTGATGAGGCGGACACCCGATCAGGCCACGGGCAAATATAAGCTGATCAACGCCGAAGACGGCAGCGAGCATCTGGCTGTCTTCATGAATTTGGGCAGGCCAGGAAATACAAGGCTGCTGCTGCAAATGACAGTGGAAACGGGCCCACTGAAGGATGTCATCCTCCAGCAACTGCTCATCTTTGCTGCCTTGTCCCTGGCAGCTTTGCTGGCCGGCTTGTTCTTGTATCTGCCCGCGCTGCGAAAGACGCTTGTCCCCCTGTCCAATATGGGGGACGCCGCACAGCGCATCGATGCCGGTAACCTGGATGTGCGGTTCCCGGTATCTCAGGGGCAGATGGAGATCGACAAGCTGTCCCGGTCGTTCAACGCGATGCTTGAGCGTCTGGAGATCTCCTTCCGCAACGAGCGGGAAGCCAAAGAGCAGATGCGGCGCTTCGCCGCTGATGCGTCTCATGAGCTACGGACTCCCTTGACCTCCATCCACGGCTTTCTGGAGGTTCTGCTGCGCGGCGCTGCCGACAACAGTGAGCAGCTGTACAGCGCGCTTAACAGCATGCACGGGGAATCGAAGCGGATCAACAAGCTGGTGGAGGACCTGCTGCTGCTGGCCCGTATGGATGGCGCACCGCAGCTGCGCCTGGCAGATCTTGAGCTCGGCGGCATCCTGGAGGAGATGAAGCCCGGTCTGCCCGTGCTGGCCGGGAACCGCCGGGTCAGCTTCGATATCTCCTACGGCATCCATGGCCTCTATGATGCCGATAAAATCAAACAGGTGATCCTGAACCTGTTCCACAATGCAGTGCAGCATACGGATGACCAGGAGGGCGTCATCCGCATCTCGCTGCATGCCGAGGGGCCGCGGGCCGAGCTGACCGTGAGCGACAATGGCTCCGGCATTACTGCCGAGCATCTGCCCCGCGTCTTCGACCGCTTCTACCGCAGCGACTCCTCCCGGACCCGCAAATACGGAGGGTCCGGGCTGGGCCTATCGATCTCGAAGTCCATCGTCGAAGCCCATGGCGGGGACATCAACGTCACCAGTATTCCGGGTGTAGAAACAGTCTTCAAGGTGTCTCTTCCTTGTGTGCAAGGAATGTCTTAATAGTAGGCATGCACGTTATAATAGCAAGCACCGGACAGGCGCCGGAACTTGCTATTTTTGTTGTCTACTCCGAATTAAAGAACGCTGAGAACCCGCTTCATATTTTGCACAGGTAGGCTTCATAAATATCTTTCTGAAAAAGCATTTACTACTCGTTATGCAACCTTACTCGTAAGCATAGCCCCTATCCATCCAACATTGGTTATCTCTGAGAATCTGAAATTCAAGGTATTAGACCCGAAAGATGATCGGATGAATTTGAATCATACACCGATCCTGTCTTAATAGATTAAGAGAATAAGGAATGTATCCGCGTTCCGTTAGAAGGGATTTTGACTCTATTTTACGTGGAAGGCAAATGGCTTGTGCAGGGAAATAAGTTTGGCAAAGCTGCTTTTCAAAAACAACTATAAATAAACTGTGTTTATAGTTGGGGATCGGTTGGGGGGTTGGGGATCGGTTGCGGACTGGTTGGGGATCGGCTGTAGTCGAGATTTAGTCAAATTCAACACCTATAACGGGATTTTCTCCTGTTAATTCGCCGTCACACCAGAAAGCATATTCAATAACTGGAATTTCTCCAGTTATTATTGGCCTTGAGCGGTCATATCAGCGAATTACAGATAATTAACAGGAGAAATTCCTGTTAAAAAATAAAAAACAGGATTTCTCTCCGAATTAACTGGAGAAAATCCTGTTACTGAAGCGGGAATGCCCACCGATGGAGATGGTATACTTGTCACGTTTATCAGGAAAGTCCTGTTACCGAAATGGGGATGCCCGCAGCCCAAACATTCGCTGCAAGAGCATCCCCTATTTTAGTAAAACGAATAACGAAGCAACAAAGATCTTCTAGTCCATCACCTGGAAGACGCTTCCTTCCTTCCTTCCTTCCTTCCTTTCTTTCTGCCTTTCTTTATCCGTTTCCTACTCCCTTACTTTCTCCCCTACTTCCCTTCTTTCTCCCTTTCTTACTTTATTCCGTTCTCCTTACTTCCTTCCGGAACGTTATTTGTTCAACTGAATCTTGCGTTTCTCCTGAACAGCCTGTGATGGGCCTCCGTATACTTCCTCCACGATATACAGTGGACGCCCTTTGGTCTCATCGTAAATGCGGCCCACGTACTCGCCGAGAATACCGAGCATGACCAGTACGAACCCGTTGAACGTCAAGCTGATGCCGATCATTGATGCCCAACCTTTAACCACTGAATCTGTGAAAATAGCCAGGTACAGCACATACATCAAGTAGAAGAAACCAGCAGCTGACAGTACCCCGCCCAGATACCCTGCCAGCTTCAGCGGCTTGTACGAGAAAGAAGTGATTCCGTCCAGGGACAGCTTGATCATGCGCTTCAACGGGTATTTGGTCTCACCAGCAAGGCGTTCGTCGCGCTCGTATTCAATAGCTTTCTGCCGGAAGCCGACCCAACTGACGAGTCCGCGTACAAAACGATTTTTCTCGGGCAGACGTTTTAGCTGATCACAAACCTTACGGTCAATAAGGCGAAAATCACCCGTATCTACCGGGATCGATATATCAGTAGAATAGCGAAGTACCCGGTAAAAGAGGCTTGCCGTCCATTTTTTGAACAACGATTCCCCATGTCGCTTCACCCGTTTGGCGTACACCACATCGTAGCCCACTTTCCACTCTTCTATCATCTCCAAAATTAGCTCCGGCGGGTCCTGAAGATCCGCGTCAATAATCACAATCGCATCGCCCTGGGCATAATCCATGCCTGCCGTAATCGCCACCTGATGCCCAAAGTTGCGGGACAGGTCGATCAAGCGGACGCTCTCATCCCAGTGGCTGTACTCCTCAATCATTTCTGCGCAATGGTCAGTGCTGCCATCATTCACGAAAAGAAGCTCGTACGACTCGCCCGTTGTGCCCATTACTTTTTTGATTCGCCGGTACGTCTCCTGAATGACTGCTTCCTCGTTAAACATCGGTATGATAATGGAATAGCGTATAGTTACACTCATGGACGCTACCTCCTTTACTGGGAAATGGTCAAGCACGCCCGGTACCTCACAGACCACAGCGTGCTTGCCTTGTTATGGTTAAAAGCCATTCTGTTACTTCAAGGTGACCTCGTATAGGGTTCCGGTGTTGGCGGCTGTACCTGCTCCCTGCCAGTCCGCCGCGGGTACCTCGGTTCCATTCTCGGTAATCCAGGTTGTAAGTTCGCTATTTCCGCCACGACCGCCGCCTATCCCGCCGCCGGAAATGAGGAAATATTTCACCTTCCCACTCTCTACCAATGCCTTCAGAGAGTCGGGCGTGTAGACCTGGTCAGAGGCATTAAATCCGTTAAGAATTACTACGGAAGCATTTTTATCAATGATATAAGGTCCGGCTGTCCCATAATCCATTGTCGCGAACAAGTATTGTTCGCCGGAATTATGCTCCTCCAGATAAGTCAGCAAAGCTTCGTTGACTCCTTCACTACCGCGCTCACCGAAGCCGCCCTTACCACCTCCAAAGTTGCCCGGAACACCACCGAAGTTGTCTGCACCGCCGCCGAAATTACCCGCGCCACCACCAAAATTGCCTGCACCGCCACCAAAATTACCCGCGCCGCCACCGAAGTTACCTGCGCTACCACCGAAGTTACCCGGAACACCACCAAAGTTGCCCGCAGCGTCACCTATTGCATTTGGATCGTTGCCACCGGGAATGAAACCAGCGTTCATGCGCATACCGCCCGGGCCGGAGTTGCTATCAGGTCCCGCTGCCGGGGTCATGCTGTTGGAACCATAGGCAATCGGCGTTACTGCCCAGTAGAGGGGACCGATCAACAGCACCAGCAGCCCGGCAACCGCCGTTGTATGCACGAATGATTGCTCTCTGCCTTTGAAAATAACGAGCAACAGGGTCGCTAGGATGCCCGCAGCCAAAATCCCGATGGACCAGCCGCTACCGATGGTGCTGTCATAAGGGTGTAGAATATACCACTGCAAGGCCATCGTGGCCAATATGGCTACCGGAAGCAGCCAGGAGCGCCAGCCGGAGTGCTCACGGTACTGACTCCATAATTGTTTCCAGCCTGCGCCGGCCAATGCAGCAATCGGCGGAGCCATCATGATCAGGTAATACTGGTGGAAGAACCCGGCGATGCTGAAGAAGCCCATTACTGGCACCAGCCATGCCAACCAGAAAATTGCCTCTTTATGCTGCTGCGTGAAGTTTCTTCTACGCAGACTAGCGAACAGCCCAATACAAGCAACCGCTACAAGCGGCAGCAGCCAGCTAGCCTGGCCAGACAGGTCGGACTGGAATAGCCGCAGCGGTCCGGGCGTACCTGTGTGGAACATCCCACCACCGCCGCCGAATCCGCCTTGACCTCGCTGGCCCCGATCCCGTTGTTGCCCTTCGGGGTCCATGCTGCCTATTCCACGGGCGCCATTCGCCCCACGTCCGCCCATGCCGCCCATCCCGGACCTGCCGCCGTCCGTCCCGAACGCGTTGCCATTGCCTCCGTCAGGCACTTCACCGTTCCATGCAGGCATCCCGTTACCGTTCATGTTAGGCACGCCACCGCCACCAAACGCAGCACCGGTGCTGCGATCCCCCGTTAGCCGGGAGACGCCGTTATACCCAAACGCCAGATTGAGCACGGAATTGGTACCACTGCTTCCGATAAAGGGACGCTTATCCGCCGGGATAGCATCGACGATTACCGCCCAGGACAATGAAACCACAAGCATGACTGCTGTGCTTGCTGCCAGCACACTTGTCTTTCGCTTCCAGCCCACCTTGGCTGCCAGCAGATAGAACAGGATGAATGCCGGAAGCACCATGTAAGCCTGCAGCATCTTTTCATTGAATCCGACCCCAATCAACGCGAAAGCGGCAAGAAGACTGCCCATACGATTACTCTTAGTCCCTTTAAAAAGAAACCAGACTGCCAGCAGCAGCGTGAATACCAGCATCGCATCAATATTGTTCGTGCGGCTAACCGCCGCAGCTACCGGCGTCGAAGCCATCACCAGTGCGGCAATACGTGCTGCGTTAATACCATAGGTTGGCTTGACCAGCAGATACACTAACAGAACTGAGCCAACACCCGCCAGCGCCTGCGGCAAAATCACACTCCAGCCATGCAGCCCGAAGATCAGGGCAAAGAGGCTCTGAATCCAGAATGTTACCGGCGGCTTATCCACCGTTACCGAACCTGCCGAATCCAGGGAAGCAAAAAAGAAATTATGAAAGCTCTGCAGCATGCTCCCTACGGCTGTTGTGTAATAGGTATTAACATAATGATCATTCCAAATGCCATAGCCATACAGAAATGCTGCCAGGAGCAGAATAAAAGGCAAAACTAGATCCGGTCCCTGCTTTTTGATCGTTGACATACGTCCCCCACACTCCCATCGCTCTTGAACTTCATCTTGCGGTATATCGCTACTTCGTTTCGATGTTCCTTGTTCCGCAGATGTAGTATCGCATCCGTACCTTAATGGACAATGAGTGCTGGCTGAATGTTTGCTGAATAACATTTTCAGGGACGTTGCAACGTTGGCAATATCTGAACAACTACATTGACTGCACACTGCAATGACTGCACACTGCAATGACTGCAATAGTTGCAATAGTTGCAATAGCAGAACGCAAAAAAGCCCCACTGCCCTTTTTCGGGCGAGCGGAGCTTCTTTGCTAATATTTTTATTCCTCTGTATCTATAAGCCGAACAAAAGCGAAGATGAGAGAACGACGAAGTCTGGAGCTGTGGGCGCAAAGCGCTTCCCTGAAAGCTTTCCACAGGAAAGCTAGCACCGGAACATAGACTATCGACAATTTTCAACCACTAGAAGCGTAGAGGCGGGATATTCCCCCTGACCTGTCGTCTAAACCGTGAAAAAGAGGGGCTTTTTCCCAACTAACAGCATTTTTGCACCTTATTTTTCTTCAATATAGGTGAATTAAGGAAATAAGGTCATTATTGTATCTTAATTTTCGAAAAAGCACGCTGGACGGGGGATTCTGGCAAATTTAAGGTACAATTGGACCTCTGTCAAGAAAGTGGACAGTCACGCAACGGATTTTTTATTAAATTGCTGTGCAAAGCGAGCGGGAGAAAGATACCCTAGCGCGCCATGTATTCGTTTGCGGTTGTAGTAAAATTCAATGTACTGAAAAATGGCATTGTAAGCCTCTTCCTTGTTTTTGAAACGGGGGTTACAGTAAATGAGCTCTTTCTTTAAAATACTGTGCCAAGACTCGATGCAGGCGTTATCGTAACAGTTTCCTTTGCGACTCATACTGGATTCCATCTCGTAGCTTTTCAGTTGTTCGACATAATCCTTAGAAGTATATTGAGAACCTCGGTCGGAGTGGTGCAAGAGCTCTTTGCCTGGTCGCTTCGCTGCGTAAGCAGCCCGAAGGGCGTCCAAAA
>NZ_JBHRYW010000018.1:0-86841 GCF_042649265.1 Paenibacillus sp. GCM10012306 | reverse complement strand
GTAAGACCCCTTGAAGACGACGAGGTAGATAGGTTGGAGGTGGAAGTGCAGCAATGCATGGAGCTGACCAATACTAATCGGTCGAGGGCTTATCCTAACATTTAGAATGCAAATTCGTTTCGATCCAGTTTTCAGGCGATTAAGCCTGATATGGATTATATGGAAAGAAGTCTTTTTTGGAGAGATACCCAAGTGGCTATAAGGGGACCCTCTGCTAAGGGGTTAGACTGCGTAAGCGGTGCGTGGGTTCGAATCCCACTCTCTCCGCCATTCCAATCCATAACATTACTAATTATTGTGGCGGTGTAGCTCAGCTGGCTAGAGCGTACGGTTCATACCCGTAAGGTCGGGGGTTCGATCCCCTTCGCCGCTACCATAATACCTGGAGGCTTAGCTCAGCTGGGAGAGCATCTGCCTTACAAGCAGAGGGTCGGGGGTTCGATCCCCTCAGCCTCCACCATTTATAAAACCGTAATACCTTACACTGTGCCGGTGTAGCTCAATTGGTAGAGCAACTGACTTGTAATCAGTAGGTTGGGGGTTCAAGTCCTCTCGCCGGCACCATCTTTTATCTAGGTGTGGAACCGTGGTGTAGTTGGCCTAACATGCCTGCCTGTCACGCAGGAGATCGCGGGTTCGAATCCCGTCGGTTCCGCCACTTATTTTATGAAGTATAGTTTTCCACATGAAAGTGGAAGTGCATAACTATTCCACTGCATTGTCATGTAAAATTTCATATGGCTCGGTAGCTCAGTCGGTAGAGCAGAGGACTGAAAATCCTCGTGTCGGCGGTTCGATTCCGTCCCGAGCCACCTTTCTTGGGGGATTAGCGAAGTGGCCAAACGCATCAGACTGTAAATCTGCTCACGTACGTGTTCGGTGGTTCGAATCCATCATCCCCCACCATTTATGAGCCATTAGCTCAGTTGGTAGAGCACCTGACTTTTAATCAGGGTGTCGAAGGTTCGAGTCCTTCATGGCTCATCCCAATTAGAAAAAGTCATCACCTTTATGGTGGTGGCTTTTTTGTTTTTCCAGTGAAATTCTGAAACAGAATCGTAGTAATTCAGTTTAAAAATTCTGTCTTTGTTGAATTATAAGAATATCCATGCAGTGTAGAAACGAGGGATATTCCTTGATATATGATGCAATTATTATCGGTGGTGGGATTGCTGGTTTACAGGCAGCGATTCAGTTGGGACGCTACTCGGCTCATCGTGTACTGGTGGTGGATGCTGGGAAGGGTCGTTCGAATCTGTGCCGGAGCTATCATAATATACTGGGGTGGCCAGATGGCATATCCGGTGAGGCGCTGAGGGCCAGTGGTAGGGTGCAGGCGGAGCGTGTCGGCGTTGAATTTCTGGCGGATGAGATCCTAAAGGCGGAGAAGCAGGAGGGGCATTTTCAACTGCAGGGTAGCCAAGGCCAAACCTATCACACGAGGACGATATTACTGGCAACTGGGGTATCAGACCGTTTTCCAGAACTTCCAGGATTGATCTCCTTGCTGGGCAGTAGTGTCTATGTGTGCCCCGACTGTGACGGATATGAGATTCAGGACCAGCAGACTGTGCTGCTGGGTGCGGGGGAAGCCGGGGCGAATATGGCGTTTATTTTACGTGAACGAACCAGTCAGTTAACCTATATTAATCATGAGAAAAAGGTGCTGACCCCTGAGCTGCTAAAGCGTCTGAACGCAGAGGGCATAACATATATAGAAGAAGCTATATCGCATGTGGACGGACATGAGGATGGAATGATTGCAGGAGTAGCTCTGGAAAATGGGACATTTCTTCCTGCAGAGCGTGGATTTATTGCTTTTGGTGGGAATCCTGTACATTCGGAACTTGCAGCCCAGCTGGGGGTAGAATTGCATAAGAACAAGCACATAGAAGCTAATAAGCGTTCAATGACAACCAATGTGGAACATGTATGGGTGGCAGGAGATGTAGCAGTTCATGCAGAGCAAGCGACAGTAGCTATGGGCGAGGGTGCCCTGGCTGCAATCTGGATGAACAAGGCTTTAAAGAAACTGAAACGTGAAGACCATAACCATACTTAGAGCAGAACTGAAATATGACATGGAATTGCACAAGATATTATCGTTCGACCTTTTCTGACACCGCATGTTGTGTAGAAATATGTTAAGATAGTCGAAAAGAGTAAGAGTGGTGGAGTATGGTGACGATGGATAGCGAGGCATTGCGTCAAAAGTTGGAACAGCTCACCGGAAAAAGAACCGGACTTAAGCAGTTAGGGAGGCAGCAATCGGCTTCCCTTTTTGGCATAGGAACGGAAGGTAAGGATCAGCCTGTTATCTCTGAGGGAAATTTGTGGGTGCCCTTATATGATAATGATGGCCGTATAATGGCATTGTGGGTAGAATTGGAAGGTCTTAGTCCGCGGGAAGTTCAGTTGGTCAATTATGCAGCCCAGAACTTTGCAGTAGCGCTGAAGGCCACGGGATTCCGCGAAGAAGGCGAGGCGGAAGCCCGCCAGCTTAGCAGTTGGTTGAATGTCCAGTTGGAGCAAGAGAAGGATGACGCGGAGATCCCTGATGATATGGCTTTAAAGAGCCGATTATTCAGCGATATGATTCCTTTTCTCCTAAGTAGTGAAAACGTACACAGTCCTCAGATATCTTACAGATCGCTGATGAAGCTGCTGCGGAGTTATTTTGAGAATGAGGTTTTACTTATTCCGCTGCAGGAGAAGGAATGGCTGATTTTAGCGCGTAAGGAACTGCTCACCGGCGGGGATGATAAGGAAGATGAGGAAGAGAATGAGGATGATCTGCTGGCCCAGACTTCAATGGGGCTGCATGAGCTGATTGCCAGTGAATGGGTGGGGATCTTCCATCTAGCGGTAGCACCAGCGGTCGTTCCGGTCAAAGGTCTTACCGGTTCAGTGGCGTTACTACGAGAAACCATCATTTTAGGGCGAATTTTTCAGGTTGGTGAATATATTCATCTGCCATGGGAGCTTCGCTTGGAGCGTTTAGTGAATAGTATTCCTGATTCCAGACGACGCAAGCTGCTTGGGCAGATTGGCGACTATACCTCTGTCTTGTCTGACAAGGAGATGCTGCTGACACTGGAGACTTTTTTTGAAATGGACTGTAATGTGAGCGAAACCGCCAAGAAGCTATATATCCATCGCAACACGCTGCTGTACCGCCTGGACAAGATCAAACAGGAGACAGGGGCCGATGTCCGAAGCTTTGGAGACGCCGCAATTGTAAAGCTCACCATGCTATTGTATAAAGTGACGAAAAGAAAATAGGTTTTTTGTGAACGTTACAAATAGCCATCCCGGCATAACTGGGGTAAGATAAGTGTACAAGAAACGAATTGATGTTTTAATCCAATAAATGACTCGAGGGGGAAATACAATGGCAGGCGTACGTTTAGAGCATATTTTCAAAAAATACCCGGGTTCTGATAAAGCTACAGTAGAAGATATCAATCTTGATATTAAAGATAAGGAATTTTTGGTACTGGTAGGACCTTCCGGTTGTGGTAAATCTACTACACTTCGTATGATCGCAGGTCTGGAAGAAATCTCTGAAGGTAAAATGTACATTGGCGACCGTGTCGTGAATGACGTTGCTCCTAAAGACCGCGATATCGCGATGGTATTCCAATCTTACGCGTTGTACCCGCACATGAGCGTGTACCAAAACATGGCGTTTGGTTTGAAACTGCGTAAAGTGAAGAAAGAAGAAATCGACAAGAAGGTACGTGAAGCTGCGAAGATTCTCGACATCGAGCACTTGCTTGAGCGTAAACCAAAAGCACTCTCCGGTGGTCAACGCCAACGTGTCGCTTTGGGACGTGCGATTGTCCGTGATCCGCAAGTCTTCTTGATGGATGAGCCTCTTTCCAACTTGGATGCTAAACTTCGTGGTCAAATGCGCGCGGAAATCACTAAGCTGGTTAAACGCCTTGAAACCACTTGTATCTACGTAACGCATGACCAAACAGAAGCTATGACAATGGGTGACCGTATCGTAGTTATGTACGATGGTATCATTCAACAAGCTGCTTCTCCTGAAGAGCTGTACAACCAACCTCAAAACCTGTTCGTAGCGGGCTTTATCGGTTCCCCTACTATGAACTTTATCACTGGTACTTTGAGCGAAGTAAACGGATCTGTTCGTTTCCGCGCTGATAACCTGGATGTTGAAGTTCCAGGCGGCAAAGCTCAAATCGTTCGTAACAAAGGTTACATTGGTAAAGAAGTGGTTATGGGCGTTCGTCCGGAAGATATCCACGAAGAGCCAGTATTCCTGGAAGCTTCTCCGAACACAATCTTCTCTTCGTTGGTTGATGTTACCGAGAACCTTGGTCACGAAATGCTCTTGTACTTGAGCGGTGTGGGTAACGGTACTGTGATTGCACGTGTAGACGGACGTTCTACAACTCGTGAAGGCAGCAAGCCAAAACTCGCGATCGACATGAACAAAGTTCATTTCTTCGACAAAGAATCCGAAAAGAACATCTTGCTGGGATAAGACTTATCCAGTTTTACGAGCCACCCCTTTGGGGTGGCTTTTTTGTTGTCTTGTGGAGGGAATATTATCTTCGTCAAAAGGGGATATACCCTTAGTTAGAGGGCTATAAGATTGCATTCATAGGCATTATCCATTAAGATTAGCAGGAGAATTACCTGCGGATGGAATGGGAATATCATCCTAACCGAACGCGGGATAGCGGATAAAAAACCGCAGGCGAGGAAAGGAAGAATTCACATGGCTAAGAAGGTTAAAGTATCGGAATTGGTACAAAATTTTCAATTAGAAGTGGTATCGGGACATGAGGGCCTGAAGCGGCCGATCACGGTCGATGACCTCAACCGCCCTGGTCTGGAAATGGCCGGTTATTTTGAATATTACCCTGAAGAACGAGTTCAGCTGCTGGGCAAGACCGAGCTGGCTTTCTTCTCCATGCTACCGGAGGAAGAGCGGAAGAGCCGTGTTCGGGGCATTTGTAATGACAATACGCCTTGTATTGTAATCACCCGTGCTTTGGAAGTGCCACAGGAACTTATTGATATAAGTAATGAAAAGGGATTGCCTGTGTTGCGCAGCTCGATGGCGACTACGATTTTTTCCAGCCGTCTGACGAGTTTCCTGGAAGGTCGCTTGGCTCCCACAGCTACCATTCATGGCGTACTGTGTGATGTGTATGGAGTAGGGATGCTTATTACAGGTAGCAGTGGTATCGGTAAGAGTGAGACAGCACTTGAGCTTGTAAAACGCGGTCACCGTCTGATTGCCGATGATGCGGTTGAGATCCGCCAAACTTCGGATAACCAGCTTCATGGTACAGCACCGGAACTGATCCGTCACTTGCTGGAGATTCGCGGTGTAGGGATCATCAACGTGATGACGCTGTTTGGGGCAGGAGCAATTCGCAATCATAAGCGTATTACGCTAGTAGTAAGACTTGAAGCTTGGCAGCAGGATAAGCAATACGACCGCCTGGGACTCGATGAGGAAACGACTCGTATCATTGATACCGATATTCCGCTGGTAACCATTCCAGTTCGTCCGGGACGTAACCTTGCGGTTATTATCGAGGTTGCGGCGATGAACTACCGTTTGAAGCAAATGGGCTTTAATGCGGCTCTGCAATTTACCAACAAATTAACAGCCACCATTTCCGAGGATATGGATGATCTGGACTAGGAGTGTGAGAGAATGTTCCCTTTAGCTTTAGACCCTATAGTCTTTAGAATTGGTTCTCTGCCGGTTCACTGGTATGGCTTGATTCTGGGACTGGGGGCATTGGCGGGGTTATTTCTGGTCATTCGCGAAGGTAACCGTTTTGGCATTCCTCAGGAGTTTTTTATGGACATGCTTTTGCTGGGTGTACCCTCCGCAATTATCGGTGCCCGCATTTACTATGTAGCGTTCAAGTGGAGTGACTATAAGGATAACTTTGTCGATGTCTTTAAAATCTGGAACGGGGGCATTGCCATCTATGGCGCGCTGATTGGAGCCATAATATGCGGAATCATTTATTTCCGGTATAAAGGTTATCCATTCTGGCGCATTATTGATATTTGCGCACCTGGGCTGCTCACTGGTCAGATGATCGGGCGTTGGGGGAACTTTGTGAATCAGGAAGCTTATGGCGGCGTTGTTGAGGAATCTTTCCTGCGCAACAAGCTGCATCTGCCTGACTTCATTGTCAATCAAATGTACATAGGAGATGCCTTTCATCATCCTACCTTCCTCTATGAGTCACTCTGGAGTCTGCTGGGGATCGCACTCCTAATGGTGCTGCGGCGCCAGAAGTTCGTCCGAGCGGGTGAAATATTCCTGTCTTACTTCATCTGGTACTCTATTGGACGTTTCTTTATTGAGGCCTTGCGTACGGACAGCCTCGGTTACAATGGCAGCAGTGGTCTGGCCTCGTTCATCAGTGGACTGTGGAGCCCGATGAAATGGTTAGGCTTTGAACCTGGGTACCTGGACCCGAACTACGGAAATATCCGCATTTCTCAGCTGTTGTCCTTGTTAATTATTGTTGCCGCTGTAGTGCTCATTATTATCCGCCGGACTACAGGACAGCCCAAGGCTCATTATTCCGATCCTATTGTCTCGACTAAGATCGGGAACGCTGATACCGTTGTACCTGATAGTGCAGAGCATACACCACAGAAGACTTCTCAAGGGTCACAGGCCGGTCTCAAGCCGCCTGCTGAAGAGGATAAGAAGGAGCAGTAAACTTTGAAAATTGAATGCGTTCTTTTTGATCTGGATGGAACGATTGTTGATACGAATGAGCTGATTCTCAATTCGTTCATGCATGCACTACAGCACAATAACCTGCCCGCACTGAGCAGGGATGAGATGATTCCTCATATGGGGACTACGCTTCAACACCAGATGAGAGTATTCTCGGGGCTAGAGGATGTAAGCGTATTGGAGTCTTCCTACCGCGCCTATAATTACGAGCATCATGATGCTCTGATTCGTTCTTTTCCACATGTGAATGAGACGATGGAAGCATTGGCCCAGCGGGGGATTAAGATGGGGATTGTAACCACCAAGATCCGTCCGACGACCATCAAGGCCCTAGAAATGTTCGACCTACTCAAGTACATGGATACCATTGTGACGGTGGACGATGTTACGGAACCTAAGCCACATCCAGAGCCTGTCCTGACAGCTGTTCGCAACCTGAATGCTGATCCCGGCACGACCCTGATGGTGGGCGATAGTATCGTGGATATTCAGTCAGCCAAGGCTGCAGGGGTTTACGCGGCGGCTGTTGCCTGGTCACTCAAGGGCGCGGAGACGCTTAGCAAATATGGACCGGACTATATTATCCACGATATGAAGGAAATCTGTGATCTCGTGGATCAAGGGACGGATTAATCGTGAGAAATGTGACCCGTTATCCGGTAGAAGGACATAACTCGCTGTGGTACATCTACCGCACGGTCAGCCCGTGGAAGGGTGTTAAAAACTTTATTTTCATCCAAATTGCCCGTTACTGTCCCATCCTGCCGCTAAAGAACTGGATATACCGGCGGGTGCTCGGCATGAAGGTGGGGAAGCATACCGCGTTTGGACTGATGGCGATGGTGGATGTATTTTTTCCGGAAAAAATAACGGTTGGTGAAAACTCAATTATTGGCTATAACACAACTATTCTGGCGCATGAGTATCTCATTAAGGAATATCGCCTGGGTGAAGTCATTATCGGGGAGAACGTGCTGGTTGGTGCCAATACCACGATCCTTCCCGGGGTGACTATTGGGGATGGGGCTGTTGTAGCTGCGGGCTCTGTAGTCCACAGAAATGTGCCAGCCGGTGCTTTTGTGGGAGGTAATCCACTTAGAGACCTGAGACCGTCCCAAACCGCAGATCGTGTGGAAGAATCGTGAATAACGGCTTGGACCCTGCAGTTGAATATTGCGTGCTTGTGCGCAACACCTGCAGGGTTTTTCGCGTCTTGTATGAATAATAGAAATACATAGTTTAACAGGAGGGAAGATGATGAAGCAAAAAGAAAGGATTCCGCAGCTGGATATTTTCCGGGCCATTGCTATTTTCGCAGTGCTGGCGATTCATGCTACTTCGCGTACGCTGGCGGAGACGCTGGGAACCTCAATGTTTCACCCGTTCTTATTCATTAATAAATTCAGTCAGTTCGCGGTACCCTCATTCGTATTCCTGAGCGGGTTTGTCTTGTTCTACAATTACATAGATCGGCCACTAAGCGGGAAGACGCTTGGGAAATTCTACAGTAGACGGTTAATTTATATCGTCGTGCCGTATGTGATATTCTCGCTGATGTACTTTGCACTGAAAATGACCGCAGGCCACACATGGAGTCTACCGCCCATGGAGCTGGCTTCCAAGCTGGGGAAGTATCTACTGACAGGTACGGCGTATACGCACCTTTATTACGTCATTATCATTATTCAATTCTATGTACTGTTCCCGCTCATCCTGTGGTGTCTGCAAAAGGTTCGCTCCCTGGCGGCTTGGGCCCCGTTAATCGGGCTGGCGCTTCAGTGGGGCTTCGTCATTCTAAACAAATATATGACCAATCACGGGTACTGGCAATTGACGAAGGGGAGTCTGGCCATCACATACTTCTCTTATTTCTTGCTCGGGGCAGGAGTAGCGGTCTATTACGGATCGTTAAAAAAATGGCTGGTTCCTTCCCGCGAAGGCTGGCGTGCCGGTAGAGGTTCTGCCTGGGTTGCTCTCTGGTTACTTTGGATCGCGGCGGGTGTGGTCCATGTGGAGCTATGGTTCAATAACTTTACCAAGAAAACGGTCATCAACAGCTTGTGGTATGAGGCATTCTCCAACCTGCATGCACTGCTTTCCTGTCTTGTACTGCTCCAGCTGTCCTTCCTGCTCTACGGTGCAGGCCGCAGTTTGACAGCAAGATTGTTGACCTCCGCCGGCGCTTGCTCGTTCGGGATCTACCTGATCCACCCGGCGATACTCTTCTTCTATAGAAAACTGCCATTCCATGGCGGTTCGCTGGCTTACACTGCAGCCATTGCCGGAGGCTGGCTAGCCGCGTTGCTGGTGTCTTGGATCATTGTCGCTGTAGCCTTCCGATATGTGAAGCCAGCATGGATTGTGTTTGGCTCTGCACCGCAGAAGGCCAAACCAGGTGTGCATAGCTGACCTGCCGACCTGTAGTCTACAGTAATTACTTGATAATCAATGACAGCTTCAAAAGCGCCGTACATCCCCACACTGGGGTGTACGGCGCTTTCTGGTTACAGTAGATGTAGGGAGTTGATCCTACTCCCCGGCTTGTTCCCGCTGGAACCCGGCAATAGCCTCGTACTGGCTTTCCAGGCTTCGGAATACAGAGATATAGATCGGCAAGAGCTTCTTGTACACCTTGGCATGATCAGGAATTGGAGGATGCTGATGAGTGGACCCGATCATATCGAACACGATGTCGAAGGAATCGGCACGCCCAGTGGCGAGCAGCCCGAGGACAACCGCGCCTAGACAGGAGCTCTCGAAGCTCTCCGGCACAACAACCTCTTGGTCGAAAATATCGGCCATCATCTGCCGCCAGAGCGGGGAGCGGGCGAAGCCGCCTGTCGCGAGAATTTGATGCGGACGGCCAATACTCTCCTCCATCGCTAGCAATACGGTATACATATTGAAGATAACGCCTTCCAGCACGGAGCGGATCATATGCTCCTTATGATGGTTCATCGACAATCCAAAAAAGGAGCCGCGTGCATCGGGATTCCATAGCGGAGCACGTTCGCCTGTCAGATAAGGATGGAATAGCAAGCCGCCGCTGCCGGGAGGGACCTGCTCGGCGATACGCGTCAGAACCTCGTAGGGATCGATGCCAAGACGCTTCGCTGTCTCTACTTCAGAGGCGGCGAATTCATCGCGTACCCAGCGGAACAGCATGCCACCATTGTTCACCGGTCCGCCGATGACCCAATGGTCAGCTGTAAGAGCGTAACAGAAAATCCGCCCTTTAGGATCTGTAACTGGACGATCTACAACTGTACGGATAGCCCCGCTGGTCCCGATTGTTGCGGCAACAACGCCTGGCTGGATAGCACCTACACCGAGATTGGACAGCACGCCATCACTGGCACCAACAACGAACCGGGTGGATTGGAGCAAGCGAAGCTTGTCCGCCAGCCCGGGGAGCAGGCCCTGAATGACATGTGTAGTCGGCACAATCTTCGAGAGCCGGTCTTTGGTAATCCCGGCGATATCAAGGGCTTCAGTATCCCAGTCCAGCTGCTCCAAGTTAAGCATGCCTGTCGAAGAGGCGATAGAGTAATCAATGACATATTCGCCGAACAGTTTGGCGAATATGTATTCTTTAATGGAAATGAACTTATCCGTCTGCCCGAACACATCCGGCTGATCCTCCCGCAGCCACATCAGCTTGGTAATTGGCGACATGGGATGTATAGGTGTACCTGTTCGGAGATACAGGTCCTGGCCCTGCAGTTCATTCTTGAGACGCAGCGCACAGCCTGTGCTGCGGTTGTCGGCCCAGGTGATACAGGCCGTTAAGGGATTGCCGCTGCGGTCAACGGCAATGACACTATGCATGGCGGAACTGAAGGAGACGAACAATACATCGTTCGCCGAGGATCCGCTCTTATTCATTACATCCGAAATGGTGCGGATAACTGCTTCCAGGATTTCATCCGGGTCCTGCTCTGCCACCGATGGGGACGGCTGGTGGAGCGGATAGCCGATATTAGCCTGGGCTACAATGTCACCGTTTTCCCGGAAGAGGACCGCTTTGGTACTAGTTGTCCCGATATCCACGCCAATCATATAGGAATTGCTCATGCTTCAGTCCTTCTTTCCATTGGAAGTGCTGCATAAGAAAACAACATTTTAAAGGGATTTCATGCAGTCTGAAGAAAATATATTACATACACAATTAAATAAATGTCTGACGTATGCCCGTATTCTAAGTACAAGAGACCAGCCGAGCTGGACTCTCGAATAATTTTAGCATACCTCGTGAGGGTGGTTCCAACCCCTTTAAGTCAGATATTTGCATTATGTCTTAGCAGAGTAGAAGGTCAAGAAAGCCTGTAGATACGCTAACAATTAAGAAATCAGGCTTGAACAGCCCTAGTTTTACAAGGCACAATTGACGATTTAGAGCAGTACGTGATACGATATTGCAAATACTTTAATTATCTACCACTTTACCATAGTGAAGTAAGTGGAATCTATAAATCCAATGATACCTGATGAGGTGAACCTAGAAGATGTCCAAACCAAAAGGATTCGAGAAGCCAGCCGGCGTGCGTGACTATCTCCCGCATGCGGTATCGAAGCTGCGCAAGATTGAAAGAGACGTGCTGCATTGCATGAGCCGTTGGGGATACCGGCAGATGATTACACCTACGCTGGAATACTACGATACCGTTGGTGTTGCCAGCTCTACATCCGATCAGAAGTTATATAAATTGCTGAATAACCGTGGTCAGGCACTTGTGCTGCGTTCAGAGATGACTGCACCCGTAGCCCGGGTGGTCTCCTCGCTGCTGAAGGATGAGCCACTGCCGCTACGTCTTTCTTATCACGCGAATGTCTTCCGGGCGATTGAGGAAGAGGCCGGGCGGGAAGCGGAATTTTTCCAGACTGGCGTTGAACTGGTAGGCGACGATTCCCCCGAGGCGGATGCAGAGGTGGTTGCGTTGGCGATTGCATCGTTACAGGCCGCAGGCGTGAAGTCTTTCAAAATCGCGATGGGACATGTGGGTTTCCTGAATGGGCTATTTCAAGAAGCCGTGCCCGGTCTGCCGGAGGCTCAGGAGGAATTGAAGAGCCATCTGCTGGGCCGGGATTATGTCTCCTTCCGTGAGACCCTCCACCGTCTTGAACTGCCGGAAGCACAGAAGAATGAGCTTAACGGCCTGCTGCGGTTGCGCGGAGGTAAGGAAATATGCGGTCAGGCGCTGGAGCTTAGCGGTCATCCGCTGGCCCGGACTTCAATCGAGCACTTATGCAAGGTTTGGGAAGTGCTGGAGTCTTACGGGGTGTCTCAGCATGTGTTGATCGATCTGACGATGATCGGAGACTTCACATACTACACCGGAATGACTTTCGAAGGTTATGCGGCTGAGCTAGGTTTCCCGGTATGCAGCGGTGGACGTTATGACAATCTGCTGCAGCAGTTTGGTCGTCCCGTTCCTTCCACAGGCTTCTCGCTCAAGACGAACCGTATCTTGGACGGTGTACCTGCAGAGACTGAGACGGAAGAACTGCCGATTCTGGTTCAATACGATGTATCCCGGCGCCAGGAAGGGCTGCAGGAGGCTGCACGTTTGCGGTCCGAGGGGCGTGTTGTAGTAACCCGTTTGGTCTCCGAGCAAGGAGATTCTGATAGCCTTGAGAAATCAGGGGCTGATAACGGCAAGCAGCAAGAAGCAAGATATGAAGAAATTCGAACATTCGCGGTCCGTTCATGACCTTGAATTAACATATAATCAACCAGAACTGAATAACTGTCGTGGCAGAAGAACAATAAAATGACCGCACCGGAAATGGAGGCAATTGAACAATGGCGCAGATTTTGAAGGTGGCTATGCCTAAAGGCCGCATTTACAATAAAGCGGCGGAATTATTCCGCCAGGCCGGGCTTCCGATTCCGCCGGATGGCGAAGAATCCCGCAAGCTGGTCGTCCCAATTCCTGAAGCTGGCATGGAATTCATACTGGCGAAGCCGGTAGATGTCCCTACATATGTCGAATATGGCGTGGCAGACATCGGAATCGTAGGGAAGGATGTACTGCTGGAAGAGGAACGGGATGTGTACGAACTGCTTGACCTCGGTATTGCACGGTGCCGGATGTCGATTATCGGACTGCCGAACTGGCAGCCGGGCATTCAGCAGCGGGTAGCCACCAAGTATCCTAATGTAGCGTCCCGTTACTTCCGCGAGCAGGGACAGCAGGTGGAGGTCGTGAAGCTGAACGGCTCTATCGAGCTGGCCCCGCTGATCGGACTTGCGGACCGGATCGTAGATATGGTAGAGACCGGACAGACCCTGCGGGATAATGGACTCGTGGAAATGACAAGTATCTTTGAAATTACAAGCCGTCTTGTGGCGAACCGGGTGAGCTACCGAATGAAGAATGCGGAAATTCAGCAGCTGTGCGACCGCCTTCAAGGCGTGATTGCAGGCCCAGGGCTCGAAGCTAGCGTGAACAAGCCGCGTTAAGGATGTCTAAAGGAGGAACCAGCAGTGAAGATCCAATCAAGTAAGGAATTCAATCTTCAGCGGGAAGTTGAATATGGAACGCCGGAGCAGAATAAGGCCGTGAAGGATATTGTGGCCGATATTAAAAAAGAAGGAGACGCTGCGCTTTTCCGGTACACGGAGCGTCATGACGGCGCCCTCTTGACGCCGGATACACTGCGGGTGAAGCCGGAGGAGCTGGAGGCAGCCTACGGCAAGGTTGAGGCGTCGTTTGTCTCCGCCATCCGCGCGGCGGCAGCCAACATTCGGGCGTTTCATGCCCGGCAGAAACGCAATTCCTGGATGGATCTGCAGCCGGATGGCACCATCCTCGGCCAGATCATTCGCCCGCTGAAGCGAGTGGGCGTATACGTTCCTGGCGGGAAGGCGGCATATCCGTCTTCCGTGCTGATGAACGTAATCCCCGCTCAAATCGCGGGGGTGCCGGAGATTGTGATGGTGACTCCACCATCCACCGGCGGCAAGGAAGGCATTGACCCTTATATTCTCGTGGCCGCCGCGGAAGCGGGCGTACACGAGATCTACCGTGTCGGTGGCGCACAGGCGATAGCCGCACTGGCCTACGGCACGGAGAGCATTGCGCCTGTCGATAAGATCTGCGGCCCCGGCAACATCTACGTCGCGCTGGCAAAGCGCGAGGTGTACGGGGCTGTCGATATCGACAGCATCGCCGGTCCAAGCGAGATTGTCGTGCTGGCGGATGAGACCGCCGAGCCGGCTTATGTCGCTGCTGACCTGCTCTCACAGGCCGAGCATGACGAAATGGCCTCGGCCATTCTGGTGACGCCGTCGCGCAGCCTGGCGGACGCTGTAGCCGCTGAAGTCGAGCGGCAATTGCAGGCATTGCCACGGCAGGCCATCGCCCGGGCCTCGGTAGAGAACTACGGTGCGATCATCGTCGTAGAGTCGATGGAAGAGGGCATCTCGGTAGTTAACCGGCTAGCGCCGGAACACCTGGAGATTGTAACAGCCGATCCGATGAGCCTGACCGGGGCGATCGAGAATGCTGGGGCAATTTTCCTGGGTGCGTATAGCTCAGAGCCGGTGGGGGATTATTTTGCGGGACCGAACCATATCATACCGACCAATGGTACGGCACGTTTTTCCTCCCCTGTGGATGTGGACGATTTTATCAAGAAATCAAGCCTGATCTACTACAGCAAGGAAGCTTTGCTGCGTGACGGGCAGACGATTATAGAACTGGCGCGCCGTGAAGGGCTGGAAGGCCATGCGCGGGCCATTGAAATCAGACTTGAGAACGAACTGAAAGGTGGAAACGGTAATGGAGAGCAATAACGGACAGGTAGCACGCGAAGCGGGGTTAAGCCGCACAACGAACGAGACGGACATCAAGCTGTCCTTTGCTGTAGACGGGAACGGGACTTCGGAGCTGGAGACCGGGGTGCCTTTTCTGAACCATATGCTGGATCTCTTCACCAAGCACGGCCAGTTCGACCTCAAGGTTGAAGCGAATGGCGATATTGATATTGACGATCACCACACGGTGGAGGATATCGGTATCTGTCTGGGACAGGCGCTGCGTGAAGCGCTGGGTGATAAAAAAGGAATCAAGCGTTATGCGAGTGTGTTCGTTCCGATGGACGAGGCGTTGGCCCAGGTCGTTATTGATATCAGCAACCGCCCTCACTTCGAATACCGGGCAGAATACCCTTCTCAGCAGGTAGGCAGCTTTTCCACGGAACTGGTGCAAGAATTCCTTTGGAAATTTGCTCTCGAAGCACGGATTACACTGCATGTCATCGTGCACTACGGCTCCAATACGCACCACATGATCGAAGCTGTGTTCAAGGCGCTGGGACGTGCACTGGATGAAGCTACTTTGATTGATCCTCGTGTGAAGGGTGTGCCTTCCACTAAGGGAGTGCTGTAACATGGCTGTTGTTGCAATCGTCGATTATGGCATGGGTAATCTGCACAGCGTTAGCAAGGCCGTCGAGCGTCTCGGCTTCGAGTCCCTGGTGACGGGTGATCGTGAGCAGATACTGGCTGCAGACAGCGTTATTCTGCCAGGTGTCGGCGCCTTCGGCGATGCCATGGAGCATTTGCGGGAGAGTGGCCTGGATATCGTGGTAAAAGAGGTTGCTGCCGCTGGACAGCCGCTCCTCGGCATCTGCCTCGGCATGCAGCTGCTGTTCAGCAGCAGTGAGGAGCATGGCTCCCATGCCGGTCTAGATATTTTACCCGGATCTGTGGTGCGCTTCGCGCCCCGTGATGGCTACAAGGTGCCGCATATGGGCTGGAACCGCTTGAGTTTCCGCCAGCCGGAGAGTCCACTGCTGAAAGGGCTAGAGGAAGGACATGTGTACTTCGTTCATTCCTATCATGTAGAAGTGGGCAGGGATAGCAATCTGCTGGCCGTAACTGATTATGGTCATCCGGTAACGGCAATCGTCGGACAGGATAATGTCTTCGGCATGCAATTCCACCCGGAGAAGAGCGGGGACCTTGGCGTGCAATTGCTGGGGAATTTTTTGAAACTTACGCGGAAACAGGCTTAAGGGATTTAAAAGTGCTACGGTTATGAGCGCCTAAGGATCATGTGAAGGCTAAGATTAAGGTGTTGGACCGTAACCATGAGAATTAGAATGCTAGTTGCGAGAGTAACAATAACACCGTATCGACCCTAACAACCAAGCATAATAACCAAGTACAACAACCAAACATAACAACCAAACATAACAACCAAACATAACAACCATAAGCCCGTTACTGGGCTATAACCATATTGTAACGAGAGCGGGGAGCGTCAATGTCTTCTTTTATAGTGTATCCGGCAATTGATATCCGGGATGGAAAATGCGTCAGATTGCAGCAGGGCGATTACAATCAGGAAACGATCTTCAGCGACAGTCCGCTGAAAGTGGCACAGTCGTGGGAAGCCCAAGGTGGGGAGTTTATCCACCTGGTTGACCTTGACGGAGCGAAGGCGGGGCATCCGGTTAACGATGCCATTATCGGCGCTATTGCTTCCAGCGTGAACGTTCCTGTACAGGTTGGAGGAGGTCTTCGTACCCTTGCCGACGTGGAAAAGCTGCTGGGTCTCGGAGTCAGTCGTCTGATTATCGGGACAGCGGCGATCAATGACCGTGAGTTCACCGAAGCGGTGCTGGGCAAATACGGTGACAAGGTCGCTATCGGCATTGATGCACGGAACGGCTTCGTAGCCACGCATGGCTGGCTGGAAACCTCGGAAGTGCGCGCGGAGGATCTGGCGAAGGAATTGGCAGCCAAAGGCGCCGAGACCTTCATCTACACTGACATTTCCCGGGATGGCATGATGCAGGGTCCGAACGTGGAGGGCATTCTGTCGATGGCTGCTGCCAGCGGCAAAACGGTGATCGCGTCCGGCGGCGTGACCAGCCTTGATGACCTGCTGCGCCTGAACGTGCATAGCAGCAGCGGTATTGGCGGTGCAATTGTCGGTAAAGCGCTTTACACTGGCAATATCGACCTTGCCGGAGCGCTGAAGGCGCTAGGACAGAAATAAGATCGGGGGATATCATCTATGTTGGCTAAACGTATCATTCCCTGCCTCGATGTCAAGGACGGGCGGGTAGTCAAAGGCGTCAACTTTGTCAATTTGCGCGACGCCGGTGATCCAGTCGAGCTGGCAGCGTTATACGACCGCGAAGGAGCGGATGAACTAGTATTCCTGGATATCTCTGCGTCAGTGGAAGGTCGGGCGACCATGATTGAGGTGGTACGGCAGACGGCGGGTGAGATCAGAATTCCTTTTACCGTCGGCGGCGGAATTTCTGCCCCGGAGGATATGAAGCGGCTGCTCCGCGCAGGTGCGGATAAGATTGGGATCAACACCGCGGCTATCACCAACCCGCAGCTGATTTTGGAAGGTGCCCGGCGTTTTGGGTCTCAATGTATTGTTGTAGCTATAGATGCCAAATACAATGATACTTGGGGTGAATGGGAAGTGTATACCCATGGCGGACGCAAGCCGACCGGAATCCGTGCACTATCCTGGGCCAAGGAAGCGGAAAAACTGGGCGCAGGTGAAATCCTGCTTACCAGTATGGATGCTGACGGCACGAAGGATGGCTTCGACCTGAAGCTGACGAGCGCCGTCTGTGATCTGCTCAGCATTCCCGTGATTGCCTCAGGCGGGGCCGGGAAGAAGGAGCATTTTTACGACGTATTTACGGAAGGAAAGGCGGACGCTGGGTTGGCCGCTACTATTTTTCACTATAAAGAAATTGCGATTCAGGAGTTAAAAGCTGATTTGAAGCATAAAGGGGTGGAGATCCGATGAGCCAGGAGCAAGGAAAGAAAGAGCTGACACAACAAGAGGTCTTGAAGGACATCCGCTGGAACGAGGCGGGTCTGTTGCCTGCAGTCGTTCAGGATGCAAATACGCTGGAGGTTCTAATGTTCGCCTATATGAACGAGGAATCGTTGCGACTGTCGCTGGAGAGTGGACAGACTTGGTTCTGGAGTCGTTCACGCAGCGAATTATGGCATAAGGGTGGTACTTCCGGGAACACCCAAGGGATCACTTCCATTCATTATGATTGTGACAGCGATACGCTGCTCCTTAAAGTGGTTCCTGAAGGCCCGGCTTGCCACACAGGAGCAACCTCTTGCTTCTACCGCGAGATTCCGTTGGATCGACCGGCTGCGGTGGAGTCAGAGACAGAGAAAGATGCGAAAGCGGCCAATACTTTAGCCAATCTTACAGACGGTCAGCGCTTCGCGGTGCTTGGCGAACTGGAACGCGTCATTGCCGAGCGGGAAGTGGAACGGCCGGAAGGTGCGTACACAACCTATCTGTTCGATAAAGGCGTCGACAAGATTCTGAAAAAAGTGGGCGAAGAAGCTTCCGAGACAATCATCGCCGCCAAGAATAAAGATAATGCCGAGCTGCGCCTGGAGATCAGTGATCTGATCTACCACCTGCTCGTGCTGCTGCAGGAACGCAAGCTGCCGCTGGACGAGATCATGGCTGAGCTGAGTGCCCGCCACGAACGCCCACGCCGCGACTAAGGGGGTTCTTAAGGGATGCATATCGACTATCATACCCATCATGAACGCTGTGGGCATGCCGTGGGCAAGCTGGAGGAGTACGTCAAGCGCGGGATAGAACTAGGTCTGGAACAGTTGGGCTTATCGGATCACTTGCCGCTGATTCATGTGGACCCGGCCAGCTATTATCCCGAGATGGCGATGCCACTATCTGAGCTGCCTCGCTATGTGGAAGAGTGTTTATTGCTAAAAGAGCGATATCGGGGCATTATTGAACTGAAAGTAGGCTTAGAGGCTGATTATATCGAAGGGTACGAGGAGCAGATTCGTGAGCTGCTGTCTCCGTACCCGTGGGATTATCTGATTGGCTCCGTTCATTTTCTGGGAGAGTGGGACATCACGGATTTCCGGCAAGTTCATGGCTGGGAGGGCAAGGATCCCCTGGATGTTTACCGGAAATATTATGATGCGGTTAGGAAGTCGGCGTTATCGGGATTATATGATATTATAGGACATATGGATGTGATTAAGCGCTTCGGCTATGGGCCGCAAAGCCCGGAAGGGCGGGCTGAGGTGAGGGAGCTTGAAATCAGTGCCTTGAAAGCCATTGCTGAAAGTGGCATCGCCATGGAGCTGAATGCTTCCGGGCTGACTAAGCCCTGTGCCGAGATGTTCCCGGCGGAGCATGTGCTTAAGGAGGCGCTGGCGCTCGGTATTCCGCTTACCCTCGGTTCTGATGCCCACGACCCAACCAAGCTTGGAGAAGGTCTCCAAGAGGCCCGCAGGCTGCTGTGGGAGACGGGCTTCCGCGAGTTAGCGGTATTCGAGGGTCGCACACGCACATTCGTACCTTTTGAACTATAAAAATATAATCTTGCAGGAGGGCATCATGCATCATCATCAATTGCGTATTTTTTCCGGTTCGTCGAATCCAAAGCTGGCCGCAGATATTGCGGAACGGTTAGGAGTGGAATTGGGGCAGATCAAGCTGACCCGCTTCAAGAGCGGCGAGATTTACGTGCACTACGAAGAAAGCATCCGGAACTGCGACGTATTTTTGGTGCAATCCCTCTCTCATCCCATCAATGAGATGTTTGTAGAGCTGCTGGTTATGATTGATGCCGCCAAGCGCGCATCGGCTCGCACTGTCAATATTATTGTGCCGTATTACGGGTATGCCCGGCAGGAGCGTAAGTCCGCACCGCGTGAACCGATCTCGGCCAAAATGGTGGCGGATGTACTGACCACAGCTGGTGCAAACCGTGTTATTACGATCGACCTGCATGCAGCGGCCATTCAGGGCTTCTTCAATATTCCGGTCGATCATCTGACTGCGCTTGACCTGATCAGCGGATATCTGAAGAACAAGAAGCTTACGGATCTCGTGGTCGTCTCTCCGGATGCCGGACGTGCGTCCATGGCCGAAAAGCTGGCGAACCGTCTGGACTCGCCGTTCGCGATCATGATCAAGAAGCGTCCAGCCCATAATGAATCGGTCATTACGCATGTGATCGGCGATGTGGAAGGACGTACGCCTATTATCATAGAAGATCTAATTGATACGGGCACCACGATTGTCAATGTGGTCGAGGGCTTGAAGGAAAGAGGCGCCAAGGACAGCATCATTTGCGCTACGCATGGTCTGTTCTCCGGGAATGCCGTAGAGAAGCTGGATCATCCCAGCATTCAGGAAGTCGTGGTCACCGATTCTATCGCGTTGCCCGATAACCACTCCAGCCGGTTTAAAGTGCTGTCTGTTGCCCCTATGCTGGCACAGGCTACGCGTATCATTCTGGAAGGTGGCTCCATTGATCAGTTATTCAGAGACGCGGGAATCTAGATTCCCCGTCTTTTTTTGCGTAATCTTAATGATTGAACTCTGAGGCTCTCTCTGAAGGCTTCCTTTTCCTGTTTTTGCAGTGTGAACCCTGTGCTCATTGTGAGAATCTCCTTGTTACATGTGGTATACTGTGTGAAGACAGTCGGAACCATTACTGGAAACGACAAAGACCTTAAATAAGGAGTGTAGGGCTGCCGCAGGACGCCGCTCTCCTGTTTTTCATAAGGATAAGGAAGCTTAACAAGGGAGGTGCGTTGCTTCCATGATGGAAACCACTTCAGAGAACGATGCGGGAAACAGCAAGCTGATCCCCGTCACTCTGGATGCCAATTTTTTCTTTGAAAGAGCCGTTCGGTCGCTGGACCGCTTTCAATATGATAAGGCATTAAAACATTTTCGCAAGGCTGTAGAGTACGAACCGGATAATCCGGTCAATCATTGCAACATGGCGGGTATATTATCAGAGATGGGTAAATATGAAGCCTCGAATGATATATTGGCCCAGGTTCTGGAGACAATAGATCCAGGAATGACGGAATGCCATTTCTATATGGCTAATAATTACGCTAATATGGAAAGCTTTGAAGAGGCGGAGCGGGCGCTCGTCACATATCTGGAAGAGGATGCCAAGGGAGAGTTCCTGGCTGAATCTGAGGAACTGATGGAACTGCTGCAGTATGAGCTGAATCGCCCGGCACCACTGAACCGGATTAAGAGCCGGGAAGGGGTCGTGGAACATGACCGGGCCCGGGCGCTTCTGGAAGCAGGTCAGTTTACGCAGGCAGTCGGATTGCTGGAAGAGATCGTGAGCGCTACCCCGGACTTTCTAGCTGCACATAACAATTTGGCGCTGGCCTATTTCTATATGGGACGTTTCGCCAAGGCTAGAGAGTGCATCTCCGAGGTGCTGGATCAAGACCCTGGCAATTTGCATGCCCTGTGCAATCTGGCGATCTTCTTGCAATATGAAGGGGACCGGGATCAGTTGACCCGATTGGTACGCATGTTGGAGGCTACCGTTCCTTTCCATCAAGAGCATGTCTTCAAGCTGGCGACGACCATGGGCATTCTGGGACGCCACCGCACCGCCTACGGTCATTTCCGGCGTCTGCTGAAGGATGAAGAAGTCGGCGGGGATGCCAGTCTCTATCATTATTGTGCGGCCGCAGCCAGCAACAGCGGGCTTTATGCCGAAGCCCAGCGCTGCTGGCGGCAAGTTACTAAACTGGACCCCGAATCGGTGGTCCCGCAGTTCTTTCTGGCTCAGCTGGAGCAAGCCCAGAGTGAAGGGATCGACATGCCGCTGGTGAGCTACAACTATCAATTGCCCTTTCAGGAGAAGTTGAAGCTGTGGAAGGACAATAAGGGCAGCTTCGCGGAGGAAGTGAAGACCAATCCGCTGCTGCGCTCCTCATTCTTCTGGGCGCTTCGTTATGGCGATACCAATACGAAGCTGCAGGTCACCGAAGCGTTGCGCTGGATTGACGACGCAGAGATGTCCGAGATTCTGCAAGACCTGCTGAGCCAGCAGCCTTTGCAGGAGGAGAAACTGCAGGAGGCCGCTCTACTTAGCCTGCAGAAGCTGATTAGCAGTGGCCCGGTGGAGACGGTGCCGCTGCAGCAAGAGCCTGAACCGGCGCCCTTGTTCCTGAATGGGCAACCGGAATGGAAAGAGGACTGGCAGCGGGTCATTGACCAGACCGCAAGCATGATGGACCGGCGCTATGATGCCAGCCAGAAGAAGGACGCCGAGCAGCTGTGGCAGCAGTTCATTAGCCGCCTATACCCGGATGTACCTTACATCCGCCATGCAGAGGGTTGGTGTGCCGCTTTGGAATATCTGACCGCCAAGCTGCACAGCCGGCCGGTCACGTTCCGTGAAGTCGCACAGCGGTATGGTGTCACCGAATCAATGGTCAGTCGCTATGCCAAGCGAATCGCAGCCGAATGTGAAATCACCGAGAGTCTGGACAGGAGCTTAACCCCGTTTACTGAGAACAGATAAGTGCCTGGTGCATACCGGAGGATGTCTGAAAATATAACAATTTATAGGCGTTATGATATAAATGATTTTTATTTTTTGACAAGAAAACGGATGCCGCTCCTCTTTTCTGGAGAACGGCACCCCGTTTCTTCTTATAAAACCCTATCTGCGAGGAGGCCACTGTGATGTACAAAACAATTGTAATCGGAACAGGCCCGGCCGGGCTGACTGCCGCTATTTATCTAGCACGTGCCAACTTGAACCCGCTGGTCATTGAAGGTTTGCAGCCGGGTGGACAGCTGACCACCACGACTGAAGTAGAGAACTTCCCGGGCTTCCCTGAAGGAATACTTGGTCCTGACCTGATGGACAACATGCGTAAGCAGGCCGAGCGCTTCGGCGCTGAATTCAAGAATGGTTGGGTGGAGTCCGTTGATTTCTCTCAGCGTCCGTTCAAAGTAACAGTAGACGGCTTAGGCGTGCTGGAGGCGGAAACAGTGATTATCTCTACCGGCGCTTCGGCCAGATATCTGGGCATTCCCGGCGAGCAGGACAATGTGGGGCGCGGGGTTAGCACATGCGCAACCTGTGACGGCTTCTTCTTCCGCGGCAAAAAGATTGTCGTGGTCGGCGGCGGCGACTCCGCGATGGAGGAAGCCAGCTTCCTGACCCGGTTTGCTTCCAGCGTTACGCTGGTACACCGCCGGGACGAACTGCGTGCTTCGAAGATCATGCAGGATCGTGCGCGGGACAACAGTAAGGTAGCTTGGGCGCTTAACCGGACTCCGCTTGAAGTCACGACAGATGAGACCGGCGTGAAGGGCTTGACAGTGCGCAATAATGAGACGGGTCAGGAAGAGCTTGTTGAAGCAGACGGTGTATTTATTGCCATTGGGCACACGCCTAACACGGCATTTCTTGGCGGACAAATTACCACAGATGAAGGCGGGTATATCGTGGTAAATCCAGGTACAACGGAGACGAATATCCCGGGTGTCTTCGCCTGCGGCGATGTGCAGGATAACCGTTACCGCCAAGCGATCTCGGCTGCGGGCACTGGCTGTATGGCTGCTATGGACGCAGAGAAATTCCTCGAAGGCAGCATTGTGCATGACTGGAGCGAGACACTCGATAAATAAGCATATTTGCAATGTAGTATAACCGCGTACCGTTGAGGGTACGCGGTTTTTTTAACGTTTATATTAAATTAGCTTTAACGTTTATATTAAATCAGTTGTAAACCTCATACGGAGCATGGTCCCCCCCAATTCTGTTCCCCTACATTATTCGTAAATTCCATCTATATAGAACGTATTACAATAACAAACAAAGCCTAGAACAAAGAGAGTTCATAATAATGACATCCGAAGTGTAAATAACGGCATTTTTGTACCTTAAATAGTCTGCAACTAGGGGTTAATGGAAATTAAGTGCAATATTGTACGTTAAATCTTCCACATTAGCCCTTTTGGTGTACTTTCGTCAAAATAGGCTACAATAATGCCCTTATTTTTGTTATTTACCTCTTCTCAGGAAAAATAAGGTACAAAAATGCTCTTATATTCGTCTCAACTAAAAAATTTAATTTGAGGGAGAGGATTGAAGGGGGAAGTTGGATCTGTAGTAGTGATAGCATCCACCTAAAAGCTTTCGGAAGGAAAACTCGCATCCGTAAGCATGGGCTCTCCGGATTTTATCCGCGAATGGCAGTACAATCCCAACAAATCTGGGGATAACAGCGGCTGGAAGTCCAACATTTTCAGGAATGACAAATTTTTGGCCTTGTGAACATCCTAAGTTCAATCTATATAGGTTTACGATTATCGAACAGCTTTCGCCTATACATCTCTACTTATCCGCTAAAAAGTTATTTTTTTCACTTTGTGACTGCAATCACCATGGTGCATGTTCTCCTATGCTAATCTGATTGTGAGAAGAGTTCTCAGTGAGGGGGAGTACACATGGAAAAGGTACTGAAGCTGGATGAATCCATCTTCGAATTGGTGGGCAGACATCCCGAGGTGATGGAGATTATGGCGGAGCTGGGATTTCGCGATATTGCCAAGCCGGGCATGCTGCAGACAGCCGGCCGTTTCATGACCCTATCTAAGGGAATCAAGTTGAAGAAAATGGACCCTGATACCGTTAAGCTGGCTTTTGAGCAGCGGGGGTTCAAGGTTCTGGAATAGAAGCTCCGCCGACTAACCCTATTATAGACAAGGAGAGAATCCAATGAGCGAACTGATCAATAACCGTGAAGTCACAGTGCCGGAACAGACCCATCGTCAAGCGATGTTAAAGGAGATCATCAAGGAGCTGCATGCTGGAAAAAGTGTAGAGGAGGTCAAAGCCCGCTTCGAAGAAGCGGTTGGCGATGTGACGGTAGCCGAAATTTCCGCGTTGGAGCATGCGCTGATGACAGAGGAGGGCATTCCGGTCTCCGAGGTGCAGCGTCTGTGTTCTGTGCATACAGCGATCTTTAAAGGCTCTATTCAGGACATTCACCGTTCCTCGAAGCCGGAGGAGCAGCCGGGACACCCTGTGCATACGTTCAAGCTGGAGAACCGTGAGGTGGAAAAGCTCCTGAACTTCCGGCTGTCCCTGCACGCTGATAAATTTGCCAGACAGGATAGCGAAGAGATAATCTACAAGCTGCTGGAAGACCTCAGTTTGCTATTGGATCTCGATAAGCATTACAGCCGTAAGGAAAATCTATTGTTTCCCTATCTAGAGAAATACGGGATCTATGGTCCGACCAAAGTGATGTGGGGCGTCGATGACGGCATCCGCAGCTTGATTAAATCTGCCAAGGCGCAGCTAAGTCCTTATCAGGGAAATCAGAAGGAGGTTAGTGAGCTGCTGGCAGAGATCATCCAGGAAGTTAATGAGATGATATTTAAGGAAGAAAATATTCTATTCCCTATGGCGCTCGATAAACTGACTGAAGATGAATGGGTGAAAATTGCCCGGGAAAGCGATGAAATTGGCTTTTGCCTGACCTTCCCAGAGCAGGAATGGATCCCAGAGCGTGTTCCTGAGCCGGAGGGAGCAGCACTATCTGCAACTGCAGAAGTAGCTGGGGACGCCATGCAGGGTTTTATCCGCTTTGAGACTGGACTGTTGTCACTTCATCAACTGGAGACCGTGCTCAATCATTTGCCGGTGGACCTGACTTTTATCGATGAGAACGATGTGGTGCGATACTTCTCGCACGGCAAGGAGCGTATTTTCGCCCGGACCAAAGCCGTTATCGGCCGCACTGTTCAGAACTGCCATCCGCCGCAAAGCGTGCATGTAGTAGAGAAGCTGCTGGAAGATTTCAAGGCGGGTCGCAAGGATGCCGAGGATTTCTGGATTGCGATCAAGGACAAATTCATCTATATCCGTTATTTTGCTGTGCGGGATAAGGAAGGTAATTATATGGGTACTCTAGAGTTTACGCAGAATATTGCTCCTATTCGAGCACTAGAGGGGCAGAAACGCATTTTATCGGAGTAACATCAGCATTGCGAGTGGATTATAATAGACCAGGGAGTCCTGGTAGCCGAATATATGACTCTCTTCCCTAATGGGCAGGGAGTCTTTTTTACTAATATAGAATCTACAGGCGATATATAACAAAAAGCCGGGTGTGTCGCCTTTCCTTGACCGCAGGGAGGGCTTCTATTATAGTGGGTACGTAGGATTAACTATTTTAGTATAGAAAAAGGTGGCTTGTTACATGTCTGAAAATATCTACGTTGGCGTGGATTTGGGCGGAACCGCAATCAAGGTTGGAATCTGCAATGCCGAGGGGCACCTGCTGCATACTTATGAAGGTCCGACAGGGACCCAAGAAGGCGTCGATACGGTTATCGATAATATCGAAAAGTACGTACGTCAGATCGTTGAAGACTCTCCATACACTTGGGACCAGCTTGCCGGTGTGGGAGCAGGGGTGGCCGGGTTCACAAATATCCGTGAGGGAATCATCATTCTTGCGCCGAACATAGGTTTTCGGGATGTGCCGATCCGTGCCATTCTGGAGGAGCGTTTAAACAAGCCTGTCAAAATAGACAACGATGCCAATGTGGCAGCTCTTGGCGAAGCATGGAGCGGTGCGGGACGCGGTGTAGAGAATTGCGTTTGCTATACTCTCGGAACCGGTGTCGGCGGCGGCATTATCATTAACGGTAAGATTTATCAAGGCTTCGCAGGCCTCGCGGGTGAACTGGGTCACATCTCGGTTGTGCCGGATCTGGAAGCTATTCAATGCGGTTGCGGCAAGCTGGGTTGTCTGGAAACCGTTTCCTCGGCAACAGGAATTATTCGTATGGCCAATGATGCTGTTGCACGTGGTGACCGTACGTCCCTGTCCATGGTGGAGAAAATCGCTGCCAAGGAAGTATTCGATGCGGCAAAAGCTGGCGACGAAGTGGCAATCCGCATCGTCAATCGCGCTGCTTACTATCTGGGCAAGTCCATGGCTGCTGTAGCGGCTGTGCTTAACCCTGAGAGCTTTATTGTTGGCGGAGGCGTGTCCAAGGCCGGAGATATTCTATTTGATGAGGTTCGCCGGGTATTCGCTAAGCTGGCACCTGAACCGCTTCAGGGTGGCGTAAGCATTATCCCTGCCGAGCTGGGTAATGATGCTGGTATTGTTGGCGCCGCAGGCTTGCTGCTTCGCTCTTAGATTTGTTCTCGAAGGACCGTCTTTATTCATATAATATCCGAGTAGGAGGGGACGCTTGATGACGGAATTGGAGGAAGCTCCGACCGGAGGAGCCACCCTGATCATCATTACAGGTATGTCGGGTGCGGGCAAGACGATTGCTGTTCAGAGTCTGGAAGATCTAGGCTTCTTCTGTGTCGATAATTTGCCCCCCGTACTGATCCCGAAATTTGCAGAGCTGATCGAGCAATCTAAAGGCAAGATCGCCAAGGTCGCGCTCGTCATCGATTTGCGGGGACGGGAGTTCTTCACGGCCCTGTCTGAGTCGCTCAGTTTTATTAAAGAACAGTTTACCATCGGCTGCGAGATTTTGTTCCTCGACGCTACCGATTCCGTACTTGTCCAGCGTTACAAGGAAAGCCGGCGCCGGCATCCGCTTGCCCCGAAGGGTATGCCGCTTGATGGCATCAAGCTGGAGCGTAAAATGCTGGATGAGCTGAAGAGTTCAGCGACCCAGTACCTGGATACCAGCAGCATGAAGCCAGCACAGTTGAAGGAGAAGATTGTATCTCGTTTTTCCCACCTTGGAAAAAGCACTCTCTCCGTCAACATTACATCGTTTGGCTTTAAGTACGGAATACCCATTGATGCAGACCTCGTTTTCGATGTCCGCTTTCTGCCCAACCCGCATTATGTGGACCACCTGCGCCCTCATACAGGCCAAGATAGTGATGTCTACGAATACGTAATGAAATGGCCTGAAACGCAGGCGTTCCTGACCAAACTGCTCGATATGCTTCATTTTCTGATTCCCCAGTACCGCAAAGAAGGCAAATCCCAGATTATTATTGGCATTGGCTGTACCGGCGGCAAGCACCGTTCGGTAGCGATATCGGAATACCTGGGTAAAATGCTGGGAGTCAGCGAGACGGAATCCGTCACAGTCAGTCACCGTGATTCCGAGCGTGATCGGCATTAACGAGAGAAGGGATCAATAGTGGTTGAAGAACAAAGACAGCGTCCCAAAATCGTCGTAATGGGCGGCGGGACAGGGTTGTCTGTAATGCTTCGCGGTTTGAAGGAAAAGCCGCTTGATATAACGGCTATCGTTACGGTAGCCGACGATGGGGGCAGTTCCGGCATTCTGCGGAGTGAGCTGCAGATGCCCCCTCCAGGCGATATCCGCAACGTCCTCACGGCGATGGCGGATGTGGAGCCGCTGATGGCGGATATCATGCGATACCGCTTCAGCAACGGTGAGGGGCTTGCCGGGCATAGCCTCGGCAACCTGATTCTGGCGGCGCTCACCGATATCTCCGGTGACTTCGTCACCGCGGTCCGTGAGCTAAGCCGATTGTTCGCGGTACGCGGACGGGTGCTGCCGGCCGCGGGTGATGCGGTTGTGCTGCATGCCGAAATGGCGGATGGCAGCATCATCACCGGCGAGTCGAAGATTCCGGAGGCCGGTGGTGTCATCAAGCGGGTGTTCCTGGAGCCCGCCAATGTGGAACCGCTGCCCGAAGCGCTGCAGGCCATTGAAGAGGCAGATGCCATTCTTCTTGGACCGGGCAGCCTCTACACCAGCATTCTGCCGAACTTACTCGTGCCTAAGCTTGCCGAGGCGGTCGTGAATTCGAATGCGATCAAGATTTTTGTCTGCAATGTCATGACTCAGCCCGGGGAGACGGATAACTACACCGTGAGTGACCACCTCCAGGCTGTCTATGATCATATTGGTCTACATCTGTTCGATTACGTCATCGTGAATGATGGCGAAATTCCAGAGCAGGTCCAGAGTAAATACGCTGAAAAGGGCGCGCGGCCGGTACAGCTCGATCAGGAGGCCCTGGAAAGCAATCGTTATAAGGTGATTGCCGACAAACTTGTATTATTTCGGACGTATTTAAGGCATGATACGGATAAGCTAAGCCATCACATTTACCAGCTTGTACAGGACTGGATGACCAGAAAGCCTGTCAGCAACGGATCAAGCCCCGAGGCTTAGGTTCAGTTGTCCGTGGAATTTCCCCGGGTGGTAACAAAGTGATATCATGAAAGAGGTGAGATTCTTGTCTTTTGCGGCATTAACCAAAAAAGAGCTGACGATGGTGGAGAGCCAGCCCTGCTGTGAGAAAGCGGAAATGTCAGCCCTGATCCGGATGAACGGTTCGGTGCAGCTTTCGAGCAAAAAGGTGGTTCTTGACATCTCGACGGAGAACGCCGCGATTGCAAGACGGGTATATTCTTTGCTTAAGAAATATTACCAGGTCCATATCGAGCTGCTCGTGCGTAAAAAAATGCGTTTGAAGAAGAATAATGTCTATATCGTTCGCATCCCTAGCCACGTGCAGGAGATCTTGAATGATCTAAGAATCGTCTCCGAGGGCTTTATTTTCACAGATGGGATTGATCATGAGATTGTCGCCAAGAATTGCTGCAAGCGGGCTTATCTGCGCGGAGCATTCATGGCCGGCGGTTCGGTCAACAACCCGGAGGGGTCCTCTTACCATCTGGAGATTGCTTCAATGTATGAGGAGCACTGCAAGGCGCTGGTGGATCTTGCAGGTGAATTTCACCTGAATGCTCGCTGCATTGAGCGTAAGAAGGGCTTCATTCTGTACATCAAGGAAGGCGAGAAAATCATCGAATTCCTTAGCTTGATTGGGGCGCACCAAGCTTTGTTCAAATTCGAGGATGTGCGGATTATGCGCGACATGCGTAATTCGGTCAACCGGATCGTGAACTGCGAGACGGCTAATTTGAACAAAACCATTAGTGCCGCCGTGCGGCAGATTGAGAATATCAAGCTGCTGCAGCGGGAAGTTGGGCTGCAGAGCCTGCCGGATAAGCTGCGTGAAGTAGCAGAAATACGGCTGGCGCATCCGGATATCAACCTCAAGGAGGTTGGTGAGATGCTGAAGGGAACGGTCAGCAAATCGGGCGTAAACCACCGATTACGGAAGATTGATGAGCTGGCTGATAAGGTAAGAGGCGGCTAGGTATTTTTTTTCTAGTGCGGAATAAGTAATAATGATATAATATTATAAAATTTAATGTGAAATTTTTGGGCAGATCTCAATTAGGGGGTAAGTGTTTCATGACAAAGCACCCGGTAGTTGTACGGCTGAAGACGGGTCTCCATGCTCGGCCGGCAGCATTGTTCGTGCAAGAAGCCAACAAGTTTTCGTCGGAGATTTTCGTGGAAAAAGACGATAAAAAAGTAAACGCTAAGAGTATTATGGGTATCATGAGTCTGGCGATCAGTTCCGGCACGGAGATTTATATTAGCGCAGATGGCGCTGATGCGGATCAAGCTGTAACCGCTTTGACCAGTTTGGTGAGCAAGGAAGAGCTCGAGAACCAATAATTGTAAGGCCTTACTTTATATCCGCAGGACCAAAAGCCCCCTTGTGGGCTTTTTTTCATACTTAAAACTATAAATTTAAATTTATTAAACTATCTATAATGGGGTGCAAAGTTATGGCGAAGAATGTAAGGTTGGTATCGCCTAATTCTGAGTATCAAGGGGCCTATCTGGAGTTTTACCAGGAATGGGTGGATAGTGGGGAAGATATCGTTCCTTGGGTTGTAGAGAAGGACCCTAACGATTTTGCAGCGATGCTGCTCTTTCTGGAAGAGAACCGATTAGGCCTAGGTCTACCGGAAGGATGGGTGGCGAATTCAACGTTCTGGCTCGTGACCGAGGAGGGACAAGTTGTTGGCGCCGTTAATATTAGGCATACTTTAACTGAACAGGGTCTGCTTGTGAGTGGGCATATCGGCTATGGGATCAGACCTACGGCCAGACGCAAGGGATATGCAACAGAGTTGCTAAAGCAGGCATTGGTGAAAGCCCAGGAACTTGGCATTGATAAAGCATTGGTGCTTTGTGATGCAGTAAATACAGGATCGGCGAAGACGATTGCAAATAACGACGGTGCGGAAGATGAGCCATACACTGAAGAAGATGGGAATGTCGTCCGTCGCTTCTGGATTCAGACCTAAGGATTATTATGCATGAAGTCTGGAACAACCAATAAATATTTTTGTGCTCAGGCATAAAACGATGCAACATTTGCCAACCCGTCCCGTCTAAAGGGTACCAACTAATCAAGAAGGCTGAAAGGGGATAGCAAACATGAATAAATTAGCTAAATCATTTGGAACAGTAATGCTGGCAGGGAGTTTGTTGATTGGAGGTAGTGCGTTGAGCGCTGTATTCCAGGGGACTGCCACGGCTTATGCGGATGAAGTACAGAAGAATGTCGTGAATGTAGTCGGCAAAGGGGAATTGTCTATCAAGCCGGATATCGTCTATCTGTCCATCGCTGTAGACACCTCAGCAGCAACAGCGCAGGAAGCACAGAAAACAAACGCAGCCAAGATCCAAAAAATCACTACACTGCTGAAGGGCACTTGGAAGATTGCGGATAAGGACATTCAAAGCACCCAGTTCTATGTACAGCCAAATTACACTTACAGTGAGAAAGAAGGACAGCAGGTAAAGGGCTACAACGCTAATCATACATTGGTGGTTGCCTATCGTGATCTGGCAAAAGTAGGAGAGTTGTTGGATGCTGCTTCCGCTGCAGGCGCTAACAATATCGGCAATGCACGTTTTGCAGTAGAGGACAGCGCTGCTTTTGAAGCACAGGTTATTGAAAAAGCAATGGCTAACGCCGATGTTAAAGCTGGTGCGATTGCCAAGGCCTCTAAGCGCAGCCTGGGTCAGGTGATCAGTGTTAGCCAAAACGACCTTGGTAGCCAGCCAGTGTTCTTCGATCAAACTTTAAAAGCGATGGCCGCTTCGGCAGATGCCTCTGGCAACACATCCGTGCAGCCGGGAGAAGTTAAAGTGACTACTCAGCTTAATGTAACCTATGAATTGAAATAAATCAGCAGTCCCGTAATGAATAACGACAGTCTGTAATCAATGAAGGGGCCATCTCCTACCGCGTGAGCGAAGGAGGTGGCCTCTTTTTGCTGCGGATATTCCGGATACTCAATAGAAAAGGTGCGAAATCTCTCATTTTGTTTAATGAAATGTAATAACACTCACTATAATGCTGCTAATTTACTAAGGAATTGTAAAGAGAATTGTAACGACTGGATCTGGCGGGTTCTCTATAATTAGAGGAGTGGAAATGACTCGGAGGACGATGCTTCTCTCTTGGTAATGTTCCAAAGGATACATCATGATCTTGGAGGGAGAAATGACAATGAGTAAAATAGCGATGAAAAATGGTCGAAAATGGGGCGTGGGCCTGCTGGCGGCGGGGCTGCTGCTGAGCGGAGGCGTGCTGCCAGTACATACTAGCTTTGCTGCACCTGCGGTGAAGAATCCGAGTAAAGCGGACACGGTGGCTGTTCTGAAATGGAATGGTGTCCTTACACAGCAGACAGGGATCGTTCGATCTGGCGAGGTCTTTGTACCAGTAACTTTTCTGCGTGATGTCGTGAAGCTTCCGGTGAGCTACAGTCAGACGGACAGTGCCTATACGATTGGAAAAGGCAGTGCACAGACGAAGCTTCTGGTCTCCTCGTATGGGGTCTCCATCACGGTGAATAACTTTTTTATTAGGGAGTATGAAGGTCTAAACGTCAATAACCGGCTTTATGTTCCACTGGGTCTCCTGACTGACTATATGGGTTATAAAGGCGATTGGAACGCTCCTTCCGGCCGCCTAAACCTTATGGTCAGCCCGCAGAATGCGTTAAAAATCACCTCAGCGAACTATGCCAAGGGTAGTGAGGATGAAGGGGCAGTCATCAACCTCGATTACCCGCAAATAAGTGGGCTGGCTAATGCTGATGCGCAACAGAAAATTAATGCTGCACTCAAGCAGTCGACCATGAGATTTGCGGCTGGGGCCGAAGCGGACATTGCAGACAGGGACGAAGAGAGTCGTCCTTATGAATATGATGCAGGATATGTTGTGACCTACAATCAGAACGGCGTACTGAGCTTGCTGTTGAACCAGTACGGCTATACTGGAGGTGCGCATGGCATGTCTTATCGTCAGGCCTTTACCTTCTCCTTGAAGGATGGGAAACAGCTGCTCCTGCGTGATCTGTTCGGCGCTAATCCCAATTACAAGAAAGACCTGAATACCAAGCTGAGCCAGCGATTCAAAGCAGATGAAGGTTATTTTGGCGGGTTCACAGGCCTGAATACTGAGCAAAGTTACTATTTGAAAGACGGCAAGGTCGTTATCTTTTTCCAACTTTATGAATACACTCCATACGCTGCCGGATTCCCTGAATTCACCTTCACTTTTAAGGAATTGTTGCCAAATGGGAGTAGCCCGTTTTCCGCTTTAAAATAACCTCGGGACATCTTCCAGTTACCTAATCTATGTGAGACTCATATGCTGAATAGAGGTCTAGCACAGAGCGGGGAGGGAGAGTTATGGGTTTTCAGTATACGGCGATAGGCGATTCTCTGACGACGGGTTTTGGCGCGTTGCCGGGCAATGGATTCGTGCCAGTATACCGCAGAACGGCGGAATCCCGGCTAGGCGCCTTCGTGGCTTCGTCCAATCTGGGTGTCAATGGAATGACTACGGCCGACCTGGAGCAGCAGCTTCGCAGAAGCAACGGATTTCGTCAGTCGGTGCGGGAAGCGGACATTATTACAATGTCCATCGGCGGGAATGATTTGATCCATGCCGCGAAATCTGGAGGAGGTCCCTCGGGGATTTCACCCCGGGTTTTGCAAAAATCACTGCAGGAATGCCGGGAGAACTTTGCCGGAATTATGTCTTCGCTTAGACAATTGAAGGCGGGTACACGGGAGCCTTATATTATAAGAATAGTGGGATTGTATAATCCCTACCCTCAGATAGCGGAGGCGACAGCGTGGGTACGCCAGTTCAACCAGTATGCTTCTGGCTATAGCAGTCGGGTGGTTGGATTTGCTTCGATCTATGGTGATTTTGCTGGTAACGAGCGGAGCCTACTATCCATTGACCATCTCCATCCCAATGGACGGGGATACCGGGTGATTGCGAACAAGCTGGATGGGCTGCGGTACGGGATGCTGTACTGAGTAACTGGTGCAGGTGTTGTTAAAGGTTGTTTACTTAAAACGATGAGTTCCAAGCGTGTAAAGTTCGATACGTTAAAAAAAGCCCCTGAATCTGCATCGCGGATCCAGGGGCTTTTGCATGCTCGGAGAATTAAACTCCAGGTACCAGTGTCTTCTCAATCACCTTATCGACAATACCGTATTCGGCAGCATCAGCAGCGCTCATGAAGTAGTCACGATCTGTATCTTTCTCGATACGCTCCAGCGGCTGGCCAGTACGCTCAGACAGAATACGGTTCAGCTTGTCACGCAGCTTCAGGATGCGGCGGGCGCGGATTTCGATATCCGTTGCCTGTCCCTGAGCTCCGCCCAGCGGCTGGTGAATCATGATCTCGCTGTTCGGAAGCGCAAAACGCTTGCCCTTGGCGCCAGCGTTGAGCAGGAACGCTCCCATGGAAGCAGCCATGCCCACACAAATGGTGGAAACGTCAGGCTTAATGTATTGCATTGTATCAAATATAGCCATACCAGCAGTGATTGATCCGCCAGGACTGTTCACATAGAGGTGAATATCCTTCTCCGGGTCCTCAGCTGCTAGGAACAGCATTTGGGCGATGATGGAATTGGCCACCACGTCATTAACCTCCGTTCCGAGGAAAATGATGCGGTCCTTCAGCAAGCGGGAATAGATGTCATAAGCGCGTTCACCGCGGTTGCTCTGTTCTACTACCATTGGGATATAACTCACGTGGAAAACCTCCTTGGTATTGGCTCTTCGAATGTGTTCATTTGTTACTCTTACCGTAATAACCACATGATAAACAAATTCAAACAAAAAGTCAAAGAAAGTCAAACTTAGTTGCAAAAAAAAGAGCCACATCATGGCACTTTGGTTAAAAACAATATAGAACTCACAATTGAAGCTATTAAAAATAGTGGCGCGCCCGCCAAGAATCGAACTTGGATCTCAGGCTTCGGAGGCCTACGTCATATCCATTGGACCACGGGCGCAACAGAAATTATTATAATACAAGAAGATTACAATTGCAATGTATTAATATCAAAGCGTTGAAATCTTTCTTTTAGCGGGTCTTATGAAAATCGTACAAGCCCGTCCACCCTGCGGATTATCCAGCAAAAGAGGGGGGTAAAGCCCTTACATCCCGTGATATATGTATAAGATGAAAAGAGGTTGTGAATTCTACTCTCGGAAGACTTGCGCTTCGCTCGAAATTTGGTTAGAATATGGGTGGGACTTAAAAAGTTAACCCGGGACGTTTTAAGACCATGAACGAGGGAATAGAGAAAGACGAAGTTGCAGGAGTGAAAGCATGCGTAATTTATTGGAAATCCAAAAGCAGCTTCTGCCTGATCTCATGGAAACCCTTAAGAGACGGTACACGATTCTTCATCAGATCATGTTGTCCGATATTATCGGGCGCAGAACGCTGGCCGCTTCCCTGGATATGACGGAGCGGGTGCTGCGAGCCGAGACGGATCTTCTGAAATCGCAAGGGCTCATCGAGATCGAGAGCGTAGGCATGCGCATTAGCGATGCCGGTCGCAGACTGCTTGACCTGCTGGAGCCGATCGCCAAGAGCCTGTTTGGCCTAGATGATCTGGAAGAGAAAATCCGCACAACCTATGGTCTTAGTAAAGTTATTATAGTACCGGGTGACTGCGAATCGTCACCTTTCACCAAACGTGAGCTTGGACGCGCTGGCGCCAAGGCGCTACTCGGTGTATTGCGTTCAGACGATACTATTGCCGTCACAGGCGGCTCAACGCTAGCCGAGATGGCCGATCAGTTGTCCCCCCCGCTATCCCATTCCTATAAGGACGCCTGGTTTGTACCGGCGCGTGGAGGGCTGGGAGAGAGTATGGAGATTCAGGCTAACACGATCGCATCTACGATGGCCAAACGGGTAGGCGCGAATTACCGGCTGCTGCATGTACCGGACCTGCTCAGCGAGGATGCTTTTCAGTCCCTTGCGCTGGACTCCAATATTGGAGAGATCGTTGGCATCATCCGCCGCTCACGGATCATCGTGCACGGTATCGGTGACGCCCTGGAGATGACCCGCCGCCGTAATCTGGATGAAGCCACAGTGGCCGAAATTCAGGGAGAAGGAGCGGTAGCCGAGTCTTTCGGTTATTACTTCAATGAAGAGGGCAAGGTGGTTCACACCATGCTCACCATGGGACTGCGTCTGGAGGATATCATGCGGACGGAAGTCGTCGTCGGAATTGCCGGCGGCAAACGTAAGGCCAAAGCCATCCATGCGATGCTTCGTTTCGGGCAAGAGGATATTCTGATTACCGATGAGGCCGCTGCGGTGGAGATTGGTAGAGAAATCGACAGTGAAATACAGCTTCCTTTATAGTTTTACAGAAAATGGGGAGCAACGTTAATTATTTTGCATTATACTTAATATTGTTGTCTTGACAAGCTTTACGGCTTGTCTTGAATAAATAAAAAGAAATCTAGGAGGAACTATTCAATGAGTGTAAAAGTAGGTATTAACGGTTTTGGACGTATTGGCCGCCTTGCTTTCCGCCGTATTCAAAATGTAGAAGGTATCGAAGTGGTAGCAATCAATGACTTGACTGACGCTAAGATGCTTGCTCATTTGCTTAAATATGATACAACTCAAGGCACTTTCAAAGGCGATGTTGAAGTGCATGATGGATTCTTCAAAGTAAACGGTAAAGAAGTTAAGGTTCTTGCGAACCGCAACCCAGAAGAATTGCCTTGGGGCGACCTTGGCGTTGACATCGTACTGGAGTGCACAGGCTTCTTCACAACTAAAGAAGCAGCTGAGAAGCACCTTAAAGGCGGAGCTAAGAAAGTAGTTATCTCTGCTCCAGCTACTGGCGACATGAAAACTGTCGTTTACAACGTTAACCATGACATCCTTGATGGTACTGAAACTGTTATCTCCGGTGCTTCTTGCACAACGAACTGCCTAGCTCCAATGGCTAAAGTTCTGAACGACAAGTTCGGTATCGTTGAAGGTTTGATGACTACTATCCACGCTTACACTGGCGACCAAAACACTTTGGATGCTCCACACTCCAAAGGTGACTTCAGACGCGCTCGTGCAGCAGCTGAGAACATCATCCCTAACACTACCGGTGCTGCTAAAGCAATCGGTCTGGTTATTCCAGAACTGAAAGGCAAACTTGACGGTGCGGCTCAACGCGTTCCAGTAGCTACAGGTTCCCTGACTGAGCTGGTAACTGTACTTGAGAAGAACGTAACTGTTGAAGAGCTGAACGCAGCAATGAAAGAAGCTTCCGATCCAGAAACTTACGGCTACACTGAAGATGAAATCGTATCTTCCGACATTAAGGGCATCACTTTCGGTTCCCTGTTCGATGCTACACAAACTAAAGTATTGACTGTTGGCGACAAACAACTGGTTAAAACTGTTGCTTGGTATGACAACGAAATGTCCTACACTGCTCAATTGGTTCGTACTTTGGAGCACTTCGCAAAAATCGCTAAGTAATATCACTTTTATATAAGCATTATCTATAGAGCGGAAACAGATGTTCCTTGTTTCCGCTCTTTCTAAATGCATTCCTTGTAATTCCTGTTCGGATAAACTATGGGTGTGGAGGAAACTGTCATGAACAAAAAAAGTGTACGTGATGTAGAAGTAAAGGGTAAACGCGTATTCGTGCGCGTCGATTTCAATGTTCCTGTAGAAGATGGTAAGATTACAGATGATACTCGTATCCGTGAAACGCTACCTACGATTAAATACTTGATCGAGAACGGTGCAAAGGTCATTCTGGCCAGCCATATGGGCCGTCCTAAAGGTCAATTCGTAGATTCCATGCGTTTGACAGTTGCTGCTGAGCGTCTGTCCGAGCTGCTCGGCAAACCAGTGGCAAAAGCAGATGAAGCGATTGGTGAAGCTGTTAAAGCTAAAATCGCTGAGCTTGGCGAAGGCGATGTTCTCGTTCTTGAGAACGTTCGTTTCTACCCTGGTGAAGAGAAGAACGATCCTGAACTGGCGAAGCAGTTCGCAGAACTGGCTGACCTGTTCGTGAATGACGCTTTCGGCGCGGCTCACCGTGCACATGCATCCACAGAAGGTATCGCTCACTTCCTGCCAGCGGTATCGGGTCTACTTATGGAGAAAGAATTGTCCGTACTTGGTAAAGCATTGTCCAATCCGGAACGTCCTTTCACTGCCATCATCGGCGGTTCCAAGGTAAAAGACAAAATCGACGTAATCGACAACCTGCTGACTCTGGCTGACAATGTCCTGATCGGTGGCGGCTTGTCCTACACCTTCACTAAAGCATTGGGCTATGAAATCGGTATTTCCCTGGTGGACAACGAGAAACTGGATGTTGCTCTTGGATTCATCGAGAAAGCAAAAGCACTTGGCAAGAACTTCTTGCTGCCAGTTGACGTTGTAGTAGCCGACAAATTCGGTGCTGATGCCAACACTAAGATTGTTCCTTTCAATGAAATTCCAGAAGGCTGGGAAGGTCTTGATATCGGACCGAAAACTCGTGAAATCTATGCAGATGTAATCAAAAACTCCAAGCTGGTTGTATGGAATGGTCCTATGGGCGTATTCGAAATCGACAAGTTTGCTGAAGGTACACTCGCAGTAGCTAATGCTTGCGCAACTACAGAAGGTTACACTGTAATCGGCGGTGGTGATTCCGCAGCGGCAGCAGAGAAATTCCATCTGGCTGACAAAATGGATCACATCTCCACTGGCGGTGGCGCATCCCTGGAGTTCATGGAAGGCAAGGCTCTTCCTGGCGTAGAAGCACTTAACGATAAGTAAGACGTAGAAGGAGGCAACCAAGCCATGAGAACACCTATTATCGCCGGCAACTGGAAAATGTTCAAAACTGTTCCGGAAGCGGAAAGCTTTATCGCAGACATCAAAGGCAAAGCAGAAGTAGAAGGCGTAGAGACTGTAATCTGCGCTCCATTCACTAACCTGCCTGCTTTGGTAGCAGCAGTAAAAGGTACTAACATCAAGATTGGCGCACAAAACCTGCACTTCGAAGATAACGGAGCTTACACAGGCGAGATCAGCGGCGTAATGCTTAGCGATCTTGGTGTGGATTATGTTATCATCGGCCACTCCGAGCGTCGTGCTTACTTTGGCGAGACAGACGAAATCGTGAACAAGAAGCTGCACGCAGCATTCCGTCACGGCATTACTCCAATCGTATGTGTAGGCGAAAAGCTCGAAGAGCGTGAAGCTGACCAAACCAAAGACGTTTGTAAAGTTCAAACTGAAGCTGCATTCCAAGGCCTTAGCGCTGAGCAAGCAGCTAAAGTGGTTATCGCTTATGAGCCAATCTGGGCGATTGGTACCGGTAAATCTTCAACTTCCCAGGACGCTAATGAAGTTATTGCCTACATCCGCAGCCTTGTAAAAGGTCTGTACGATGAAGCAACAGCTGATGCAGTTCGCATTCAATACGGCGGCAGTGTGAAGCCTGAGAATGTAACGGAGTACTTGGGTCAAAGCGACATCGACGGCGCACTCGTCGGCGGTGCCAGTCTGCAACCTGATTCCTTCGTGGCCCTGGTTGAGGGGGCGAAGTAATAATGTCAGCACCAAGACCTGTAGCGTTAATTATCATGGACGGTTTCGGTCTGCGCGGCACGGATGAAGGCAACGCTGTTGCCCAAGCCAACAAGCCGAACTACGACCGTTACCTGAAACAATATCCGAACACCACGCTAACCGCTTGCGGTGAAGCTGTGGGTCTGCCGGAAGGACAAATGGGTAACTCTGAAGTGGGTCACCTTAATATTGGTGCCGGCCGGATTGTATACCAGGATCTTACCCGTATTGACAAGTCGATTCGTGACGGAGAATTCTTCGATAACGAGACGCTTGTTGCGGCTGTAAGAAACGCCAAATCAACCGGTAAAAAGCTTCATCTGTACGCGCTTGTATCCGACGGAGGGGTACATAGCCATATTCAACACTTGTTCGCGATGCTTGATCTGGCGAAGAAGGAAGATATGCACGACGTGTACATCCATGCCTTCATGGATGGCCGCGACGTAGCGCCTGACAGTGGTAAGAAGTTCATTACGGACCTTCTGGCCAAGATCGAAGAAGTTGGTGTAGGCCATATCGCTACCGTATCCGGACGTTACTTCGCGATGGACCGCGACAAACGTTGGGAACGGGTAGAGAAGACTTACCGTGCCATGGTGTATGGTGAAGGTCCGAAATACACCGACGCACTGCAAGCGATCACCGCTTCCTACGAGAATTCCGTCTTTGACGAATTCGTAGAGCCAAGTGTAATCGTGGACAGCGAAGGCAAGCCTCTGACAACGGTAGAAAGTGGCGATTCCGTCGTATTCCTTAACTTCCGTCCAGACCGTGCTATTCAACTGTCGCAAGTATTCACCAATGCGGATTTCCGCGGCTTCGATCGGGGCCCGTTGTTCCCGCAAAACCTGCATTTCGTATGCCTAACGACATTCAGCGAAACGGTGCAAGGATACGTAGCCTACGCACCGAAGAACCTGGATAATACGCTAGGTGAAGTGCTGGTACAGAATAACAAGAAGCAATTGCGTATTGCAGAGACTGAAAAGTATCCGCACGTAACCTTCTTCTTCAGCGGCGGCCGCGATGAAGAGCTTCCTGGGGAGACCCGTATTCTGATTAACTCGCCGAAGGTAGCAACCTATGACTTGAAGCCGGAGATGAGCGCATACGAAGTGGCTGCAGCCTGCGTAGCGGAGATCGAAGCGGACAGACAAGATGCTATTATTCTGAACTTCGCCAATCCTGATATGGTTGGACACTCCGGTATGCTGGAGCCGACCATCAAGGCTGTTGAAGTAACAGATGAGTGCGTAGGTAAGGTAGTAGATGCGGTTGTTGCCAAGGGCGGCGTAGCGATTATTATCGCTGACCACGGTAATGCGGATATGGTGTTTGACGAGGAAGGTCGTCCGTTCACGGCACACACTACTAATCCTGTACCGTTCATCCTCACCGATGAAAATGTTGTATTGCGCGATTCCGGCATCTTGGCGGATGTAGCACCAACTATTCTGGATTTGATGGGCCTTCCGCAACCTGCGGAAATGACCGGACAATCCATGATTGCCAGCCGTAAGTAAGCTTCATTCGGCGCTGGAACGTTTAATAAAGCAAGATTAAGACTATACCAACGATAAAAGGAGATTAACTAACATGACTATTATTTCTGACGTATATGCTCGCGAAGTCCTTGACTCCCGTGGTAACCCTACTGTTGAGGTTGACGTTTACCTTGAATCCGGCGCTAAAGGCCGCGCTATCGTTCCTTCCGGTGCTTCCACTGGTGCACACGAAGCTGTAGAACTTCGTGATGGCGACAAATCCCGTTTCCTCGGCAAAGGTGTTCTGAAAGCTGTTGAGAACGTAAATGAAATCATCGCTCCAGAAGTTATCGGTATGGACGCTCTTGACCAACTGGGTATCGACAAATTGATGATCGCCCTTGATGGTACTCCTAACAAAGGTAAACTCGGCGCTAACGCTATCTTGGCAGTATCCATGGCTGTAGCTCGCGCAGCTGCTGATGCTTTGGATGTACCTTTGTATGTATACCTTGGCGGATTCAACGCTAAAGCTCTTCCAGTACCAATGATGAACATCATCAACGGTGGTGAGCATGCTGACAACAACATCGACGTTCAAGAGTTCATGGTTCTTCCTGTAGGCGCTCCAAGCTTCAAAGAAGCTCTTCGCGTTGGTGCAGAAATCTTCCACAACCTGAAATCCGTACTTAGCTCCAAAGGTCTGAACACAGCTGTTGGTGACGAAGGTGGTTTCGCGCCGAACCTTGGTTCGAACGAAGAAGCAATCACTACAATCATCGAAGCGATCGAAAAAGCAGGTTACAAACCAGGTGTTGACGTATTCCTGGGTATGGACGTTGCTTCCACTGAGTTCTACAAAGACGGTAAATACACACTTGCTGGCGAAGGTAAATCTTACACTTCCGCTGAGTATGTTGACCTTCTTGCTTCTTGGGTTGATAAATACCCAATCATCACCATCGAAGACGGTATGTCCGAAGACGACTGGGATGGTTGGAAATTGCTTACTGAAAAATTGGGCGACAAAGTTCAATTGGTTGGTGACGACTTGTTCGTTACAAACACTGAGCGTCTTGCAACAGGTATCGAAAAAGGTATCGGTAACTCCATCTTGGTTAAGGTTAACCAAATTGGTACATTGACTGAAACTTTCGATGCTATCGAAATGGCTAAACGCGCTGGTTACACAGCAGTTATCTCTCACCGTTCCGGTGAATCCGAAGATAGCACCATCGCTGATATCGCAGTTGCGACTAACGCTGGCCAAATCAAAACAGGTGCTCCTTCCCGTACAGACCGTGTTGCTAAATACAACCAATTGCTTCGCATCGAAGATGAGTTGGGTGAATTGGCTCAATACAACGGCCTGAAATCCTTCTACAACCTTAAAAGATAATTCACTTCTCTTGTAGAGGTGTACAGTAGACCTGCCGCTTTCGGCAGGTCTTTTTTTCGTTAGAGAGTGGTCATAGGACGTTAGTGCGAAGTCATTTTCCATAGACGTGGCTGTGTAGGGAAAATGTCTCTGACGCTTCACACGTTAACTTGCTGCAAATCGCCGGATTTCCAAGGAACTTATGGTCTTACTGGTTGTATTACCCCGGTTGTTATGATAAAATAAAAATGCTGTTTAAGATTCGTGAGTCCTAAATGCCTATAGATTATGGATGCTTAGACGTAGGAGGTGGAAGTGAATGGATATCTTTTTGAAAGTATTGCTCCTTGTTTTTTCGATCGGTCTGATTGCGGTCGTTCTTCTGCAAAAGGGGAAAAGCGCAGGTCTTTCCGGTGCCATCTCCGGCGGTGCTGAGCATCTTTTCGGTAAAACAAAGGCACGTGGTATGGAACTCGTACTGCAACGTGTAACAGTTGGTCTGGCAGCTGGATTCTTCATCATGGCAATCCTTGTTGCTGTGTTTGTTGACTAGACTTCTTATAATGTAAATGCAAAGCCTTGGCTCTCTTCTGAATGGAACAGAGCGAAGGCTTTTTTGTTGTATATTTGAATTTTTTGTCCCGACTTAACGTCCAGATTACAGTTCTAGGGATGCCGAGGATTGATTTCGTGTATACTAGGGTATGAAGTAGGTAAAGGTAAATTTTACTTGCGGCATATTTATCCTAAGGGACAAGCCATACATATATGCCAGCGGCTACGGAGCCGCGGAGGGCCGAGGTGAAGGAACAGATGATAACACAGGAAATACTACTTGATTTTATGCGTGAAACAGCCTACAAACCGATGACTTACGACGAACTGGTGAGCCATTTCGCTCTGGAAGATAGCAACGAGTTCAAAGCGTTCGAGGAGCTGCTGATTGCCCTGGAACAGGACGGCCGGATGGTGCTGACCCGCCATGGCCGCTACGGCGTGCCGGAGCGGATGGATCTGTTGCGCGGACGACTGCAAGCACATGCCAAGGGCTTTGCTTTTCTCATCCCCGATGATCGGGAACATCCTGACGTATATATTCATGCGAACGATCTTAAGGGAGCCATGAACGGCGACATCGTACTGGTGCGCGTTAGCTCCAAGAGTCCGTCCGGTGGACGGATGGAAGGTGAGGTTGTACGGATTGTCAGAAGAGGTGTGCTACAGACTGTAGGTGTATTTCAAAGTCTGGATGCCTATGGTTTCGTGCTGCCTGATGATAAACGGATTAACCGGGATATTTTTATTCCCAGGGAGTCCTTCAATGGGGCGGTGGACGGCGAGAAAGTCGTTGTACGCATTGTGAATTATCCAGAGGGCCGTTCGGCAGCAGAAGGGGAAATTATCGAAATTCTCGGGCATAAGGATGATCCGGGCATCGATATTTTGTCCGTTATCCGGAAGCATCAATTGCCAGAGGCTTTCCCGGAGGAGGTTATGGCGGAAGCAAACGCTGCTCCAGATGCCATTACCGAAGAAGAGATCATTCAGCAAGGACGGCGCGATCTGCGGGGTCTGAACATCGTTACCATTGACGGTGAGGATGCGAAGGACCTTGATGACGCAGTCAACGTAGAGCGGCTCCCGAACGGAAACTATAAGCTGGGCGTACACATTGCGGACGTCGGCTACTATGTACGTGAGAGCTCAGAGCTAGATAAAGAAGCGTATGACCGCGGATGCAGCGTGTATTTGGTGGATCGGGTCATTCCAATGCTCCCGCACCGACTGTCGAACGGGATTTGCAGCTTGAATCCGCAGGTGGATCGTCTGACGATGTCCTGTGAGATGGAGTTCAACGAGCATATGAAGGTTGTGAAGCATGATGTCTTCACGAGCGTTATTCGTACTAAAGAGCGGATGACTTATAAAAATGTTCGCAGAATTCTGGAAGAGGAAGATCCTGAGCTGCTGGAGCGTTACAGTCCGCTGATTGAAGACTTCCGCCTCATGAAAGAGCTAGCCATGAAGCTGCGTGATGCACGGATGCGGCGCGGGGCAGTGGACTTCGACTTTGAAGAGAGCAAGATCATTGTTGATGAGAACGGCAAGGCTGTAGATATTGTAAAACGGGAACGTTCTGTCGCCGAGCAAATTATCGAAGAATTCATGCTGGCAGCCAATGAGACGGTGGCTGAGCATTTCCACTGGCTGAAGGTTCCTTTCCTGTACCGGATTCACGAAGATCCGGACCCGGAGAAGCTGCAGAACTTTATGGCTTTTGCAGCCAACTTCGGTCATCATGTCAAAGGTCGGGGCAACTCTGTTCACCCGCGTGCGCTGCAGAACCTCCTGGAGGAGATTCGCGGTACGAAAGAACAGACGGTCATTAGCACGATGATGCTTCGTTCGATGAAGCAGGCCAAATATGATGCAGAAAGTACAGGTCACTTCGGCCTTGCCGCGGAATACTACTCCCACTTCACCTCGCCAATTCGCCGTTATCCCGATCTGGTCATTCACCGGGTGATGCGTGAGGTGATTGAAGGCGGCGGTGTGCTGACTCCGAAGAGACAGGAATACCTAGCTACCCGGATGCCAGACATTGCTCAGCAGTCTTCTGAGCGTGAACGCGTTGCTGTAGAGGCCGAGCGGGATACGGAGCAGCTTAAGAAAGCTGAGTACATGCAGGATAAGGTGGGCGAGGAATTCGACGCCATGATCAGCAGTGTGACCAGCTTCGGGATGTTCATCGAGCTGGAAAATACCGTCGAAGGTCTCATTCGCCTCAGTGCGCTGACGGATGATTATTACCACTTCGACGAAGCCCATATGGCGCTCATCGGTGAGCGCACCTCCAAGGTGTTCCGTATCGGCGATGAGGTGAAGATTCGGGTCGCCCGTGTGAACATGGACGACCACACGATCGACTTCGAGCTCGTCGATATGAAGCCGCGCGCGGCAGGCGAGCGCCGCAGCGGTGGTTTTAGCGGTGGCCGCGGCGGCAAGGGCGGCCGCCCAGGCGGGTTCAACAAGCCGGGCAGCGGTAAGGCCGGCGGTGGTAAGGGCCGTGGCGGCAAAGGCAAGCCCGGCTCAGGTGCCGATGCTGGCAGAGCTGGCAAAGGCAAGGGCGCGGGTGTTACGGCCGATGCTGGCAAGGCCGGAAAAGGGAAGACAGGCGCGGCGGGTGCACGCGCCTGGGAAATGCCGCGCGGTGCTGAAAGCGGCGCGGCTGGCGGTGGCCGCGGCAAGCGCAAACGCGGCGGCCGAGGGGCCGGCGAGGATGCGAGCCGGGCAGCAGCGGTGCTCGCTCCCGGCGTGAGCGCGGGTGCAGAGCGCAGCGACGGCGCCGAGCGCACCGCTGGCGGCGCGAAGGAGCAGGGCCGAAGTGGAGGCATCAACTTCAGCTTCGGCTCCGGCAAGGGCGGCTACAGCGCGCCAGGCAGCGGCCATGATCGCAACGGCCGCAGCGATTTCCGCGGCGTGGACAGCAGCACGAAGTTCCGCAGCCGGGAGGATCGCGGCGCAAGTGCAGGTTCCGAAGGCAAAGGACGCCGCAAGAAAAAAAACAAGGGCGGCGTGTTCATCGGACAAGCCGTGACCCCGGGCAACGTGGAAACCTCGGAGCTGGCAGCCTCTAAACGTAGCGGTAAAGATGGCGCGAGCAAGAGCCGGAAGAAGAAAAAGAAATAGATCGCAGCGCAATAAGCTGCTGAATAGGTATTTATTAAGACGCTGTTCTCTGTTTGCAGGGAACGGCGTTCTTTTTTCAGTAGCAGAAACGCAGTTGGTTATCTGAAGGGTCTTGGCGCAGTAATGAAGCTCGATATCATGCTCCTAAGTCACAAAGATAGGTAAATTCCAAAATGCAAAGACTCGTAAAAAATAGATTAGAGACTCCCTGCCAACTTCCTTGCGTTCCGTGGATTCCATTTGTTACAATATAATTCTGATATTCTGATAATCGTGCTTTTGAACAAGAAAGCGATAGCGGTTATTTTAAACTTATGAAATATGATTCAAGGAGTGATTCTCATGGGTAAAAAGGCAGACGGGAAAGTGCTCGCCCAGAACAAAAAAGCATCCCATGATTATTTTATCGAGGACACCTTTGAGGCTGGAATGGTGCTGACGGGAACAGAGATCAAATCGCTTCGTAACGGCCGCGCCAATATTGGGGATGCTTTCGCTACGATTCGTAACGGTGAGATTCACATTCACAATATGCATATCAGCCCTTTTGAACAGGGCAACCGTTCCAATCCTGATGATCCTACCCGTACACGTAAGCTATTGATGCATAAAGCACAGATTCACAAGCTGCTTGGTCTGTCGAAGCAAGATGGCTACTCCATCGTGCCGCTGAAGATCTATGTGCGCAATGGCTATGCGAAGCTGTTAATTGGCCTTGGTAAAGGTAAGAAGCAATTTGACAAGCGTGATTCTGCAGCTAAAAGAGATGCACAACGCGATATTCAACGTGCACTGCGTGAGAAGCAGAAGATTGCCAGATAGTCTCGTTGGTACGTTGTTTGCAGCAGTTCCAGTTTAAACCTTCAATTCCTTTAACCTACGTGTTAAAGTGTTGATAAATGTGATATACTGTGTAAGTAAAGTAATTGATTCGCTTCTAAACAGTCTTCTGATAAAGAAGCTGTGGATTGGATCTCTCTTGCTGAATGATCCGCTTAATCCGAAGCGCCCTTTTTAATGAGGGGCCGTTCTTGGATTCGACGGGGGTAGTTCGAGCATGAGCAGCGAGTAGTGGGGACGCGTCCGCTTCATCAACGCTAAAGCCTATTAAACGGCAAACAACAAAACAACTACGCTTTCGCAGCTTAATAACCTGTGTGCGTGCTTCTACCCTGCATCGCCCATGTGACAGGGATAGGGGCTAACTAGTAGTGGGATACGCCGCTTGGTCTCCGCCTGGGGTCAACGGAAGAAGATAATCAGGCTGACCCAACGTATAGCCGGTTACGGGGCGATACTCGGGTGACATCAAAACTGTGACTACACTCGTAGAAACTTATGTGCCGTTATCTTCGGACAGGGGTTCGACTCCCCTCGGCTCCATATGGAGTATTAGAAAAAGCGACCCACTAAGGTCGCTTTTTTATTTTCGCGTATTCTACAGAAAACTCTCTGGAAGTCAATCTTATTGGTTGGCATAGTATCTGCGTTCTTCACATATCTATCATTCCGAATCTGAATCTCAGCATATCTGTTTTGTTCATCTAGATCATACAATGCTCTCGCCTTTGATCACACTCGTTTATTAATCTTTAAGTTTATTGATTAAAGCTAGCATTCGGTTATTCTTTGTTTCTTCCTTTTTAGCAAGCTCAATATAATTTATCTGCTCTCGCTTAATATAATCAGGCTGCTTTAGGAATGTATTCAAAATGTGGTACTCTTCGAGGTTTTTAGTAATGTAATCAGGCACAACAAGTTTACGGTTTCCCTCACATTTCTTAAGTCTTACATGGAGTCTATCACCTAACTCTTTTTGTACTGCTCTTCGAATAAATTCATTATACACAAAATAATGCCCATTCTTAGATGGTAACAGCGTATGGTCAAACTCGTGCCCGTCAACGAAGATTTGAATAGGTACTTTACCATTAGTATTAAATAGTTCGCTTACGGAAAATGGGAAATAAACGACCTTCCATTTCATTTTACCTTCCAGTAGCTTTATCTCACTATCAAATTCATAATCCATATTAGACAACACTCCTCATTGTAAAAGGCTACTTTCAATTTTTCCCGTTATCATAGCCGCTTCACTGCTTCTGGGTGTTTTGAATTCAACATGTTGAATTTGCATTAGGATTATATCAGTTTTAGTTATTTCTTCGTATAGTACGCATGGTTCCAATACTCAGCCGTCATTGATTTCATCAAAACTTTCGAACCACTCAATATCTTCTACGTACCTTTTCTAGGTCTTTACTTGGCACCCATCCAAAAATATTTAGGCCTTACTTCGATGAGATACTTCAACATTCTACTTTCAAATCAAGCTGTCTTCTTAAGATGGTACCAACTTGTCACTCATGCTCATCAACTCATTTCACTAAATTTAGAATCTTAACTTTATTCTTGTTCTCAACTACCCAAACCTTCCTTTTTTCAGCAAATATTATGGAAAAATTATGAAATAACTGTCCATGTGACAAGGATAGGAGCTAACAAATAGTGGGATATGCTGTCTGGTTTCCGCCTAGGGTCAACGAAAGAAGATTAGGCTGGTTTAACGTGTAGCCGGTTACGGGGCGATTCTCGGGTGACGTCAAAACTGTGACTACACTCGTAGAAACTTATGTGCTGTTACCTTCGGTCAGGGGTTCGACTATCCTCCGCTCCACCATGAAAACCATCTGCATGAGGATGGTAATTTTGCTGCTTTTAATATGCAGTCCCTTTTACAAAGTTCCTTTGTTATAATGAATTATGTAAATCCCTTGAAGGAGAAGTATGACCAAAAGCATTTGGCTTTTTTATTACCTGTAAATAGGCTGGTGAATCTGAATGAGAGAAAAATTTTGGTTAGTGGTACAGTATCCTTTGAAAAGTGCAAAAGGAAGTCAACGTGACCACTGGTTAAGAGATAAAGTAATGGAATACTTGGAGATATCGCTAGCAGATGCTAATTTAGGCTATGTTGATGGTTTTGATATGGGCAAATGCATTTCCGACCCGAAAAAGTATGCCCTTAATATATTTTGTATCATTACGGAAGAAGAACAGAGTATAGCCTTGGTAAAAAGAGTTTTAAGAGACAGCAGGCTTGATTATACTCATATAAAAATTGCTACAATGCCCTACGGAAAAGAAGAAAGATATACTTTGAAATATGCCTATAAAAAGGGTGTTACCGATTTTTCACTATAGCATGGTTTTGTGTTATTTGTGATTGAAGTGCAGCTACACTCATAGAGACTTATGTGCCGTTACATTTGTATAGAGACGCGACTCCACTCGGCCATTCTAAAAAACCAAACACCACAGCCTTATGAACTGCACCCCATTTGTTAGACACCATCTAACATTGGAGGTGCAGTTTTTCTGTGACTAAGTTTAGTATAGATGAAAAATTACAAGCAATAATGCGTTATAAAAATGGATCGGAAAGCTTGAAAATCATTGCCCAATCCATAGAAGTCCACCATTCTGTTTTTTCAAACTGGATTAGGCAGTATGAGCATCATGGTGAAGAAGCTTTTATAAAGGGCTATACATCATATAGCGCACAAGATAAACTAGACGTACTTCATTATATGAACGAATATGGGACGTCTGTTAGAGAAACGGCTGCGGTATTTAATATTGCGAGTCATAGTACCATTTTAAGCTGGCAAAGAAGCTTAGAAATACATGGAATAGACGCTCTACAATCAAAGAAAAAGGGGCGTCCCTCCATGAAAAAGAGTTCAAATGAACAAAAGAATCAACCGTTAGTAGAAGGGTCTGTAGAGGCCTTACAGGCAGAGGTAGAACGCTTGCGTATGGAGAATGCGTATTTAAAAAAGTTGAATGCCTTAGTTCAAAACAAGGAAAAATCACCAAACAAGACAAAGCGCAAGTAGTCTATGAACTAAGGAACGACTTCTCGGTGAAAGCACTCCTGCAGCTAGCGGTTATCCCTCGTAGCACGTATTATTACGCGGTAAAAACGTTCGGTAGGCCAGACAAAGATGTCGAGTTAACAGAATTGATTCAAGCGATTTATAAGGAGCACCAAGGGCGCTACGGTTATCGCCGAATTCGAGATGAGTTAGTCAATCGTGGGCACCGTGTGAATCATAAGAAGGTGCAACGTTTGATGAAAGCATTAGGATTAAAGAGTCTTGTACGCATGAAGAAATACCGTTCGTATAAAGGCACAGTTGGCAAGATTGCACCGAATATATTAGAACGTGACTTTCACGCTGAAAAGCCGAACGAGAAGTGGGTTACGGATATAACAGAGTTTAAATTATTTGGAGAAAACTATATTTATCTCCCATGCTCGATCTATATAATGGCGAAATTATTACATATACGATTGGATCAAGACCGGTCTATTCCCTGGTCTCCACGATGTTAGATCAAGCATTCGAGCGATTAACTGATGAACATAAACTCCTGATTCATTCTGACCAAGGCTGGCATTATCAGATGAAACCCTATCGTCATGCCCTAAAAGAACATGGTATCAAGCAAAGTATGTCACGCAAAGGTAACTGTTACGATAACGCCGTCATTGAAAGCTTCTTTGGCACCATGAAATCTGAATTTCTGTATTTAAAGGAATTTGAAAGCATCGCACATTTTAAACAAGAGCTATCAAAATACATGGATTATTACAATCACAAGCGAATTAAGGCAAAACTAAAAGGCATGAGTCCGGTACAGTACCGAACTCATGCCCAACGAATCGCCTAATCATATAACCTGTCTAACTTTATGGGGTCACTTCACTTATGGCTGTGGTGTTTTAACTAGTGTTGATTATTGAACAGAGGCTCCGTCCTGAGTAAATAGTTACCCCTTACCTCCGCAGCCCAATTCGCAAAGACCTCTCTCCATTGAATGCTGTTAAAGAAATCGTCTATGGACTGGCTGCCGGAATCCCAATCAACGAATATGTTGAGAGGTGTGATTCCTCCAGCCCATATTCCATTGTTTACGTCGGTCCCTTCTCTCTAACTAATAAAATTGGAATTCCGAATTGAAAAGCCATGGCAAGCTCGATTTGAGAAAAAGTAGATCCTTCCCAGAACGGGGTGGTCTTTGGCGGTTGTCCCACATTGGATTGGAGAATTTCGACGTAAAATTTGTGGAAGTTGATCGCGAGCAAACCATAGCTTGAAAAAACTAAACGTCGTATATTCGTCAGGATGTTCTCCGGATATTGTTCGCTTACGGGCAATGTGCGGGGAAAGAGCAATGCCTCTTCAATTTCAGTAATAAGCCGGTCTAAAAACTGTCCTTGCAGGTCATTTACCGTATTTGTTGTACTCAAAAATATAGGAATTCGAAAAGCTCGATCTACGCATGCATCGATAGCTGATGATGTGCACTTTTTATGATCTGTGGGCGTAGGATTCGAGGAGGAGGTCCTTACAATATCACGGACAGGGGGGAGTTCCCTTACAATGCTAACGTGAGAAAGCTTTTTCATAGGAATTTGTTGAGCTTTATCCTTAGTTTTTGTATTACTCAATTCTCACATCTCCAATGCAAAAGAATCTGGTTTATATTCAAGCCCAGTCTATGCACATTAGCCCATTTGTGTTACTGGATCGTCACGAGGTGCACAATCCGTAGATGTTGTATCCATTAATCAGCAAGTTTGCATCGCAGGTGCGAGTGATGAGGAGGACACAGCAAGTACACATCACGGTGCAATTTGCACATACGGAGGGGTTCTATATGTGAAGCATGTCGTGACTAAATTGTAGTCCGGACTGAATGCGAAACAGCTGAAAATTCTTTGACAGTGAGTTCTTGGTATGGGAATATAAGTTTGTTACATTCCAATATCTTGAAGGGATTGTTGAGAGTGCTAATAGGACTTGAGGACTTCTCTATTAACCAAGTATTTATAGATAGCTTGACGAATGATTCACTCTCAGGGCTGCAAGTCATACCGAAAAGCGATTTGCACAACCACGCTGGACGTGGAGGGTCGATTCGATATATTAGTGAGTGGGCCAACGTCAATATTCAACCGCCGATTGAGCCATTTCAATCGTTACATGGAATGCAGAGCTGGTTTGTTGAAAATGTGAAACGCCATTGCCCTGGTATCCAAGGTTATTTGAAACGCCTCGAAGCTTCCTTTGTACAGGCAGCCGAGGATCATATCGAAAAATTGGCGTTAAGCTTTGGGATTGACGAGATTGATTCCTTGGGAGGGATGGAGCCATTTGTACAGATCATGGATGATTTTCATCGCCGGTTTGCTCCTAAAACGAGGTTTCTCCCGGAGCTGGCTTTGGATCGTGGCTGTAAGATAGATGAAGTGTATGAACGACTAGATGCTATATTCGCTTGCCGTTGGTTTCGGTCGATAGATATTTGCGGTGATGAATTTGCTCAGACCATTACCTGCTTCAAGTCCATCTACAGGGCGGCAAATGTTGCGGGATTGGTTCTTAAAGCGCATGTGGGAGAGTTCGGGACCGCTGATGATGTTTTGGAGGCGGCCGAGGAGTTGGAGCTTCAGGAGGTCCATCATGGGATTGCGGCAGCCCGCTCGCCTCAGATCATGAGGTGGCTATCCGATCATCATATTCAATTGAATGTCTGTCCAACAAGCAATATTATGCTAGGTGTTGTGGAGAATTACGGCAGCCACCCCATTCGTAAGCTTTGTGATTATGGAGTTCCGGTGACCCTTAATACCGATGATTTGTTGATTTTTAATCAAAGCGTATCACAGGAGTATATGAACCTGTACAAATCGGGATTAATGACACCGGGGGAGCTAAACGAAATTCGTCTGACAGGCCTGAGAGAGTAACTGCTGGTTAAGAGAAGATGACTACACTCGCAGAAACTCACGTGCCGTTTTTTTCGGACAGTCGTTGGATTCCCCTCGGCTTCATATGAAGTATCAGATAAGCGATCTTAACTGGGTCGCTTTTTTATTACGCTTTTCCAACTTGGTTCCGCTGATTTTTATGAGAAGTCATACCATCATTGTTCTGTGTTTATCAAAGGGAGTTCTAATTATTGCGTGCATTGTAACTGCTCCTACCTGTAATTGTTTGATTTAATTTGTTTTTCGATTAAGTGTCTCTATTCTGTATAATACAGGAGGAAAATTGGGGAATATGGAGAATATTGAAATAATATAGTATGGTTCCAACGTATTGAAGTAGCAGATGGAGGGGTACTGTGAAAGGAAAACGTATCAATGTAGGATATGCAGAGGAGCATTGGAATGTAGCGGGTACTAGAATTATTAAATATTCTATTGAAATGTTCGACGAAGGGTTAAAAGAACACAAGATTATATCCGCTCCTGATCTGGCCATTCTTCAGAATAAAGTAGATCTGCAGATTGAAAAGTGGAATGAAAAGTGGGAGAAAATCGATTTAAGACAACGGATATTAGAAGAAAAGGAAGCAAGTATTGACGAGGCGGCTAAAAGGACAGAGGAAGCAGTTGAAGCAATTAGAGCTATTGATAGTCTTCTGATACACACATTGACTATTGATGATGCTATTAATTGGAATTCTCTAAAAAGATACGATAAATATGCTGAAGAATATCCATCTCAACCATCTCCAAAGATGAAGAAGGAATACTTGCAAGAACCCATAAAAGAGACACCTATTTTTACTCTATTAGAGAAAATACTTAAATCAAAAAAAGAACAAAAAATAAAAGATTATGACAACAAGCACGTTATGGCACTAGCTCATTGGGAGAGACAAAAGTCAGAGACGGATAACTATAATAATTTATTGGATCAAGAGTACGAATTGGAAACTCAACAATGGCAGGAGAAGGCCAAAGAATGGGAAGGTAGGAAAGAAGTATTTGAGAGGGAACAAGAAGTTTTCAACAATAAAATAGAAGAGATGAAGAGTTCCTACTTTGAGCAAAACGAAGCCTCAATTATTGAATATTGTGAAATGGTGCTTGAAAACTCCCAATATCCAGAGACTTTTCCGAAGAGCTATGAGTTGGAGTACAATCCTGAGAATAAAATTCTTATTGTTGAATATCAATTGCCTTCGGTCGATTGTTTCCCTTTGTTGAAAGAAGTTAAATATATTGCAACGAGGAAAGAACTTAAAGAAGCTTATCATTCAGAAAACCAGATTCAGAAGATGTTTGATGAGTCAATGTATAAAATAAGTTTACGAACTTTGCATGAACTGTTCGAAGCGGATAAGGCGGAAGCGATTGACGCAATTTCATTCAACGGGTGGGTCACAGCCATTAATAAAGCTACTGGAAAAGAAGAAAACAATTGTATACTAACAATCCAAGTAAAAAAAGAAGAGTTTAGAGTTATTGATTTGGCAAACGTTGATCCGAAAATGTGTTTTAGGAGCTTAAAAGGTGTTGCTGGTAGTAAACTTAGTGCACTTAGCCCCGTCAACCCAATACTCCAAATCAGTAAAACGGATAAGCGATTTGTTGAGAGTTACAATGTAGCAAATCATTTGGATGAAACAACGAATTTGGCTGCAATGGATTGGGAAGATTTTGAACATCTAATCAGGGAATTGTTTGAAAAGGAGTTCCAAACTAATGGCGGTGAGGTTAAAGTTACGCAAGCAAGCAGAGATGGTGGAGTTGATGCGGTTGCGTTTGATCCTGACCCGATTAGAGGCGGGAAAATCGTAATTCAAGCAAAAAGATATACAAATACAGTGGGACTTTCTGCGGTTCGTGATTTATATGGAACTGTAGTTAATGAAGGTGCGACAAAAGGAATTCTTGTTTCTACTGCTGATTACGGCCCAGATGCATATGAATTTGCCAAAGGAAAGCCACTTACATTATTAAATGGTTCAAATTTATTACACCTCCTAGAGAAGCATGGGCATCGAGCAAGGATCGATCTTCGGGAAGCCAAACGGATATTGGCAGATAAGTAAAAAGGGCATAGAACCTTTTATCATTAGGAAGCTTATAATTAAATGGGCATGTTACTCTTTCGAAATTCTGTGACGGGAAGTTCCTAGGTGACATAAAAATTGCCACTACACTCGCAGAAACTTATGTGCCGTTATTTTCGGGCAGGGGTTGAACTCTCTCAGCTCCATATAAAGTGCCAGTAAAAGACACCTCAAAGGGTGTCTTTTTCGTTCTTTAATTTTATAAATGCCTCTACAGAATCAGCCATAAACACAAAAAGCTCCGTTCCTACTGGAACGGAGCTTTCCTCGAGTTCTTTTAGAAACACGTAAACGATTGGATCAAATTCAAATCAAATCCGGTGTACACCCAGAACCTTCCGTTCCACTGAAATCCTGCAACCGAGGTGCGTCCTACGAAAACGGGGAAAAACCAGAATTGGTTTCTATTCACAAGCCAAATGTACGTATTCCGAAATAAACAACCAGCAATCGCTCCGGGGTCGACAGCAAAGGGGGTAATTGCAGGTTGCTGAGGGATGAATCCCGGGGGAGGGGAGCTGGGTCCCGCGGACCCCGGCTGCCCCGGCTGTCCTGGGAATCCTGGTTGCCCTGCGAATCCTGGCTGTCCAGGCTGCCCTGGAAATCCTGGGGTACTTGGCGGTGTTAAAAATGACATGATCTCGTCACTCCTTAATGGATGGGCTAACACATTGTATGTAGGAGCGGAGATAAGTGAATGGGCGCACGCCATATTTCTTTATGCATTCTGCAGAGGATAGAACGTTTAGCATAAATTTATAGCATTTGAAGGTGTGTGATATAGCGTCATTGCTGTCAAAAGCTCATCCTACCAGGACTAGTCCTAGCCTAAAGTCTAGGCACAAACACCCCCTAAGACGGTTATGTTAGGTTAATGAGACGGCTATAATTAATTTATTGCGAAGAACGTGACTAATGAAGCAAAGGAGTGTTTGAATATGAACGCAACAGAAGCGACTGCAAAGGAGCCAACAGGTAAGGTGAATTGGGTGCTTTTTAACCCGAAAACTTATGCAACAATCCTCTATTTTTTAATATCTCTTCCGTTAGGGATTATCTATCTTACAGTAGCGATAACGGGAGTTGTACTATCCATCGGTTTAACTCCATTATTTATCGGGATCCCGTTGTTTTTTGGAGTAGCTAAGTTGTTAGATGGGATTGTAAAATTTGAACAAAGTATGATTAGACAAATTTTAGGCTTGCCGATTCAGCCTGTTTCGTATAATAACAACCAACAGTCTGACGCTGGACAGAACTGGTTGAAGCGAATGGTAAAAGGGTTTGACGGCGGGTTATTCATTCGAAATTTGCTGCTCGTATTCCTAAGATTTGTTACAGGCATTGTATTCTTTGTGATTATGGTAACGGTGATTTCATTAGGACTAGGCTTTATTGCTCTTCCAGCCGTGCATATTATTTTGATGAATGAAATGCAACTGGATATTTTAGAGCATGGCTTGTTTAATTACTTCCACATAGATTGGACCTACAATCAGCAATATCTGTTGTACGTAGGTGTTGGTCTTGTACTTTTTTGGATTGCGCTTCGCATCGTGAATGGCCTCATGCAAATTCAGCGCAGAATCATGTATGTGGATGAGGCATACCAGCAGCCATCAGTCCAAGTAGAAGCGCCAATGTATGATTCCGTTCAGTCGCAATATTATGATTACCAAGGACCAGTCCACTCAAGGGTTGATGCAGCCAGCCTATAGAGAGCTTTAGAATATGGAGTTTTTATAGATATTAGGAAAACCCCTATGTTTCCAACTGTCAGTACAATAGACCTAACCTTACGATCCCCGCAATGGGGGTCTTTTTTTTGGAAGGAGGGGATGCGCTGTTTTGGAACTGTAGGAGCGAAGCGCCTGCTACTGCAAAATGCTTTTAGAATACGTGTATTACAGCTTGTTGGTTAGATTCTTGTCCGGCTGGATATTATGTTCAATGGAAAGCTTCTTATGTGGCGTTTTTTATTTTTTGACAAACTAACCGGCAGTTTATTTACTAAATTAAGCGATCTTTTTAATTGTTATGTTACTTAATATATGTTAGCCTTAAATTAAGTAACATTATCGGAGGGGTTTTTAGTGCAATTTGTTAATCCGATTCGGGACGTGAAAACCATACAAGCGATGAAAGAGGAGCTCCGAAAACACTCTGTAAGGGATCTGTTGCTCTTCGTATTGGGAATTAACACCGGGATTAGTCTTCTTGATTTGCTTAATCTTACTGTACAGGACGTTTGGGATGGCCAGAATGCTAAACAGTTTCTTTACATTAAGGATGAGAAGACAGGAGAAGAAAAGGCTTATTACTTAAACAGCAAGGTCGGGGAGATACTAAGCGAGTATTTATCTAACGTCGATTGCAAATCAGAGGATTATTTGTTCAAATCCAAAAAGGATTGTCGTCCGATTACCCGTCAACAGGCGTATCGAATTATTAACCACTCAGCAAAGGAGGTAGGAATATCTGAGAAGATTGGGACCCATACACTGAGAAAGACGTTTGGTTACCATGCATATTATAGAGGAGTTGCCATCTCCATCTTAAAGTCGATTTTGCATCACCATTCTACGGCAGAGACGCTAAAGTATCTGGGAATCGACAGGGCTGAGAAGCGGCCCATTAAAGTGGATGTTAATTTATAAATGCTCTGTGTTTTGAAAAAATAAAAAATCTCCGTATGGAACATACGGAGAGGGTAGTTGTTTATTCGCTTTTATTTAACATCGTCCAGACCCAATGCTGTATTGATATCTACGTTAGTTAGTTCAGTTACAATCCCGTCAGTTACGAGAACATGCAAAGTTGAAGCATCCTTCATAAAACGGAAAATTCCGTTATCGAAATCTGTATCAATTTCTTTGAAGAAAAGGCCTTCATATTCAGTTTCTTTATCGTGACTGAAGGTTAGCTGGTATTGCTCCCCATCTTTAATCAAATAAGCACGAATGCCCTTTTGATAATTGCCTTCTTCATCCCGAATATAACGGGCAACGGAAACGATATGCAGATCGACAAAGGGAATCTCGCGTACCAAAGAATTAATGATTGATCCCTTCGTGATTTGTTCCCATCGGCTGCTTGCTGTCTGGCCAAGAATGATCTGTGTAATGTTGTTATCTCTAGCTACTTCTGCAATGACTTTATAGACAGGGCGGCTTTCGTTATCCTTCATGATAAATTGGGCCGTTGTATGAGCGTGGGCATATTCTTTCCATTGTTCGATATAGAGTAATTTCTCGGCATCCAGTTCGTCGAATGGCTTCGGGTCAATCGTCAAAATGTACAGCGGAGCTTTCATGATATTAGCGATTGCACAGCCACGTTTGATTAGTCTTTCGCTATTGGGACCATAATAAACGCAAACAAGAATACTCTCATTAAATACGTTAATCATTTTAAGTATTTCACCTCAATGCTAGTAGTAGGACTCGTTTAAACTATGTAAGACTATAGTTGAAGTTAACAAAAGAGTCAATATGTAGATACGGAAGCAGAAGTCATGAATAAGGAGGAGTACGCTTGACTATGTTCTATACCTATATTTTTCTCCCGTTGATCAGTGCAATACTTGTTCCCTTCCTTTATAAGTATTTCAATCGCCTAGTACATACGGGATGGTTCGTTTTACTTGTACCTTTATCTATTTTTATCTATTTAGTACAGTATATACCTGGCGTTGCGGCTGGTGACACCTATAAGTACACATTATCCTGGATTCCGTCCCTTGATGTGAATATGATCTCCTATGTGGATGGGCTCAGTCTGTTATTTGGTCTGCTCATCAGCGGTGTGGGTAGCTTGGTCATTATTTATTCTATATTTTATATGTCTAAGGTTCGAGAGGCTCTCCATAACTTCTATATTTATTTGCTCATGTTCATGGGCGCAATGCTGGGGGTCGTATTCTCAGATAACCTCCTAGTCCTGTACGGATTCTGGGAGTTAACCAGCGTGTCTTCCTTCTTATTAATCTCCTATTGGTACGAGCGCAAGAGCTCCCGCCAAGGTGCCTTAAAGGCGTTATTGATTACTGTTCTTGGCGGATTCGGCATGTTAGCCGGGTTCATTATGCTGATCATGATGGCGGATACTTACAGCATTCGAGAAATGATTGCGAACCTGGAAGTCATACAAAGCCATGTCTTGTTTATTCCTGCAATGCTATGTATTTTGCTCGGGGCATTTACGAAATCCGCGCAATTTCCGTTCGGGATTTGGTTACCAGATGCGATGGAGGCTCCAACTCCGGTGAGCAGTTATCTCCACTCGGCTACGATGGTCAAGGCTGGCATTTATTTAGTGGCTCGTATGACTCCGATCTTCGGAGGGAGCTCCGTGTGGTTCTGGCTTGTGGCTGGAATTGGTCTCATTACCCTGCTTTATGGTTCTTTGACAGCGCTGAGGCAGACCGATCTAAAGGCGATGTTAGCATATTCTACAATCAGTCAATTGGGATTGATTATGTGTCTGCTTGGAGTCGGCTCTTTAGCTGTCTATTTCGGACCTGGTGAGAGTGGCACGATCTTTACGGTAGCTACATTTGCCGCCCTATTCCATCTGTTTAATCATTCGACCTTTAAAGGAAGTCTGTTTATGGTTGTCGGTATTATTGACCATGAGACAGGCCGGCGGGATATTCGCTATTTCGGCGGTTTGATGCAAGTTATGCCGATTACGTTCACGATCGCTTTGATTGGCGGTTTATCTATGGCGGGATTACCGCCGTTTAACGGTTTTTTGAGTAAGGAAATGTTCTTTGCAGCGGTGAATGAGGTATCCCAGGCCGGTATTTTCGGTTTAGGCAGCATTGGTCTCATATTCCCGATCATCGCCTGGATAGCCAGTATCTTTACCTTTGTTTACTGTATGATTTTTGTATTCAAGACCTTTGGAGGACAATATCGTCCTGAGAAATTGACACGAAAAGTGCATGAAGCGCCTTGGGGAATGCTGTTTTCACCCGCCGTTTTGGCATTACTCGTTATACTCATTTTCTTCTTCCCCAATGTATTGGGTAAGTATATTCTCACCCCGGCGTTAACCTCGATTTTGCCGATGATGCCTTTGTCTCCATACGACCTGAAAATCAGTGCTTGGCATGGGATTAATACGGAGCTCGTGATGACGTTCGGTGTCATTGTTGTCGGTCTCCTTCTCTTCAAAGCATCGAAGCGTTGGATACAGGTCATGCGAAATTACCCGCAGGGCTTAACATTGAATCATTGGTACAATAAGGGCTTGGCAGGTACAGAGAGGCTCTCGGCATCTCTAACGAATCGGTATATGACAGGCTCACTGAGACAGTATCTGATCTACATTTTTTCTTTCTTTGTCATTGTATTGATAAGTTCGCTTCTGCTGCTCCATGGTCTTCAGTTCGATTTCTCAAGTGATGCAGCTATCAGTATTTTTGATGTCGGACTTGTGCTGGGGATGATCATCTCCGCATGTACGGTGTTATTTGCCGGCAATCGAATCGTGGCTATTGTTGCACTTGGAGCGTTAGGCTATATGGTTTCGATGTTCTTTGTAATCTTTAGGGCGCCTGACTTGGCATTGACGCAAATGGTAGTGGAGACGGTGACAACGGTTCTGTTCCTACTGTGCTTCTATCATCTACCGAAGCTTACGAAAAGCATTCAGCGGATTCCGTTCAAACTGACGAATCTGGTCATCTCGATTGCGATGGGCTTAACGGTGACCGTGCTCGCATTGTCCGCGAATGGGCACAAGTTATTTGAACCAATTACATCCTTTTTTGAAAATGCCTTTGAGCTCGCGGGTGCCAAAAATATTGTCAACGCTATATTAGTGGACTTCCGCGGATTTGATACGATGCTGGAAATATCCGTGTTAACCATTGCCGGGCTAGGGGTCTATATCTTCGTTCACCAGCGTTCCAAAAGGAGGGAACAACATGAAACCGAATGATGTGATATTGAAAAGTGTCACCCGAGTTGCTGCCGTAATCATATTGACCTTTTCGATCTATTTGTTTATGAACGGTCACCATCATCCAGGAGGAGGATTCATTGGGGGACTGAGTATGGCATCATCGATTGTCCTGCTGTATCTCTCTTTTGGAGTCGAGAAGGTAAGGGAAAACATTCGGGTGGATTTCAAAAAGCTTTCTGCGGTGGGAGTATTGATTGCCGTTGCGACCGGAACAGTGAGCGTAGTTTTTGGTAAGCCTTTTTTAACCCAGACCTTCGGTCATTTTGATTTACCGATCTTTGGGGATACGGAGCTCGCATCTGCTTTGATTTTTGATACCGGAGTCGCTTTGGCTGTCATAGGCACCGCAGTCAATATTATTCTTAGCATAAGTGAGGATCGTTAATATGGAGACACTAATGGTCATACTGGTCGGTATTTTAATATCCATTGGAACCTATTTGATTCTATCTAAGCAATTGCTGCGGATTGTGCTTGGGTCATCCATTGTGGGCCATGCGGTTAATTTGTTGCTCATCACTTCTGGTGGGCTGAAGACGGGGAGTGCCCCTCTGCTGGGAGAGAAAGTCGCGAACTTTACGGATGCTATTCCTCAAGCATTAATTTTAACTGCGATTGTCATTAATTTTGCCGTGACAGCGCTAGTACTAGTGTTATGTTACCGGGCCTATCAAAGCTTCGGGACGGATGACATGGAGCAATTAAGGGGGAATGAGCATGAATAATTTGTTGATCACGCCGGTGATCATTCCTCTGTTAATGGGGATGGTCCTCATTATATTCCAGAAAAATATAAAGCTGCAGCGGATTCTTAGTCTGGCTGCCTTGTTAGCTACCAGTGTCATTGCTGTTCTATTGATGAATGGGATCAGAGAGGGCGGTATTCAAACCTTACAGTTGGGTGGCTGGGAAGCGCCTTACGGCATTAGTTTCGTGGGCGACATGTTCAGTGCTTTGCTGCTGTTGGCTACCTCGATTGTTGCGGTATGCTGCTTGATTTATTCTTTTTCATCGATTGGCCGAAAACAAGAAAAATTGTATTTTTATCCTCTATTTTTATTTTTGATTACAGGTGTCAATGGTTCGTTCTTAACAGGGGATTTATTTAACTTATATGTCTTCTTTGAATTGTTTCTGGTTGCTTCCTATGTACTGATCACAATGGGGGGAGGCAAGCGGCAGCTTGGCGAGTCACTCAAATATATTTTTACGAACATTATTGCATCTGCGTTCTTCTTGATCGGGGTTGCCTACTTATATTCTATTACGGGCACTTTGAACCTCGCCCATTTATCGATGCGGATTGCAGAGGTTGGTCAGGACGGATTAATTACTACCGTCGCCTTATTATTCCTGATTGTTTTCGCCATGAAAGCTGGACTATTACTCTTCTTCTGGCTACCTGGATCTTATAGCGTGCCGCCAACGGCAATCGCTGCTATTTTCGCTGCGTTACTCACTAAGGTAGGGATATACGCCATCTTCAGAATGTTCACGCTCATCTTTTATCATGAACCGCAGATAACCCATCTGTTTATCGGGATCTTAGCGGCTATTACGATGATATTAGGCGGAATCGGCGCTATAGGTTTTTGGGATTTGCGGAAAATATTAACCTACAATGTAGTCATCAGCGTCGGATTTATTATGGCTGGACTCGTCTCCTTTACATCTACCGGTATAACCGGTTCTATTTATTATTTGATTCACGACATGCTGATTAAAGGGCTTGTATTTATGATTGGGGGAACGATTGTTCATCTCACGGGGACAAGTGATTTGAAGAAAATTAGCGGATTGATTCGCCTGCACCCCCAGTTAGGCTGGATGTTCTTCATCGCGGCGTTGTCTATGGTTGGTATTCCTCCGCTTAGCGGATTTCTTGGCAAAGTGTTCACGACGCAAGGCGTCTTTGAAGCCGGCTATTACTGGCTGGGAGGAATCGGACTGCTGGCGAGCTTGTTCATTCTGTATTCGATGATCAAATTGTTTATGAATGCTTTCTGGGGTGAAACGATTCTAAGTATAGACGAAGAGAAAGGAACAACGAAAGGCTTGTTGCTTCCAATCGCTCTATTGACGCTGGCTAGTGTTGCTATGGGAATCGGCGCTGAGGCGATTACGGGTTATGTAGCCCAAGCTGCCGAGGAATTGCTCAATCCAAGTTTATATATTCAGGCTGTGTTTGATTAAAGGGGGGAAACAGTCATGCCCGTTCAGGTGCTACTCAACATATTCATTGCCTACTTGTGGATGTTTCTGCAAGAGGATATGAGCATATTAAACTTTATCAGCGGTTACTTCGTTGGTCTGTTTATTTTAATGTGCATCCGCCGTTTCTTTAAAAAGCCGTTTTATCTATTCACGTTAGCCGCAATTGGTAAGCTGTTCATTCTCTTTATCCATGAGCTGAATACTTCTGCGATGATGGTTATGAAGCATGTACTCCGTCCCAAAATCGATGTGAAACCAGGGATTTTCAAGGTGGAAACCGATTTGGAGGGGGATTTGGAAATTACGCTCCTATCCTTATTAATTTGCTTAACACCAGGCTCAGTCATCATGGAGGTAACCCCTGATTCCAAGGTGCTATACATCCACGGTCTGAACATGCCTGAATCCAGGGATTCTGTATTGAAATCAAAATCTGTGTTTGAAAAAGCGATAAAGGATGTGACGAGAAAATGATATTTGAGACGGTGTTGATCACTGCATTATGTCTATTAATGCTGGCTATACTGGCCAATTTGTATCGGATTGTAAAAGGGCCCTCCAGTGCAGACCGCGTGCAAGCTTTGGATTCCATTGGTATTAATCTGATTGCCAGTACCGCCGTGTTCTCTGTGCTGCTGCACACACATGCCTTTTTTGATCTTATCTTACTGATCGGGATCCTTTCGTTTATTGGAACAGTTGCCTTCGCCAGATTTATTGAAAGAGGTGTTGTCATTGAGCGTAAGCGGTGAAATCATCGGGGCCGTCCTCATTCTCATTGGAGCCATTTTCAGCTTAATCAGCGCGATCGGGAATGTGCGTTTGCCCGATGTGTACACAAGGTCTCATGCTGCCTCTAAAAGTTCTACACTTGGCGTACTGTGTGCGCTTGTTGGAACATTGCTGTACTTCTTAATTTCTGACGGTTTCTTCAGCATCCGCCTCATCTTGGGTATCTTCTTTGTATTTTTGACAGCTCCAGTGGCCGCCCATGTGATCTGCCGGGCCGCTTACCGTAGCCAGGTGCCGTTAGCCGAGCAGAGCGTCCAAGATGAATTGAAGGACTATTATAAGGAGAATGACATCGAAATCGCCCGGGTAGAAGATAAGGTTGAATTGGTTTATGATCAGGGGAAATAAAAAAGCGGTCCATCCTCCGTTGAGGGTGGGCTGCTTTTTACATTACGATCTCTGTAGCAGGAATAAGTGGATGAGATTCCGATAGACCGTTTGGAAGTACCTTAAGTTTAATATATAGTTAAATGAGACAATATAGTTAAAGTCCGCCATGTGGTCTGTCAGTCACGGATGATTCTTTTACAAGCAGGTGCAAAATAATGAGCGAGGCTTCAAAGGTTCCGATACACAAGCAGATTACTGATATCTTTCGGATGCTTGCGTTTTCCTACCGGGAAATATTAATTTTCGAACTCCTGTATAAGTTGCTGACGTTATTTATCTTTATTCCGGCTATCTCATCCATATTTCGTGGATTTCTCCGCTTAGGCGGGTTTGCCGGAGCCACCAATTACGAACTGTTGCAATTTGCGATGAGTAGGTATGGCTTGTTATGCATGCTGGTTCTGATTCCTATCGCCACAATGCTGATTTTTATAGAGTTATCGGTTCTAATTATCCTCTCGTATTATGGTCAAAAAAGGCAGCGAATCGGACTTATTCCGGCGTTTTTACAGTCGCTTTCCTATCTCCCGTCCCTGTTCAAAATAGGATTTCTAGGATTGGTGATCTATCTGTTGCTGTTTCTTCCGCTCGGTGCGGGGGTAGGTACTTCGCTAATTCCTTCTTTGGAAATTCCGAATTTTATCTCGGGCGAGCTTATAAAAACAGGCGGAGGAACTTTGCTGCTTATTGGTGTACTGGGGGTCATGTTATTCTTCAATATTCGCTGGACCTTTTTGCTCCATATTGTGGTGATCGAGGGGGCGGCAAGCTTTCGGAAGGCGGCGAAGAAAAGTGCTGCACTCCTTAAAAAGAGATATATCCGCATATCAGTGGTTATGCTGTCAGTATTCTTACTGTATCTGCTCGTTGTCATTCTGCTGATTGTATTTTTTGTGGGAGCTGTTGGTCTTCTATACTTCCTGTGGGAGCAGCAGACGATATTTGCCAGCGTTGTGCGGATCGTCGCTTTAAAGAGCGTTGTACTATCCTTTTATATGGCGACACTTTTTTTAATGCCGCTGTATATTACCACGACTACGCGTTTATACATGGTAAAAGCGGACCCGAATCATGCTATGCTGCAGCTTCCTGAGCCGAAGAGTAAGGAAGACCGTTCTGTTCAGAATCAAGGACTGTTGCAGAAACATAAGAGAAAGCTGATCGTCCTTGGTTCAGTTACTGTTTTTGCAGCGGGACTTGCACTCCTGCCAGCCATTGATGGAATGCAGATGGAGGATCAAAAAGCTGAGATTATGGCCCATAGAGGATACGTTTCGAAAGGGCCGGAGAATACGATTGAAGCAATACAGGGTGCGATTGAGGCACATGCGGATTATGCAGAAATCGACGTCTTGGAAACGAAGGACGGGGATCTTGCCGTCATACACGATACTAATTTGAAGCGTCTAACAGGTACCCATGCACAGGTATATGATCTGACAATGGATGAATTACGAGAGCTACAAGTGAAACAAGGGAGTTTCACAGGACGAATCAGTAGCCTGGCAGAAGTGATGAATGTGGCCAGAGGCAAAATAAAGCTAAACATTGAAATCAAAACACACGGCAAGGAAAAAAATCTGGTGGAGACATTTATCCGGATTATGCGCGAAAATCATTTTGAGAATGAAAGTGTTGTACAGTCGCTGAATTATGAAATCGTGCAGCAAGTCAAAGCCGCGGCCCCGGATCTTCAGGTGGGGTATATTATGTTCGCAGGTGTCCCGGATATGGGGCGGATTGCCGCTGATTTTGTCGTGATGGAAGAATATATGGTCAAAGAATCGGTCATCGCTTCAGCCAAACGGTATCACAAGCCTATCTATGTCTGGACAGTTAATGACAAAGACAGCATGAGACGATTCTTCAGTATGGGTGTCGATGGGATCATAACAGATTACCCTGAGGATGCGATTTCCATTGAAAAAGAAATTAGAACGGGGCCGCTGTCGGCGTTGACCCAGTGGCTTAATAATTTGAATTTTTGATACCTAATTGAGAGCCCCGCAAACTCTGCATGTGCAGCAGGTTGCGGGGCTTTGGCGTTCATCAGTCGCGGTCTTTGAACAAATGTTAATAATAATATGATTTAGAAAAAGGTGTTAACCCATATCAAGCGGAATTATTCTCTGATGTGACTAACTGGATTGAAGATAAATGCTTTATTGAGGAGAGTGACCATGCTTATCTTAATGGAAGGATTACCTGGGGCTGGGAAGTCAACGAACTCGGGTTTATTATTTCGTCAGTTTGAGCGACATGGCTTTAAAACAAGATGGGTACATGAGCTTGATCGGCCGCATCCTGTGTTATTTTTTCAAGAATCTCACTTGAAGACGAAAGAATATCTCAATTGGAAGACCCGCCATAACCTTTCAACTTCGCTCCTAGAAAAATTTGTTACAATCCGTGAGGAGTCTGTTGGCTTCGATTTGCTCGAGTTGTCGTGGAATTATAAAGAAGCATTATCCGAAATGGCCTTCAATGAAATTCAAGAAAGAGATGTGTGGAAATTCTCACTGGATGAATATATAGAGGCTGCGCTGGAAAAGTGGAGGTTCTTTGCGAAGGAAGTGGCAGGTGATCCCGAGCAGGTAGTCATTTTAGACAGTTGTATTTTCCAATACCAAATCTTTAGTTTTCAATTGGCTAACGCTCCGCAACAACAGTTAGATTATTTTATCGAAGCTTTATGGGAGTGTCTGACACCGCTCAGTCCTAAATTGGTTTATCTCTATCGCAATTCTATAACTGATGCAATTAGTCATCTTAGACAGGTACGGGGAGAGTCGTTTTTTCTAAACATCTGGGAAAGGGATCGCTTAAGGCCTTACTACAAAGCTCGTCCGGACAAGGTGGAAACGTATTTCGAGTTTTTAGCCGATTATCATGCAATTGCCCAACAACTGTATAACAAGGCGAAGTGCCCGAAGCTTTCCATTGAGGTTACAAGTGGAGAATGGAATGAGTTCGAAGAGCGCATGCTTGCTTTCTTTGGACTGACACGGCTCCCTGATATAGATGCTGGCATTTATGAAGGAGATTATTTGAACAACGATCTGGGGTTATTGCTTAAGATCAAGCAAGATAACGATGAATATTTCTTAATCGATCCTAATGGGAGTAAACATAAATTGATTGCGCGCACCTCTACCGAGTTTTATATAAATGATCTGCCTGTCATTTTAAATATCTCCAGAGAAGGCGAGATTGTAATTGACGGTTCTAGCTTAACAAGCCGTTGGACGGAAAAAGGGTTGGTATTTCTTAGAGAATAAAATAGATAGCTGAATGATATAATAGTATCTATTAATACTATGGATTCAATTCGAGTTATTCTATTTGTGGGAGGTTGAACATGAAAAATTTTAAATCGTATATTTCTCCTCCGCTCGAGTTTGAGGTGCTAGAACATGATCGGGTAATTGCGAAAGTTAAACTGGACTACATGAATCAGAACGTTGATGTTTGGCAAGATGAAGAGGTGTTGCCCGTCTTTTTACCTTTTCCCGGTAAGCAAAAAGTGCTAGTTGGCGATGTACTAGACTATTTCGAGTCTCGGTGTCTACCGCGTACCCGGCATCATATTGAAAAAGTACTGCATGCTCTAGATCTTCAAGATTATGTACCAACCGATATAGTAAAACAAACACATGGTGTACTATATGATGATTACGTGTGGATTCGATTCTCTGGTGAGGAGTTGACGTGCGCTGATGTCCATCCCCGTTTTGCAAGTGAGCAAGGACTTTCGGCAGACATTTGTAAGCAGCAGTAAGGGTGATCAGCTGAAATGGAAAATGGGAAACGTATGGGGAAAAGCTAATAAATTTGGCTACGAAGGTTTGGCAGAATGGGTAGCATACGAAATGATCAAACTTTCAAATATTTCTCCCCAGCTGGTAGTTCCTTATAGTCAGTGTATATTGAGAGAAAACGACAGTATTGATTATCAAGGATGCTACTCTGAAGATTTCCTCCTACCAGGGGAGAGTCTCGAAGATCCTGAGATTGCAAATACGCAAATATGAGTATTTATTTGTTTGAAGATGTTTAATTGGAGGTATTAGATTCTAACGTTAATTATCTTTGGCTTTAAGGAATAGGGTGCTGTCCGTTGTTTTAAATCTAGCAAATAAAAAAAGGAGCTCGGGATGAAAGCTCCTTTTTAGCCTTATCGTTAGTTTCCCCTACCCTCCAATATTTTCTCGGCTAACTCATCTCCACAGTACTCCAGATCCATGATGGAATGAAATAAATCGGCTTGCAGCTGTCGTTGCTCCTTCGTCCAAGCTTGTTTGGGGGAGCTGAAGGCTGCCAGTTCTTTTGGGTCGATTAGGCTGTTCTGGAAATTATGCAGCTGAGTATACATCTCGTTGTAGACATTCGTCATTAGATCTAAATATTTGTTCATTGAAGACGTTGTTCCCATAGTTAAAAGGCAATGATTCAAATATACTGCCGCACTTCTTCTAGCATCGGTCAGAGCCATCATACAAAAGTGATTAACACCTAGCCTTCTGGCAAAATCCTGATCGTTCGCATGTTGATACCATTGTTCATCGAGCAAGCCTTCCTGCCATTCCTTCAGGGCTTGGTATCCTAGCTTATATCCTCTATTATCTGGAGCCTTCATGGAGTCCAGTTTGGCCTGGAGTGAAGAGTAAAGATTCTCTAGAGCGGATGGCTTAGCCAATTGGCTGCTAAAACGAATGATGACGAATGGCCAGTGGTCCACATTAAGATATCCCTTTGTGGTTTTCATGTACTCCTGAAATTCCGGATCATCTTTTAGATCTTCAAAAGTCTCTTGGTCAAAATAGCTACGGCAAAGTAATGTTCTCCCGCCATCCAGGTAGCCGGTGATAATTCCCCACTCGTGAGCTACACGGAGGTTAATGGCTATCGGCAATTCATGTTTTTTGATGCTGGCCATAATCATCTGCTTCTCCAGTTTACGTTCCTCGGATGTGATGCGATCGGCCCAGCTAGCCTGAAGTCCATAAGCTTTGAATGCCAGGCTGGCATAGTCGTAACCCACCAGTCCATCAGCAGAGCTGTAATCCCAAACGGGGTTAAAAGCGATCCTCCAGCATGCTCCCGAAACACCCATCACCGTTTCATAGGTTGTTTCTTGTCCCATAGTCTTCAATGAAAGATAAAGCGCACCTGCCCAGGAGCAATCCATTCCTTGACCAAAACCAAGCTGGTCCACATTCTCTACAATATAATAATCATTCTGGGAGTCACTTCTAAATAGGCGAGAACGGTCCGGTGCATAATGAATTCTATTGCCTTCGGGACAGCTAATTGCATGAATACCTGTGGCGTTAACATATACAAGTAATAGGAAATCGTCTCCGTTATTGTCGATCAGGCTGGGGAACAGTTCGTGATTTGCGATAAAATGCTCCCATTTAAAATACTCATAGTGTTCCATCTTGGCTAAGACATTTTGATTTGCCTGTTCATTACCATAGGTAGCAAGCACAATATTCAGTCCCTTTGGCTGCAATGGATAACCTTCAGTATTAAGATCAAGCACTAATTGGTTATTCTGCTGAACATAAGTAGCATAGGTCCCGGAAGGTGTCTGATATTTGATCAGCAGCAGCTTGGTCCGGTTACTATTAATACGACTGGGAAAAGTCTGCTCATTTACGGTCAATGTGAGATGATTGCCGACAACGAACTGGTTAACGAAATGAGTAACATCATGACTTTCATGGCCATCGGTGTATGCTGCATAGAGAACAACCAATTGCTGAGGCATCAAAATACTGTCAATCGAGTGGCCCAGTGCAGTGGAGAGCAGAGGCAAGGTGGACGTTTCGGGCAAAGATTTTCCCGTCTCCCATTTAGAAACTGCCTGGGCACTAACGTTTAATTGCTCAGCCAGTTGTTCTTGCGATAATTGTTTTTCTTTACGGAGCATTGAGATTCTGTTCCCGACCTTTTCGTTGCTCAACATATTTACATCTCCCAAAAAAGTGTATTACGACGTCGTTACCTTTTATTATAAGAATTTGAAATGGGAAATCCATTTATTTCAAGATGAGTGGATGTGTTATTGTTCAACTGTGGGTTGAGTTTGAAAGGTACCAGGAGATTGCACGGTGCATTATACTAGTTCAAGATTGAGAAGATCGTCCGGGTTAGGGTGTGTGCTTACGTTGCCGATTCATTGTACACAACGGATTTTTAAGTTAGTATAAACATGGAGCTCTTGTAGACAATATGTCTATATTGTAAATTGCTAAATCTTTAGCTTTTATATAAATTGGAGGCATCATATGAGTACATTCAATGTGATTACAACAGACCGATTATTAATCAGAACACTGGAAATGAAAGATAAAGAGGATTTTTTCAGATATCGTGCTATGCCTGAGGTATATAAATATCAATCATGGAAACCAGCGAATATTAATGAGGTTGAGAAGTTTATCTCGGACAATCTGACTGTCGTACCGAATACCAGCGATTCATGGCTTCAAGTGGCTATTTCTCTGAAGGACGGGCAGCTTATCGGTGATGTCGGCATTCATTTTTTGTATGATGGTTTTCAGGCCGAACTAGGATATACGCTTTCTCCTGAATTCCAAGGCAAAGGCTATGCCTCCGAGGCGGTTCGGGCCGTAATTGATTATTTGTTCACCGGGCTAGGTAAGCATAGAATTACAGGATCAGTGGACCCTGACAATTTGAAGTCGATAAAGCTGCTGGAGAATTTGGGATTTAGAAAAGAAGCACATTTTATCAAAAGCTACCGGATGAATGATGCTTGGTATGATGATTGCGTCTATGCTATTTTGGCAGATGAGTGGAAATGAATTTTATAGATAGTATCAGTGAAGGCCACCCTTGAAGGTGGTCTTTCTGCGTGTTGTCAGTTTTTCGTGGGGCAAGTCCCTCCTATATGATAAAAGTTTTGAGATTTTTTAGGGATTGTACTATGATAAGAATAAATTCCAATATTTGTTATATTGGCGTTGTGGATAGTGCCTCGTACTCTTATTCAGTTTAGAGAATAATAACCCTAAGGAGTGGTAAAAATGGCGCGTGTTTTATTTATTAACGGTGGATCTGAGGGACATATCAATCCAACACTTGGCGTAGTACAAGAGCTTATCACGCGTGGGGAAGAGGTAGTTTACTTTTCTATAGAAGCTTATAGGGAGCGGATTGAGCAGACGGGGGCTACCGTACGAACCTTTGACGGTCAAAAGTTTATTAATGCTTTTATCTCAGGTGGAAAAGATTATGTGCTCGAAAGAATCAACGGTCTCTTACTTACGGCAGATATAGTGATACCAACCGTTCTTGAACAGATCGCAGGAGAGCATTTTGATTACATCATCCATGACTCCATGTTTGGTTGTGGACGTTTACTTGCGCAAATTCTTAAGCTTCCTGCCATCAGCTCTTGTACTACTTTTGCGCAAACCAAAGAAGTATTCGATAGAACATTGGAGCAGTCTTTTACAGGGGTACCTGCAGAAATAGCCACACCTATATATGATAAATTTCAAGAACTGACGGACATGGTGAAGGAAAAATATAATGTGGAGATCACTTCTCCTTATGATGTATTTTGTAATCCTGCACCACTTACAATCGTGTATACAACGAGGGAGTTTCAACCTTATGAAGAAGCAATCGACCAAACCTATAAATTTGTAGGCCCATCTATTTCTTCACGATTAACGCAAGAAAACTTCGACCTTACGGCAATTAAGGGGAAAAGCCCAATATACATTTCGTTGGGGACTATCTTCAACCAAGCCATTGATTTCTATAAGCTTTGTTTTGCGGCACTGGGGGACACGGAGCATACGATAGTCATGTCTATTGGGAGTAGGGTTCAAATCGCTGATTTAGGTGAGATTCCTGATCACTTCATCGTAAAAAATTATGTGCCACAAACGGAACTACTGAAGTACACTAAATTATTTATTACACATGGTGGAATGAACAGCACGAATGAAGGCCTCTACTACGGGGTTCCGCTAATCGTAATCCCACAGAGCGCGGATCAGCCGGTCATTGCCGGACGAGTGGCTAATATAGGAGCAGGAGTTAAATTACAAATGGAAAGCCTGACTGCCAAGCAACTACGTGAAGCCGTAGATCATGTGTTAAGTGACCCATCCTTCAAGGAAGCTGTTGCTGCTATTAGAGAACCCTTTCTAAAAGCAGGCGGGTCTCACCAAGCTGTCGATGAGATTTTCAAATTTGTTAGTCAGAATCGTATCTAGGTCAGGAAGGGGATAACATTTGCAAAAGAGTGATAGTCTGTTACACGTCAGTATTGGGGGAGCCGTTTTATTTGGAGGCCTATTTCTGGCTAGATACTTAATAAATAAAGAGTTTGGCGTAATAGAATTGTTTGCAGCATGCTTTTTCCTCGTTGGAATTATATTTTTAATCTTTTGGAAAAGAAAAAAATAATGAATCGAACTAAGAGCTCTCTTTTCCAAAAAAATGGTCGGTTAATGGTTGAGAAGAATCTATAATTCCATCGTTTTATATATCTAAAATAAGCAGGAGCGAGAGCCTTTGGCCTATAACAAGGTCTTAGCTCCCGCTCCTGTGAATTGTTACTTCAACTCATACTTAGCAACAGTGGTACATATCAAGTTAACAGATCTTTGCGTTCACTAATCCAGTAGCTTAAATCAAGTTAAGCACTGATCGGATTGCGAACAATTTTAACCTCGTGGAAGGAAATGGCGTTAGACAGAATATATTCCGGCGTCTCGCGGTGGGAATGCGATTCACGGAAGGCGTCGCTGCGAGTCCAGCCCTGGAAAGCTTCTTTGGATACCCAGCGCGTGCTGATGGTTACTTCATCGTATTCCGCCGGTTTCTCATTCAGAAGTACCTCAAGGCCGAGAAAGCCTTCCATCTCTTCAACTTTGCCGACCTTATCGAACCGGTTAATCAGCAGCGAAGCCTGACCTTTCTTAATTTGCGAAGTATTGTTCACGATAATCATGTTACGTTCCTCCAATTTATAATAGGTTTTTGGAATAATTACAGGGTAATTCTCCACATAACTCACTGAAGCCTCAAGATCATATACTTTCTGTAAAAAGACATCGTCCAGTAATCCCCGCGGACTTCCCGTGGCTACAACAGATCCGCGCCGCATCGCCACCATATGATGACTGAAAGCAACGGCCTGCGGCAGATCATGCAGTACCATCACTATTGTGATTCCGGTCTCGCGGTTGATGGCTGCAAGCATGTTCAGAACATCGAACTGATGGGTAATATCCAGAAAAGTAGTCGGTTCATCAAGAAGTAGAATGTCCGTATTTTGAGCCAGGGTCATGGCGATTCTGGCTTTTTGCTGTTCACCCCCGGATAAAGTATGAAACATACGGTCTGCATACCTGGCAGTTCCCGTTAGCTGCAACGCATGGTCGATCCATTGGTGGTCCTCGGCGCTTGCCGAGTAGTTCCAGGGACTTTGGTAGGGAGAACGACCGTAGGCTACCAGTTCGCGAACGGTTAAATTTTCTGGCACTTGCTTGGACTGAGGGAGCATCGCAAGGGTGCGGGCTAATTTTCGACGCGGAAGCTTATGAAGCTCCTCGCCAAGAATCCGTACCTCTCCCGACTCCGGAGCGACAAGGCCTGCCAAGATACGCAGTAGTGTGGATTTACCGGAGCCATTGGGACCAACAATTGCAGTGAGCTGTCCTAACGGAATACTAAGCTCAATATCTTTCAATTTGAAGCCGCCGTGCGCATAATGCAACCGACGGCATTCAATGGCAGGGGCGACTGTGCTGTTGCCACTGGTGGTACTCATGGAGCTAGCCTCCTTCTGCGCAGTAGGTAGAGGAAGAAGGGCGCGCCCACTCCGGCTAATAGAATTCCGACCGGTAACTCGACCGGATCGAACCAGGTGCGGGCAGCCGTATCTGTGAAGACGACAAGCGCGCCGCCGCCCAGCATGGAGATCGGCAGCAGGAAACGATAATCCCCGCCGATTAACAGGCGAACCGCGTGCGGAACGACCAGTCCGACAAAGCCAACCAGCCCGGCCACGCTGACGGCAGTTCCGGCGAGCAGTGCGGCCAGTAGAATAATCAGGAGGCGGGATACTTCTGCTCGCAGTCCGAGCAGCCGCGCGGAATCGTCGCCGAGCAGCAGAAGATTTGCTGGTTTGATGGCCAGGAGCGACAAGACCAGTCCGACTAGGGCATACGGCGCAGCGAAGCCGAGATGATGCCAGCTACGTCCGTTCAGTCCACCGGACAACCAGGGCAGCACCGCCTGAACGCGGTCGCTAAAGATGACCATGAAGGCATTCATAGCAGCGCCGAGCAATGCATTGATCGCTACGCCCGCCAGCACAATTTTCATGGGCGAAGCACCTTTGTCCCAGGCCAGCAAGTAAATCATGATTGCGGCGAGAAACGAGCCGAGAAAAGCTCCGACAGGCAGTAGATAGCTGTACTGCGGTAGAACCACCATCGCAATGACGGCGGCCAAACCTCCGCCGGCAGAGACGCCGATAATGCCGGGATCGGCCAAGGGATTGGACATCACGCCTTGCAGCAGCGCGCCGGAAACGGCTAGGCAAGCGCCAACCAAGAGGCCGATCAGTACCCGGGGCAGCCTTAGGTCCATAATAATAAGCGACGATGTTTCCGGGCGGTCGCCCAGCAGAATGGCCCAGACTTCACCGGGAGAGATGGAGACGGAACCATAGGTCAGCCCATACAGGCAGGCCAGCAACAACAGGATAGGAGCAAGAATAAAAGCGAGAATTCTCCGGGTATTGCGTTGCTGCTTGTTCATTGCGCCTCCAATTCGGCAAACAGTGATACTAGCAGTTGCAAGGCTTCGCTCACTCGCGTTCCGGGATTCGTGCCGAATAGATCGGCGGGAAGTACGCGCACCCGGTTATGTACGACCGCATCAATGGAACTCCAAGCTGCATTCTGGCGCATTTCCTGTTCGAAGCCTTTTTGCACTTCCTCGCCGTTGCCATGCGTCATGATAAGGATAATCTGTGGATTAGCCTCCATGACCCTTTCCGTATTCAACGTGGCGTATTGCGGATAACTCTGTAGCGCGGGATAATCCGCGGCAATATTGGCTCCGCCCGCCAGCTCCAGTATATTTCCGCCAAGTGAATTCGGCAGTGCCGCCATATAGGTGCCAGGAGCGCCATATACCAGTAGTACTCGCGGTTTCTCACCTGTACGAGTGGCTGCTGCAGCCTTTATCCCGGCCTCAATATCCGCGCTTAATTGCTGCGCTTCTGGGACCTTGTTCAGCATTTGGCCGAAAAGGGTGATCTGTTTTGTAATATCCGCCACCGAGTTGGCCTGGGTTAGCACCATCTTGGCCCCGATGCTCTCGATAGCCGGAATATCCTTGGCATTCATCTGCGTATTGCCAAGCACCGCATCTGCCTTGAGATAGGCGAGCTTCTCCAAATCTACTTCATGCGCCGTGCCGATCTGCATAATGTCCTCGGTTCCCTTAGGCGTGGTGCCGCCACTTGAAGTCGGTTTACCAACCAAGGCTCCCCCTAGGGCGATAATAATATCTGCTTCTCCATTACCAAGCGCCACAATATGCTGTGGTACAGTGGGGAAGCTGACTTGCCTTTCTGCAAAATCAGTCAGGGTCAGCGCGGGTAAAGCTGCATTGGCCCCAGCGACTTCACTCCGCCCTGCCGACCCGCAGGCTGTGAGTAGGAGGGCACACAAGGTTAGAAGGAGAAGAGGTGTATGCCATTGTTTGACCATGGATAGCCTCCTGTGAGATTGTAGTTTCCCCATAATGATTTTTCGGAGGTGCACCGAAAGAGGGTGAAAGTCTGGAAGATAATAGTTCTTCCCGTCAAATGATAATGAATCTCATTATCGTTGTCAAACAATATTCACATTTACAAGGCGAAATATTGATATCAAGCCTTGGAATTTAGGAAAGAAACCTTATTGGAAAGCGCTAAATGCGGAGTTAAGCCGCTAAAATTGCATTCAATTTTTTTTGAAAACAGAGTAATTTCAAAAAAGAAGATCATAGAAAAGGGTTGACAAAGCTTGAAAAATCACATTATTATCATGTCAGCGTCTAACTTCTACATGTTTTACTGGAACATTACAAGAAATATTGGCAAATACAAGAAAAAGGGGAGCAGGGGTTGCTTTTTTTTTGCTGATAAATTGATAATGATTATCAATGATAAATGCATGATTTTGGAAGGGGTGCAGTCGATATCGTGTTGATTCGAAGAAAATTTGGACTGGTATTCATGCTCTTACTGATGTTTGCCTACACTGTGCAGCCGTTGCTTCATGCTTCCGCGGCTCCGGCCGACGGAACCTATAGCGTCGATTATGTCATCAAAAAGGCTGAAGATGAATCCGTTTCCATGGCGAATGATTATTTTGAGAAGCCGGCGCAGCTGACAGTTTCAGGGGGAACGGTTAAAGTCCGCTTGCAGCTGAATCATAGCGAGTGGATTACCGAGTTCCAAGTTCCAGGCGGTAATGCCAAAGTCGTGAGCAGCAATAAGGCGGCAGATACTCGGGTAGTGGAATTTGAAATCAAGGATGTCGAAAAACCGGTGATTGCGAAGATTCATGTCACTGTGCCGTCTATTGATTACGATCATGACTATACGATCCGGTTTGTGTTTGAGGCCGGGAAGCTAAAGGCGATATCACCAGTAGCGACGAAGAAGCCAGCAGCCACACCAGTACCGGCGAAGAAGCCAGCAGCCACACCAGTACCGGCGAAGAAGCCAGCAGCCACGCCAGTACCGACGAAGAAGCCAGCGGCCACGCCAGTACCGGCGAAGAAGCCAGCAGCCACGCCAGTACCGACGAAGAAGCCAGCGGCCACGCCAGTACCGGCGAAGAAGCCAGCGGCCACGCCAGCACCTGCGAAGAAGCCAGCAGCAACACCAGCGCCGGTGAAGAAGCCAGCAGCTACGCCAGTACCGGCGAAGAAGTCGGCAGCTACGCCAGCGCCGACAAAGAAGCCGACGGCAGCAGCAAATCCCACGCCAGCACCCGTTATAGTAGCGGAACAGCAGGCGGGACCGAAGCTTATCCCAGCGTTGAGTAGTGGAGCGGCTGTGCTGGTTACGGCGGTAGGTTATGCAGTTTTTAAAGCCAGAAAAAAATAAGTTTAAAGGGGAATGATTCTGTTGAATAAAGCAAGATTCAGTTTTGTACTAAGGATTATGGCATTCATTTTACTTATAGGGTCAGTGATCCAGCCGCTTGGCGGAGCGTACGCTGAAAGCGCACGTTACAAGGACGGCCAGTATGAGCTTCCGTATTCCATCTTGAAGGATGGCACTACCAGCCCTTCTGTAATGGAGGGATTTGTCCTTAAGCCCGCTGCATTGGAAGTTAAAGATGGCAAGAACTACGTCTCTATTACAGTTACTCAGGACAAGGAAATTACCGGGCTGAAGCTAACAGCCGTAGACGGAACATTATCCGAAGGAACAGTAACGAATAAAAATGCATCTAACAACCAAAGAACAGTTAAATTCGAGTTAGGTGATTTGAACTCCACGATTAAGGGATGGGTTAAGATTGAGTGGCCTGAAATCAACTATTTCAACGTGTACGACGTTGATTTCAAGTTTGATCCAAGCCAGATTCCGGCCGCGGAGCCCCAGCCGGAAACACCTTCCGACCCGGTATTGAACGATGGACAGTATACTATTGCCTATTCAGTGCTTCAGGCAACCGGGGACACCGAGTCCTCGATGAATAAGTATTTCAGCACTCCAGCAGTACTGACGGTGGACAAAGGACAGAAGAGCATCTCGTTTAGCGTAATTAAAGACAGCTCTACCATTCATGAAATCCAAGTCGCCGGCGATGGAACAAATCTTGTGCCGGTAACGACAGTAAGTGAGGATACGGCTGCTAATACGCGTGTGATTTCTTTTCCTGTGGAGCGGTTATCCGCTATTCTTCCCGGAACAGTCCGTGTTGTCGTAGCTTCCGCAAATTATGACAAATCGCATGCGGTGCGTTATAAATTTAATCTGGACTCCATCACAGCTGTAAGTGGCGGCGGAGAAGAGACGCCAACATCTACTCCAACGCCAACCCCGACGCCTACACCTACACCAACAACAGGTACTGACGTTGGCGGAGGTGAGGGCGGGGGAACAGCACCAGTCACTTCACCAAGTCCATCGCCAACTACAACTCCGGGATCTTCCATCGCAGATGGTTATTACAGCATCGACTACAGTATTCTCAAGGATGGCAGCAACGAGGTATCCATGATGGATACGTATGTACAGCACCCAGGTACGTTGGTTGTATCCGGTGGGCAGAAATATTTGGCGATTACACTAACGCAGAACAAGGAAATCACTGGATTCACCGTAGGACAGCAGTCGGTCTCTGTAATCGCTTCGGATAACGCAGCCAACACTCGTACCGTGCAGTTCCCCATTAGCAACACCGGGGTCAGACTTAAAGCATGGGTCAAGATTGACTGGCCTGAATTCAACTACTTCCACACCTATAATGTGGATATCAAAGTAGGCAATACGGTAGGAGGTCAGACAAGCAACCCGGCTGGCCGAATTGATTCGGGTACATCAGCGCCAGCAGCTACACCAACACCATCGGCAACAGCAATCCCATCGGCTACACCAGCCGTGTCCGCTACTCCGACATCAGCGCCAGCAGTTAATACTGGATCGACTGCAACAGGGAGCGATAGCTCCGTCAATCTGACAGATGTGAGCGGCCACTGGGCACAAGCTGCTATTGAGCAGGCAATCAAGTCCGGACTTGTCAAAGGATACGATGACAACAGCTTCCGTCCGAACAATCCGATAAACCGTGCTGAGTTTGCTGTTTTGCTGAGCCGGGCGCTGAAGCTTGAAGGCGAAGCTACGAACAGCCGTGGTTTCAGCGATGCAAGCAGCATTCCCGCTTGGGCAGCAGACGGTGTAGCACAGGTAGCTGCTCGCAAAATCATCAGTGGCTATGAAGATGGTAGCTTCCGCGCCGACCGCAAAATCACCCGCGCCGAGCTCGCGGTGATCATTGTTCGTGCGCAAGGACTGACGGTTGATCCCAATGCAATACCAACGTTCAGTGATGCAGCCGATATTGCTGCTTGGGCACGCCCTTACATTGCAGCTGCGGAGCAAGCTGGGCTAATCAGTGGTAAAGGTGGAAATCGTTATGCACCGGGTGATTATGCAACTCGTGCAGAGGCAGTAACCCTACTCGTGAAATTGCTGGAGCAATAAGGATCTACTACACATAAGCACAGACTACCGGAGGATGCCGAATTTATGGCGTCCTTCGCAGTTTTGCAGGAAGAAAGGAGCGGACGTTCCTGTTATGAAAAGAATGATAGGATGGATGGCCGTCTTATGCTGGGTTGTCTTGATCGTGGGTTGTGCTGCAAATACGGACAGCGCAAAGAAAAAGAGTCCGGCGTCCACCCCGGCAGCCACGCAGCAGCAAGCAGCGGAAGTCACACCTGAGCCCACACCCAAGGAGGAGCCGCGTATTATAGCAACTACTGTGTCGGCAACTGAGATTATGGACTTGCTCGATCTGAATCTGGTGGGTATACCGACCAGTGCGAAGAAGCTGCCGGAACGTTATGCGAATGTGGAGAAGGTCGGCAACCCCATGGGTCCAGATATGGAAAAAGTAAAATCACTCAAGCCGACCGAGGTTCTGTCGGTCACCACACTGAAATATGATCTGGAGCCGCTGTTCCAGAGCGCCGGGATCGAAGCGAACTTCCTCAACCTGACCAGCCTTGCGAAGCTGGAGGAGTCGGTGGTTCAGCTTGGGGAGAAGTATGATCGCAAGGCGCAGGCCGATAGCGTAATTACCCGTTATGAAGATAAAATCGCCGAAATCAAAGCGGCTATAGCTGGGAAACCCTCGCCAAAAGTGCTTATCTTGCTTGGGGTACCGGGCAGCTATTTGGTGGCGACCGAACATTCTTACATCGGTGATCTGGTGCGTATCGCCGGAGGAGTCAATATCGTCCAAGGGGAGTCGGTCGAGTATTTGGCCTCCAATACGGAATATTTGCAGCAGGGCAATCCCGATGTGATTCTGCGCGCGGCGCACGGGATGCCGGAAGAAGTGATTAAGATGTTCAACGAGGATTTTATTAAAAATGATATCTGGAAGCACTTCAATGCGGTTAAGAACAAACGTGTATACGATCTCCCCGAGGAGCTATTCGGCACCACGGCGAACCTTGCAGCCGATGCGGCGCTTAGCGATTTGCTGCCGATGCTTTACCCGGAGCTTAAGCAGTAGAGTCGGTGTGTATTTTAACAACAGACAGAGGATGAAGAGAACATGAAGAAATTACTGTGGAGCTTTGCCGCTGTCTTGGTGTTGCTGCTGGCAGCAGTGCTTTGGTCGGTGCTTAGCGGCAGCTTGCAGGTCAGTTTGCTTGAACTGTTGCAGGGCTTGTTTACAGGTACCAATGAAAATGTAGCGATCATTCGCGATTTACGCTTGCCACGCGTCATTGTGGCATTGTTCTGCGGAGCCGCGCTGGCTGTTTCCGGCGTGCTGCTTCAATCCGTGATGCGTAGTCCATTAGCTGATGCCGGAGTGATCGGTATTTCCTCAGGCGCGGGCTTTGTTTCGCTGACGATGGTTACGATTTTTCCGACAATGTTTTTTTGGATGCCGGTATTCTCTTTTGTCGGAGGAGCCATTGCCTGCCTACTGGTCTTCACCTTGTCCTGGAAGTCAGGACTTCAGCCGCTGAGGCTAGTTCTAGTCGGGATTGCTGTGAACGCGACATTCACTGGGCTGGGGCAGTCTTTTAACTACAGGGGTAGCTATGCAGTCACGATGGTGAATATGGCGACGACTTCGATTTTTAACCTGAAAACCTGGGAAGATGTGCGAATCATCGTGCTATATGGCGCGCTTGGTCTGATTCTGGCCTTACTGATTAGCCCCTGGTGCAATGTGCTGGTGCTTCAAGACAAGACGGCCCGTAATCTCGGTATGCATGTAAGTCGCGTACGGATTGCAGTGTCGGCGGTGGCGGTGTTGCTGGCGGCAACGGCGACGGCGATTGGCGGATTGATCGCTTTTGTCGGTCTGCTGGTGCCACATATTGCACGTCAGCTCATTGGCTCGGACCATAGGGTGCTGATCCCCTTCTCGGCACTGGCCGGTGCGTTGCTAATCCTGGTGGCTGATACGCTTGGGCGCACAGTGCTTGCACCTGTGGAGATTCCGGCTTCGATTATCATGACGGTGATCGGCGGTCCGTTTCTAATCTTCCTGCTGCGTAAAGGAGAGGTGAACCATGGAGATTAAAGAACTGTCCTTCTCATATCACCGTAACAAAAAGCTGCTGGAGGAGCTGAATCTGACAATTCCTATGGGCTGCACCACGGCAATTATCGGTCCCAATGGCAGCGGCAAGTCCACTTTACTAAGCGTGCTGGCTGCCAACTATACACCTTCCTCCGGTTCCGTCATTCTGGACGGGCAGGAGCTGGCCCGTCTTAAGCCGCGGGAGATCGCCCGCAAGCTGGCGGTGGTGCATCAACAGAATACTGCGCCAGGCGATCTGACCGTGGAGAAGCTGGCGTCTTTCGGACGTCTTCCGCACCGTTCGCTGTTGGTGCCGGAGCGAGAAGTGGACCGAGAGGCGGTGGATTGGGCGCTATCCTGCACGGATATGCAGGACAAGCGGCAGAAGCCGCTAGCCGAATTGTCGGGTGGAGAACGGCAGCGCGTTTGGCTGGCGTTGGCTTTGGCTCAGCGGACACCGATTCTTTTTTTGGACGAGCCAACGACGTACCTGGATATTTTCTATCAGTATGAAATGCTTGATCTGATCCGGCGGCTGGGCAGGGAACATGGCCTGACCGTCGTGATGGTGCTGCATGACATGAACCAGGCGATTCATTACAGCGATCATTTGATTGCGATGAAGGCAGGTCAGGTGGTACTGGAAGGTCCACCAGAGGAGGTTATCACTGCGGACTCGGTCAAGGCTGTGTATGGGGTAGAGGTCGTGGTAAAAAGGGAGCCGGAGACTGGGCTGTACATCGTTCCGAAAAGGAAGGGCTTGAACTAATTTAATATTAATTATTCAAATTTTATACAAAAAAGGATTGACAAGGACTGGGATAAACAGGTAAGATCAACTCAATTAATTGATATTGATAATCATTATCAATTAAGAGGGGCAATGAAATTACGGAAAGGCGGGATGATCTTAAGGGTACAGGTAGAAGCTCAGCACATAATGAAGCGGCACAGCCGCTTTTGCCTAGGGAAGGTTGTTGTTCGTCGTAAAGTCCAGAGAACCAAGCAGTTAAAGCGTAAGCTCTAATATCAAATCATAGGGAGTGTGTTGCATAATGGTAAAAGCGAAGAAGACAGTATCCTTGTTGATGATGGTTGTACTTACACTGATGTTGGCCGTTCCGGCATTTGCAGCAAGCAAATCCTATCAATTCTACTACGGAGGATCCTACGATTCTCACTCCAGCAGGTTTATTAGCGGGCCGGCTGAAGTGAACGGCAACGAAGTTACTATTAAGCTTAAAGGCGATTATTTCCCTTACCTGAGTGCAGAGAGTTCTACTTATTACGGTTCTTACGATGCTAGTACCGACTTGACCACCTTTACTTTCACCGCTACCAACCCAAATTCGGACATTAGTATTCAATTATACGTTTCCACCGTGTTCCACAGTCAACTGTACGATCTGGACATTCACTGGAATTAACAAGCAGTAGGCCAAGGGGCCGAGTTCTTAAAGACTGCATAAGGAAGAGAAGCGGGGCTCCGTTTCTTCTTCCTTCTTTTATATCAGGCACAAGAAAGGCACACTGAGAAGAGGAGAATGGGATGAAATGATGAAGTTTAAAAAATACGCAGCGTTGCTGCTGGCATTGCTGCTCCTGGTAACTCCGTTCGATGGGGGCGCAAAGACAGCCGCGGCAGCAGGGGGGCAGAACGGTACATACGGCAATATTTTTTACCGTTATCTGATGGATAACACTTCTTCTGACTCCGCAGCGAATGTGTTCCTGTATGTAGAGAATTCGGGAAAATTGACCGTGCAGAATGGCCAGGCGGTCTTCGAGCATGAGATCAAAGCAGAGAATGCGGCGCTGATTCCTTATATCGCCTTTCGTAAGCCGGGTGCGGCAAAAGCTGTGATTACCGGCAGTCATGTACAAGGGATGGAGGGATATCAGGAATACCAAGTGACACGCGGCAGCGGTTCAGCAGGAAAGACTGTCATGTCCGTGCCGATTGCAGACATTCAGAAGCCCACAGATGTCCTGATGCATGTCATCATCAAGAACAATCCGACCTATCCAGGTCTGGATTATGATTACTGGTACAATGTGCAGCTTTGGCTGGATCCTTCCGGATTACCTGTGAATCCTGGAGAAGGTGGAGAGCCGGGGGGCGGCGAAGGACCATCTGCAATTACGCTTGTACAACTGCAGGAACTCGTAACGGTATCCCGTTCCGTGTACGACACAACAGTGGAAGGGACGGCGTTTGGTCAATACCCAATTGGATCGCGGAGTGTGCTCTATACGCATATTGTTCATGCGGAGGAAGTCGCAGCGCAGCCAGCTCCGTCTCCAGATGATATTAAGTCTGCTTACCACGCACTCAATGATGGGCTTGCAGCTTATAAGACTTCGGTATACACGGCTAATAAGACAGCACTGCGATATATTATCGCTAAGGTGGAAGATCTGTTGGCTGATCTGAAAGAGTTGGGAACGGCTGAGGGCAAGCCAGGGTATAATTTTGCGCCAGCCTCGGCAGGAGAGTATGTAAAAGGGGTCTCAACGTCTCTAAATAGTGATGTTTTGCGGACTGCTGTATCGGTAATGGGGAATGACAGCGCCACGCAGACTGCGGTGGACGCTTCGGTCCAAGCGCTCACAACCCGGTATAACAATAATAAGGACAGATATTATATTGCGACTGCACCTGTTCCTGTCCATGTAATTGATACACTTACGGAAACGGCGACGCTGTCCGTATATGAAGCCGATTTTGGCCGTACAGCGGTTCTACTTAAGCTCGCTTCAGGTGAATATGGCGATAAGGCGTACGCGAACTTTACGGTTGTGCCTCAGGCCAAAGAAATGGTGCAGTCTATACCGAACTTTAGAGGAGGATTCTCTATTGACGGACTGGATTATTCACAGGAGGCCTACCGGGCAATCCCACTGAAGAATGGGGTGGCAGAAAAGGAGCAAGCGGTTCAGGTTACCATCCGCAGTGCTATGGGAACGGAGACGGCTGGAGCGAATTGGTTGGGCCTCTCTTATGTCCGCTATAAGGTAGGAGATGAAATCAGAGGCGTGTATATCAGCTATAATACACAGCTTTTGAAGGACTTGAACAACTCGGTAGCTGCCGCTAAGCGATTATTAGAGACAGCGTCAGCGCCGTCCGGCGCGGAAGAAGTATTCATCGCTGCCAAACAGCAGGCCGAGCAAGCGGTGCAAACCGCTGCTAAGACTGGAGCCAATCTGGCGGCTACGCAGCCGCAAATAAAGGCTGCCGCACAGGCTTTGCAAGCGGCGCTGAATGTATTCAAAAAGAATGCGGTATATGCCGTGAACGTCTCAGTTGCCGCTGCTGATAAAGACGAGTTCTCTCCGGCGGGGGGCTACATTCATAGCCCCGCACGGATTGCAACGGTGGCGGGGGATACCTACGCCATCGTAACGGTGGATTCGGCTGTCGATGAGCTTCAGGTGAGTGGTGGCACAGCCACGGCTGCACCTGATGAAGAGACAGCGCCGGGTGCGCGCGTGGTGTACATCAAGCCGGTTAACCCGGCGATGTTGAATGACGCGCAGCTGCGGGTGGGCGGCACCGTGTACGCGGTGCGGCTGAACTTTGGCGCAGCGGATAACAGCCGCCTGTCGGCGGCGATTACAGCTGCGCAGCAGGTCCACGACGCAGCCGAGGTTGGCACGGCTGCGGGGCAGTACCCGGCAGCGGCCAAGGCAACGCTGGCCGCGGCGATTGCAGATGCACACCGCGTAGCGGTGCATCTGGGCGGTACCCAGCAGCGATCGGATGAGCTGCTGCTTGCACTGACGGAAGCCGTGGCGCAGCTGAAGGCTTCCGTGGTGAAGGACCCGGGTACCGGAACGAACCCGGGAACTGGAACGAACCCGGGAACTGGAACGGACCCGGGAACTGGAACGAACCCGGGGACAGGCACGGACCCGGGAACTGGAACGAACCCGGGTACCGGCACGGACCCGGGAACTGGAACGAACCCGGGAACTGGAACGAACCCGGGGACAGGAACGGACCCTGGTACCGGCACGAACCCGGGGACAGGAACGAACCCTGGTACCGGCACGAACCCGGGGACAGGAACGAACCCTGGTACCGGCACGAACCCGGGTTCGTTAGGGACGCCAAGCCCTAGTCTGGGCGGCGCTGCTTCTAGCGGTGCAGTAACAGGGACCATCGTGGGTGCAGAAAGCGGCGAGGGCAGCTCTGCTGGAGCATCGCCCGCTGAGCCGACAGCGGAGCCGGTGAGCTTCCGCGATGTGCAGGGCCACTGGGCACAGGATGCCATCCGTCAGGCGACCGCGCTCGGAATTGCGCGCGGCTTCGAGGATGGCAGCTTCCGGCCAGATGATATCGTGACCCGGGGTGAGTTCGCCGTGTTCCTGAGCCGTGCCTTGGAACTTGGCTCGGCAGCGGCTTCAGCGCCAGCTTTCAAGGATCAGGCCAAAATTCCGGCCTGGGCTACTGAAGGGGTAACGGCACTTAGTCGTGCAGGCTTACTGAACGGTTATGCCGATGGCACGTTCAGAGCAAGTGGGAATATTACTCGTACAGAGATCGCGGTCATCGCCGCCCGCGCGGCGCAGCTCGCGGCAGAAGAACACCCGCAGCTGACCTTCGTTGATGCAGCCAGCATTCCGGCTTGGGCGAGGGGCGAATTGGCCGCCGCTGTTAAGGCAGGGCTAGTGCAAGGTAAGGACGGTAACCGCTATGATCCGCTGGCACATGCCACGCGGGCCGAAGCATTAACACTGATCCTGCGATTGCTGAATAATAAGTAGATATTATAAGTTTACTCAATCAATAGCTAACAGTTGTGTAAATTGAAAAGCGGCCTCAAGCGACCTAGCGAGGTCGCTTTTTCTCACTCTCTCTGTTCACTCTCTCGCTTCTATTTTGAATGGTTGCGGAGCTGGAGAAATACAGATACGTTTATGGTTCAACGTCATAATCAGTGCTGGACACAAGACTTTGGTCAAACATGCTTGATGAAAGCATTCCATACTGTAGGTTGAAGCTCATTTATAGGAGCTAACGGACTCTATAGTAGTTATTTGCCAAATGAAGTTGTTCTGAACTTGGAGCGGATTCAGATGACGTTATTCCCTCTAAACAGTGGAATATTAGCAGGATTTCTGTTTATAGCGTCTCTGGAGTCTAATCTTGTATCACTATATTTCCAATTAAAGGTAAACAATTTCAGAGTACCCGAGAGCCAACAGATGTTTTATGATGAGAACACCAACGTATAAAGGCTAGGTGAATCTCATGTCTACGCAAAAAAACACATCCT
>NZ_JBHRYW010000017.1:0-93063 GCF_042649265.1 Paenibacillus sp. GCM10012306 | reverse complement strand
GGTTCCACGCGTACCCATCCCGAACACGACCGTTAAGCCCTCCAGCGCCGATGGTACTTGGACCGAAGGGTCCTGGGAGAGTAGGACGCCGCCAAGCGGAAACCACAAACCCGTGGTTATTTTTTGCCGCAATGACTACATATGTAGTAAAAAGGGCCTTTAGCTCAGCTGGTTAGAGCGCACCCCTGATAAGGGTGAGGTCGGTGGTTCGAGTCCACTAAGGCCCACCATTTTCCCTGATAGCTCAGTTGGTAGAGCACTCGACTGTTAATCGAGTTGTCACAGGTTCGAGTCCTGTTCGGGGAGCCATTTGGAGAGGTGTCCGAGTTTGGCCGAAGGAGCACGATTGGAAATCGTGTAGGCGCCACAAGCGTCTCGAGGGTTCGAATCCCTCTCTCTCCGTTCGAAAGTTTTGTTTTTAGTGGACAAGCGATACAATGTTTATTGATTAGATTTGTAGCATGGCCCGTTGGTCAAGGGGTTAAGACACCTCCCTTTCACGGAGGTAACAGGGGTTCGAATCCCCTACGGGTCATATTTATGGAGGCTTAGCTCAGCTGGGAGAGCATCTGCCTTACAAGCAGAGGGTCGGGGGTTCGATCCCCTCAGCCTCCACCATGTAACCTCCTTTGGAGGACAAGAGAATATGATTTTACTGACGCGGGGTGGAGCAGCCCGGTAGCTCGTCGGGCTCATAACCCGAAGGCCGCAGGTTCAAATCCTGCCCCCGCAACCAATCTGGAACCGTGGTGTAGTTGGCCTAACATGCCTGCCTGTCACGCAGGAGATCGCGGGTTCGAATCCCGTCGGTTCCGCCATTCTTTACAAGTTATAATTACCATTCATGAACGTTGGGGATTAGCCAAGCGGTAAGGCAACGGACTTTGACTCCGTCACGCATAGGTTCGAATCCTATATCCCCAGCCATTTATGAGCCATTAGCTCAGTTGGTAGAGCACCTGACTTTTAATCAGGGTGTCGAAGGTTCGAGTCCTTCATGGCTCACCATTTTTACAAGTTTGCGCGTGTGGCGGAATGGCAGACGCACCAGACTTAGGATCTGGCGTTTCACGACGTGGGGGTTCAAGTCCCTTCACGCGCACCACTTATTTGCGGACGTGGCTCAGCGGTAGAGCATCGCCTTGCCAAGGCGAGGGTCGCGGGTTCGATTCCCGTCGTCCGCTCCATAATTTTTGCGCCCTTAGCTCAGCTGGATAGAGCGTTTGACTACGAATCAAAAGGTCGGGAGTTCGAATCTCTCAGGGCGCGCCATTTTATTAAACTATATTGTCGGGATGTAGCTCAGCTTGGTAGAGCACCTGGTTTGGGACCAGGGGGTCGCATGTTCAAATCGTGTCATCCCGATTTTATATCTGTGCGGGTGTAGTTCAATGGTAGAACTTCAGCCTTCCAAGCTGATAGCGTGGGTTCGATTCCCATCACCCGCTTATAACAAGAGGCACTTGCCCATTCCGGGCGGGTGTCTTTTTTTGTTTGGTCCACCCCAGATGGTACAATAGAATAAGTAGTACCATTAAGGGGGACTGCCCATGTACGAGTTCACGGCAAGATTGATTAGACCGGAGGCGACCGGGAGTTGGACATATTTTAACGTACCCTTGGCGGTAGAGGAGATTTTCGGAACGAAATCTCGTGTCCAGGTAAAAGGAACAATTAACAGGGTACCCTATAGAGGGACACTGATGCCGCATGGGGATGGACGTCACTTTATGGTAGTCAACAAGGAACTGCGGACTCTGGCAAAGGCGGGCCCAGGCGACACCGTTAGTGTGAAGATGGAAGAAGATTCCGCGTCACGAGAGGTATTGCTGCCAGATGACTTTGTAGCTGCCCTCAGCACCAATGAACAAGCTAGAGATTATTATGATAGTCTGGCGTATTCTTACCAGAAAGAGTATGTCGCTTGGATTGAGGGGGCGAAACGCCCGGAGACACGGGCAGCCCGAATTGAAAAATCAGTGGGCAAGCTGGCCGAAGGACTTAGATTGAAATAATGGTTTGGCAAAACATAGCTTCATTCAAACACGCAACACGGAGGCTTTTACTCTCCGTGTTTTTTATTATGCAATGGAACGGATATACGATGGCAGCGTAAAGACTGGTAAGGCCGCTATATTCATTTTGCAGATGGATGGCTTTGTAACATAGCAACAAAGGAGCAATGCATACATAATGACAGACAAAGTAATTCGTATTTTTAAAATTATCAATGCCGTTCAGTCCAACCCGGGAATCACTGCCTCCGATCTGGCGTTTAAATGTGATGTGAACCTCCGGACAATCTACCGGGATCTGGAGCTGCTGAGCCACATCGCACCCATAACAAATGAAGGAAGGGGGACTGGCTATAAGTTTATGGGCAAGTTTTTCATGTACCCATTGGATTTCTCCGAAGAAGAGGCGCTGGCGTTCTCCCTACTGCCATCTGTCCTGAATCAGGATAATATCCCCCAAGGTTTTCATACTGGTTATGCTAAGGTTATGGGGACGCATTTAAAGGAGAAGTCCAGGCAGAACGGTATCCTTGAAAATATAGCCGATATTATCCAGATGGGGACGCCTGCTTATCGCAAGGAGAGCAAAAGTTTTTTACAGCCTATTATTGAAGCGATTCTGGAGCAACGAAGCATTCGTGCTGTATATCATTCGCAGAGTCGTAATGCGATAACCGAGCGGGAGATAGACCCGTATTATTTGATCCCGCGCGATCAGCGCTTTTACCTTATCGGCCATTGCCATCTGAAGAAGGCTATTCGTACCTTCCGAATCAGCCGATTTCAGCAGGTGGAAATCACGGCAGAGTATTTTGACAAGGGCGGCTTCAACATTAAGCAATATTTGAAAAATACATGGTCGATTGATCGCGGGAACAAAAATACGAATTTCAAAGTTCGTTTTTCTCCAGAGGTGGCCCGGTATATCAAAGAGGAAGAGTTATTCGTACACCCGCGGATGAGGGATGAGCAGAATGGTAGTTTGCTCTTTGAAGTTACTGTTAACAACGAGAAGGAGTTTATGAAATGGATTCTCCAATACGGACCGAATGCCGAGATTCTGGAGCCATCATCTGCTAGAGAGCAGTTGAAGCTGCAACTGGAGCAGTGGAGGAATCTTTATCGGTAGTGATAATTATCCAAATTTTAGGTATACTTCATCCATAGAGAGATTGCTTGATTACATCTATTACTGCTCATGAGGGGGCTTACCTGTGTTCAGCAAAGGTCAGCGGGAAGAAGCCATTGGGAATATGAAGAGGGTGCAAGCCACTTATGAAATAGAGAAGCAAGGCCTTATCAAGGATGCGAAGCGGTTGCTGGACAAACGTAGGAGACTCCAGACGATTATCGATGAAGCATGGGATTTCGTCAATAACATGAGTAACAAATCAGTAGCCCTAAACACGGAGTTGAAGGTAATCAAGATCGAGGCTAAAAAGTTCTACGGTCTGCTGAAAACAATGGAAATGACGATTAGCAATACAAGTCACAGCTCTAGCGAGCTGACAGCCGCGAATATTGTGGTCGGTAGGGGTGTCGCTTCTCTTGGCCCAACAGCAGTGCTGGCCATTGCGACTGCGATCCGTACAGTTGATTCTGGCAGAACAATCCCAACACGTACTAGTACAAGGTCTACCCATGCAGAGCTACCTCGGCACAGGAGTGGGGCACAGACTATCGAAAGAAAAGGAACTACTGCAGGGAACTTTGGGACCCCATTATTGGGACTAGCTAATCCTACAGGCTGCGGTGCTATTCTGAACACCGTCCTTCTGAGGTATAGGAACAATAAGGTGCTCGCTGAGCGAGCTAATATGGAGACTGTTAAAATAAGCCGGTATGTCAGCACGGTAAAAGCGACGCGTAAGGACATTCTGGACATCTTGGAACTTAGCGCGCGTACCACCGATGCCCTACTGGGCATGTTGTTGAAATGCCGCGAGCTTCCGGCCGATTACATACAGCTCACCACCGAACAAAAACAATTGGTGGATGCTTTGGTGAATAATACGAAGGCAGGAACAGAGCTACTGAATAGAGTAGTTGTAGACAAGGAACTTATCGATCTGCTCTTTTGATCGCTTGTTAGAGTTAGAGACAGGTCAATGAATGTTTACTTAATTCTATAGCTTAGCCCCAAAGAGGCCTCTTCTTGTCCAGGACAACAAAGAGGCCTCTTGTTAACATTTAGCCAATGTTTTTGGAGGCCAAGCATCTTGGAAAAGGGGTTAAATAAACTGTCCTACTTCGCCGCTATTCACAAATTTGATGCTCTCAACGACGACTTCCAACTCACCCGAAGGGACTTGCAGCCGCCGTGTACTACCCACCTCCGCCAGCAGTAGCTGCAGGCCAACAGGCGAGAGCATGGAGACCTTACTGTCACTTGGCTCCGCTTGATTGGGGAACACGATGGTGTAGATATCGGTTTCGCCATCATCAAGATATCGCAGAGTCAACTGGCTGCCAATCAGGACCACAGAGTTCAGTCCTTCTTCGCTAAATTCAGCGAGTAGTTGCTCCAGTGTGGCACAATAACGAGCCAAAAGCTCCTCAGCCTCGATTCTTTGCTTGCTTCGATCAGGGAAATATTGATTCAGGAAGCCGAGCTTTTCCTCGTCAAAATACAGAAGCTGCCCAACGAGTTGCGTCCGTGAGCCCTGATAGAGAAGACTATGGTTCATAGTAGATTTCCCCCCCTCTAAGCATCACGTTTCTTGTAGATAAAATATAAAGCCTCGCCATACTGAATCCCTCCTGCATTAGTCTATACGAATAGAGACCCCGCATCATTCGGGGCCTTCACCACAGTATAACAGCTGCCAACTGTAAATCCAATCCATCCCGTTGACTCTTTGCAGGGGGAATGCTAAGCTTAGCTCAAGTAAAGGCATTCTGCGTGTAGCTGCGGAGTGCCTTACTCTACGTTTGCGAATAGTTTACATTAAATGTTACCTTAGGAGTGATGCGTCATGTGCATTCTAGGGGCTCAGGTAGAAGCTGAGAAAATGGAAATGAATAATCTTACAAAGGAGAGATTGGGATGATTCAAGTCAAGGAGTTCGTGGATACGGACAATTCTTATGCGGAGAACAAAGCGAATGAATTTTTAGCGGGACTGCAAGAAGAACAGGTAGTGAATATATGTTACGGATCTGTAGTCAAGGCTTCACGCGGCGGTACGGAACACCAGAGATCGACAATCCTAATCGTATACAAGACGAATGAGAAACAATAGCTGGAACCTCTTTTTCACCTGCATTTCTGCAATATCAACCATTGCTATTATGCTCGTAGTAATTTATTTTGGATTTATCCGTTAGTAACACATAAAAGGACCTCGAACCCCACTGCAGAGTGGAGGCGAGGTCCTTTTATTTTATATAAGGATTAAAGGGGGGGATTGGAGTATCACAAATTGAGTGATAGGGGAACTCCATTGTTCTCTTCTATAATAAACTGCTCTTGTAGAACAGGATCATCTTACACGCTATCTGGCACCTCTAAGCCCAATCCTGCGGCAATGCGCTGCCCGAATTCAGGATCAGCTTTATAGAAATGTCCGATCTGGCGGAGCTTGATGTCTTCCCGGTCAACCGGGGTCATGGCACCGACAATGTTTTGAACGAGACGGGTACGTTCTTCTTCGCTAAGCAGACGGTACAAATCGCCGGGCTGGGTGTAATGATCATTATGGTCGTAAGCGACGCTGTCTGCCTGATCGGACACTTCAAACGGTGTTGGTTTAGCTGCTGGTGATTCAGTAGGACCACTATAGCTGTTAGGCTCGTAATAAACAGATCCTCCGCCGTTAGTGCCGTGGTTCATAGCCCCATCGCGCTGATAATTTCGCACTTCCGCCTTGGGCTGGTTGATCGGCAGACTGTTATGATTGGCGCCTACCCGGTAACGATGAGCATCGGCATAGGCGAACAGGCGGCCCTGCAGCATTTTATCGGGGGAAGCCTCAATGCCAGGCACGAACGAACCAGGGGAGAAGGTCGCCTGCTCTACCTCTGCAAAATAGTTCTCCGGATTGCGGTCCAGCACCATGCGGCCCACTTCAATCAGGGGATAGTCCTTCTGCGACCAAACCTTGGTCACGTCGAACGGATCGAAGCGGTAGGTGTCGGCATCCTTCTCCGGCATAATTTGTACATACAGTCTCCAAGCAGGGAAGTCACCAGCAGCAATGGCATTGAACAAATCCTCGGTATGGTAATCCGGGTTATCAGCGGCGAGCTGAGCAGCCAGTTTCACATCCAGGTTCTTCACGCCTTGCTCTGTTTTGAAATGATATTTCACCCAGACAACAGCACCTTCTGCATTCACCCATTTGAAGGTATGGCTTCCGAAGCCGTGCATATGTCTCAGTGTAGCGGGAATGCCCCGGTCGGACATCAGAATAGTGACTTGATGCAGTGACTCAGGTGATAGAGACCAGAAATCCCAGACGGCGTTCGGATTCTTCAGATGGGTCTGCGGATGACGCTTCTGTGTATGAATAAAGTCCGGGAACTTAATGGCATCGCGAATGAAAAAGACAGGCGTGTTGTTGCCGACAAGGTCGTAGTTACCTTCCTCGGTATAGAACTTCACGGCAAAGCCGCGCGGATCACGGACCGTATCAGACGAGCCGGATTCACCAGCAACGGTGGAAAAACGGATGAACATCGGTGTGCGCTTGCCCACCTCGGACAGGAAGTTAGCTTTCGTATATTGCGATAAATCTTGTGTGACTTCAAAGTATCCATGGGCTCCGGCACCTTTGGCATGCACGACACGCTCGGGAATCCGTTCCCGGTTAAAATGCGCGAGTTTCTCGAGCAGGTGGACATCCTGCAATAGGCTAGGACCACGGGAGCCGGCGGTCATGGAATTCTGGTTGTCGCCTACCGGCGCGCCCCAGCTAGTCGTAAGGTTATTAGGGTTGGAACTCATAAATAGAATCACCTCATGGGATTTGATTTTAGATTTAGTATAAGTTCTATATTAACAAGTTACAGGGAAAATGCAATCCTTTTTTATATTAATTTTAAATAAGAAATATTTATAAATAGAGTAAGAGGGGAGGTACACAATTTGCATAGAATATGTATTTGTGATGTACTACCATTAGAAGATAAAGGATACTATAAGCCGTTATCAGTAGATTACCGGGGGTTCTTCCCCGGCAAAGGGAGATTAACATGCTGAGTAGGTTGATCAGGCTACCGTTCGAGTTAACTGCCAAGGAAAAGAAGCAGCTACAGAATCAGATGTTTGCGGAAAATATTGCGCGAGGGTTGTTGTTCGCCAGAATCATCATCGGTCTGGAAACCGCGCTCACAGTTGCCGATGTGACGGCCTCTCTGTCGAGCGCACATGAGAGCTTTCACTTCAGCTTTTATTTTGTTATGTATATGCTGATGATTATTATGAACATCTGTTTTTTGCTTGCTGCTAGAAAATATGATCCTGACAAGACGTATTCACCTGAGCAATTCCGGAGATATCAAGGGGCCTTTCTTCTTTACTCCATTATATTCGTGGTGTGGGGAACTATTGTCACTTTGGTAGATCAGAGGCTCTATGGCCAGTTGATGGCTTTTGTCGTGAACCTGATGAGTATCTCGGTAATTTTCTACTTTAACAATAAGACTATTCTGCTGTTATATGGTGTTTCGACATTATTATTGGCGGCGGGGTTGCCATTCTATCAATCTTCAGGCGAGGTGCTGGTTGGTCATTATGTGAATCTGGGCATTTTCGTATTCTTCTCATGGATTGCCTCCCGGATTCTGTTTGTGACCTATTGTCGCAATTTCTATAGCAAGGTTCTGCTAGGGCAAAGTAATGCCAGGCTGGAGCAGGAAATACAAGAAAACCTGAGGGTACACCGGGAGCTGGAACGAGCGAACGAAGAACTGTTGAAGCTGTCGCTCGTCGATGAGCTAACAGGGATTCCCAATCGCCGTGCCTTCGATCAGCAGGTGCAGACGATGCTCAGCAGTCAGGACACTCCGGATACAGAGGTGTCTCTGATCATGCTGGATATTGATTATTTCAAGCAGTTCAATGACAATTACGGTCATGCGGAAGGCGATAAGGTGATCAAAAGCATCGCTGGGGTCATTCATGCGGCGTCCAGAGGGCCTGAAGATATCGCTGCACGACTAGGGGGAGAAGAGTTCGTCTTTGCGGCTTTTCATACCGGCAGGGAAGAGATCGCGGAAATTGCGGAAAGAATCCGTGCGCAGATCAGTGGGATGAAGATCACTCACGAATTTTCCGTCACGGGCGGATTTGTAACAGGCAGTCTAGGAACAACGACAGGCAGAGTCCGCAATAATGACCAGTTTGCCGAACTGATGAAGATTGCAGATGAGGCATTGTACGCGGCCAAAGCAGGGGGACGGAACAGCGTAGTCCGTATGCATATGCCAAAAACCCGCCCACAGTGGGTGGACGGGAACAGGTCCGAAGACTGGGAAGTCTAGATGGTGTAAGATGCGATTGGGTTCGTGCGGCTTATTTGATATACATTTTGTTATAGTATTCTTCCAGCATACGCTTGGTGGAGAAGGCAGTAATTGTAGTTTCTATACTCTTCTTCATCATCTGCACCCATTTGCTGCGATTCTCATAGTAGGTTGGAACGACTCTGTTCAAAAGGGTATCATATAACGCGTCGCTGTCGTGCTGATTCTGAAATTCCAGGTCACCGGTCTCGAAGGTATCGCCGATCTTCCAGCCATTTTCACCGTCGATGCAGGCCTCAGGCCACCAGCCATCCAATATGGAGCAATTCAGCACTCCGTTCATCGCAGCTTTCATTCCAGAGGTTCCGCTGGCTTCCAGCGGTCTTCGAGGATTGTTGAGCCAGATGTCGGAGCCGCGAGTTAGCATTGCACCGATAGTCATATCGTAGTTTTCGAGGAAAACAACACTTTTCGGATATTTCTTCATCATCGCCACCAAATTGCTGATGATTTGCTTGCCGACATCATCCAGCGGATGCGCTTTACCGGAGAAGACGATCTGGATGCGGCCGCTCTCCAGGTATGGCTCAATTAGCTTGGGATTGGAAAAGATCAGATCACTGCGCTTGTAAGGGGCAGCCCGGCGTGAGAACCCAATCAGCAGGTCATCAGGGTTCAGGGTGATCCCGGCGCGTTCAGCAATAAAATCGAGCAGTTCGCCCTTGAGCTCCTTATGAACGGCCCATAAATCGCTGTCTTTTTCATAAGCTTTGATGATCCGTTCGTCCACCCAGGTTGGGGTATGAATGGCATTTGTAATGGGGATAATCTCCGATCTACCCGCGACGGTCTTCCACATTTTATTGGCCGTTGCAGCATGTAGCTCTGCCACTCCGTTTGAAATCCGCGCAAGCCGTAACCCGGCTACAGTCATGTTAAAAGGCTCACCGCCGATCCGTTCCATCTGATCACGAGTCAAGCCGTTGAAGCCGCACATATACTCAAGTCGGTCCAGTGGATGTGCTTCGTTACCTTCCTTGATCGGGGTGTGAGTAGTGAAGACTACCTCTTCCCGGGTGGCTCTCCAGGCTTCCTCGAAGGTGTGTCCCCCAGACATTTTCTCGCGAATCAGCTCGGTAGCAGCCAAGGCCGCATGGCCTTCATTGAAATGATAGACATCGACCGCTATGCCAAGGGCACGCAGGGCCTTTACCCCGCCAATACCAAGCACCATCTCCTGAGCGATCCGCTCCTCACCAAACCAGCCATATAGCTGCCCAGTAATCCATGCATCCATATTCTCCGGAACATCGGTGTCCAACAGATATAACGGGTTGTTGCCAAAATGATCGGTCTTCCACACTTTGCATACCACATCGGTCTTCCGAATCTTGACTGTCACCTTAACGCCAGTATCTTCAAGAAAATCATAGTTATAATTGTGATAAGCATCGTAGGGTTTACCGTCTCTACCTATCCTTTGATCCGTATAGCCTTGCTTCCACTTCAGTCCGATGGGAATGAGGGGAACACCTATATCTTTAGCACCTTTAATATAGTCACCTGCCAGAATGCCCAGTCCGCCTGCGTACAGCTTGAAATCGGAATGAAGGCCGTACTCCATGCAGAAATAGGCGACTACCGGCAATTTCTTCTCGTTCACTGCTAAGCCTCCCAATCAGGAATGGAATGAACAACTTATTGTTAAGCATCTCTGCACAAAATGTATCAGCAGAGGGCCCTTTATTATGTTCCCCTTTTATCGATAGGGTAATCATGATTTTGTCTTTTTACAGGAGTGGACCAAAGAAAAGTTGTACCGTAATGTAGAGAATTGTTTGATTAACTGGGATGTAGGCCATAAGATAAAGGAATAAGAGAATAAGAATAATAATGGTGGTGTCTACGTGGGTATCGTGGTAATTGGAAGTTTAAATATGGATATGGTTGTTCGTACAGGACGGGCTCCGGGACCCGGAGAGACGTTATTCGGACAAAGCTTCAGTCTGTCCCCTGGCGGAAAAGGGGCCAATCAGGCCGCTGCCGCAGCTCGCCTTGGCGGAGAGGTGACTATGATTGGCCGGGTCGGCCAAGATGGCTTCGGCAACGAAATGCGGGAGATTATGAGACAGGAGCAAGTAAATATAGAGCATATCTCCATCAGTAAGACGGAAGCGACAGGGGTTGCATCTATCGTGTTGGAGGAAGACGGGGAGAACCGGATTATCGTGGTTCCCGGTGCGAATATTGAGCTTACTGCAGGGGACATTGAAGCGCTTGAGGATGTAATCCGCCAAGCGGAGATCGTCGTCATGCAGCTTGAGATGGATATGGCCATGAGCGAGCGCGCCGCGGCCATTGCCCATGCCCACGGGATTCCGGTGATCCTGAATCCCGCCCCGGCACGGCCGCTGAGCGATGAGCTGCTCAGCCACGTGACCTATCTGACGCCCAATGAGACAGAGGCGGGCGTCTTGTCCGGGATCGCGGTGGACAGTGTGGACACCGCGGCTGAAGCCGCCCGCCAGCTGCTGGCGAAGGGCGTGCAGAACGTAATCGTGACCCTTGGTTCCAAAGGGGCACTGATTGTTAATGAGACGGGAACAGAGCATGTTCCCGGATACCCGGTGCAGGCGGTGGATACCGTAGCCGCCGGCGATTCTTTCAACGGGGCATTGGCTCTGCAATTGACCCGTGGGGCGGGACTCACGGAAGCGTTGAGCTTCGCCAACGCGGTAGGCGCCCTGGCTGTAGGTAAGCCAGGGGCGATTCCTTCACTGCCGAGGCTGGCCGAGGTAGAGAAATTTCTGCAAGCGGCCTCCGGAACCGGGAAGCAGGAATAGATTTGGATACACAAGGAGCTGAACCAATGAGTAGCATACTGACAGTGAAGAATGTAGTAATCGGCGAAGGTGTACCCAAGATTTGTGTTCCGCTTGTCGGGGTGACGGTGGACGAGCTGAAACAGGAGGCCGAGGCGCTGAAGCTACTGGCTCCGGATCTGGCAGAGTGGCGCGTGGATTTTTATGAGGGGGTCGAGGATACCGTGGCGGTTCAGGAAGCGCTGCAGGCCATCCGATCAGTTATCCCTGAGCTCCCGCTGATTTTCACCTTCCGCAGTGCGCGGGAGGGCGGCGAGAAGGAGATCAGCCGGGAAGCGTATGTGCAGCTTAACAAGGCAGTCGCGGAAAGTGGACTGGCCGACATCATAGATGTCGAGTTGTTCAACGAAGAAGATGATGTGCGGGCGCTTGTAGAAGTTGCGCATGCCAGCGGAGTGTTCGTGATTCTCTCTAATCATGATTTTCACGCCACACCACCTAAAGCAGAGATAATTGCCCGCCTTCGCAAAGCTCAGGAGCTGGGAGGCGATCTGCCTAAGATTGCGGTGATGCCTCAGTCACCAGGTGATGTACTGATCCTGCTGGAAGCTACCCATGAGATGAAGACAGCGTACGCAGACCGACCTATCATCACGATGTCGATGGCCGGTTCTGGCGTGATCAGCCGTCTGGCCGGCGAAGTATTCGGCTCCGCCGTAACCTTCGGTGCGGCCCGCAAGCCATCGGCTCCGGGACAGATCGCGGTCGCGGAGCTGCGCGACACGCTGAACCTGCTGCACCGGAGTCTGTAGGCGGCAGGTGAATATGCTTGCCAAGGTCCTCAGGATGACGCTCCATATTAGGTTGCACCGCAATCAATAGGCTACAGATGGATGTGCTGCTGACTGATGGAACACCAGAATGCATGGAGCTGTGCTTATGTGAAACTGGGCTTACAAGGTTGGAGAAGGCCTAGTGAGAGTAACACGTATCGTGGCCCATGAACAAATCGCTGTCGCGGAGCAGCACGAGCAAACAAAGCCTGCTGCATCGTAGTTTCTAGTGGGTTGGGAACGGGCTTTGAAAAGGGGCGATGCTTGCCCTGCATTGTACACAAAGTCTGCTAACGTGAAGACGCAGGCTGAGCAGCAAAAAGAGCGGCACCGGGATATTCCGGTGCCGCTCTTGGCGTTCAGCGCGATGTCTGTGATTACGCTTGCTCTGTACCTGTGTAGATGTGTACGACATCTCGCAGGAATGCAGCCAGACCGGGACGATGCTTATCATAGTATGCAGTGAAGCGTTCATCATCCACATACATTTGCGCGACTCCGGCATGGGCCTCCTTGGAATAATTGTCCCAGTAGAAGTAGAGCCACTGGCGGTGCAGATCGGCTGCTTTCTGAGCGGATACACTGGCTGGGTCACCCTGCACCATAGCCTCTTCCAATAACTCCAACATTTCTTTTTCCAGCTGCTGAATGGCGGTGTATTGTTCCTCGGTCATGCCCTTCAGTTTCCGGTTGGAGCGGTCAATGGCCTCATCACCATATTTCGCACGTGCTTCCTGCCCGTAGGTCTGCTCGTTATCCTCAACCAGCTTTTGTTTGAAGCCTTCGAATTTCTCCTCGTTACTCATCATTATTCTCCCCTCCGTTTGCGCGAGAGTCTTCTCGACATTGGCGATCAATAGGTCCAGTTGTTCTCTTTTTTGCAGCAGCTTGTCGCGGTGTTCCTGCAGTGCTCTCGCCCCGTCGAAGGACGGTGCTGTCACCAGCTCTTTAATCCGTTCAAGGCTTAGGCCCAGCTCCCGGTAAAAAAGAATCTGCTGCAGCCGGTCCACCTCAACCTGGCCATATATACGGTATCCGGAAGAGTTGATTCTTGCCGGCTTCAGAATCCCGAACTCATCGTAATACCGCAATGTTCTTGTACTGATTCCGGCGAGTGTCCCCAGCTTTTGCACTGTGTATTCCGTAGTAATCCCTCCAAAACGTTACTCATCAGGCTGTCCGGCGGCCGCTTCGAACATCCTTTATCTTTCGTCAGCTTAAGCTTGAAATTAATGTACACCTTGACGTAGCGGCAATGTCAAACAGTTTTTCATAAGGAAAATTTGAGAATGAGGAAATAATTGATGGCATGAATGATTCATCGCCTGAATAACGAAAGGAATGCAAAACAGCGGCGTTATCCCGCAGGATTACCGAATGGAATCACTGTCAGGAAACTGCCGCCGTTATCATGTTGTTGCTGCTTAATCTTAATCAGAGGAAAAGAAGACCAGAAGGACTACTTCTTAACGTTGCCTACCTGTGCCTCGAAATATGCCTTCAGCTCCGCCAGCTTGCGGGGATCAGTAAGGGTATTCTTGTCGGAGAAGTAGTGCTCCTCCACGAGTTCCCAGGTCGGGACGACCTTTTGTGAGGTCATTGCCTTGATGGCGATCTTGACAGTTTTGCGCTCCCTCGCGTTGGAGAAGGTGTCCACGTAATGTTGTGCCCGTTCGAAGTCCAGTTCGCTGAACACCGCACGGAAAATCTCAGATGTCATTCGGGCATCATCAAGCGCCCGGTGTGCAGAACCGGAAGCTTCTAGGCCGAGCAGCGCCATCGCGCCTTCAACACTGATATCGTTGGTTAAGCCCCGGGCGCGCAGCAAGCCCTTCAGCAGATCAAAATAGGTGGCAGCCATCCAATAGGCTTCGTCCATTTTGTGCATACGGATATCCTGAATAATCCGCTTCATATCCTCTCCGCCCCAGGTGAGCAGCAGTACGCCGTCCGTGCTCTGGTCCAGCCACGCCTTGAAGGCGGTGATGACCTTGGGGAAACGTGCTGCAACATCAATATCCTCTTGCGGAATACCTGTTTTTTTCTTGATGAAAGAATTAAGGGTTGAGAAATATATAGGTTTAATCAGGGATGAGAATTCATCCTTATACTGCAATGAAGAGTCTAGCCGGACAGCACCAATCTCAATGACCTCCATCGGATGCTCACTCGCAAACTTGCGGCCGTTGAATTCGATGTCCAGAATAATATAATCCACAGGTACTTGCCTCCGTTTCCTTGACTGACGCTATAATCTATGCGCCGACCCTTCTATTCTAACAAAAAAAGAGGGACAACGGGAAATCTGCTGAACCATGCAGGTTTTTTTATTGATGCCCTTCTGCGGATTGACTTGCGTATGCCTCGCCCCTATGATGATTAATAATATAGAGTAGCTAAAGACCAGAAGGAGAGAGACATCATGGGCCAGGAGATTGAACGTAAATTTCTGCTGCCGGAATACCCGGAGCAACGGATTGAGCAAGGAGAACTGAAGATTGTGACCCGGCATAGCATCGACCAGACATATCTGGCGATTGACGGAGGCCAGGAGCTGCGAGTGCGCAAGATTACGGATTTGGACACGGGAGAGGTATTTTACACCCATACGTTCAAGGATGGTAAAGGCATCCAGCGCGAAGAAATCGAATACCGTATCTCGGAAGGCTTGTACACCCAGATGGTTGAAGCTGTTCGGGCGATCCCGCTCGTCAAGGAGCGTATTACCGCGCTCTGGAATGGGGTTACGGTAGAGATTGATGTGTACACCCAGCTGGAGCTGGCTGTGCTGGAGGTTGAATTCGATTCGCTGGAGGAAGCAGAGGGCTTTCAGGCGCCAGACTGGTTCGGCAAGGATGTTAGTACCGAGCGGCAGTACAGCAATAAGACGGTCTGGAAGGAACTACAGAACAAGGCATTCCGCTAAACCGGATGCCAAGCCTCTTTTCAACAATTAGAATACAAAATAACGGACTTTAGCGCGTAAACGTGTTACTATAGGGTAAATAAATAGGGGTTCAGGAGGATGAGCATGAAGTATATAAGCACAAGAGGCCATGTGGAGCCTAAGGGCTTTATCGATACAGTCTTGATGGGACTTGGGGACGACGGAGGACTTATGGTTCCCGAACAGATTCCGGCCGTATCCGCGGCTACGCTGGAGGAATGGAGAAGCCTCAGCTACCAGGAGCTGTTCCTGAAGATTTTTTCCCTGTACACGAACGACGAGATCCCATATGAGGATTTAAAAGAACTGGTAGCCACCAGCTATTCCACTTTCCGTTCACCGGAGGTGACTCCGCTGCATCAGGTGAATGATTCCCTGTATGTGCTGGAGCTGTTCCACGGTCCTACCTTTGCGTTCAAGGATGTGGCGCTTCAATTTATGGGTGAGCTGTATTCCTACATCTCCCGCAAGCGTGGCGAGATTATCCATATCCTCGGAGCCACTTCGGGCGATACCGGTGCAGCGGCGATTCAGGGCGTACGCGGTAAGGAAGGCATCAAGATTTGTATCCTGCACCCGCACGGCAAAGTGAGCAAGGTTCAGGAGCTGCAAATGACGACAGTGGATGATAGCAATGTGCTGAATTTGTCCGTACATGGTAACTTCGACGATTGTCAGAAGGTCATCAAGGATTTGTTCGCCGATCTTGACTTCAAGGGTCGCTACCACCTACGGGCGATTAACTCCATTAACTTTGTGCGCATCCTGGCGCAGACCGTATATTACTTCTATGCTTATCTGCATGTGGAAGGCAGTGCCGAGAAGAAGATTAACATCAGCGTACCATCTGGTAACTTCGGTAATATTTTCTCCGGATACCTGGCGAAGCAAATGGGTCTGCCGATCAACAAGTTAATTATCGCAACGAATGAGAACAACATTCTGGAGCGTTTTGTGAATACCGGAGAGTACAAACCGGGGAACTTCCAGAGCACGTACAGTCCTTCCATGGATATTCAGGTTGCGAGCAATTTCGAGCGCTATCTGTATTATCTGTTAGGCGAGGATGCTGAGAAACTGTCCAGTTATATGTCCAAGCTGCAAAGTGAAGGCAAAATCACGGTAGACGGTGAGCTTTTGGCACAGGTGCAAGCTGACTTTAATGCACTTGGCGCGAAGAATCAGCAGTGTCTCGATACGATTGGCAAGTACAAGCAGGAGTATGACTATCTGCTCGATCCGCATACGGCCTGTGGTATTGCGGCATATGAGGCGTTTAACGGAGCTGGCGAGACTGCAATTACTTTTGCGACGGCACATCCGGCGAAGTTCGATGAAGCGATTCAACTGATTGACATCAAGCAGGAATTCCCGGCACCGATCGCCGCGCTCTTCGAAATGCCACAGCATCAGACGGTGGTAGAGCATGACAAGGAAGTTATTATCCGTGAGCTTCAGGCCTTTTACGAATAAATGAATGAAGGTATACATCAGAATGGGCTTCGTATCAGTAGATGCGGAGTCCATTCTTTCGTGCGGTGGCACCTACTGTGTGAATAGAAGGTCAAATAAACGTAAAATTTGTCGGAAAAATGTCCGGAAAAGTAGACATACCTATCATGGAGTGAGAAAATAGCATATAGAGTCAGTAGAATAAAAAAGGACGGGATCACATCATGACAATTCGATTTGGGGTCATAGGGACCAACTGGATTACAGACCGCTTTGTTCAAGCCGGCTTGGAGAACGAGGAATTTCTTCTGACAGCGGTGTATTCTCGTACGCAGGAGAAAGGCGAGGCATTTGCGGCCAAATATGCGGGGGCGACGATTTACACTGATCTGGAGGCGATGGTATCCAGCAAAGAAGTGGATGCGGTGTACATTGCCAGTCCCAATTCGATGCATGCGGAGCAGGCGGTTATCTGTCTCAATCACGGTAAGCACGTCCTGTGCGAGAAGCCTGCTGCTTCCAACAGTGCAGAGCTTCGAGCAGTTATTGAGGCGGCGCGCAGCAACAACGTGCTGTTCATGGAGGCGATGAAATCGACCTTTATGCCGAACTTTAGAATTGTTAAGGAGAATCTGTATAAAATCGGGCGTATTCGCCGTTATTTTGCAAGCTATTGTCAATACTCGTCGAGATATGATGCTTTCCGTCAGGGGACGGTTCTAAACGCATTCAATCCTATCTATTCCAATGGATCTCTAATGGATCTAGGCATCTATTGTTTGTATCCGATGGTGGCGTTGTTTGGCAAACCGGAGTCTGTGCAGGCGGTGGGTGTACTGCTGTCCTCAGGTGTGGATGGTGAAGGAAGTATCGTGATGCGCTATGACGATATGGATGCTGTCGTAATGCATTCGAAGATTGCAGATTCCTATCTCCCCGCCGAGATTCAGGGTGAGAACGGTACGATGGTTATAGATAAGATCAATCAGCCTTATCAGGTGAAAGTCCATTACCGCGACGGAACGGTAGAGGAATTGACCCAGCCGCAGGTGTTTGAGTCCATGTATTATGAAGTTGAGGAGTTCATCCAACTGCTCAAGAACGGTGAACGGGAGAGCAGTATCAACAGCCATGCCAATTCGCTAGCGGTATCTGAAATTATGGAGGAAGCCAGAGCACAGATCGGACTCCGGTATGCTTCAGATCTATGAAAGGAACGGAGGGCCAGGATTGAAGACATTTAAGAAGGTATACATCGAGATAACAAGTGTCTGCAACCTCGCCTGCAGCTTTTGCCCGCAAACGGCCCGGCAGAAAAATTTCATGAAGCCGGACACGTTCACCAAGATTCTCGACGAGATCAAACCACATACCAATCATATTTATTTGCATGTCAAAGGCGAGCCGCTGCTGCACCCTCGTGTTGCAGAGCTGCTGGATATTGCGGATACCAAAGGATTCAAGGTCAACATTACGACCAACGGAACGCTGATTCATAAAGCCGGGCCGAAAATTCTGGGTAAACCTGCGCTGCGGCAGATGAATTTCTCGCTACACAGCTTCGACGGGCATGAAGGCTCGGAGAACCGCGAGGGCTATGTGTCGGAGATTATCGATTTTGCTAAACAGGCAGCGGAGCTCGGGGTGCTGATCTCCTTCCGGTTGTGGAATCTGACCGAGGATAATATGACGAACCTGGAGCGGAGCCGCAATCGGGAGACGCTTTCTTTGCTGGAAGAGGCGTTTGACCTTGATTTCAAGATTGAGGAAAAGGTTATGCCCGGCAGCGGCGTGAAGATTGCGCCGCGTATCTACCTGAACCAGGATCACGAGTTCAGGTGGCCCGCTCTTCACGAGCCGGAGGATGACGGCAAGGGCTTCTGCCACGCACTGCGGTCTCAGGCCGCTGTGCTAGTGGATGGCACCGTCGTTCCTTGCTGTCTCGACGGTGAAGGGGTAATCAATCTCGGCAATCTGCACGAGACTCCATTCTCCCAGATTGTTGAAGGCGAGCGCGCCAACAATCTGTACTATGGCTTCTCCCGCAGGGAAGCCGTGGAGGAACTATGCCGAAAGTGCGGCTATCGCCAGCGCTTCGGCACCTGAATGCCCGGGATGCGGGCATTAGAGAAGCAGGCAGCTCCCCTTGGGAAGAGGGGAGCTGCCTGCTTTTTGGTGTGCGGTTTGCGGGTGCCGCCGGCTGGAGAGCGGCAGCATAATGTGTTGTGTTTGATGATCCAAAGTGCACGGCAATTTGGATCACCGGTTTTACTTTTCAAGTTTGAGGCTGGAGTGGGCTTGTGTCGTGTTAAGGATATTTATTCAGTTATCTTGGGCTGGATTTTCCGTGTCTACTTTCATACTTCATAGTCTAATTCAGTCAGAGGATTGAAAATTTAAAATAGAGGCAAAATTGTATGTTAAATTCAGGTATATAGCGGTTTTTAGGGAATTAAGAGCATTTTTGTACCCTAATTTTGAGATTGAAGGCATTTTGAGAAAAATAGGATGATTTAACATACAATTATGCACTTAAATGCGTTAAAAACCATTTCTGGGTTAAAATAAGGTGCAAATTTACCCTTAATCTTCAATATCACCCAACCCAACCCATACTTGGACTCCCGAAATCTATGAAGTGCATAAGCAGTTGGATTACTTTACCTTGTCGGCGTATACCGCGCTCATAGAAGATGTGCTGGAGAGAGTGCGAGTTTTAAAGCATCCTTCAGTCACTATTCAGGATATTTAATACAATGTAACGCCAAAAAAAACTGCACTGAACGGTATCAGTGCAGCTTGCGGAATTGATCAGGGGTCGTACCTGACTGCTTGCGGAAGGTTGCTACAAAATGGCTGACATCGCGGAAGCCGACCCGCTGTGAAATTGTTTTGACGGTCAGCTGGCGCTCACTAAGAAGCATCTCCTTGCTCTTGCGGATGCGTAGCCGGACAAAATAGGCATAAGGCGACAGTCCGAAAGTTTGGAGGAACAGGCTGTTAAGGTAACGGCCGGACACTCCAAGCTGGGTGGACAGCTCTAGCAGTCCGATATCCGGGTTGCCATAGTGGATATTCATCCATTTTAGCAGAGGCTGCAGCTTGTCCAGATTGCGGGAAATGGTGGTGTTGTTATGAAGCTGCCCGTATTTGCTCAGCGTCAGGAGAAAACGGTAGGCGTCGCTGGAGGCCTCAAGTCCGAACATATCGCCGCCCGCGTCATGACGGTCCAGCATCTCTTCCAGCATATATGAGAGAGGGGCTTCACTCTCCCAGCGATAAAAAGCGTTATCCTCCATTCCGAGTGCCTCCAGAATGTGCCGAATAGAATTACCGCTGAATGTCAAATAATAGGTATGCCAGCTGGCAGATACCGCCTCGTAGCTATGAGGCACATGAGGGAGCAGCAGGACGCCGCTTCCTTCGGTCAACGAGAGTGTTTTATTGTCAAAATGAATGACCCCTTCACCCTGCGAAGTCTGAATCCAGTGGTAGGTATGGTAGCCGTCGGGACGAGATATTTTCTCCTGATCCGGATAGTGGCCCATGCTGTCCAGCGAGACTGGCAAATGCTGTCCCCCCTCGGGGGCGAATACAATTCTGCGGTGTGTGGTTGCTGTCAAAGCATCCACCTCCTTCAGTTCTATATTATTATACTGATGGTCAGAAATTTTATATTTAAAGGGAGTGATTAACCGTTTACAATAAATATATAATTATACTATAAAGGATGTGCCAAGCATGATCAACGATAAATTGCCGAAGATTTGGTACGGCGGTGACTATAACCCTGAGCAGTGGGACGCCCCGACATGGGCCGAAGATGAGCGTATGTTCAAACTGGCTGGCATTGATGTTGCAACAATAAATGTATTCTCTTGGGCTATGCTTCAACCCGATGAAGATACGTATGATTTCTCTTTCCTCGATGCCCAAATGGATCGTCTCTATAAGAGTGGTACGTATGTCTGTCTTGCAACATCCACGGCTGCGCATCCGGCTTGGATGGCACGCAAATACCCTGAAGTAACTCAAGTCGATGTGAAGGGTAGAAAGCGTAAATTCGGCGGACGCCATAATTCTAATATGAATAGCCCTATCTATCGTAAATTTGCTGAACGTCTAGCAAGCAAGCTGGCAGAGCGCTACAAAGATCACCCAGCACTAGTCGCTTGGCATATCAACAATGAGATTAGCAACTACGATTATTCAGAGCAATCTGCGGCTGCTTTCCGTGTGTGGTTGAAGAAGCGTTACGGCTCCCTTGATGTGGTGAACAAGGTGTGGAATACTCGTTTCTGGGGACATACATTCTACGACTGGGATGAGATTGTTCTCCCTAGCGAGCTGAGTGAAGAATGGGATGGCAATAATACGAACTTCCAGGGCCTCTCCCTTGATTTCCGCAGATTCATGAATGACGCACATCTGGAATGCTATTTGCTTGAATACAATGCGATTAAAAAGCATTGTCCGAATGTGCAGATCACTACGAACCTGATGGGCTTCTATCCAGGGCTGAACTACTTCGATTGGGCTGAGCATCTGGATGTAATCTCTTGGGACAACTATCCTGCATTGGATACTCCGGTTAGCTTTACTGCAATGTCGCATGATCTGATGCGTGGACTAAAGAGTGGACAACCGTTCATGCTGATGGAGCAGACGCCAAGCCAGCAGAACTGGCAGGCGTACAACTCCTTGAAGCGCCCGGGCGTAATGCGCTTGTGGAGCTATCAAGCAGTAGCTCACGGCGCGGACACTGTGCTGTTCTTCCAGCTTCGCCGTTCTGTCGGTGCATGTGAGAAGTACCATGGTGCAGTAATTGAGCACGTAGGTCATGAGCACACCCGTGTCTTCCGCGAGACTGCAGAGCTGGGCAGAGAGCTTCAGCTACTGGGCGATGAACTGCTGGATGCGCGCGGCGAAGCTAAGGTCGGTATTCTGTACGATTGGGAAAACCGCTGGGCGGTTGAATTGTCCAGTGGGCCTTCCGTAGGCTTGGATTATGTCAATGAAATTCACAAGTATTATGACGCACTGTATCAAGAAAACATCGAAGCCGATATGATCGGTCTAAAAGAAGATTTCTCCAAATATAAAGTGATCATTGCTCCGGTGTTGTACATGCTTAAACCGGGTGTAAAAGAGAAGATCGAAGCTTTCGTGAGGGCAGGCGGCACGTTCGTGACCACCTACTTCAGCGGAATCGTCAACGAGAACGACATTGTTACCTTGGGCGGATATCCGGGTGAACTGCGCAATCTGCTTGGGATTTGGGCTGAAGAGATCGACTCTCTGCTGCCTGAAATGAGTAATGAGATTGTGATGGAGAAGAGCTGGGGCGAGCTGAGTGGTTCGTACAAATGCAATCTGCTCTGCGATCTGATCCACTCGGAGGGTGCAGAGGTACTGGCTCGTTATGGCACTGACTTCTACCAAGGTATGCCAGTCTTGACTGCCAACACCTTTGGTGAAGGTAAGGCGTATTATGTCGCTACCAGCCCGGATGCAGCATTCCTGCGCGGATTCCTGGGCAACCTGTGCGCGGAGCAGAACATTCTTCCGCTGGTGAAAGCACCAGCAGGAATCGAATCCGTACAACGGGTGAAAAATGGCGTATCCTATCTGTTCCTGCTGAACCATACAAATGGCGAATTGAGCGCCGACATTGGTTCCACTGAGCGTACAGACCTGCTGACTGGCAACAAAGTTAGCGGTACGGCAGCAATTCCGGCACATGGTGTGCTGATCCTGTCTGACAAGAAGTAAGATAGATTTATACAAGGGCGGCTTCATGGATGCGGATTACCGCAATCTATGAAGCCGTTTTTTTTGCGAATAGTGGGGGTTAACTCTGATTTTGGTCTGATTATGTTGAAATGAAGCGTGGGGAGTATCCATCAATTGAGTACTCCCCGCTTTTTTATGTGGATTTAGCCCCAAGGAGAGCCGCTTGTGTGGTATCCCAAATTTATATCACGACCTGCGTGTTCTCCTCAGCCCCGCAAAAAGTATGTGGTTTTCCTACATCACATATTCGGTGAGGACATACCACAGCTGTGTTAAGGTAAGCGGGTACGGTTTGTTGGGACAATGATCACAGAAGCGACGGGAGTTGTATGATTGATGAGTGGAGAGGGCAGCGGTACGCAGGTGCGTACGATCAACTGCTATTTATACGATAACGAGGCTACTGCTTTTCTGATGCAGGGTGTGATCCGGTTTGTTCAAGCTAGAAGATTGATGAATGTGATTTTTCGGAGAAGCTGGACCAATGGGTTCCATATGAAAATAAGCTTTCCCACCGCGGAAGCGGACAACGGGATTGAGGCGGTTATACGCCGTCTGGCGGAGCGCTACAGTCGGCCCAGACTGCAGACTGAATACGATAATTACGAGAACATCCTGCACAAACAAGCCGAGTTGGAGAATTACACCGGTAATTACCTCCCGCTGCGCATGGATGGCGAAGTGACTGTGGAGGAAGAAGTAGAGTTCCACCATAGGAACGCCATCGGCAGCTTGCGGATGAATTATGAGATTGAACTGCTCAAAAGCCAGCTGCTAGTAGATCTTTTTGATACATGGGCAGCCCTGTCCGAGGAACGGCAAAATATTGAATGCGCTAAAATCTTTTTGATTAATGTCAATCGATCTGCGGGAGGACTGAGATACGGATACTTGTCACTGCGCGCCAATCTGGAATATATCAAAGGCCAGATGGAGCTGTCCGGCAGACAGAACGGCTTGGAATGGAATGCCTGGGAGCATCTGTTCCATCGGACTGAGGAGGAGCAGCAGTTTATTCAAGTGGGTCTGCAGCGCTTTGCCGAAGGGAAATATGAACGTGAATTTATATTTGGTAGGATGCAAATCTTCATAGACTGCCTGCTTACGATTCTTAATCAGGCGTTCGAGAACGGGGAGATAACCCTACAGAAGCTGCTGGAGGATAGTGACTTCATTCAGCGTTATGATGCGCTTAATGACTTTCACCTCATTTTTCATTCCCTGGCGGATTTCCAGAAGCATTGCGACGACAAAGGGTTTATCATCTACCGGATGATCGACTCCATCCTGTATTCACTAATGTCGCTTCTTCAGGTATCTGCTGTCCGGAAGCAGCTAATTTCAGGGCTGATTGCGGAGACTGTGGAGCAAGGTTTGTCTTTAAGCTGGCGGGAGGCGTACCAGGAGCTCAGCGCGGTTCTTATGAACGGTGAAACGAATGAGCGAATGGTTCACTAATCCCTACTAAGGAAGATTAATTTACTTATAAGTAAAACTATGGAATAAAAATCCTATATCAGATAAAATAGAGATTATATACTATGCATTCCGATGCGGGGGGATATCGTGGAAGATGGTGCAATGAAGCTGGCAGAAGAGATGGAAGCCCAGGTACTACGCAGTTTTGCTGAAGACTACCTGTACGAGGCAGCATTAGCCTCCGTAAAGGTGAAAGTAACAGAATCGTTAATGTGTGGCCGAATGACGCTGCTTCATTACCGGATGTTCGGCGGCTGTGGGGATGATATATACCGCGCGGCGGCTGCGGTGGAATTCATGATCCTGGCACTAGATATTATTGACGATATTCAGGACGATGACCACAAGGCTATGCCATGGAATGATTTGCCGAAGAATATTGCTCTAAATCTTGCGATTGCTTTTCTGACGCTCTCTCATGAGACACTTCTGCACTGCCGTTTCCCCGCTGAACATATTCATAAAGCCGCAGCGTACCTGAGCCGCCAGGTGATAACAGCAACGAACGGACAGACGCTGGATCTGCTGAACACGATCTCCACAGAGGAAGAGTACTTCACTATGGTCAAGCAAAAATCGGCGGCACTTTTAGTCTGTGCTTGTATGATCGGCGTGATCCTGGCAACGGGCGACGTTTCTCCTCATGTAGAGGAATACGCAATGGAAATAGGCGTTTCGGCACAGATTAAGAATGATTTCCGGGACTTGCTGAACTGGGATCATAAAAGTGATTTTCTGCAGCGCAAAAGAACACTTCCGCTGTTGTTCTTGCTCTCCTCTATCAACCAGGAGGATGAACGTTGGGTGGCTGATTACTTTGAAGGCCGTCTGGAGCTCAGCGATATTCTGCATCGAAGTGAGGAATTTGCCGCCATTGTGGAACGTACCGGAACATCCATGTACGCTTCCTTCCGGGAGCGGTCCTCTTATTATCATTTTCGCGAGATTCTGGACAGCATGGGGCTGGAGTCGCCATGGAAACAGGCACTGATTGCTGCGGCGGAATAGTCCAAGTAACGCAGACCGCAAAGAGGTTTGCGGGAAATACGGGACAGGTTGTCGTTTGAGGATAGGGTTAGACCTGATATATTGGGTTCAGAAAGTGTAATCTACTATCCTATTAGGAGGAATTTAATATGTTGAAAGAAATGTTCCAGAATATCGTGAAGAACCCACAGGCGCAAGTACAATTTCAGAGTGGACAGCTTCAGCTCGCTGGTATGACGAGTTGGGAGCGCAAGGCACTGATGGATATTATCCGTGACAAAAAGCCTGAGAATGTTATGCGTACCAACCGTTACTGGTACTAAGAAAGAATAACTGCTGTGATGGAGGCTTGAACCTTTGCCCAGATTGTGCGCCAAACTTAAATTAATAACGTTCCTGCTTCCTTTGCTGCTGCTGGTATTCTATTTGAGTAATGTTGTACTGAACCAGCAGAAGATCGGAGTCAGTGTGCACATGAGCGATCTTGGACAAGTTGTGGTGGCCGAGATTGACCGGGACAGTTGGGCCAACGGCCAGTTACAGCAGGGGGATATCCTCACTGCTATCAATGGAGAGGCAGCGGCTGATTATGAGCTTGTCCAGAAGTATAAAGTGATTGAACGGGCAGAGACGCTTGATGTGATCCGCAAGGGGAATGAGGGGGAGGTCGCAAGGCTTCACTTCATCGTAGAAGGCAGGATTTCCAATTGGAGCCTGATTCTCCACCTTGTGTTTCCAAGTGTCTCTTTGCTGTTGTTTCTCGTCTTCTCTTTTCAGGTATATTACAGGCAAAAACATGACCGGGCGGCTAATATCTTGATTTTGTTCTTCCTGAGTATCGGTCTGAGTTATTTCAGCTCCACAGCCTCCGGCTTGGTCGATCCGATTGGAAGAATTACCCTGGGGTGGAGCTTCTCTCTGCTGCCTGTTTTCTTCGCCCATTTCATGAGGGAATATCTCGCACGCTACAAGGAGGATTTCATCTCTCTTGTCTGGCTAAGAGTGCTTTACTTCACGGCCTGTCTGGTGGGAGGTATCGTCACTCTGAGTGCTCTGACCGACTATTCTATGCTTTTAATAGAGTCGAGGGTGCTGCTAGTCTTCTTCAGCTTCACGAATGTTTGGATTGTCTGCAAACTGATTGGAAAATATTACAGACACCGTACAGGTGAGCTGCAGGTCCTGTTCAAGTTTACAATGATTGGGCATGTGCTTGCTTTTTTACCGTTCTTGCTACTTTACAGTGTACCGGAGCTATGGGGAGTCTCGGTAGTACCAGCCGAGATCTCGGCAATATCTTTATTTGCCATACCGATTGTGTATTTCTATCTGTTTATGACTCGTCGTCTCTTTGATATTGATTTTGTCCTGAACCGTTTTATGTACTATACGGCAATTTCGTTTGTTCCAGCGGTGCTCATTATCGGGCTGACGGCTGGGATTTTGAAGCAATCACAGTTTACCTGGCTGAAATGGGTACAGATTTTTCTGGTGGTCTATTTTATTCTGACTGTGTTTCTCTTCGCCAAGGAATTCATAGATTTTCGTTTGCGGCGCAGCTTTTTGAAGGAGTCTTATAATTTTCAGGGCAGCATTGAACGGTTCTCTAAGCATGTCTCTCGGGTCATGAAGATTTCCGATTTGGAACAGGTACTGGTACGTGAGATTCGGACGATTCTTCCGGTGAGTGAGCTGGTCTTTCTGAAGCTTACCTATGACCAGGAGTCTGGGCATCATACGTTTACGGGGGCGGAGCGGCTTAAGCCGGAAATTGTTCGTAGCCTTCAGGAAAGGGCCCTGCACCCGGCTGTGGGTGAGCTGATTGCGCTGCCGCAAGGCGTATGTCTTGTCATTGGCCATTACCGAATGACTCATGAGCTGCTATGGATCGATGATAAGGACAATCATACCAGTCTTAATCTGGATGAACGCACCTGGCTGCGGACGATTGCTCATTACTGTGGGATTGTCTATGAGAATCTTTACCTCATTGAAGGACTGATTGAGGACCTTGAGGCACAAATGAAGAATCAGCAGGATGTGCCGTCCTGGGTGCTGCGCCTGATCTTTACCCTTTCGGAGAATGAGCGGAGACGACTCGCTGCTGATCTGCATGATGCGGCGCTCCAGGATCAGCTGATTTGGTACCGCAAGCTGGAAGCGCTTATGCTCGATTATCCTATGAAGGACGAACTATGGAAGCAACTGGAGCTGATTAAGGAAGGTCTGCTAGATGTCATTCATCAAATCCGCCAGACCTGTAATGAGCTGCGCCCGCCGCTGCTGAACGAGATGGGATTGATCGAGTCACTGGAGCAGTTGTTTGCGGAGGAGCGGCTTCGTTCGAATTATTCGATCACACTCCAGACGAATATGGCGTCGATCGAATTAAATGACTCACAGATTCTTGCGGTCTACCGGATTGTGCAGGAACTTCTCCGCAACGCGGGCAAGCATGCCCAGGCTACCGATATCCAGATTGAGCTGGAGCAGAAGGGGGAGCAAGTGTTTTTTCATTACAAGGACAATGGGCGCGGATTAGAGCTGTCCAAACTACAGGATTCCTTCAGGCATATGGGGATATCCGGGATCAAGGAACGGGTCCGTAGCTTGGATGGAGAAGTATGCTTTTACTCGGAATTGAACAAGGGCTTTGAGGTTCGTCTGATGTTCCCGCTGATGCCGACATCAAGGAATGGGGAAGGAGGCGGTTCTAATGATCACCATCTTGCTGGTTGACGATCATCCGTCTGTCTGCGAAGGAACCAAAAATATGATTGAGCAAGACCCCGATATGCAGGTCACGGTTTGTTACACCTCAGTTGAGGCTCTGGAGCTGGTAAAAACGCAGCAGTTTGATGTTATGCTGTTCGACTTGAACATTCCTGTCATCAGCGGCCTTGAACTGACCAAGCGAATGCTGCAAATCAATCCCGACTACTGTATTCTGATCTATACCGGCTACGAGCTCAGCCCACATTTTAACCTGCTGGTAGAAGCCGGTGTCTCGGGTATGGTCAGCAAGACTGCAACGCGTGAACAACTACTAAGTGCTATCCGCTGTTCCCTCAGAGGTGAAGCGGTAATTCCGATTCCACTCCTGCGGCAGCTTCGGCGCAATGAAGTCCGTCTGTCAGCCACCCGTGAGGATCGACGTCTGGAGGAGGTCTCAATCAATGAGCGGGAGCAGGAGATTCTCCAGCAGGTGGCTGGAGGGAGCAGCAATAAGGAGATTGCCGGGCGATTACTGATGAGTCAGCGAACGGTGGAATATAATTTGACGCGTATATTTGAGAAGCTGGGGGTCCGTTCACGATCGGAGGCGATTATGGAAGCTAAGCGGCTGGGACTGATACATACTGGGGATTTCTTATAAGAGAGCACTCGTACCCTCCTTAAGGTGGCGGCTGGTGCTTTTTTTATGGGATGAATGTTAGATAGTTGGGAAAGCAGGTTTAGATTAGATAAGATGAATAAAAGAAATAACAAAAAGCGAGAAGGAGCGAAGGTGAAGTTTGGAACTGTAGGAGCGAAAGCGATCGCCTGAAAGCTTTCTGCAGGAAAGCTCGCATCGGAAGCCTAAGCTGTCACCAGATTTCAACCGCTAGAAGCGGTTTATAGAAGAAATCTGGTGACAACAGCGACCGGAAGTCCAAACATTCACCGTAGTAACGACCGAGCCTTACGTTTGTATCTTAAATTCAACTCATATCGATAATGTATTATATAATGTTAAGAAAAGCAGCGGAGAGAAAGAGGCAAGGTATGAAAACATTATTGGTGACAGGCTACCGTGCGCATGAACTCGGAATTTTTGACAACAAACATCAAGGGATCCCTTATATCAAAAAAGCCATTGCTGCCAGGTTGCTTCCTCTTGTGGAAGAAGGGCTGGAATGGGTGATCACGCCGGGCCAATATGGTGTTGATCTCTGGGCCTGTGAAGTGGTGCTGGAGTTGAAACGGGAGTATCCAGACCTGAAGCTGGGCATCATTACTGCTCATGCCGCACCGGAGGAGAAGTGGAAGGAAGAGAAACAGAACGAATACCGCCGTATCGTGTCCAGTGCGGACTATTATGGTGCGGTCAGTAACGCTCCCTACGACGGAAGTTGGCAGTTCCGGGCTAGAGATGATCTGCTGTTCCGTAAGAGCGACGGCATTCTTCTGTTCTATGATGAGGAGGCGGCCGAAGGCAGTCCGAAATTCATGAAGGAGAAGGCACTTAAGCTCCATGCAGAGAGTGACTATGGATTGTTGTTGATTCATGCGGATGAAATTCAGAATATTGCGGATGAAGAGGCCCGAAGTGATTTTGAATAACAGATTATGCTGTTGGTCATGGTATTTTTCTGCTGGATAGGTCAGGAGAATTTGGGGCTAAAGCGCGAAAAAAATATTTTTTTGTTAGAAAATGTTCTTCTCTGGGTAATAGCTAACATATAAATAGTTGGCATATGCTTCCATGAGCATTTGTCATATACCAAAACACTCAGGAGGATCATGAACTTGAAGAAATGGACTACCGTATTACTAGGGGCGATTTTAACTATCAGTCTTACCGCGTGTGGAAACAATGAAGGAGTCAAAAATACAGCGGGCGCGTCGGACCCTGCGGCAATCGCAGGATCGAATGCAGTGACAACAAACGGGGCTGCCAAGTCGGGTACACCAACCGTTGAAGAATTGATTCAAAAGACTACCGAAGCCAGCCAAAACCTCAAGAGCTTCGCGATGGAATCTAAAATCGAACAGAATATGAAAATAACGCAGGGCGACACTTCGCAGGATCAAAAAGTGAACATGACTTTGACCTCTGAGATCATTAAAGAGCCTATGCAGATGCATCAGGAGATTCTGATGGACCTGGCGGGCCAGGGTGAGCAGAAGATCGAACAATATTTTACGGCAGACGGGATCTACACCCAAACTGACGGACAATGGATGAAGCTGCCGTCCGAGATGACCGCCCAAATGACCGAAATGATAAAGGAATCGGGTAGCCCGGAGAAACAGTTGGAGCAGTTCAAGTCTATTGCCAAGGATACCAAGATATCCGAAGAGGGAGATGCCTATCTGCTGACGGCTGAAGTATCCAGCGATAACGTAAAGGAATTGGCCAAAAGCTATCTGGATCAGGTTGGTAACGGAAATCCGCAAATGGCGGCGATGATGGATAAAATGGACATCAAGAGCATGAAGATTTTATATGCTGTCAACAAGAAAACTTACCTGCCTACTAAAACAAATGTAGATATGGTAATGGATCTGGAAGCATCCGGCCAGAAAATAAGTCTCGACATGAAAATGACCGGTGACCTTTCAAAGCATAACGAAATCAAGGAAATCAAGCTTCCGGACGAAGCGAAGACCGCACAAGAGGTGCAGATGCCGGCAACTGAGTAATTTTATATTTGAAAAAAACAGCAAGCCTTTGTCAGATTAGAGGCTTGCTGTTTTGCATTATATTGTGGCAGCTCTTTGCGTGTCTGCTTAGAAACCAAATGGCGACAAGCTGCCGAAGAAGCCGCCGATCACTCCAGCGATGACAGATGTCATCAGCTTAAAGAAGATGTAAGCTGTAATGCCGTTAGCAATCACCAGGGTGAAGAGGGTGTCGACCGGCCCGGCAGATGTTTTGATAGGGTATTGAAAGATGACTGTATTCAATGCAACAAAGATGAACAGATACGATAAGAATAGCAAATACATAGAGAATGTAGTCAGGCTCAATGCAAGAAAAATAATAGCCAGCAGCAGAACGGCTACCGCTGGGATCAGTAGTGTGCCGAACCGCGCTAACAGGAGCTTTGGATCAAAGCTTACTTTCTCCAATCGCAGGATCGCATAGCCAGCCCCGTAAGCAACGGCAAGACCCAATACGGTCAGCAGCAGTGGTTTCAAAAAACCAGGGCCAATGGCTGGCGTGATGCCCCATTTCAAGAACCAAGTCAGAAAATAGAGTGAGGATAGAACCGCAACCAGCGACAGTGTAATAAGGCCATGCTGGAACTGTGCTGAACCGACAGATAGCATGGTACGGTAAGGACGGGTCAAAGTGCTGGCAAAAAAGCTGTAGTATTGTTTGCTCGCTTGCCTGGCTTGTTGAACTCGTTCATCCTGAAGCAATGTGTTCCATTGCTCGGTAACCGAGCTCTGCTTCTGGGCTGGCTCCGGATCTGGTCTCTGGCCTTCGGGATGATTGAGCGGTGTTCCACCTTCCGGATTGTTCATGGCTGATCCCCCTTATTAAAATGGAAATACTGCTATTTCGTTAAGTATATGATGATCTGCCTGATTATTTCATGTTGAAAATTCCGTCATACTCAAGTCATATTTCAGCAAAAAAAGCCTGCATGCTCCAACAGTATAAAGCTGTGGGCTTGCAGGCTTGTTCCGAAAGGAGACGTTATCGGGGAGGCTTATCCGTTCGACGGAGTAAATCCTTCCTCCACCAAGTATTCTTCGGCTTCGTCCACCGTCTCAAAAGCCATTTCCAGGTTGAGACCAGCGTAGAGATACCACAAATCATCTTCCAGTCTCAGTGTAAGAGTATGACCTTCTTCGTTCACCCAGCGGGTTTCTTCTCCCGATGGGGCTTTCTTCTTGCGTTTGTTGACTACTGGAGCCTCCGGCTTGCTAATGGACAAAGAGGCAATCGAGGCATCCAGTAGGGTCCGTAGCTCACTCTCCGTGAAGTCGCGAATGTTCACTAGGCCCTTGCTGTCCGTCTCATATCCGCGTAGCAGTCCCCCATAGACAAAACCATTGCCGTTCGGATGCAAGTGGTAGGCCACCGTTTTCTTCTCATGCCGGCTTTCTTCGTAATGATAATTCACGCGTCCGAGTGATACATTATTGCGCTGGAGCTGCGGGTAGGAATCAAGAATCTCCAATTTCTGTTCAAATGTCAGCATTTTTAAGCCTCCGGTTTCATTGTGCAAGTGATTATACCATGACTGACCTGTGGCAGACTACTTCTAGCGCTGGATCGGCAGCTCTAGCAAGAAGGAACTGCCTTGCGCCGAGCTCTCCAGCAGTTCCAGGCTACCGCCCATGGACTCGGCCAACAGGCGGCTGAAGGTAAGGCCCAGCCCCAGTCCGCGGACAATGCTGTTCTTCTCACGGCTTCGCACAAAGGCTTCAAACACCTGGGCTTGCATGTCAGGGGCAATACCAGTACCGTTGTCCGTCACGATGATCCGGGCGGTGCCCTCCGGCTGCTCACTTAGCTCTAGGGTCAGCTGAAGTCTCCGACCGGTCCCCCCGGCTTGCACACTATTGTTCAGCAGATTCACAATGATCTGCTGGATGCGCAGGGGGTCCCCCAGCAAGTACAATGGCTGTGATGGCAATACCAGCATCGGTTCACAGACCTCTTCGGCTTGCGTCAGCTTCCATTGATACACAACCTCCGAGAGCAGAGGGATGGCCGCAATCCGGTTATGGCGAATCGGAACGATGCCGGCAGTCATCGCATTATAATCCAGCAGATCTTCGACCATACGCTGCATTTTGTCAGCTTCCAACAGGGCAATATCCAGAAATTCCTGGGCTTCCTCGTTCTCAACGACACCTTCTCTTACCGCATGAACAAGACCCTTGAAGGATGTGACCGGAGTCTTCAGTTCATGGGAGACCCCGGCCAACATAAAAGCACGGGACTCTTCAAACTGTTTAAGCTTGCCAGCCATGTCCTGAAAAGACAATATCAACTCGTTGATTTCCCGCTCCTTGGCACTCTTCTGAAGCGTGATATTGTATTCTCCACCGCTGATCTGGACGGCAGCGGCAGCAACGGTCTGGACAGGCTTGGCCAGCTTGCGGGACAGGAGATAGATGGTCAGCCAGCTCAGGATGATCAGGAACACTTGAAGCAGTCCGAAGAAGAGGACCTCATTTCGCGGAATATACTTGAGTGACCGCACCGACTGCAGGACAAATACTTTGCCCAGCACACCCTCTGAACCGATAATCGGTGCTGAGGCCGCCTTGTATTCCGGGCTGCGAGCATTGCTCAGATTCTCATTAAGCTCCAGACGCATGCGTTCCTCACTCATTGCCGGATTGGAGAATATCAGTCGACCCTCTTGATCTAGGATAATGATACACATATCCGTATTCAGCTTGAAGAACTGCTTTCGATTATCAAACAAATCCATGAGCCGAGGGGAAATGTCGATGGAGTTATCTTTGGTACTAAGGTCGGCAAATTCCTGAGCGAGCAGTGCAATGGTCTGCATTCGATTCTCCATAGCCTCCTGCCGAATCCACCAGAACGTGGCAGCTGTGGTGATCAGCAGGCCAATGCTGATAATCAGCAGATAACGGATGGTCCAGTAGTGCAGAATAGAGGTACCTTTAATCAGTTTGTCCATAGCTGATACCCCGTACCACGCAAGGTACGGATTTCCCCTTCGCTGTCAGGCCAGTGCGACAGGGCCTGTCTGAGCCGCTTGATCGACAGATCCACGGCGCGGTCGCTTCCGTCATAATCCATTTCCCACACATGCTCCAGCAGTTGATCCCGGGTGCAGATCTGGTTGGGCCGTTCGGCCAGGAATAGCAGTACAGACATGTCGCGCGGGCTAAGACTGACCTCTGCTCCGTTAAGGAAGACGCTTCGGGCGCTATAGTCAATGAACAGACTGCCGAAATGCCGCTTGCGGCTACCGTCAGACCATTGGGAGGGACGGCGCAGCACAGCCTTTACCCGGGCTACGACCTCCTCGGGGATAAAAGGTTTGGACATATAGTCATCCGCTCCACCATTCAATCCGGCGAGCCGATCCTTAATGCCGCCCCTGGCCGTCAGCATAATGACAGGACAACTGCTTTTGGCCCGGATATGAGTCAGTAGCTCGAAGCCATCCATCTTTGGCATCATCACATCCAGGAGAATCAGGGATGGGGGATTTAGAGTAAAGGCCTCCAGCGCGGCTTGTCCATCGGACGCCCGGGTGACGCTGAAGCCTGCTTTTCGCAAATAAGCACTGAGAACACGGGAGATGGCCTCTTCGTCCTCTACAATCAGAATGGACTGCATGATCACAGAGCCTCCTTCTAAAAAAGTACACCAATTTTATCATAATCACGCTGGCGCTGCTTTGACTTATTCCCGACATATTTCTTTGTTAGAATGAGGACTGTCCTTGTAGAGACAAAGAATTTGGGATGGAGGGAAGTACGATGAAGAAGAAATCACTACTGATTCTTGTGGGCGGAGTTATTGTCGCAGGAAGTATTACAGGGTACATCCTGCTGAACAAGTCCCTGGGCAATAACATCGACATCGAGTCAGTTATCCCTGATACGGCGCAAACTAGTGCCAATGGCGGATCGGGAACCGCAGGGGCAACATCAGGACAAGCCTCCGGGGCGGCGGTAACAGCAGAACAGTTAAATGGCGAATGGAAGATTGCCGATACATCGAAAGTATACTGGTCGGTGACCACTTCACAGGAAACCGTTAACTTTGTGGATAAGAAAGTACAGGGCAGTTGGAACGTGAATCTGGATGACAACACAGCCATGACGGGGCAGGGCACTGTGGATATGAATGCCTTGAATTCCGGCAACGTGCAGCGCGACGAGCATGTTAAATCCGGGGATTTCCTGTCGGTTGCAGAGCATCCAGAGTCTACTTTTACGGTGAAGTCATTCTCCAAGCTTCCGGCTGAATGGAGTGAGGGAACGCCTGTCCCGGTTGAGATGAAGGGAATCCTTACGGTAAAAGGAATTGAAAAAGACGTTACCTTCCAGACTCAGGCTGTATACAGTAAGGGACAGCTTCTGCTGTCAGGAACAACTACAGTTACTTTCGGCGATTTCGGCCTAAGCAACCCGCATACCATTGTGCTGAGTACCGAAAATAATCTGGACGTGCGCTTGGAGCTTGTACTGACCAAATAACATAAGAAGTATGAACAAAGGACGTTTTCCGGCCCGCAAGGCACTGGTAAACGTCCTTTATTTGCGCGGAATGGTATACTCTCTTTAGAGAGCTGAGGCTTATTTAGGAATTCAGGAGGGGGTAAGTCGTGATCGACGTTGCAGCGGCCATTATTTACGACGAGACAGAAAAGGTACTGATAGCCAAGAGACGGGCGGGCAAGTCTCAAGCGGGCCTCTGGGAATTCCCCGGTGGCAAGCTGGAGGCAGGTGAAAGTGTGCAGGATTGTTTAATTCGTGAGCTGCAGGAAGAAATGGGGATTGAAATCCTTCCCTTTGCTGCCTTCGGGATGAATGAGCACAGCTATGGAAACGACCTAAGTCTTCGATTAATCACCTGGAAGGCGAAGTATGTGAACGGAACGATCACCTTAACGGATCATGATGATTACCGCTGGGTTCAGCCAAGAGAACTAGGGGGATATACTTTTGCGGCTGCAGATATTCCGTTTGTGGAGCGGCTGATGATCAATGGCTGAGATGTTTTTTTACTTAGGAGCAACGGTTTGATAGAATCATAGGTATCTAGGAAAAGACACTAAGGGAGAGACGTCAATGTCTATCGATAACGCTTACACAATAAAATGGGGAATCATCAGCACCGGTGCAATCGCCAGCCAATTTGTCTCGGATCTACTGCACGCCAGCAACGGTGTAGCCCATGCCGTAGGATCGCGTAGCCAGGAAAGTGCCGATGAGTTTGCCCAAAAGCACGGTATCCCGCATGCCTACGCTACCTATGAGGAATTGGTCAACGATCCGGCGGTGGATGCCGTGTACATTGGTACTCCACATCCGTTCCATAAGGACAATGCGCTGCTGGCACTGCGTGCAGGCAAGGCGGTGCTCTGCGAGAAGCCGTTTACTGTGAACAGTGTCGAACTGGGAGAGCTAATCTCTTATGCCCGTGAGCAGAAGCTGTTTCTTATGGAGGCGATGTGGAGTCGTTTCCTTCCGGTGCATGCCAAAATTCGGGAGTGGATTGCAGAGGGGCGAATCGGTGAAGTGCGTCTGGTGAAAGGCGATCTGGGCTTCCGCGCTGACTGGAACCCATCCAGCCGCCTGCTTGATCCCAAGCTGGGCGGGGGTGGACTGCTCGATGTCGGCATTTATCCGATTTCCCTGACCTCGATGATCTTCGGGCCGCACCCTGAGCGTATTCAAAGCACGGTCCATATCGGCGAGACAGGCGTAGACGAGCATTTTTCGCTGCTACTCTCCTATGGAGATGGCAAGGCGGCGTCCATCAACGGGGGCGTTCGATTGAAAATGCTGGAACAGGCCTATATCTTCGGCACGGAGGGTTATATTGTCATTCCCGACACACTGGTCAATCCGAGATCTGTCGAGCTGTATGTCAATGATGTTAAGGTGGAGACCTTCCAGGACGATCGCGCCTCCAACGGCTATGCTTTTGAGGCTGAGGAAGTCGGTCGATGCCTGGCAGAGGGACTGACAGAAAGTCCGATTCTGCCATTGGAAGAATCATTGGCGATTATGAAGCTGCTGGATGATATCCGCGCCCAGTGGGGTCTCAAATATCCGAGCGAATAAGCAAGTAGGAGCAGAATCTTAAACATCCCTTGGGGCAGCTATTTGTGCGGCCTACGACGGATGTTGTTTGTTGTATATAGTCCACCAAGAAGAATAGATCATAAGACTGTACAAGGAGGGAATGCATGATTGCCAAAATGGACCGTTATCTGGGTTGTTTGACTGGACTCGCTGTGGGGGATGCGCTGGGCACAACTGTAGAGTTCAAACCACCGGGAAGTTTCGAGCCGCTGCAGGATATGGTCGGCGGCGGGGTCTTTGGCCTGACAGCGGGTCAGTGGACCGATGACACGTCGATGGCTCTCTGCCTGGCAGAGAGCCTGCTGGAGAAGGGCGATTTCAATCCCGGAGATCAGATGGAACGGTACGTAAAATGGTTTCGGGAAGGGCATCTCAGCAGCACAGGAGAATGCTTCGATATCGGTAATGCAACGCGTGCGGCATTGCTGCATTATGAGGCGACAGGCGAGGCCTTTAGCGGTTCGGTGGACCCTTCAACAGCCGGCAACGGACCTATTATGCGGCTGGCCCCGGCCGTGATGTACTATGCGGAGCGCCCGGAGGAGGCGATAGCGTATGCAGCGATCAGTGCAAGGACGACGCACCAGGCCCAAGCTTGTCTGCATGCGTGCCGCCTGATGGCTGCCATCCTTGTAGGGGCGCTAAGTGGGTGGAGCAAGCAGAAGCTGCTAGCTCCTGAATCACACCGGGATTGGCTGGAAGAGGGTTCATTGGCACCAGCAATAGAGGAAATCCTACAAGGTTCATACCAAACCAAGGAACCGCCAGCTATCGAAGGGTCCGGTTATGTGGTGAAATCGCTAGAAGCAGCCTTGTGGGCTTTCCATCGATCCACAAGCTTCGCGGAAGGCGCACTGCTAGCAGTGAATCTGGGCGACGATGCTGACACTACCGGCGCCGTCTATGGACAGATTGCCGGAGCCTACTATGGGCTCTCCGGCATTCCTGCAGCGTGGCGAGACAAGCTCGCCATGCGTGAGGTCATTACGGACTATGCCGAAAGGCTATACCGTGAGCGTGCCTGGGCATAAGCGCGGAGGCCGAGAGAATGGGTGTTGATCTAGCAACTGCCAGGCAAACCCAGCACCCGCATTTCACAGTAATACTATCCGTCGCGCCAAAACAAACAGCCAGACCCCTTTAACGGGGCCTGGCTGTTTGTTTTTTATCCGATATATCTTAAAACTGGAAGTCTTCGTCTCTCAAAGGCTCCACGTTCATGGCGCGAACGTAGCCGTTACCTTTTTTGGAGAAGAAATCATGCTGCTTCGTATGGGTACTGATTCCGTTCTGAACAATCGGGTTGATCTCCTCTTCATCGAAGAGCGGATCATGTCCGAGGTTCATCATGGCCTTGTTAGCGTTGTAGCGAAGGAAGGTCTTCACTTCTTCTACTAACCCGATGGAGGCGTAGATCTCCTCGGTGTATTTTTCCTCGTTCTCGTGCAGGAAACGTACTAATCCCACAAGGGTCTGGTGCAGATCGCGCTGCTCGTCTTCTTCCAGCTCCTCAAAAATCTCCTGGGCCAATACGCCGACGTATACGCCGTGAATGCTCTCGTCACGCAGGATCAGGTCGATGATCTCGCCGCTGCAGGTCATTTTGCCTTGACCGGCCAGATAGAGCGGATAGAAGAAGCCGCTATAGAACAGGTAGCTCTCCAGTAGCACGGAAGCCGCCATGGCGAGGTAGAGGTCTTTTTTCGATTCGATAGCCTTGTAATATTGGGAGATTGTCTCTGCTTTGGTCTGGAGGCGAGGATTCTCTTCCACCCAGCGGAAGACGGAATCAATCTCTTCAGTGCTCGCCAGGGTTGTGAAAATACTACTGTACGACTTGGCGTGAATCTGTTCCATCATCCCCATGAAGCCTAGCACCGCTTTGCGTTGCAAGCCGTCCACATGCTCCATAATCTGTGGCATGCCCACGCCGCCTTGTACGGTATCGAGCAGGGTCAGTCCGCCGAGCACCTTCATGTAGGCATCCTTCTCCAGCTCACTCAGGGTCAGCCAGGACATTTTATCATCGGATAGCGGAATTTCGTCATCGGTCCAGAACTGCATAATATTCTGATTCCAGAACATCAGGGTGAAATCATCGTCCGGTCGGTTCCAGTTTACGGCTTGGATAGCGCTCATATCTTGTAATCTCCTTTTCTGTTCACAAAAAACCTATGGTTACACCGAGCAGGTGATACATTCCTCGACAGATAGCTTCTTGGTCCGTGTGTAATACAGCGACTTCAGTCCTTTGTGTGCCGCGTAGAGATAACAGCGGGCCAGTTCGCGGGTGGTAACATCACTGTTCACGTGCAGGACGGTGGAAATCCCTTGGTCAATATGGGGCTGGATCTCGGCAATCAGATCAATGACCTTGAACTGGTCCATCTGATAGGCGGATTTATAAAAGAACACATTGTCAGGCTGCAAATAAGGCATCGGATAGTATGTAGTGGAGTTGGCATAGGTCCGGGTCTCGATTTGCTCCACAATTGGCATTACGCTGGAAGTAGCGTTCTGGATATAAGAAATGCTGGCCGTTGGCGCGATCGCCAGACGGTACGCATGGTACAGACCATTTTTGATAACAGAATCACGTAATTGCGCCCAATCCTCTTGGGTAGGGATATAGATATCCTTGAACAGTTCTTGCACCTTAGGTGTCACCGGACGATAATCCGTAGTCAGATAACGCTCGAAGTAGACGCCTGTGGCATAATCCGATTCCGCAAAGCCATGGAAGGTCTCACCAGTCTCAGCGGCAATCTCCATACTCTTCTCCAGCGAGTGGAAGTTCATGGTCATGAAGAAGGTGCGGGCGAAATCGCGGGCCTGTTCACTCTCATAGGCAATCTTGTTCTTGGCAAAATAACCATGCAGGTTCATAACGCCCAATCCTACGGAGTGCATCTCCTTGTTCGCCTTTGCCACGCCTGGGGCATTGGAGACGGTGGTCATATCGCTGACAGCCGTCAGGGCCAGCATGCCTTCATGTACGGATTCACGGATTTTGCCATGCTCCATAACGTTGACGATGTTGAGAGAAGCCAAGTTACAACTGATGTCCCGGCGGATGGTGTCTGCCTGACCGTAATCCGTGATTTCCGAAGTCTCCTGCAATTGGAAAATCTCTGTGCAGAGGTTCGACATCTTCACTTGGCCGATATTTTTCAGTGCATGTGCCTTGTTGGCATTGCTCTTGTTCATAATGTATGGGTAACCTGATTCTAACTGAATCATGGCGATCTTGGTCAGCATTTCGCGTGCGCCCATGGCGACTTTTTTCTTAACGCGCGGGTCAGCAAGCAGCTTGTCGTACATTTCGTCCAAATCCATATCGTCCAGATGGGTGCCGTATGCCTGGTACACACTGTATGGCGCGAATACATGCAGCGGCTGATTATCCTGAGCCAGCTTGTAGAAGCGGTTCGGCACGATTAGCCCGATGGATAATGTTTTGAGCCGCAGTTTTTCGTCAGCGTTGATTTTTTTTGAATCCAGGAACTCTAGTACATCCCAGCCAAAAATATTATAGTAAGCCGCCCCGGAGCCTTTACGCTGCCCCATTTGGTCGGCATAGGAGAATCCATCTTCCATGAGCTTCAGCACGGGTACGATACCTTTGGCCGCATCTTCCACGCCTTTGATCGTCTCGCCGCGCGAGCGCAGCTTCGAGAGGTTAACCGCCACACCGCCACCAATTTTGGAGAGCTGCATGCAAGTATTGAGTACATAGTTGATCGAATTCAGCGAGTCATCCATTTCCAGCAGGAAGCAGGAGACCATCTCGCCCCGGCGGCTCTTGCCTGCGTTCAGGAAGGTCGGCGTAGCGGGTTGAAGACGTTGCTCCATCATGGAGCGAACCAGCACACGGGCGGTGGCGGCATTGCCGCGGCCCAGGTGCAGAGCTACCACTGCTACACGGTCTGGATAGTGCTCCAGGTATTGCTTCCGGTCGTTGGTCTTCACCGCGTAGTCTGTGTAGAACTTGGAAGCTGCCATATAGGAAGGGAACTGGAAGCCATATTCATGCGCGATTCGGTAGACATCCTCGATCTCCTCAGCACTATAGCGTTCGTACAGGTTCTCGTAATAGTCATTCTCTATCATATAATCCACTTTGGATTTAGTATTTGCAAAAGTAAGACTGCGCCGCTCCACTTCTCGCATAAATTCTACAACCGCCTCGCGGTCCTTATCCAATTGGAAGAATCCTTGTTCGTCTCTCTTCAAAAGCATGTTGTTCAGCTCAATATGCCGCAACTCGGTTCACCTCCTGTTTAATCCGTTCTACATCGCCAAAAGTTCCCGACAACTCGAACTTGCCAATTACCGGCACATTGTACCGCTCTGCAATCAAATCTGCGCTATTCGCGAACAGTTGACCCCAGTTTTTATTGCCGCTGGCGGCGATTCCTTTTAGCCTTGTATGGTTGTTCTCCAAAAAAGAAGACACCTTCTCTGGAATTTGTCCAAATCCGGTGGTGTATGTAACAAGTACATAAGGCTCGTCTATCGTCATATGCTCTTCGATCTGTACGGCCGGCAGCTTCAGCTTGCCGATGAACCGCTTGACGTTGCCTGTTTTGGAATCATAAGCGATCAGCATGGTTGTTTTCCTCCTTAGTGGAAGCATTGTTCCAGCTTATTAAAACTAGATTTTGGGACAAACCGCGCCCTGATAGGGTTTATCCTGTATATAAACCGTTTTCCTGGTAATAACACTATATTTAGAGACGCTTAATCATTTTATCACTAGATATGGATAAGTCAATAGATCTCAAGGGGTAGGGAGAACGCGCAAATCGCAAGATTTTATACTGAAAAAAGCGCTAGATTGAGAAGAAATATCAGCGAAAGAGCAGGTGGAATAAGGGATTTGGATCAGGTCCAGAATGCGCAAAAATACGAGATCCAGAGGGTAAAAAATTTTTAAAAGTAATCCTTGTCTCTTTTGTGAATGGAGGGAGTGGATTTGGCAATAAACACCCCCCTGAACGGAATTCAGGAGGGTGCCTGTGCTATCTTGATTCACTTAGTTCACTATACTCAGACTCCCGACAGAAGTTACCACAAACACCGGAACGCTCTCCTCACCAGTTTCGGTCTGCAGTATACCGTAGCCGCTCTGGAATTGACCGCTCAGCAGTACGGAGCCTGTTACGTCGGCTTGATAGCCCTGAAGCAGGAGGAAGCGACCATCGGTGTATATAATGAAATTGCCCGAATTGTCGAATTGAATTTCACCTTTTATCGATACATTCTGGAAAGGATGAAGCTCCAGTTCCGAAGCCTGAATTAGCGGATACTGTTGTACAATCTCTGAGAATTGGTAGGTTTCCCCGAATTTTCGATAGATGGCTGTCTGCCCCACATTGCCATTTCCGGCATCAGCACCAACATTGTGTACAAGAATGGAACCGTCAGGCTGAAGTTCGTAGCTATCTCCGCTAAAGGAGAATAGTTGTGAAATTCCTTGCATCTGCAGCGCATAACCTGTAAAAAGTGTCCTGCCATTATCGTCCGTGCTATCAGCTTCAGCGACGACTACAAGCTCTCCGGTGACTGTCTCAAAAGCTTTCTCAAAGAAGAGCCGGTGCAGAGAGGAGAATCCGGGAATAACACCCATAGAGAAAGATGACACAGCGTTGTCCTTGTTCATAACAGCATAATGGAGGGAGCCGTTGCTGTCAGTTGCCGCGACATAGACCTTGGCTCCATATTTTCCTTTACCGGAAATTACATTATTGTAGCGCCCCTGATCCCCACCTCCAGGGAGTAAGCGTACAGGTTCAGCTATATTCCAGGCAAGACGGACCGCCGATATCTCTTCGGAGTGGTCTTTTAATGGAGATAGCTCGGTGTAGAGCTTAATTGCGTCCTCGTATGCTCCGTTTTTGGCTTTGCTTGCGGCATTTTTAAGTAGTTTGGCATTTTGAGTATCTATGTACTTCAGCACTGGGGTAGCCGCGAAGCCTGCGCTGCTTACGAACTTGCGGTAGGCGGCAGCATGTTCTGCGAAGGCGGCGATGTTCTTGCCCTCCAGGTCCTTCTTCAAGATAGTACGTCCGCTGCTTTCCACCTGCTCCTTGAGCCAGGGGGCTGCATACTTATGGCTGCCGTACGCCTGTTGCATGGACAGGGTGCTTTCCAGCAAGGGACCGAAGCTTCCGGCGGCAGCCAAGGCCTTTAGCTGAGCGGTATCGTGGCTGCGAAATGCCTTGTTCAGTTGCTCCTGCTTGGCGGCCGAACCGCCGAAGAAGGCATCCGGTATCTGCAGCAACTTCCATTTCACTTCCTCCCCGCTCCCGTCACTGTTTAGGGCAAGAGTGTCCAAAAACTGTTTTTTGAAACGCTGAAAGAAAGTTGTCCATTCCTCTGAAAGACCCGATGCCGCAGACAGCTTCCGATAATAGGCTTCGTAAGGGCCTCCGGGCTTCATATACTGAGCTTTTAGCTTGAGAAGATCATCATAACTTTTCATAAATCCTTCAAAATCAGCTGCCAGAGCTTGTGAGCTGGCGTAACGGGCAACGCTGTCCAGGCCAGTACGGATGGCTGTGATCGGGGCCAATCGCTCCAATTGGGCTGCTATCTCTTGCTCTTTGTATTGAAAGGAGTGGTTATCCCTCGCCTGACGATACTTTTCTTCTGCGCCGATAAGGTCGCCTGCTGCATACAGACGGCTGCCTTCCTGCAGGGCATTCACCTTGTGGGACATGTGCTGGGCCTTCTGTCCCAGTAGCACAACCATCAGAATACACAAAATGATCATAAAATTTCGCAGTGATATTACTTCTTTGATCGTCATATAGTATAGCCTCTTTTTTGCCATGCGATGGTTTATTGAAATTCAGGGTCCCAGCGGTACTTGAATTCACGAATTTCGGCTACGGTCTGGTCAAGCCCGTTCCATGGCTCATAAGGATTGGCCTCGATCAGCCTTGATAATCGCAAGAAGCGATCCTTGGGCAGCTCATGTACGTATCTCCCGATGAAACGGGAGTGCAGCAGCGCATAACGTTTCATGCGGACAGCTGCCCCAGCCACACCGGTCAGGATAGCGATCCCTTTATCCATTTGCCGGATCTGAGTCTCATAGGCCTGAACATAACGCAGCGTACGATCCTTAATTAAATCCCGGCGCACCTTGGCAATCTCTCCTATGTATTCGGCTAGAAGCGGCTCGAACTCTCTCAGTAGAAGCTGCTCCATTTCAAGATCCATATCCTTGCGCAGCTGAAAGCCATGCAGGAGGGCAACCCGCTGCCGAGCTACCCGATCGCCACGCAGGAGAATCGCAACCTCGCGCAGCTTCTCATAGGCCAGCACATCATTTTCGCGAAGGACAGATACGGCTTCCTGGCGGTTAAGCTCCAGCCCCTCCTTGATGATTCCGATGTTGTAGGCCAGCAGATGCTCTAGTGCACGCAAATTTTCGTTCTGCCGGACTTTTCGCTGCGTATAGTAGAGAAGCCCGGTCAGCAGGAGTCCGCCTGCACCACAGAGGGCCATTTGCAGCGTACTATCGCCAAAATAAACCGCGACCAGGGTAAGCAGTAAGACCAGCAGCAGCCGGGTGTGCATTTTGCGTCCTGCACGGGCGCTGGCATAGTTCTCCACCGATACAAGAGAGGCTTTGCCACATTTCGTGCAGCGTTCTTCGTTAAGAGCGGTATAGCGGCCACAGCGCTTGCAGATGCGAAGCTTGTCGAAGGAGTAGCGGGGCGCCTTGAAGGGCCGGAACGTGACAGGTTTCTTTTTACTCATGGCCCTTGTCACCTCCATTTAGGGTGGCGAGCAGCATCTCATCCATATCATCGCGGGTCAGCGGGTTCCGCTGGCGAGAGGCATAGATAGCAATGTGAATTACGACATATAGGAACGTAACTCCAAGAATAACGTATGAAATCATGGGACTTTTCCTTTCTTATGGAAGATAGGGTAGCGAAAAAAGTGAATTACAGCGTTTTTCGTTAACGGTCCATCAGTCCTAAAAGTTGAAGTTTACAAGGTTTAATTATATCATAATGGCATACTATTTACAGATTTTAGCTTTTTGGCTGATTCCCCATATTTGCCTACTATAACACAAGAGGAGCCATCTTTATGCTTCATAACTATCACCGTAGAAAAACATCGAGGATTGTCTTTTGGCGCCTGATTCCGGCGCTGCTGCTGGCCCTGTGCATTGCGGTTGCCCCACTAGGAGCAGGTCTAGTCCATGCCGCAACCCCAGCGCCTTCTCACATTGACGCTGTGCTGCTGATTGATGTCAGCAACTCCATGAACAAGAGTGACAAGAACAAGATTGCCAATGAAGCGATGAAGATGTTCATAGATATGCTGTCCGCGCAAGGGGATAAGGTCGGGATTGTGGCCTACACCGATAAAGTGCAGCGGGAAAAGGCGCTATTACAGATAAATTCGGCGACCGACAAGCAGGATCTGAAGGACTTCATTGATGGGCTGGACCGTGGCGCTTATACGGATATTGCCGTAGGCGTGAAGGAGGCAGTGAAGGTGCTGCAGAATGGCAGCGACCCTTCCCATGAACCGCTAATCGTCATGCTTGCCGACGGCAACAATGATTTTAACAAAGCCACTGGGCGGACCCAGAGCCAATCGGATCAGGAATTGAATACAGCACTGGATGAAGCCAAGAAGAGCGGCTATCCGATTTATACCATTGGTCTGAATGCGGATGGCAAGCTGAACAAGCAATCTCTGGCTGACCTGTCCACGAAGACAGGAGGGAAGGCATTCTCTACAGATTCGGCAGATGATCTGCCGCAAATCCTGAGCGAAATTTTTGCCAGCCATCTGAAGCTCAAGATTGTACCGGTGCAGTCGATTACAGGGAACGGCAGCTTTCAGGAAGTAACGGTGAATGTTCCGAACGCCAGCGTGCTGGAGGCCAATATTTCCATTATGTCTTCACAGCCCGTAACCGCGAAGCTGAAGGATCCCACCGGGAAAGAAGTAGCTATACCTTCAGGCAATGTCCTGCTCTCGAAGTCTAAGACCTACAGCCTGATCAAGCTATTGTCTCCGCAGCAGGGAGATTGGAAGCTCCAGATCAAAGGGGTACCCAAGGATAAAATTGATATTAATCTCGTTTTCAACTATGACCTGGAACTTAAAATAGATGCGCTGCCTTCTGTCTCCTATAAAAAGGGCGACAAGATCGATATTGCATCCCACCTGTTCAGCAACGGCGCTCAGGTAACGCTCAGCAATTTGTATCAAAATATGAAGGCCGTGCTGATAGCCAAGGACCTGGATACAGGCGCTACCGAAGAGATTCCGCTGGATAACACCGGGGATGTCTTCAAAGGGACTTTTGAGGTAAAGGAGAGCCATGATTACGAGCTGAAGGTGCGTGCAGAGGAAAGAAGCTTTTACCGTGAGAGTGATCCTGTGACAGTCAGTGCTAAGAAAAGCACCGCTGGAACTGGCGGCGCCACAGCGGCCCCGGATAGCAGTAACCAGCTTACTGACAAGCCGAAATCCATGACTCTTTATTATATTATTGGCGGAATTGTGCTGCTGCTGGCGGCTGGAGTAGCCCTGTGGCTGCTGCGGAAGCAGGCAACACGGGGCTTTACCGGCCAGATTGTCATCGAAGTTCGGGACGAGAATACCGGGGAGAAGACTTATCCGCAGTATAAGAAGCTGGCTGCGTTCAGAGGCAAGTTCAACTTGCATCAACTACTCCAGCTAGCGCCCGAGCTCAAGGAAAGTGAGAAGCTCGTCTTCACTCCAGGCAAGAACGACAGACTGCTGCTCCGCAGCGGTGAAGGCATTACCGTGGAGAGATCCGGACGCGCCGCCGATGCATCGCGCGGTCTGGAACTGAAGAGCGGTGACCGCGTTTCGGTATCACTGCATAGCGTGGACAAAACGATTTTACTGGAATACCTGGTTTAGCCAGATTCTTTAGTACAGTTCAGGAGGAACGCTTATGAAACCGGTAGTACGAGAGCATATTCAGCAACTGGATGTATCGCTTGGCGGGGGAATTGTCAGCGATAAGATCAGAGTCGATACGATTGATAACCCTATACTCATCATCGGGCTGGGGGGCACGGGCATTGACGCCCTCCTCCGCCTGAAATACCAGATCAACCGCCGCTTCAAACTGCCGGAAGATCCGTTGTCCAAGAAGAAGCGGGACAAGCCGGATAATGTGGAGTTTCTAGCTTTTGAGACCAATGAACAGGATCGTAATAAAAAATATAAGGGCATCGGACTCGATTCGCAGAACGAATTCGTGCTCTTGGCCAATGCCGAAATCGGGGGACTGCTGCAGAACCGCAGTATTTTGGACCCGTATATCACGGATTGGCTGTCACCTGAACTGAGCATTACGGATGGTATGAACGGTGCTGCCGGTGTGCGTCAGGCGGGACGGCTGCTCTTGTTCACCAAGATCAACCAAGTGGTTGGCGCCATTGATAAGAAGATCAAAACACTGTCCGTAGGCACCAACAAGAAGCTGATGGTGTTCCTACTGACAGGATTGTCTGGCGGAACAGGCAGCGGTGCTTTCCTGGATATCGCCTATATCGTGCGCGGAATTATTGAACGCGACTTTGGCTCTGCGGGGATCGACCGGGTGAACACGCTTGGTTATCTGTTCACACCGGACGTGAATCTCTCGAACAAGAGTCTGAGCGAACACACCCGCGAATATATCCGCAAGAACGGATATGCAGCGCTGAAAGAACTGGATTACTGGATGAATGTCGACAGCCGGGGCGAACGATTCCGCCAGCAGTACGGCAATATTTTAACTGTAAATTCGCCATTGCCTCCATTTAATCTGTGCCATCTCATCTCCGCAACCAATACCGAGGGCAAGCTGCTAGAGAACGCCTATGATTACTGCATGAATGTCACAGCGGAGAATATTACGAACTTTATGGCCAGTGAAGAAAAGCAGTCCGGTGAAGAATTCGCCATTCATGACTATATCAGCAACATCCGTACCAATATTGCCCAGATGAATAAGGCTTATCCGGCCAATTATGAATACAATATTATCGGGGCTTCATCTGCCGTTCTGCCGATTGAGGAAATGACTACCTATCTGGCTTATCGCTTGTTCGACAAAATGGAGAAAATGTTCCAGCAAGGGCCGGGGCAGGAAGACGTGGAGAAGTTTGCGCGTAAGCTGGGCATTGATCTCGATAGCATGGTCAAGACATTTGAATCCCGTGTGCCTGAACCGTTGCCAGGCTTCGAGAACAGCGAACGGCTAAGCCATGCCAATGTGATCAAGAATCAGGTCGTCAGTATGGATACGGAGCTGGAGCAGAACTTCCTGTCACGCGCGCGTGAGGAGTATATCAAGGCGAGAAAGCAACTGCCAGGTGAAATTGTTGGCCGGTTTGGCGAGGAGCTAGAACGGATCTTTCTCCATCCGGAGCAGGGGCCATTCTATGTTTCACGGCTGTTGTATACGGAAAAAGGCTTTTGCATCCTGAAGTCGATCCAGTCATATATTGAGACGCTTCGCGAAAGCCTGTTGCGCCTGCCACGTGATATTGAGACGGCGCAGGACAGTGCGGACGAGAAGCTGGGCGATGCCCGGAGCGCCTTTGTCTCCAAGGAGAAGAAGAAGAACGCTTATATTGAAGCGAAGATCAATGAGTACTGGCTGCATGCCGATGTAGAGCGTACCGAGCGGATGATTGAGTTTTACGAGGATCTGTACGAGTTGTTGAACGAAGAGAACAGCCGAATCTATGGTGTGTTCACAGAGATTCTGAGTGCGCTCAGCTCGATTTTTGCCAAGAATGGGGACATCCTCATCAACGGTGAAGAGCAGTCTGATCATAAAGGTAACAAAACCTATTATTGGAATATCGTCAATGTACCGGACATTTCCGCAACCATCTCCAAGATTATGGACCAGAAGGATGGCGACGATCTGATCCGTGACTTCACCCGGGAAATGCTCAAGCATTCGGGGCGCTGGGTCAGAGAGCAGGAGATTGATGTTGTTCGTTCCATCTCTGATTTCCTAAGTGATAAGTTCGGCGATTTGATCACCCGTTCGATGGAAGATTTCCTTGTGATGAAATACGGCCATGAGGAGCCGCTCGACAAATTCGTGGAGCGTATTATCGCTGGTAAGCTGGACGAGGAGGCTGTGCCGACCTTCCATCTTAGCAACAGTTCCGGTAATCTTCATTTTCCATCCTGGGGTTTTGTCTCCGTGCCGGTTAAAGCGCCGGGCATCCTGAAGGGTATTCGCAATTATCAGAATAATGCGCTGGGTAAATCGCACTTTACGATCAAGGAAAGCGAAGTCAAGAACCGTATTTTCTGGCTCAACACACGCAACGGGGTGCCGCTCTTCGTATATACACCGCTGCGCGTATTTGAGGAGAACTATGAGCGGACCATTCTGGACAAGGAAGGTATTGGCCGCCATTTGGTAATGACGGACAAGAACAACTGGACTTATCTGCCATCACCAATTCCGGAAAAATCATGGGGCGACACCTATGTCAATGCCCGTGTCCGTGATTACAACGCTCGCGTTCGTGCCGATTTCGACAAGGCGCTGGCATCAGGTGTGATTGTCGAGAAGGGAACGGATGAGAACACAAGCAGCCGCTATTCGGTTATCTTCACGAAGCCGTTTGATATTGAAACCTTCTTGAAAGGTTTCGATCTTCAGCTGCAAGCGCCGCGTCCGAATCTTGGCGAGGTGAAGAAGGCTGCGGATGAACTGCGCTTGCTGCGGGAGAAGGGACTGGAACGCGAGATCGTCAAGGATATCTTCGGCAGTGTCAACCAGGATCTGGCGAAAGAGAATCTGATTCGCACTCCGCAGCTCATTACCCGTGTCCGTGAAGAACTGGCCAAGGTTGCCGAATTGGAGGCCAAGGCCGCAGAACTGGATGCACTGCTGCACCAATACCTGGACGAAGAGAAGTGGATGGACCAGTTCCTTGAAGCTTTATATACAGACAGCATCATCAAGAAAGGTGCGCTGTATGTCTATGATCGTGATGAAGAAGAAGATGCTTGGGAGCCATTCGCCAATCTGATGAAGGAGCGCAGTTATGTGGAGTATGCGGTGTATCGTCATTTCCGCAGTCTGGACGAGAAGAGCCGCAGTGTGCTGCTGCGCAAGGCAGCGCGTCGTGCAGGCGAGATGACTGCTGCTGAAGATGTATCTCCACTGCTGTATAAGCTGGAAGGTCTGTATGTCTCCTTCTTGGAGGCTCGCGACAGCCTAGAGTATGAGCGGGTAGAGCATGCCAATGGCGACGAAATGTACGGATTCTACAAGAGCATGACCGGCAAGCTTGGCAGTATCCGCAGAAAGCTGAAATAATCCTATGATTAAATCATTAGCATTATCTTATGGAGAACAATATGCGCAGCAGGAGGAAGCGCTGCGCAGCAAGGGGGATGGGCGCAGCAGTATCCATTACCCCGCTCTGTTTTTGTTTGTAGGTGACAAGATTGCCCCAGCCATCGCTCCGGTGCTGGACAGCTGTGAACGCAAATGGGATAACGCCGGAGGCGTTATGGCTATGCACGCCCTGCCGGAAGGGGGAAGTCCGGTGGGGTACGGAGCCAGTGGGAGCGCACGGGTTATGCCCTTGGCCCTGCCCTCTGCGGCAGGACATGATCCACGCACCGTCCGGGCGGATATTTATCGCTCCTTTCAGGAGGATAGCCGCTATTTGGCGGAGATGAACCGATCCTTGCGGCGGATCAGTAACAGCATAGCGGATTACGGTCGGCTGTATTCTTCCTTTGACGTCATCCATCTTTCTATCATTACGCGGGTCGATGACCCGCTTAATGTGTTCTTGCCGGAAATTACGCTGCTGGCCCGCGCTGTGCTGGGCCAATCGTTCAAATCGGTGCAGACAGACCTGTACGCTCTGATCAACGAACGTGAGCAGGGTGATAACTTCGGGTATTCCAGCTCGGTCGGGCTAGCCTTTATGCGTGAGCTGGAAGGAATGCAGTTACCAGACTACACGTTCCGTGCACCGCTGCTTGTGACTGAAGACGGGCTGTCCATTCCGGTGAGCCATGGTCCTTCCCAACTGTTTGATCTGGTCTATCTGCTATCCGACAAGAATGAGCGAGGCATGATGCCTACAGGCGGCATGCAGGACAATTACGAGATCATCTCCCACATCAGCCTGCTGAAGAACCGGGTTCGGCCTACCTCCGATGAGGCCAGCGGACATGGCGGCTATAACAATATGACGTTTAAAAGCGGCATTCGGGGCAGTTCCGGTCGGCAGGGCTATGCTACCGCAGGCTTCGCCGGCGTAAGAAGACCCAATATGCAGATTGCCCTGGCGGTTCTGTACCATGGCTTCCGGCGGCTGGCGGTGAACATGCGTGAAGGCAGTGCACCTGGTGTTCGTGAGCGGCAGGCCCTGTTCGGACTTGGCGCTGATACCCTGCGGGAGCGCTCCCTGCTGCTTCTGCCGGATGAAGCAGGGCTGCAGGAGATGACTGGACTGATGAGTCACGGTCGTCCCTCCTACAACGAATTGAAACATCTGTCGCTGCGGGAGGCAGAGGATCTGTTGTTCGGCAGCGGCGGTAGCGACTATTTCCGCAGCAATTTCACTGCCGCTGCAACAGGACGGCTGGAATCGATAGAGCCGCTGCGGGAATGGCGGCCGCTCCTGGCTGCGCAGGAAGGGGCCGTTCCAGCGGTGACCTTCTATCAGCTGGCAGAGTGGACGGCCGACCGTGACAATGCCGGCAGCCTGCTATACGGACTACGTCAGCATATGACCGGCCTCCGGTCCGTGCTGGGCAGCGCCAAGGCTGAGCTTGAGCAGCTCTATAGTGACACTGTGGAGCGTCAGCCTTTCCAGCGTGTGCCGCTATTCGATAAGCGTACGGTACGCAACTTTATCCAGTATCTTTTTACAGCCGTCTACGGCAAGAAATATGAATTGCTACAGCTTGAAACCGAACTGGGCCTATGTCAGCGCTTGGAAGCTGCGCTGGAACGGATTCATGCGGAGAGCATCGCCCGCGTAAAAATTATGGAGACGCTCGAGGAAGAGCTACGTGGAATTGCCCAGGAGAGCATCCAGCGGACCCGCGACGATATCGGGCAGAACATCATGGAGTATTATGGTGTAGTTACCGAAGAGGTGATGAAGGAGATTGAGACCCGGCGTGGTCCCGGCGTCTTCTTCAGTGAACGGTATCTAGGCAGTCTGTCGCAGCTATTGGATCAAGGTCAGGAGGCGGTTGTGGAACGCATGATCGAGCTCTGTCGGCGGGAGCTGCTGGCGGCTGAAGCCTTCGCACTTTCTTTCGAAGAGGAGCTGCTCCGGCGGGCCAATGTGGCTGTCGCTTACGACAACACGCAGGTGTTGTCTAAGGAAGAGCTGTTCAAGCGGCTCTACCGCAGCCTGGAAGAAGGGGCTGTTGTCAATGTGCGGCTGTTCGAGTATACGCAGGAGCATCGGCATGAGGAGAAATATTTCTTCGGTGACAGCACCTCCGAATTCCTGCGCTATGTCTACGGTGTGGATGAGACGACCCGGATCTACCGGTTGGGCTTTGTGCATGAGCAGCGCAGGAGCGGGGTAGAGAAGCTCAATCTTATGGGCGGCTTTCATCTGGAGGATCTGCTATATTACCGGAATGGCCGAGTGTATTACGAGACTTACGTCCAGAACGGTTACAAGCTGCATGCCATCGAAGAGGAACGTCTTCCCGAGCTGCGTTAAAGATGCATGCGTTAGTAAGGAAGAGAGAAGAACAGCTTCAAACTAGGTTTCACTTATGTTCCACCGGAAAGGATGAATGAACATGCAGCGTAAAATTAATATGCTCCTGCTCTTCTTCGCATTGATCGGGGGGGCCGTAGCTTTTCTGATCGGAGAATGGCTGCTGGGTCGCTGGCTCACAGACCTGCCATCCATCTTGCTTGTCGGCATTTACTTCGCGGTCGTAGCGTTGGGAATCGGGGTAGGCTGCCTGATCGCCGAGATCATCTCGCCAAGGCTGAACGGCGCTTCTTGGAAGCAGCGTTACTTGGGATTATCCTGGAAGCTGCTGCCCCTGACACTGGTGCTGGCCTTTGGCGTCGGTGCAGTGTCAGAGTTCGTGTATGAACTGAACTTTGGCGGCATCAGACCGATTAAAGATGTCGTCATGGTCATCGACGATTCCGGCAGTATGAACCAAAGCGATCCCGACAATCGCCGTTATTCGGCTGCCCAGAGCCTTGTCATGCGGATGGATAAGGATAATCAGGTGGCCGTGCTGACCTTCAACCAAGAAGTGACGGTCGCTCAGCCGCTTACACCGCTGTCGAATTCGGAGAACCGTGAGAAGGTGTCAGCGGCCATCCTGAACCTCAAGACAACAGAAGGCGGCACGAATATCAGCAGTGCGCTGAACGAGGCGCTGAACGTCATTAAGAGCGACAGCAGAAGCGATCGCGGCTCTATGGTCATTCTACTGTCAGACGGCTTCAGCCAGATGGATACGGCTCGGGAGTTACAGGACTTTGTGGACCGGGGCATTGCGGTCAATACGATTGGGCTGGGCATAGAGGACCCGTCTGGTCCCGCGTTGCTACAGGAGATTGCCCGCGTGACCGGGGGCCAGTATTATGATGTGACCGATGCGGGACGTCTTGGCGATGTGTTTCAGCAAATCTATGATCGCCTCGGCGACCGGACGCTTCTGACGGAGCGTAGCGACGCTACAGAGAACAGTCCTTATTATGCGGCGGTCCGGATCTTGTCGTTGCTTCTTATCGGGACTGCACTGGGCTTGGGACTGGGCATTGTCTTCGACAACCGCCATCTGGCCAAGAGCTTCGGGATCGGCGGCGCCGCATCTGGTCTGCTGGCAGGTTTGATTCTGGAATACGGTCTTAGCGGCCACACCTTCAGTGATGCGCTCATCCGCCTGCTGGCTGTTTTGGTTCTGGCTGCAATCATTGGGGTGTTCACCGGAGTCATTCCGGTTGGCGAAGGCCGATTGACCCGGAGAGGCACGAGATCGCCTGCCGCGGTTACGACATCGGACAGCTTTGAGCGGCCACGCAGAAATCGGGGAAGCAAGGGATTCTAGGAGAAGTGGAAAGGAGCTATTGTCATGAGGTATGCTGAAGCAGATTCATCCACACCCCTGATCACTGAGATCACAACACAGGTGGAGGATCGGTTCTGCACGCTGAGATGGCGCTGGCCGGATGGTGTGCAGGCCGTATGCATTCATAAAGGCCCTGCGGATAAGCCTGTGGCCGGAGACATTCCGCCCGGCGGAATGAAGCTCTATACACGTGAAGAATACAAATCTAATAACGGTTATCGTGACCGGCTTGATGATATCGGGCTGGTCGCTTACACCGTCTATGCTCGTCATACGGAGAACGGTGAGACCGTGCTGGTACAGCAGAGGGACGACGCCAACCGCGTGCTTGTCAGTGCGGGCAAGGCACGGATCTATTACTCTATTGTTCAGAAAAAAGGATTGTTCGCCAAGCAAAAGACCGTACATATGTCCATTACGGCAGAGGTCCCGGTAGCAAGAGATGTGCTGTGTTATGTTAAGAAACGTGGCGGTCATCCTGCGGGCAAAGACGATGGCATTCGCTTTCCGTTCGTACAGGACTTTGCCGCCGGACGTAACCAGCTTCCGCCGATTGAGATCGGCAAGGATGATTTTGTACGTATCTTTTTCACAGATGGACGGAAGTATGGGCTTGTCTATGAACTGGTACCGGAGTAAGGCGCTTTGCACCAGGAGCAAGGTGATTTGCAATACTTCACGCAGTCCAGGCTGGCCAGTGTGAACGAAACGGGCTTTACTGCGTAAAGCTTTAAGGAGGATGAAAGATGTCTTTTTTTAGCCGCTTTATGAAAAAGAATCAGTCGCAGCCGCGACCGCTCTATTACGATATCGTATGTCCCTTCTGCTTTACCAAATTTGCGCCGGAGGACGTGGTCTTTCGGGCTATGCATAGCCGGGAGGACGATGAGAATTACGCTCTTGGCGAGGATGATGCGCTCAATAAATACCGTGAACGCTTCGGGCTGGATACTGTGGATGACATTGAGGCTATTATTCGTCCAGCCGATATCCCTGAGGAATATCATCATTACACAGACAATGTGCTCACTGGTCTGACGGACCGCTATGGGGTGCTTACACGTAGACGGTTATGCCCATCCTGCCATAACGAGCTTCCGGTCACAGCAGGCAAGGTACCAAGCAATATTATCTCTATTATCGGTGCTTCCCAAGTAGGGAAGTCAGTGTACATGACGGCGTTGATTCATACGCTCCAGCACACCACGGCCGGGCATTTTGATGCTGCCTGCATGCCGCTGAATGCCGAGATTAGCCGCAAGTTCCGCACGCTCTATGAAGAGCCGCTGTTTGAACGCGGGGATCTGCTGGCTTCGACACAGAAGGAAAAGATGCAGGAGCCATTCATCTTCCAATTTGTCTTCAAGGATGAAAGCAAACCACCGCTGACGCTGGTCTTCTTCGATGTTGCGGGTGAAGGTATGGTCGATCAGGATTATCTGGGGCTGCACGGACAGCATATCAAGAACTCTGCGGGTATCCTGTTTATGGTCGATCCGCTACAAATCCGTTCGGTGCGTGAGAAGATTCGCATCAACCTGGGCGATCGTCCGGGGGAATGGGTCTCGCAATATGATGAGCCGCGCGACGTTGTGCTGACCATGTTCGGTGATTTTATTGCTTATCAGGAGAAGAGCAAGACGGACATTCCTACCGCAATCGTTCTTGCGAAGAGCGACATGCTGCATTCGTTAAAAGATGAAGACGGCGATTACATCAAGTCCAACAGCAACGTTTTCAATAACTATGTGCATCGTAAAACGTTAAATCTGGACGAATTTCACAACATTGACGGGGAAATTCGCCGGTTTATCGGCAAGGTGGACCGCCCGTTCAAGGATACGATGGATGTGTATTTCTCCAACACTGCTTATTTTGCCGTATCCGCACTCGGCAGCAATCCTGTGAATCAGAAGATTGAAGGAGTTGTCAGCCCGATTCGGGTGGACGAGCCGTTCATCTGGCTGCTTCACAAGCTGAAATACATCGAGGGGAGCGACGGCCCGTGAAGAATCATTCAGGGGCGATGATCACTCAGCAGATGTACACCCGGGAGCGGCGCGGGATTTTTCGCTCCACAGAAGGGTTCGATACGGTAGCAAAGTCGGAAGGGCTGGACGGCGGTTTTATCAAAAAAATCCTTCATCCCTTCTGCCTCTATGATGCTCCGGCGGAACTTACGGCGCGCGGGGAGAAGGACGAATCAGCCTACCCCTCGGCCCTACACCTGTTCCATACGGAGAACGGGGAGACCGTCATCGGCAACAGCCGCTATCAGTCGGCAGATTTCACGGGGCAGCGGAGTGCTTTTTTCGCCCATAACTTTGTTGTTCCGGCTGCTCGTGCAGAAGAGATTGTAGAGCGTTATGGGGATTGGCTGCATGCGGATTTTGCGGAGAGTTACACAGGTGAGCTGGGTGGCATTTTGCCAGAGCTGCCTTCTATTCTGGTGGCGGGGAGAACACAGGTCGACCCTGTGACAGTGCTATCTTCTCTGAACATTGGGGAGGGCTTGTTCAAGGCACTGCTGCAGGCGGTGATGACTTCCGTGGCCGGCAAGAAGAAGATCTATGTGTCGCTGGATGTACCGATTGGAGAGCTGTCGAAGCGGGCAGCAGAGCTAACAGAGGTTATTTTTGGCGCACTACCCAATGAGTTCCGTCGCAGACTGGGTGTCATTACGTACGCCAATGAGCCAAAGAGCCGCAAATATATTCATTTGACCTTTGTAGAGAAAGGTTCACTTCGCCCCGGCGACCGCACTGTGGAGAAGGATTTTACGTTCGACCTCGTCTCCGGGCGCAGCAGTAATGTCGATTTCGGGGATTCACGGCAGCCATATGCTGATCTGGCCTGGAAGGTGACGAGCAGCGGCAGTAGCATGAATGACTTTGGTCAATTTGCCGACCGGATGTTGGACGGGGAAAGCTTGGATCGCAAGCTATCGCTGGGGCTATATAACGAATTGGCTGTATTTTACGAGATTGAACAAGGCAATGAAAGCTTATATGAACAGAACAAATATGCCGTTCTCGGTGGATTGCTTGATTATCTCAAAGGGGATGGCGCGCTACAGTCGCGAGTCCGGTTGAATGATATTTTTCTAGAGCGATTTGACCGTGAATATGATCTGATCAGGCAAGGGGGGCCACTGATACCTGCGGTAATGGAGAGCTTCAAGGCTTACTATGTGCTGCCGGGACATAATTACAGGGACCGTATCGTCGATTATTTCATTAACGGGATGCTGAATAACAGCAACCAAGGGCGCGAGGACGACCTGAAGGCAGCGTATACCATTATCGAGAGTGAAGAAGAGCTGAGTGCGGCCTTTTTCAAAAAAGTGCTGGCCCAGCCGATCTTTCGCCGGAAGCTTCTGGAGCCGTATTTGGAGAATCGTCTGGCTGCCGCCACATCGGCAGCGGATATTGCCGGTTTTGTCCTCTATTGGGGGCGTACGCTGCCCGAGGTGCTTCAGCAGGCCTTTATTGAGGACAAAACCAAGGATTATTTGCTGGAAAAGCTTCAGCGTGAAGCCGATCCTGTTGCCGCTGCGGCCGGGATCCATGAGCGTGTGGAGAAAGCCGAGAAGGAACGGCGGCGCAGCGGTGGTATCCAGCCTGAGGCGCTTGAACTTCTGCGCGGACTGGCTGCAGCCGCTGACCGTTTTCTGCTGAACCGTTTGTCCCTGGCGGAACTAACAAAGGAACAGCTACTGGATATTGCCTTCCTGCGTTATCCGAAGGGTGCTGCTAAATGGTATCCGCCGCTGGATCAAATCAGCAAGCAGAAGCAGAATGCACTGCGGGCCGCTTACCGCTGGTTCGGGGAAGAGAAGCCGGATGAAGGAATCTTCGCGGAACTGACTCCAAAGGAGCTAGATGATGTGCAGCTCCTTGGACGGCGCTGGCTGAAGGAGGCGAGGTCCGTTGAACCTTTCGAACGGCTGCCGCTGGGCTTTTACTATAGCAGTCGCCGTGAGGGGGGACCGCTGGATTACGAAGCGCTGCTGGAGCTGGTTAACCAGAAAGCAGGTTCGGATAAAGAGACCGTCTACCGCTTCCTGGCTTGGACACAAGGCAATCCATTGTTTGTAATCTCGAACAAGAAGCTGCAGCCGGGGTACCGCCGAGCGATTCTGAAATATTTCCTCAGTAATGACCGAGAAGCATTCAAGAATCGCGAATTCCGCAAATCCTATCTTGCAGCTGCACATCCTGCTCTGCAAAATGTATATAATGAAGCCCGCTCCCAATTGGCTTCACCGCTGGCGCGGTGGGTCAGCCGCAGCCGATTTCAAATCCTGATCTCGGGGCTCGCGATTGGAATTGTCCTGATAATTGCAATTATAGCTGTTAGCATGCTGAGACCGGACGGGAAGGATAGTACCCTACCGGAGATTAGTCCGCAGCCAAGTCCGGCCCAAACTGCTGGTACCGACCAGCGGCCGGTCATGGCCTATCTGCTGGCACCTGACGGAGAGCAGGAGGAGGGTAGCAAGCTGCAGTTTATTTTCCCTACTGCTGCTGATTGCGAAAGCTTCAAGCCGGCTGAGATTAGTCTGCTCAATACCGATGACACCAAGAGTACGTATAAAGTAACAGCTACGACTAGTACGTGTTCATTGCCTTCATCGGATTTAGAGTCTTCCTCCGGGCAAGAAAATTCTGCTGCTGACCATGCAACTGGAAATGCAGATGGAACGGGAACGGATAATTCTCCGCATTCATCTGCTAATGCCAAGGATGCAGTGTCTGATCAAGCTAATCATGCTGCGAATCAGCAAGAGCAGTCTTCTTCAACAATTGATCCTGCCGCTTCACCTTCGCTTACGCCAGAAAGTGGACAAGTAGTTCCGAAAGAGGGCCAATATCAGGTAACCCTTGCGCTGGAGCCTGGGGCTGCGCTGGTACCGGGCGACACCATTGAGGCTGGGGACTATAAGCTGAAATTGTCCGACAAGGCTCTTGCACCAACCTCTGATGAGTCTTCGGTGAAGGACGACCCAAGCCCTGAGCCGACGGCTACAACAAAACCAAAAACGAAAAAATAGTTGCTACTCCTGAACAGCTGCTGAGTTATGACTTGGACAAGTTATGGCTATACAGCATTCAGGAGTTTTTTTCGCTGTCAATATGGAACAATACCGATTCTGGCAGTTTTTCTATGGACATACCGGGGGATTATAGCTATTATTAGGAATATTAAAATTTAATAGTAGTATATTTAATGAAGAAGGTGCAGACTCAGATATCTGAGTTTGCTTAAAAGGGAAGACCGGTTCAAAATCCGGCGCGGTCCCGCCACTGTAGATGCGGAGCGACTTTTCAAATGCCACTGTTCCTATAAAGGAGTCGGGAAGGCGGAAAGAAGCGATGAGGCATGAGCCAGGAGACCTGCCTTGTTCAAAGTGTTCCCATGCCTTCGGGGGGTGAGGTCGGGAACCAGTTGCAGATGGATTGTACTCCGGGAAAGAAATTCCCGTACGTCTGCCCTCAAGCTAAGTTTGTTCTGACCACCCTTCATAATAGGGTGGTTTTATTTTTTTACCAGAATAAACCAAATTATAAGGAAAAGAGGTTCATGATGAAAAGAATGTTATCATCCCGAGCGCTTGCGCTTGGACTGGCACTACTGCTGGTCATCTCCATTCTTGGCTCTTCGCTGGTGCCGGCAGGACAAGCCTTCGCCGAAGCACAGCAAAGCCTTACTGGACAAGGAGTTACAGAAACTAGCGTAACAGATGCTACCTACGGCGCAGCGGCGTTTGCTGCGGCTGCACAAGAACCGGTAGATGTTCAACAGGCAATTACAGACGCTATAAAGTATGTACAGAATAAAGGATATACTTCTGACTGGATTGCGATGAGCTACGGGCGGCTTGGAATTAAGATACCGGATAGTTATATTACCGGACTTGAGAAGAGCGTGAAGAGTACGATGACTGCTTCTTCTCCTCCGTATGTAACCACGTATGCCCGGTTGGCTCTGGCTGTTACGGCAATCGGTCGTGATGCAACCAACTTCGGCGGCTATAATCTTCTTGAGCCGATTTATAATAGCAAGGACGTAGCGGCACAAGGCATAAATGGCCCTATATATGCATTGCTAGCTATTACAGCCGGACAATATAATGTGCCTGATGATGCAGTCTGGAGCAAAGAGCGGATTGCGAATAATCTCATCTCGAAACAAGATCCGTCAGGTGTCTTCTCGGCTTTTGGTTCCAATGCAGATATAACGGGGATGGCTTTACAGTCTCTCTACACTTACAACGGCTTTCCTGAAGTCGAGTCTGCAGGCCAGCGTGCCGTTGATTGGCTGTCCAAGAATCAGAACAAGGACGGCGGCTATGACAGCCGTTGGGGCGTGAGTAGTGAGGCTAACTCACAGGCTATTCTTGGCTTGACTACTGCTGGTATTGACCCGACAGGACCAGAGTTCACCAAGGGCCAACACAACCTTATCACCAACCTGTTAGCTTACCAATCTACTGATGGCGGCTTCCGTCATGCTATGTCAGGAACATCTGATAGCATTGCAACTGAACAGGCACTGCAAGCACTAATCTCCTATCAACTGTTCCTTAAAGGAGATAAGTTCTATAACTTAAAGCAACCGGCTTCACAAAAACCGGCCGTTCAGGCTTCAATTACAATTGAAGGCCCTGAAGGAAGGATCACTAGCGGGGCTGTGGAAGCGCCAACGGCGTTTAAGGCTTTGGTAGAGGTCACTAAGGCTAATAATATACCGCTGGATATACAAAACGGCAAACTTAATGGCATTAACGGAATTTCGCAGCAGCAGTACGGTGCCTCTGACGGCTGGAAATATGCTTTCCAACAAGACGGGCACTGGAGAGTGTCGGATGTAGATGCTGCTGATTATGCTCTTAATGCAGGCCAACAAGTTCTATTTTTCTACGGCGATGCTGATACAAGTCTGAATAATCATGTAAACGTATTGCCGGCCATCCCTGCTCCAGGAGAAGGCTTTACGGTTCAGGTCTATAATGATGCGGTAGATTGGAACACGACACCGTCCAAGACTGTTAGCAAGCCTGCCCCAGGGGTAAAGGTAGCTATTGGGGATCATGCGGTTACAACAGATAGTGAGGGGAAAGCCAGTTTTGTTGGCCTGCCTGCAGGCACTTATGATGTGGAGCTTACAGGTTACCGTCAAGGTGCAGCACCAAGTGTGTTACCAGTTCAATCACAGTTTAGCGTAGCAGCACAAGCTCATTCTTCTATAGCTATTGAAGGTCCGGAAGGTCCTTTGGCTTCTGGCACGGTAGATGCAACGAGTCCGCTTCAGGCTTTGAGAAAACTGGCGCAAACCAGTAATCTCTCTCTGGACGTTACGAACAGTCCCATGGGAGAGTATGTCTCTGCGATTAAAGAAATAGAAGCGGGACAATACGGTGGCTGGGATGGCTGGTTCTATGCTGTGAAGAAAGATGGAGGCTGGACCCTTCCGAATGTTGGGGCAGCGGATTACTTACTTCAGAGTGGGGAACAGATATTATTCTATTATGGTGATTTCGGAGTCACTTCCTTTATTGATTCCATCCAGGCGGAGCCAAAGCAGCCTGTTTCCGGACAGCCATTTACTATTCTGGTAAAGAAGATTGTCGATGATTGGAACACGGGAGGCAGTCTGATCCTGCCGGCTGAGGGTGTTCAGGTTACGATTAAAGGTGAAACAGTAACCACCAATAATGATGGCAAAGCGACCTTTGTTTCCGGTAAGACTGCCGGTGACTATGAAATTGAAGTTACGGGCTACCAAAAAAATGCTGCTCCAACAGTGGTTAGAACGGTAAGCCCAATATCCGTTGCTAAGGATAACGGTACTTCAACACCAACGCCTACACCTGCAAAATCGCAGGTCACCTTCTTGGTGGAAGGCGATGCCATTCGCGGTACAATTGTTCCGAGCACAACAGTCAATTTGAACCCGGGTGATACGCCTTATAGCTTACTGGTTCGTCAGTTGGGAGGTAAGGTGGTTGCTACCGGTTCCGGCATGAGTTTATATGTCAGATCAATTGATGGCTTGGCAGAGTTCGACCGTGGTGAGAAAAGCGGTTGGATGTACTCGGTCAATGGAGTATTCCCGAACTACAGTGCAGGTGCCTATACTACGCTTGCAGATGGGGATACGGTTGCCTGGCGCTATACAACAAATCTTGGAGTCGATTTGGGTGAGCCATCCTTTGAGAACGATCCGAAGGGGCCAACCACCGGTACTCCAGGAACGGGCACTGCGGTTGTCATCAGCCCGGATAATGCTCTGCCGCTCAACAAGGTAGGACAGACTACAACCGTAAGCAATGCCAATGAAAAAATGACGGCTGCCCAGGCAGCGGAACTAAAGCAGACTTTGGCGGCTAATACAGTGTCCTTGTCACAGGCGATTCCAGCCGGAGCAGCAGCGACATTGAAGGATAATGCCGGAGAAGTGCAGTTAAGCATTCCGGCTGGCGCAGTGTCCAGTGGTGTTACGATTAATGTAAAAGAACTCTCATCCAGTCGTTCCGAACTGGTATCCGGACTGTATGAATTTACTCCGGATGGCACGAAGTTCGCGAAGCCGGTGGATCTGGCCATTAGAGTACCTGTTACTACGGACCATCTAGATAACTTGACTATGGCTTGGCTGAACAAGACTACTAATGAATGGATTCCAGTTCCGACTACGGTAGATGCGAAGACTGGCATTGTTACAGGAAAAGTTAGTCACTTTACCGACTATGCAGTCATTGACCGCAGTCTATGGGAGCCACAGCAAGATCAGATTAAGAAAGATATTGCCGGGGCTGTAAAATACATTACATCCGCAGAAGCAATCAGTGATTGGCAAGCCATCGGTTTGGTACGCTCTGGCAACACAGTGCCAGCTTCATACCTGAGCGGCCTGAAAGCTCAACTGGCTGAGGCTAAAGGCGAGTTCCGCAAAGTGACCGATTATGAACGAATTGCGTTGGCTGCAGCGGCTCTGGGCAGTGATCCGCAAAGCATCAGCGGTTATAATTTGATTGAGAAAATTTACAACAATGCTAACATGACGGCTCAAGGCAGCAACGGCGTGATTTTCGCCCTGACTGCACTGGACAGCGGCGCTTACAATGTACCTGTAAATGCGCAGTGGACACGTGAACGTCTAGTGGATTGGCTTCTGAAGCAGCAAACGAAAGAAGGCGGCTTCCCGTTGTCAGTTGGCGGTGCTGCTGACATTGATATTACTGCCATGACCGTAACAGCTCTATCTAATTACAAGGAGCAAGCGCTCGTTAAAGCGGCTATCGACAAAGCACTCGGCTGGCTTTCCTCTCAGCAGTTGGAGAACGGCGGTTACAAGTCGTACGGCGATGAGAACAGCGAAAGTGTGTCGCAGGTAATAATTGCTCTGACGGCTGTGGGCACAGGCCTTAACGATCCGCGTTTTGTGAAGGCTAAAGGCGGTCTGCTGAGCAATCTGGCGACATTCAGACAAGCTGATGGCGGTTATGCACATGCTTTGAGTGACAAGAACAGTAATAGCATTGCAACGGAACAAGCGCTACTGGCGCTTGCAGCCTACGACCGTTTCTTGAATGAAAAAGACAAGTTGTATAGCTTCTCAGCTACACCGGTGACTACGACTCCGGTTCCAAGCGTGACCTTTGCCGATGAAGGGCAAATCTCAGCCTGGGCTCTGAAATCGGTGCATACCGCGTTTGACAACAAGCTGATGCAGGGAGTAAGTGCTGACAGTCTTGTATTTGCGCCAAAAGCAAACATTACACGAGCACAGTTTGCGGCATTATTGCTGCGATTGACAGGTAATCAGCCTGCTGATGCATCTTCAGCTTCGGTATTCAGCGATGTGAAACCGGGGGCATGGTACTACGGGGATGTCATCAAGGCGAAAGAGCTTGGCATCATTGATGGCGTCAGCAAGACGACGTTCAATCCGAACGGCACGATTACCCGTCAGGACATGGCTGTGATGATTGCCAGAGCTTACAAGCTTGATGCTTCGGCGAATAAGCCAAGCTTCAAAGACGAAGTGAAGATCAGCATGTATGCATTGGGATCTGTGCAGTCTGTGTCTGAATTGGGCTACATGACTGGCTTCAATGGATCGTTTGACCCATCCGCACCAGTAACCAGAGAAATGGCGGCGGTGGTTGCGGTAAGACTGCCTTAGGATCTTTCGGGTAGTGTCTGAAAAAGTATTTTGGATCATATAGTGAAAATGATGGAACGGGGGAGAAGTTAGTGCCCTCGTTCTTTTCCCTTTTCTATTCAAATTCTGTATATCACTACAAGTAGCGGGTGCCGTTCTGTAACAGCGGCGAACCCGCGTTATTCTATGGAGGTGCTTAGGTTCATGTCCAACCCTTCCAAGCGCTGGCTGGCTTTTGTGGCTGCGCTGTTGACCGCAGTGCTGCTGGTGGCCGGATGCTCATCCGGGAATCAGCAAGTCCCGGGGTCCAATCAAGTCTCACATGTAAATGACAAGGATAACAAGAATAGTGAAGCTGCCAAGAGCGGTAACACCAATGAGAGTGGCAGTGCTAACGATAGTGGCGCTGATAGTAGCAACGCTGGTAGCGACGCCGCAAATGAAGACGGTGCTGATAGCGGCAGTGCCGGTAACGTCGCGAAAGCTGGGGGTGCTGACGGCAGCAGCACTGGTAAGGCCGTAAATGCGGATGGCGCAGACGGCAGTAGCACCGGTAAGGCCGTGAACCCGGATGGTGCAGACGGCAGTAGTACCGGTAAGGCTGTGAATACTGGCGGCGCTCCAGGCAGCGCTGCCGCAGGTGAGGCCGCCGGCTCCGCAGTCGCCGGCGAAGACCACGCTGCTGCGGCCAATGGCCCGCAGCAGACCCCGCCGCCGGCAGCCGCAGCTGCGCAGGCTGCCGGCAAAGCGTCGCCGGCCCCTGCGGCTGCGGCGCCGTCAGAGCAAGGCGCTGCGCTTGCAGCAGCAGCGCCCGTAACCTCGCCGCCGGGTAAGGCCACGGCGGCTCCAACCAAGCCCGCTGCTAGCGTAGCGCCGGCAGCGGGGTCCACAGCTTCGCCGAAGGCATCGGCGAAGCCTGTAGCGACCGCCGTAGCCACAGCGCCGGCGGCAACAGCCAAGCCGACGATCAAGCCGTCGGCTACTGCTAAACCGGCTTCTACAGCGCCGGTGGAGAAGCCGAATGCAGCAGCTACGGCCACCATTTCTATTGTGGGCGATAAGGAGCTAGGTACGATTTTATCCCCGGTAGCTATGGAAGTAGAGAAGGGCGATACCGTGCTGGACCTGTTGAAGCGGATTACGCGGAAGAACAAGGTGCAGATGGAATACCGTGGGACGAAAGGTTTTGCCTATGTGGAAGGTATCGATAATCTGTATGAATTTGATCGAGGCTCGGAGAGCGGCTGGATGTACCGGGTGAACGGAGTGTTCCCAGATAAAAGTGCGGGAATCTATGATGTGAAGCCTGGCGATGTGATCGAATGGTTATATACACTTGATCTGGGCAAGGACCTGGGGTCCAAATTCCCATGAGTGGCGGCTTTCGCTCCATGCACCCTACTGTAGCGATTGTGTATTATGCCGGGCTGGTGCTATTCGCAGCGCTTTTGTTTCATCCCGTGTATCTGATGACAGAACTGATTGGTGTGCTGGGTCTATTGCTGTTGCAAGGACAGGGGAAGACCCTGCTGCGCGGGCTGCCTTTTTACCTGCTGATGGCAGGATCTGTAGCTGTACTCAATCCTTTTTTCTCACATAGAGGTTCCCATATTCTGTTCTATTTCATGGACCAGCCAGTTACGCTGGAAGCGATTCTGTACGGACTGATGATGATGCTGGTGCTCCTGACGATTCTCATTGTGTTTGTGTCTTATAACTACACAGTGACAACAGACAAATTCATGTATTTGTTCTCTTCAGTGGCTCCCAAAAGCGCCCTGCTGACCCTGATGTCGATCCGGTTTGTGCCTTTGTTTCAACGGCGGCTCCGCCAGATTACTGCGATTCAGCGAACAAGAGGTATTGATACACGTAAGGGCAGTTTGCGCAAAAGAATGAAGGACGGAATGACACTACTGAAGGTTCTTCTGACTTGGTCGCTGGAGGAAGCACTGCAAACAGCCGATTCCATGAAAGCTCGCGGCTACGGGGTAAGCAAACGCAGTAGTTACGCCAACTATAAGATGGATCGGCAGGATATTATCGTCCTGGTGCTGCTAGCAGTCAGTGGCCTGATTCCACTGCTGGGCTGGCTGCAAGGGTATGGTACGATGCAGATTTATCCGCGGCTGAAGCCGCTGGAATTCACTTGGCAGGAAAGGGCAGTATACGCAAGCTTTTGCCTGTTTGTACTGATCCCGTTAGGGCTGGAAGGAAAGGAGAAATGGATATGGAGATCATCACAGCGGACCGGTTATCCTTCCGCTATCCCGATGAAGCCGAAGACTCGCTTCATGAACTCTCGTTCACGGTAAAGGAGGGCGAATTCGTCGTGCTGTGCGGTCCCTCGGGCTGTGGAAAAACCACGCTGCTGCGCCATTTGAAGCGGGAATTGACTCCGGTGGGGACCGGCAGCGGCAGTGTGCGTTATAGAGGGCTTCCGCTGGGAGAATGGTCACCTCAAGTGGCCGCTGCCGAGATCGGCATGGTCTTTCAGAACCCGGAGGCCCAGATCGTGATGGATACGGTCTGGCATGAACTGGCCTTCTCTATGGAGAACCTGGGTTATCCGCTATCGGTAATGCGCAGCAGACTAGCGGAAATCGCCGGGCTGTTCGGATTGGAGCCGCTGCTGTACAAGCCGGTGCATGAGCTTTCCGGTGGGCAGAAGCAGTTGTTGAATCTGGCCTCCGTGCTGGTTCTCCAGCCGAAGGTGCTGCTGCTGGATGAGCCAACTTCACAGCTAGATCCGATTGCTGCCCGTGAGTTCATTCAAATGCTGCATCGGCTGAACGAGGAGATGTCTGTGACAGTCATTATTAGTGAGCATCGTCTGGAAGAGGTTCTTCCACTGGCGGATCGTGTACTGATGCTGGAGGATGGCAAGCTGAAGGCCGAAGGCACTCCGCGCGAAATTGCCGTGAAGCTTGGTGGGGAAGCAGCTGCCCCTTCTGATCTGGCTTATCTTCCCGCTGCAACAAGGATATATCTCGGTTTGACTGCTGAAGCAGCCTTGGAAAGTGCCACTTCCATCCCTCTGACCGTCCGTGAGGGCAAGCAATGGCTGCAAAGAGAATGGCATACAGATGGTGAAGGAGGGAGTGCCCGTCCGTCTGTAGAGCATCACGCAGCGGCCTTAGAGGCTGGTGATAGCCAGCGATCTTCCATCCCATCAGGTAGACCTTCAGCAGAATCTGTCTTACCAGAAGGGATACTGAAGGCCCGGGAGATTACGTTCCGCTATGACAAGGAAGGACCTGAGGTGCTGAAGAAGTTATCTTTGAGTCTTTTCCGGGGAGAGCTGCTGGCTGTGCTGGGTGGTAACGGTGCAGGCAAGTCTACACTGCTTCATCTCCTGAATGGGCTGGTCAAACCGCAGCGGGGACGTATAGAGCTGGCCAAGGGCAGTTCTACGGGATATCTCGCCCAGAACCCGCTGCTATACTTTAGCCAGAATACGGCGCGGGAGGAGCTTCGGCAGATGGCGGAATACGGGGGTCTAAGCGCTACGGAAGCTCAGGGGGAAATCGATGGGCTACTGGATATTTTTGAGCTTGGAGCGCTGCTGGATCGCCATCCCCATGATCTCAGCGGAGGTCAGCAGCAGAAGCTGGCCCTGGCGATGGTGATGCTGCTACGACCGGATATCCTGCTGCTGGATGAGCCAACCAAGGGACTTGATCCTGCGGCTAAAGAGAAGCTGGCGAATCTGCTGCTTCGCCTTCGCGAACTGGGCAAGAGCATCATCGTCGTTACCCATGATGTGGAGTTTGCGGCGAGCTATGCGACCCGCTGCGCATTGTTGTTCGATGGCGGGATTACAGCAGAAGGCCCGCCGGAGAGCTTTTTCAGCGCTAATTATTTCTATACGACGGCAGTGAACCGTATGGTACGGGACTGGCTGCCACAAGCCTTAACGGTAGAGGAGGTAACCCGGCAATGGCCCGCTTTCGTTTCCCGGTCCTGATCGCCCTGGCCGTATTCATTGTTGCCCTGGCTCTGACAGCCGCACTCAAGGATAGTCATTATATTCTGTTAAGTCTGGTGCTGCTGGGGGCCGCGTTGTTTCCACTGTTTGCAGGCCTGGAACGTCGGCCGATTGAGTCGCGGGAACTGGTGCTGCTCGCTGTATTGTCAGCGGTAGCAGCGGTCAGCCGCATTCCTTTTGCTGCGTTGCCCAGTGTCAAACCGGTATCGGCCATCGTGATTCTCTCTGCCTATGTCTTCGGTGCAGAAGCGGGGTTTATTATCGGTGCTGTAGCGGCGCTGGTCTCTAATATCTACTTTGGGCAGGGTCCTTGGACACCTTGGCAAATGTTCTGTTGGGGGATGATTGGTCTGACAGCAGGTTGGCTGCGGGGAACCTGGTGGATGCGTAAAAGGACGGGGATGCTTATTTTCGGCTTTGTCTGGGGCTTCCTGTTCGGCTGGATTATGAACATTTGGTATTTGATCAGTCTGCCGGATGCGTTTAGCTGGAAGCTGGTCGTGACAGCATATATCGCAAGCTTTTACTTTGACCTGGCCCATGCGGTGTCCAATGTAATTTTCCTGTCGCTGCTCGCCGGGGGCTGGATTAAAGTGCTGGAGCGTTTTCGCAAAAAATATGGATTATTGCAAAAGGAGTGAACGATTAGTTCCTCCTTTTTTTCTTTAGACACCAACCGACAACTAATAGTTGAATTCGACAAATTATTTAAACGTAACATCAAAAATTTGACGGTTTTCGCCGATAAAATAAGTTAGTTAGTCACCAAGAAGGCGGGATGGGATAATGAGAAATTTGAAAGTGAAACAAAAAATGACACTGCTAATGATCCTGGTCATTGCCATGCAGATTGTTGTAGGTATTCTGGGGATTGTTACCACGGATCGGATGGCAGACCGCTCCAAAGAAACCTATGAAGAGAATCTGATACCGATCTCAATCGTCACCCAAATCCGTGGGAATTCACGGGCGATTGATTCCTATCTTCTGGAGAATATGCTTACAGAAGTAAACGGGAAGAGCAAGGAGCTGTCAGACAGTATCCAAGCTACGATAAAAACGAATAATGAGCTTTTCGCTGAGCTCAAGAGTGTATCTTTTAAGAATGAAGAATTCACAGCTAAAATGAATGAGTATTCTTCCATACTCCCAGACTACCGGACGCAGCGGGAGAATATTCTTCATCTCGGCGACAAAAACCTGAATGCCGAAGCTTACCGTTTATTCAACGGAGCGGAGTTCAGTGAATCCCGGCAGAGGGTTATTTCGGTACTGAATGATATGGTAGATTTGCTGCTCAAAGAAGCCGAAGCTCACAAAACTTCTACAGCAGTAAACGCAAAGAATTTTAAACTGTTGAATGGGATCCTTATTGCAAGTATTATGTTGATCAGCGTTGTACTTAGTATAATTATTACTCGCTTGATCACTGTGCCGCTAAAACAGCTACAGGGGTTAATGAAGCGAGCGGAAGAGGGCGATCTGACAGCGATGGCCGTCTATGATTCCAAAGATGAAATCGGTATTATTAGCCGTTCCTTCAATAGTATGGTGGGCAGCCTGAGGAAGATGATGCAATCCGTTTCGGAGAGTGCAGAGATGCTGTCTGCTTCTTCTGAAGAGATGAGTGCCAGTGCTGCACAGACAGCTCATGCCTCACGGATGATTGCTGAGACTTCAGGTGAGATTGCCATCGGTTTTGATGAGCAGGTTAGCAGCATTAACCGTACCGCCCAATCTGTGCAGTCCATGTCAGCGGATATTTCAGCGGTAGAACGCAGCAGTGATGAGATGGCTTCACTTATGAATGTGGCTGCCGGCTCGACAGACCGCGGCGCGGAAGCAGTAGCTGAAATCATTGACCAGATGGACCAGATTGATACCAGTGTGTCTCAGAGTCAGGAGATCGTTAGCAATCTGGGACGTCTATCCGAGGAAATCAGCACCATTATTACAACGATCAACGCAATTAGTAGCCAGACCAACCTGTTGTCTCTTAATGCTTCTATCGAGGCAGCCAGAGCCGGCGAGCATGGCCGAGGCTTTGCAGTAGTTGCTGGAGAGATCCGTAAGTTGTCGGAAGCAACCGGTAGCAGTTCCCTGAAGATTACGGATATTATTACACACATTCAGCAACAGACGGAGTTAGCAATACAGTCTATGGCGCAAGGGTCCTTGATTGTATCCCACGGTGTAAGCCAGAGTAAGCTGGTCTCCGGGGCTTTTGATGAGATTCAAAGTTCCATTAAAGACGCTGCTTCGCAGACGCAGGAGATTCGAGATTCCATTGGGCATATCTCCAGGGAGTCCCAAGGCGTAACGGAATCTATGGAACAGGTGAATGCCATCTCGCAAAAAGGGGCTGGGGGCATTCAGGAGACAAGCGCAGCCAGCCAGGAACAGTTGTCAGCGATGGAAGAGATGTCGGCCTCAGCCCAGTACCTGGCGACATTAGCAGAGGATCTACAGAAGAGTCTAGCGAGCTTTAAGTTATAAGTCACGAACTGCAAGTGGTACAATATAAGCTCATATAATAGGTGCAAGAGATACTAAAGCCGCGAATCTCCGCTACGGGAGATCGCGGCTTTACGTTTATCTCAGGTCTAGTGCAACACAAAAGGAGTGTCCCAGAAGCCATTTTCATGACTTGTGAGACACTCCTTTTTAACTATCAAACTATACCGCTATTCCTTTTGCAGGAATTAAGCGTACCAGCCCCATACGAAGATGAACAAGGTTCCGAAGATCGTTACCAAGCCGACAAACAAGGCATAGGCGATATTGAGGTACAGTTCTTTCTTGGTGTCTGCCGACTCTCCGATGTGCATGAACAGGAAGAGCTGCAGGGATGCTTGTATAATCGCCGTAACGGCCAGAATTACCAAATTTGCTGCTCTGGACAGATCCAGGTAGATCACAGCCAGCGCTGCGGCAGAAAGGACGAGAGAGGCGATATAACCCAGCACATGGCGGATTGGAAACAGTTGCTTCATCATGTCACATCAGTCCTTTCAGGTAGACGTAGCTGAAGATAAAGATCCAGACAACGTCCAGGAAGTGCCAGTACAGAGAGAAGATAAATGACTTGTTCGCTGTAGCCGGGTTGATGCCGTGACGCTTCAGCTGAATCAGGATAGCCGATCCCCACAGCAACCCGAAGGTTACGTGAGCTCCGTGCGTACCGAGCAATACGAACAGACTGGACAGGAAGGCGCTGGTTTGCAGCGTTGCTCCTTCATGAACATAGGTGAAGAATTCCGTAATTTCAATTGCAAGGAAGCCGAGACCCATCAGCAGGGTAATCCCGAAAAAGACCATCATGGCTTTCTTGTATCCATGCCGCATGGCATGAATGGCAAGACCGATCGTAAATGAGCTTGTCAGGAGCAGGAATGTTTCATACAGCACCGGACCGATCTCAAAAAGCTCACTGCCGTTTGGACCGCTAGCAAAGCGGTTCACAAGTACAAAGTAAACCGTGAACAAAGTAGCGAAGAGGGCGATTTCCGCTCCCAGGAAGACCCAGAAGCCGAAAATCTTGTTACTGTTCTCTTCTGTTGAATATTCAAGCGGCTTGGACGCATCTATTTTCATACAGTCTCACCCCGCAGTTTCTTTTCAGTAGCGATAATTTCCTTCTCAGGGATGTAGAATCCGTGGTCTCTGTCGAAAGACATCGCACAAAGCGTAAGCAGAATCCCAACTCCCGATACAATCGCAGGAACCCACATGCTGAATACCATGAAGAATCCGAAGAAGAAGAAGATTACACCAAGGATGAATGGCTTGCCTGTATTACTAGGCATATGAATCTTCTTGATTTGTTCCTTGAACAAAGGAACGTTCTCTTGCTTGGATACCCAGAATGCATCACGATCTGTTACGGTAGGAACAACTGCAAAGTTGTAGGCTGGGATCGGGCTGTTAGTCGCCCACTCCAGGGTACGAGCATCCCATGGGTCACCATTGGTATCCCGCGGCATGTAGCGTGTACTCCAGTAGATGTTGTAGACCAGAATGACAAATCCGATAGCCATACCAAGTGCTCCTGCAAAGGAGAGCATATTAAGCGGACCAAAGCCCGTCTCTGCTGAGTAAGTGTACATCCGTCGGGTCATACCCATGAGTCCAAGAATGAACAGTGGGAAGAACGCGACGTTAAAGGAAATGATAATCCACCAGAAGGCGTGCTTACCGAGACGTTCGTTGAGACGGAAGCCGAATACTTTCGGGAACCAGTAGTGGAAACCTGCGATAACGGCGAAGACCGCACCTGGAATCAGAACGTAGTGGAAATGCGCCACCAGGAACATGGTGTTATGGTACTGATAGTCGGCGCTGGCCATTGCCAGCATGACGCCTGTAACCCCACCGATCGTAAAGATCGGAATAAACGCCAGGGTGTAGAGCATCGGGGTAGTGAAGGTTATTCGCCCTTTTCGGAGAGTGAATAGCCAGTTGAATATTTTAACCCCTGTCGGTACAGCAATCGCCATCGTAGTGATGGAGAAGAAACTGTTGACCATTACGCCTTGACCCATGGTATAGAAGTGGTGAGCCCATACCAGGAAGGACAGGAGCGAGATAACGACCATACTTGCAACCATGGACGTGTATCCGTACAGGTTCTTTTTGGAGAAGGTTGAGATGATATCACTATAAATACCGAAGGCCGGCAATATAACGATATATACCTCAGGGTGTCCCCATACCCAGAAGAGGTTGGCCCATAGCATATCCATACCGCCGTTGGCCATCGTAAAGAATTGAGAGCCGAACAACCGGTCGAACATCATCAGCGCCAGTGCTACCGTAAGCACCGGGAAGGCGAATACGATGATAACGTTGGTGATCAGAACAGACCAGGTGAACATTGGCATACGCATCAACTTCATGCCTGGGGCACGCATCTTCAGGATAGTCACGATGAAGTTGACCCCTGTTAGCATTGTACCGATACCAGAAATCTGCAGTGCGAGCGAGTAGTAGTTGTTACCTACCGTTGGGCTGAACTCAATGCTAGCGAGTGGGAAGTATGCGGACCAGCCGGCATCCGGTGATCCCCCGATAACAAAGGAGATATTCAGCAGCATCGCTCCAAAGAAGAAGAGCCAGAAGCTGACAGCGTTCAGACGCGGGAATGCCACGTCTCTTGCGCCGATTTGCAGCGGTACGATAACGTTCATCAGACCGATGATAAACGGCATGGCCATGAAGAGAATCATGATCAGTCCGTGTGTGGTAAAGACCTCGTTATAGTGCTGTGCGTCGAGAAATTTCATATCTGGCGCTGCGGTCTGCAGACGCATCATAATCGCGTCGATACCGCCGCGGAATAGCATCAGCAGGGCAGCCAGGATATACATGACCCCGATGCGCTTATGGTCAACTGTAGTCAACCATTCACGCCACAGGTAGCCCCACTTTTTGAAAACGGTTAGTCCAATGATAATCGCTAGCGTGGCCAGCGCAATACTGACCATTGCTCCGTAGATTAGGACCCCACCGTGAACCTTAAACTTTTCCAAATCCATTAGGGATGACTCCTTTCAGGTATTCACACTGGCAATAAAGCCTAGTGGTGTCCTTCGTGTTTACTCTCGGCTTCCGAAGAGGTTGGCACTGGCTGAACCTCCGTATCAGGTTTGCCGTCAAATATGGTCTCACTAGAAGGCGCTGGAGATGGATGAACTTTCTTGTTCTCCTTATGCTCCATATTGCCGTTATCCATATCCATTTCCATGCCGTCATGGCTCATATGATCACCATGATTGCCTGGCGGCGGACTGAAGTCTAAGTGGGTGGAAGAGTAGGTTTTGCGTCCAACAAATTCGGTCTTCAGCAAATCCTTGAATTCATCCTCTTTCAGCGGCTGTGCGGTTTCTTTAACATCTTTTACCCAGCCATCATATTCTTTCTCTGTCATAGCCAGAGCTTCGAATTCCATGTGGGCAAAACCTTTACCGTTAAAGTTCGAGTTCTTTCCGATAAAAGAGCCAGCCGTATCAGCTACTAGATTAAGCTGGGTTAACATGTCGTTCATCGCATATTTCTGTCCCGCAAGCTGTGGAATCCAGAAACTTGAGATCGAAGTGAACGAATACAGGCGGAATTCAACCGGACGGTGTACAGGAATATTCACGTAATTCACCGTTTCGATACCTTCTTCAGGATAGCTGAAATGCCATTTCCAGTTGGAAGAGGAAGCATAGATGACCAGCGGCTTAATATTTTTATAGTCCTTAGGGACATTTTCTACAGCGCTGGTGGATTTTACTGTGATTACAGAGAGGATAGTGACGATGACGATTGGAATGGCGATCCAAACCGCCTCCAGCCATTTGTTGCCCTCTTCATGCGGTGGAACGTACCCCTCGTTGCTCTTCTTTGCGCGGTACTTCACAAGGACAAAGACGTATAAAATGTAGACAACAGCCAGAACACCGAGCATCACCAGTATGGAGAGGATGATCGTGTCTGATAGCGTTCTCGCAGCCGGACCTTTCGGGTTCAATACAGTTAGCGAACTGCAACCCGGCAGGAGGAGAATCAGGCTGAGGAACAAAGCGTATAACGGCCCTTTTTTGTTCATGTTGAACTCCTTCCTTCAATAATTCTTATCATTAGCCGAAATCATTAACCTCTATATATAGTAAGAAGTCCGAGGGTAGATTGCAAAAGACATATTTTATCATTTTTCCTATTTAAGTCCTCAAATATGGCGATATCGTTAAATATTTGTGTTAGATTTGTTACAATGTTTCTAAGGTGTGATATAGATCACTGTAGTGACGCTACTTTAGGGAGATTTTTAATTGTTCGAAATTTGTTCAATAATTCACTAATGTTACTAATTTCGCCACAATTATTTTGCTCCAAATATGCGGTTTTTAACCGCTTTTTTATTGCTGTGACAGGATTCGACGAAAGTTGCGTTATTTTTTATGAAAATATAATGAATCCGATATAGTGTCTAATTGGTAACAATTTTTTATGCGGTTGGTTACAATCTCTCAAATTTCATTCTATGTATCTATGGTACAGTAATAGAAAATATACATAGATAGGGAGATCCTGCCGGTGTCTACTAAAAAGTTGTTGCTATTATTTATTGCATTTTTCGTAAGTTTGGGATGGGTTCGTGAAGGTGAGGCCGCTGGCATGCAATCCCTGAAGCTAGGGGTTAATGATAAACTGACCGGAATCGAGGCTGTATCAGTAAAAGATTCTTATTATGTTCCGCTGCGCGATTTGGCGCAGGAATTGGGCTGGACGCTGAACGGACTATCAGATGGAATCAGTGTGGTTGCCAGTGGCTCTTCGCTCAAGCTGCTGAATAACCATACTACAGCTACTCTGAACAATGGAAGCAAGGTCGCAATGGATACCTTCGAGCGTGCTGGTAAGCTCATGGTTCCAGTACGGATTTCAGCACTGCTAGGTTATACTATTTCCTATGTGCCGGAGCAATATTTACTGAGAGTACAGAACAGTACAGCCAAACTGAGTGATACGGCATTTATTAATCAGTATAAGAAGGAACTGCAGCCGAAGACAGGGACTGGTGCACAGACCCCAACAGCTACACCTGACCATTCAGGAAAGCCGGGAACAACAGTATATATGACCTTTGACGATGGACCATCGGCTACCACTACTCAGTTGCTTGATATCCTGGCCAAATATAAGGTAAAGGCCACATTCTTCATGCTGGGTCCCAAAATGAACACCTATCCTGCACAGGTTAAGCGTACTGCGAAGGAAAGCCATGGCCTTGGTCTGCATGGAATGACGCACGTAAAGGAGAAGTTCTACGCTTCCCCGGCAGCTGCTCTTGGTGAGATGAACAATGACAATGCTATCCTGAAGAAAATCACTGGAACGGGTACTTCACTGATTCGTCCGCCTTACGGCAGCAAGCCTTATTTCACCAATGCGTTTAGAGACAAAGTGCTGACTCAAGGCTATCACCTCTGGGATTGGAACGTAGACTCCGACGACTGGAAGTACAAGGAGAATAGCGCCAAAATCTACAACACCGTTATGAGCCAGGTTCATAATTTGAAGAAATCACAGAGCAACCCGATCATTCTGATGCATGACCAGAAGGCTACACTGAAGGTGCTGCCACAGATTCTGGAGACGCTGAAGAAGGAAGGGTACTCCTTTGAGATTATTACCAAAGATATGCAGCCGCATAACTTCTGGAAGGATTATCGTTAAACAATAGTTCAGAATAAATAGGATGTTCCTGGCCATTTACAGGCTGGGAGCATCCTTTTTGTTTTAATGACCACATTTAATCGTATAAATACTTTGCAATCATATTGACCAGCTCAGATTTCAGGCGTTCCGAGGCAATGCTTTGGCTGGAATAGACGATGGCATCTACAACCGTGCTCACTGATTCGAAGACCACTATAGCAGCAGCCTCTACATCCTCGACATTGACCTCTTCCTTGTCCAACTGCAGATATCCGAGTGTAATCTGACGGCCCACTTCGTATTGCTCACCCATTAATCGGTTGATTTCATAGTCACTAAGTTGCATGATGGACAGTTCTTTATGAAATCCATTATAGACCTGGTGCGATAAAATAAGGCTGTCAACAAGGTGGTTGATGACTGCCCTTTTGTCCGAGAAATCAAAGTTAATCTCTGCGAGGGAAGCATCGACACGGCTCAGCAGTGCTTCGTTGTAATGCTTTAGAACGTCTATAAACACAGCCTTCTTATCTGTGAAATAAGAGTAGAAGCTTCCTGTAGAAACGCCTGCAGCGGCGGCTATTTGCTTGGTATTGGTTTGATGGTACCCCTTATTTGAAAACAGCTCCATAGCTGCTGTAACAATGGCTTGTTTGGTTTTGATGCTCCGGCCCTGTTGGGGCGTTCTTGTTTTATCGTCTGTGTCCTTCATAGCTTAAATTCCCTCCTGTTATAACGATTGTAGTAGAGGGGAATTAGAGTGTCAACGAAAGTTGAACTTTGGTTCAATTTTCGATTGACAAACGTGAACTATAGTTCATATAATCTTAAATGTGAACTATAGTTCAGTTATTCGGAGGGATGAGGACGATGAGTATACGAACAAAAAGGATTTTTTCTTTTACAGCAATCGTATTGGGATTTTTTATGGCCCTGCTGGACACGACGATTATTAACGTTGCTTTGCCAGAGATGACGAAGCATTTCGGAGGGAATGTCTCGCAAATTTCCTGGGTAATGAATGGCTACAACCTGGCTTTTGCCGCGCTTATCCTCACTGCTTCGCGCCTGGCGGATCAATTTGGCCGCAGAAAGTTATTTTTGCTCGGAATAGCTGTGTTTACCATAGCCTCGCTTCTAGCAGGCTTTTCCTCTTCGCTGGAAATGCTGGTTGCGATGAGAGTTATTCAGGGACTGGCCGGAGCCATTATTGTGCCGGTGACGATTCCGCTGACGACGACAACTTTTCCCAAGGAGATGCATGGTCTGATTATCGGGATTTGGGGGGCGGTAGGCGGTCTGGCGGCGGCGAGCGGCCCGGCCCTTGGTGGTATTCTTACGGAGAAATTGAATTGGGAATGGATATTCTGGGTGAATGTGCCGTTAGGCATTCTTAGTATTATTCTTGTTCTTCTCTTCATCAAGGAATCCAGAGATAGCTCGGCTGGACGCACGCTTGATTTTGCGGGAATGGCAGGGATTTCGGTAGGTATGTTTTTAATTACGTACGCGTTAATTAAAGTCCAGGATTATGGCTGGCAGTCGGGTGCATTCTATGGCCTTTTAACCTCAGGTATTTTGGTGCTGTTCTTCTTCTTTGTCACACAATGGAAGGGGAAGGAACCGATGATGCCACTGTCGCTGTTTAGAATACGTGCCTTTAATGGAGCGGCATTGACATTGTTGATCGTAGGGGCGGGGCTTATGAATCTCTCCCTGCTGACCTCCTTTTTCCTGACTCGTATTATGGGCATGACAGAGTTGAAGGCGGGTCTGGTCTTGTCTGTAATTGCTCTGGGGTCGATCTTGAGTTCAGGGGGGTCCGGACCGCTCTCAAGTAAATATGGAAGCCGTTGGTTCTCTGTTGCAGGCGTAACCGTGATGGCCGGGGCTACGTATGCTTTGAGCGGTCTTCATGGGGATGCTTCACTGTCGCAAGTGCTAATTACGCTTGGGATTGCCGGGCTGGGAATGGGGCTAGTTATGGCTCCGGTCATGTCCTCCGCCATCCGCAATGTCCCCGAAGAGAAGGTGGGGATCTCTTCAGGGATAACGAATATGACGAAAGCCCTTGGGAGTGTCCTGGGGGTAGCCATCATCGTGACGGTGTTGCAACAAAATTTCAATGATAGGATCGGGACGGCTGCTGAGCATGCTGCGCAATCTATTCGTGAGGATGCTATATTACAGCCCTTTGTGAAGCAAAAACTTGGGGAAGAGTTAGGCACTATGGTTAAAGCAGGTAAAATTTCCGCCTCAGATGGAGCAGCGGGTGGAGCAATGACACAAAGGCTTAGCAAAGATCTGGAGCAGGCAGTCTTAGCCTTGCCTGAGGAAGAACGTTCCGCTTTCAAGACTGACCAGCAGCGACAGCTAACCGAAATTCAAGTCCTGCTGCAGCAGGCGGGCGGAGGGCTGCGCGAAGCGTCGGTAGAGGCTTTCAGCCGCACTTATGCTTTTGCGAGCATTCTGCTGCTTCCCGGCATTGCCTTTGCTATGTTCAGTGATCAACGTAGAAAGCGCAGCGTGCTGAATGAGGAGCCTCTTGGAAGTGAGATTTGAGAGAATCGGAAAGGTCTATATAACTGCAGACTCAAAGGCTCTTGGCAAAAAATCTTAGTCTGCTGTACATTACAAAGGCAGTGTCTGCCTTATGTCGCTTATATACGAACACCGCCTTATGCCGTATACAATGAAATGAACTGAGGGTTTACCAGGGCCTTATCGAAAGCTTGAGCTGAGAACAGACTGAACCGGGGGGAATCTCCAGAAACAGACTGGACTGGCAAGTTAACCTCTTCAACGTTTGAAATAACGACATTTTTGCACCTTATATTCATCGTTTTAGAGTGAACAAGGAAATTAAGTGCATTATTGCACCTTATTTTCCTGATTTACCCGCGAAAGTTGGTATGCCAAGAGAATTAACATACAAAAATGCCCTTAATTTACTTATTCCTATATTTTCAGTTGAATTAAGGTGCAAAAATGCGCTTATTTTCGTATTCGTCAGGCGGGAATGATATAACTTCAATGTGACCGAAAGTCCACGCATCCACCGTAGTGACGACAGAGCCTTAAGTTTCAATCGTCAATTCTGATCGCAAGTTCGGATCTTCTGTACCGATCGTAAGTTTCAATCGTCAGCTCAGATCTCCCGTTCCGATCGCAAGGGCCAATCGTAAGTTCCGGTCTTAAGTCGCTTTATATACAAGCAGTGCAGCCTTCCTCAACGGATTGCGGCACTGCTTTTTCTTTTTTGACACAGATCACTGACTCAACTCTATCGACGACATTCATAGGCTATGTTATCATGATACTCTAATAACGTATTAACGAATTAAAGCAAAAGATGCTTTCATTTACTAGGGGGAGAACAAAGATGAAGAGAATGGGATTATGGATGATAACAGCGATGGCGGCAATTGTGCTTTTGGCGGGTTGCTCCTCATCGAATGGCAAAGCTGATAGCGGCAAGCTGGTGATCGGGATTGATGACAAATTCGCACCGATGGGCTTCCGGGACGATAAGAATGAGATTGTTGGTTTTGATATTGATTACGCAAGAGCGGCTGCTGAAAAAATGGGCAAGGAAGTCACTTTCCAGCCTATCGATTGGTCGGCCAAGGAATCAGAGCTGAACAGCGGACGCATTGATATGATCTGGAACGGCTATACCATCACGGATGAGCGCAAGGAGAAGGTATTATTCACTAAGCCTTATTTGGAGAACAGTCAGGTTGTTGTAGTCTTGGCCTCTTCGCCACTTACTAAGCTGGAGGATCTGGCAGGTAAGGAAATCGGACTGCAAAGTCTGTCCTCCGCAGCGGATGCCTTGGATGCTAATCCGATTAAGGATAAAGTTGCTGGTATTTCTGAATTCCCGGACAATGTGCTAGCCCTCACAGATCTCAAAACCTCGCGTCTGGCCGGTGTAGTCATTGACGAGGTTGTGGCTAGATATTATATGTCCAAAGAGCCTGGCACCTTCAAGCTGCTGGATGAATCTCTGGCGCCGGAGCAATACGGGGTTGGTATCAAGAAAGGCAATGAAGCGCTGTTGGAGGAGCTGCAAAAGGCGCTTGATACGATGAACAGTGATGGAACAGCAGCAGAGATTTCCACCAAGTGGTTTGGAGAGAACAAGGTGCTAAAATAAGCAGGGAGCGGGTACAATGAGTCTCGATTATATAATTAAAATCGCCGGACCTATGCTGGAGGGCGCGCGAACAACGATTCTGCTCTTTCTAATTGTTATTGTGCTGTCCATCCCGTTGGGACTTGTAGTGATGCTGATGGCCAAAAGCACGATGAAGCCGCTGGCCTGGATTGCTCACAGCTATATTTATGTCATGCGCGGAACACCGCTGCTGCTACAATTACTCTTCTTCTGCTTCGGTCTGCCGCAGATCCCGGTCATCGGCGAGTATCTGGTTATGGATCGGTTTACGGCTGCCTGCCTGGGTTTTATCCTTAATTATGGTGCTTACTTTGCTGAGATATTCCGCGGAGGCTTGCTGTCCATCGACAAGGGGCAGCATGAAGCGGCCAAAGTGCTGGGGCTTAGCAAATGGCAGACGCTGCGTAAGGTCATTCTGGCGCAGATGTTCCGGGTCGCGCTGCCTGCGGTGGCGAATGAGTCCATTTTATTGGTCAAAGATACGGCGCTGTTGTATGCCGTAGCGGTCCCGGAGCTGTTGAACTACGCTAAGACGGCGGTGAATCGTGATTTTACGGTGACTCCGTTTGTGGTGGCAGGCGTGATTTATCTGCTAATGACGTTGGTATTAACGCTGTTCTTCAAGGCGCTGGAGAAGCGTTTCAAATTCGAGTAAAGGGAATGTCCATTTATGAGCAGTATGATCGAAGTAAAAGAACTGCAAAAATCATTTGGCAAGCTTGAGGTGCTGAAAAGGGTGACGTTCGCCGTAGATCCGGGAGAGACGGTGGCAGTGATCGGCCCGTCCGGCTCCGGGAAGAGCACCATGCTGCGCAGTTTGGTGCATCTGGAGGAGGTTACCGGCGGGAGCATCATCATTCAGGGGCAGGCGCTGGTGGACAACGGCAGCTACGCCGGGCATGCCCAGATCAAGGGAATTACGGCCAAGATGGGCATGGTGTTCCAGCACTTTAACCTGTTCCCGCATCTGACAGTGCGGGGGAACCTGGAGCTGGCTCCTCGGACGCTGAAGCGGGAGGGTAGTTCGGAGATCGCAGCGAGAAGCAAGGATCTGCTAGCCAAGGTAGGCCTTGCCGACAAGGCCGACGTCTATCCTTCGATGCTGTCTGGCGGACAGAAGCAGCGGGTGGCGATTGCCAGGGCGCTGATGCTGAACCCGGACATCCTGCTTTTTGATGAGCCGACCTCGGCACTGGACCCGGAGCTGACAGGAGAGGTACTGCGGGTCATTCGCCAACTGGCCGAAGAGAAGATGACGATGATCATCGTTACCCATGAGATGAACTTTGCCCGTGATGTGGCGGACCGAATTATCTTTATGGACAAGGGAGAGATTGCCGAGTCCGGGACCCCGGAGCAGATTTTTGGTAATCCGAAGCTAGAGCGGACCCGTTCTTTCCTCAAGCTCTAGTCTGGATAAGTTTGCGCTACTCATTACTTCACAATAGAAATTAAATAGAATAGCGAGCGATGGGAAAAAGTGCATAGATTTCTGTGCGCTTTTTTCATTGACAGCTGTTAGGGTGGTAACAATAATTATAGTACAGTTCATACAAGCAGGGGGACAGCGAAATGATAGAGATACGGGGAGTCAAAAAGTCCTTTCGTGGTGAAGCCGCCGTTGATGGCATTTCGCTGACTATACATAAAGGGAAGATTTACGGGCTGCTAGGCTCCAACGGCGCAGGTAAAACCACGCTGCTGAAGATTCTGGCCGGCATCATGCAACCGGAGTCCGGAACCGTCAAGCTGGACGGTGAACCGATCTTTGAGCGGCCGGAGGTCAAGCAGCGGATTATATTTATGCCGGATAGTCCTGCCTTCTTTCCGCAGGCAACGATCAAGAGCATGGCCGATTTTTATCGCTCAGTGTATCCACGCTGGAATCAGGCATATTTCGAGCAGCTCCGTGATGTGTTCCGGCTGGATATGAACCGCAAGCTAAGCCGCTTCTCCAAGGGAATGCAGCGGCAGGCCGCATTCTGGCTGAGTCTCAGCTGTATGCCAGATGTGCTAGTGATGGATGAGCCGCATGATGGACTGGACCCTGTGATGCGGCGCCAAATCAAGAATCTACTCTTTCAAGAAGTGGCCGAGCGGCAACTGACAGTCCTGATATCCTCGCATAATCTGCATGAGATCGAAGATTTATGCGGCCCTGTTGGCATTATGCACGGCGGGAAAATGCGGGTAGAGATGGATCTTAATGATCTCAAGGCGGATACTCACAAGGTACAGGTCGCGTTCCGTGACGAACGCCATGAGCGGGCAATATCGGCCAAGCTGCAGGTACTGCACCGTGAAGTCAGAGGTAGCGTCAGCCTGCTCATTGTCCGAGGTGACCGCGAGCGGATCAAGGCAGCCTTCGGAATTTATCAGCCTTATGTATTTGATCTTCTGCCGCTGACACTGGAGGAAATCTTTATCTATGAAATGGGGGATGCCGGGTATGATACGCGCCCGCTACTTCTTTAACCTTGCGCTGATCCGCCAGAACTTCCGGCAATACGGGTGGATCGGCATCATTTATACACTTGGCTTGATCTTTACAGTACCGCTGCAAATGTTCATGACTGGCAACCCCAGCCTGTTCAATCAAAAGGTAACCAGTCTGTTTCAGCTTGGTGCCGGGATGCAAGGGCTGCTGATTGTCTGCATTCCCTTGTCTGCGGGACTTATGCTGTTCCGGTATCTTCAAGTCAAAGCACCGGCTGATCTGCTGCACAGCTTGCCACTGCGCAGAGAGCATCTGCTGACCTCCCATTTGGGAAGTGGGATAGTACTGGTGCTTGTACCGGTTTGGCTCTGTGCAGCCATTACGGCAATTACTCGGCCGTGGACCGGGGATCTTTATGATTTTACGGGCAAGGATATCTGGACATGGGCTATTACAGTTAGTGTGCTTTCCATTTTCCTGTTTTGTTTCAGTGTCTTTGTAGGGATTTGTACAGGACAAACTGTAATCCAGGGAATCGCAAGCTTTGTATTGCTCATCCTGCCTTACATGCTAATGCAGCTGATCTCTTATTACTTCTCATTGTATCTGTATGGATATCCTTACGCGATTTATACGAACAGCATCCGCAGTGATCTCTGGTCTCCCCTTGTGCATCTGTTCTCAGTAAGCAATCAGGCGTTCGAATTCAGTGAATTATGTATATATGTGGGGCTGACTGTTGTTGTCGTTGTCCTGAGTTATTTGTTGTACCGGAGGCGTCACGTGGAGATGGCCGGACAGGCGATTGCTTTTACTTACTTCAACCCGTTCTTCAAAGCCGGGGTGATGCTGTGCTGCATGCTGATTGCTGGAAACTATTTTTCAATGAACATGAGTGGCAAACTGGTCTGGACCTTTGGGGGCTATGCGATTGGAGCAGTAGTTGGCTATATCGCATCCGAGATGGTTATCCGCAAATCGTGGCATATCATGAGTCGTAAAATTCCGCTCGACTTTGCGGTCTATACGCTGCTGTTGAGTCTGCTGCTCTACATCCCTGTCTCCGGATGGACGGGATATGAGGCCAGAGTACCGGATGAAGAGCAAATATCCCAGGTATACGCTGGCAGTCTGTATAATCTATACACACAGAAGCAGAACTCTACGAATCCCTATGAGGCATACAATCCGTTCAATAAAGTCGATCCGTTCTCGGGCGACAAGGACTATATCAGGGCCGTTCAAAAGCTCCACAGTACGCTCTCAGTGATCCGTCCTACAGCGCCCACCGGGGACTCCTTCTATAAGGATTCCAGGGTGCGCAGCATGAGCATTGTATACCGACTGAAGAGCGGACACACATTAACCAGAGAATATCAGGTGCCTATTGTTGGCTTCGAGCCGGAGCTGAGAGCAATTATGGAGACGGAAGGCTACAAGAAGACGGAGTATGTCCTGTCCCAGCTTGAGCATGATGTGAAGACCATGAATATCAGCACAAGGGAGGGCGTAGTCGTCCTTACCCATTCTGCGGAGATCAACGAATTCAAGGCGTTGTTGCGCCAAGAAATTCTGGGTATGTCGTATGCTGATCAGATCGGGGATGATGTTCCGCTCGCGAGTGTCGATATTCCGATTACGATGGAAGACAGGAACGTAGTTTCCTTTTACAGCTATAGCATACTGCCCTCCTATCACAAGCTGCTGAATTGGCTGGCGAACAAAGGATATTCCGATAAAATCATGATAACGGCCAAGAATATTGACTCTGTAGAGATTGCCGCCTTTGAACCGAAAATCGTATCGGGTGACCGTTCGTACTATTACGACCCTGAGCAGTACTTGGCGATTGCCCGTAAGGAAAACCGCTCGGTGGTAACGCAGGACAAGGACGAGATTGCAGATGTTCTGAAATGCCAGAAGACGTATATGATCCGCAAGGGCACTTATCTGGTGAAAAAGAATTATGAAGATGGTTCGCCGGAATATGTCCTGATGGAAGCGGACGATTTGTCGCCTGAATTAAGAAAGCTGCTTCGCTAGAATCATAACTTGTACGGGTTAAGGAGGAATGCTGGATGAATGAAGTTGCTGACCATCTGGATGATGGACTGCAGATTGTATTTATCGGTTTTAACCCGAGTCTGCGGTCGGGAGAGGTGGGCCATCACTATGCCAATCCACGCAACAATTTCTGGCGGATTCTGCATCAGTCGGGACTGACACCGCGATTGTATGATGCCTCCGAGGACGGGGAGCTGTTGAAGCTGGGGTATGGTTTTACGAATATTGTTGCCCGTCCCACGCGTGGAGCCGAGGATATTGCCCGTGAGGAATACGTTACAGGACGCGAGCTACTGCGGGCCAAGCTGGAGAAGTACAGGCCGAAGGTTGCCTGCTTTGTGGGTAAAGGCGTCTACACGGAGTTCACCCGGAGAAGCAAAGCGGATTGGGGCTTCCAGGATGCTGTGGAGCCTGTAGTCGATGGGGTGCGGGAATTCGTGGCCCCGTCCTCCAGCGGTCTGGTGCGGATGCCGATGCATGAGATCATTGGCATCTACCGGAAGTTGTTCGAGTTCACAGAAGAGAACGAAGCTTGAACGTTAAAAGAGTAGCCCAGTAATGTAAAAAAGCAGCCCATCTCCGAAATTGGAGATGGGCTGCTTTGTCTTGGATCGGGTCTTCTTCCCCGGGTACCGGGGAGTGCAACTGCTGCCTTAAGTCTGGATCAGCAGTAGAATGATGGATGATAGCGACAGGCAGATGCTGATCAGGCACAGCACTGCAACAACCTGCTTCTGGTTCAGACCTGCTCTGAGGAGGCGATAGTGAACCTGAGTGGCGTCTGCCTCATAAATGGCCTTGCCCTGGATGAAACGGCGAATGACAACAAAAATGTTGTCGAAGATGGGTACGCCCATCGCCAGGATCGGTATAAAGATTGATAGAACAGTGGCCTGCTTGAAGGCACCGTCCAGTGCAATCACGGCCAGAATGAAGCCGAGGAAGGTGGCCCCGGCATCGCCCATAAAGATTTTGGCAGGCGGCTTGTTATAGCGCAGATAAGCCAGTGTTACGCCCACCAGTGCAATGGCCATGATGGCGGAAGACGATTGTCCTTTGGCTAGAGCCACTACGAACAGGGTAATGGCCGAGATGGTCGTCAGCGCGCCAGCCAGTCCATCCATCCCGTCTGAGAAGTTAATTACGGTCGTGACGCCAAAGATCCAGAGGATCGTCAGCAGGAACTGCAGAATCACCGGCAGCACAATATAATCGCCGGAGAATGGATTGTAAAAGCCGGTAAAGGCATTACCGGAGAGGTAGACCAGAATCGCTGCGGTGACCTGCACCAACATCTTGGGAAGTGCAGGGAAATCCTTGCCTTTGGTCTTGTACCAGTCGTCTATTGTTCCTATGGTCAGTAGCAGAACGCCTCCTGCGAACAAGGCGACGGTCTCCATGTTGAATTCACGGGCAAATGCTAAGTACGTAATAAAGAATCCAAGGAAAATAGCGTAGCTGGCAGTAAGTGGAATGGGCTCCCTATGTATTTTGCGTTCAACATCCTTCCTCGGCTTGTCCACAAAATCAAGCCTGAAAGCCAGCCTGCCCAGCGGAGGAATCAAAAAATAGACGATGAGAAACGACACCAGAAACGAAAAAACGTATAAAATAACGCTCACCACCGTTGATTATTTTGAAAACACCCATCTTTTCGAAGTATACCGTAAAAAGGGACAAGTTGTCGATTATATGCTTCATTTGACATCATTTGTTACCTTCGAATGTTGTCCAGGACCCTCGTCATTGACTTGCCCGGAACCCTATAGTACCTTTGGAAAAAGACATTTCGGGAGGACTATATGAACTACGAGGTTATTTTATTCGACGCGGATGATACGCTATACGACTACGGAATGGCAGAAAGCCATGCACTGAGTCATACCTTCACCCACTTTGGTCTGCCGACCGGAGCGCAGGATTATGCGGCCAGTTACCAGGAGATCAATCATGCATTGTGGAAGGATCTGGAGCGGGGAGAAATCAGCGCTGCAGCGCTGCGGGTAGAGCGATTCAATCGGCTGTTCACTGCTCATAGCCTGGATCTTGACCCGGAGGCGTTCAGTGAAGCGTACTTGCGTTATCTAGGGGAGGGTACCTTTCTGATTCAGGGAGCGGTGGAACTGTGCGAGGCACTTAGAGGTTGCCGTCTGGCGATTATTACGAACGGTTATAAAGAGGTACAGACGTCCAGAATTCAGGGGTCGCCGCTAAACGACGTTTTTGAGGAGATCATTATCTCCGAAGAGGCTGGATGTCAGAAGCCGGAGACAGGTATTTTCGATTACGCTTTTGCCAAGCTTGGTATTACTGATAAGGCGTCCGTACTGATCGTTGGAGATTCGCTGACCTCCGATATCCAGGGCGGCATTAATTACGGTATCGATACCTGCTGGTTCAACCCGCTGGGCAAGCCGAATACTTTAGGTATCACGCCCAAGTTCGAAATCAAGGATCTATCAGAGCTGCTGGCGATTGTTGGGCATAGCGGGTCACCTGCCATCCTCTAGCGGACGGTGTGTGGCTTGAGACACGGAAGACAAGGGGGAGAATCGACATGCATACGAAAGAAAGTTTGATGAAGCAGCTGCAGGAGCTGGGAATCGACCCGCGGGGAACTGTTCTGGTGCATTCATCCTTAAAAAGCATCGGGCAGGTTGAGGGCGGTGCCGATACCGTCCTGGATGCCTTGAGTGAATATATGTCGGATGGGCTGCTAGTATTGCCCACCCATACCTGGGCTTACATCAACGCTGACAATCCGCATTTCTCTGTTGCAGATTCGCCGTCCTGCGTCGGTGTGCTGCCGGAATTGTTCCGGAAGCGTCCCGGCGTAGTCCGCTCCTGGCATCCGACCCACTCCGTTGCAGCGCTGGGGACGGACTCAGCTGAATTCACCGCTGGAGACGAGCGGTGGGATACACCTTGCGCTCGCGGCTCTGCCTGGGGCAAGCTGCTGGACCGTGAGGCGGATATCATGCTGCTAGGCGTAGACCTGCGGCGCAACACATTCATTCACGGTATCGAGGAATGGCTGGATATCCCGGGCCGGATGACTGACGATCACGAGGACCTAGTCACTGTAACGCCCGGCGGTGAGAAAATCGCCGTACCTTCCCGCAGACACTGCGGCCTATCTTGGTCGGAGCATTTCTGGAAGGTGGAGGGGGTGCTCGAGGACGGAGGGGCCCTGCGCAGGGGCAGCTTCGGCGATGCTGCGGTAATGGTGTGCGGGACTGTAGAGACCACTGAACTGCTCAGCCACATGCTGCGTGACCAACCTGACCTCTTCTCGGACAACGAGCCGCTGAACGGGGAGGACAAGCCCGTGCCGCTGCCCAAGACCAAACGTACACAACCGGTGTACCGCTAGATCCCGCGAAAAAACATCGCTCGTCCGTTTTCGATCAGGGAAACCAACTGGCTAGGCCCTATCATTGTATGGTATATTAATCTCACAAAAACCAAAGTAAGGAGATTGGAAATGGAAAAAACATTGATCTTTGGACACAAAAATCCGGACACGGATACAATCTGTTCGGCAATTGCCTATGCCGCACTGAAGAAAGAACTGGGCTGGGATGCCGAGCCGGTTCGTCTTGGAGAGGTTAATGGCGAAACCCAATATGCGCTGGACCATTTCGGAGTACAGGCTCCTCGTCTGGTAGAGAATGTTGCTACCGAAGCCAAACAGGTTATTCTGGTTGACCACAACGAGCGCCAACAAAGCGCCAACGATATCGATCAAGTGCGCGTTGTCGAAGTTATCGACCACCACCGGATCGCCAACTTTGAGACTGCACATCCGCTCTACTATCGTGCAGAGCCAGTGGGTTGTACCGCGACCATCCTCAACAAGCTTTACAAAGAAAACGGTGTTGCCATTCCTAAGGAAATTGCTGGCCTGATGCTGTCTGCCATTATTTCTGATTCCCTGTTGTTCAAATCTCCTACTTGCACGGCTGAAGATGTAGCTGCAGCCCGCGAGCTGGCTGAAATCGCCGGTGTGGATGCAGAAAGCTATGGCCTGGACATGCTGAAAGCTGGCGCAGATCTTAGCGACAAGAGCATTGCCCAACTGATCTCCCTGGATGCCAAGGAATTCAAGATGGGTGAATACAAAGTCGAAATCGCACAGGTGAACGCGGTCGACACCAATGATGTCCTTTCCCGTCAAGCTGAGCTGGAAGCTGCACTGACCGCTATTATCGATGAAAAGGGACTCGATCTGTTCCTGTTCGTAGTTACAGATATCTTGAATAACGATTCCATTGGGCTGGCCCTGGGCCGCGTAGCCGGTGCTGTAGAGCAAGCTTATAATGTAAAGCTGGATGACAATAAAGCTGTTCTGAAGGGCGTTGTTTCCCGCAAATCGCAAATCGTACCTGTGCTGACAGAGGCGATTGCCAAGCTGTAGGAAGCGGTAGCTGTACAAGAACAATGTGCGTGTATATAGAGGCTCTGCCATATCCTTTTTGGGTAATGGCAGAGCTTTTATTTTGCCAAAATAGTGATTGAAGCCTATACTTAGAGCATAAATAGGGATCACATCAGAAAGAGGGCAATCATGACAAAGACGAGAAATACAGGATCTCTGCAGTACAAGTCATTCGGACTGGCGCTTCAGGCCATGGTTATTCTCGCCCGCAAAGCTACGACCTGCTCCAGTTGTGAAATGGCAGAGCTATTAGATTCAGAGGCTACCGCGTTAAGACGTATTTTAGCGAGTCTAGTCCGTGACCAATTGCTTGTGACAAGGGAAGGACGGGACGGCGGTTATATACTGAACAAGGCTCCGGAAGATATTACGCTGGCAGAGATTTACCGGGCACTGGAAGTAGGCGAATCACGCAACAAAGCTGTGAGCGAAACTATATGTGACTCTAAATTTGGCAACCGAATGAAGGAGGCATGCGATGATATTCTGGATGAAATGGACCAGAGTGTAGTCGCGGTGTTGGAGCAACATACACTTGCAGATTTGGCAGCCAAAACCGATTGTTGACAAAGGCGTTTTTCCTGAATTATACTGTGCATATAAAATTACAGTTAAATCTGATGACATAGATTCAGGCGCAGCAGGGGAAGCATACCGGGATAAATTTTTTTGTGATAAACTGTGCATTTAATAACACAGAAATAGGATAAGAAGAGGAGGAGCTACTATGACAACAGAATTAAAGGTAGGGCAAGAATTTAAGAAGGTGATATCCGAGCGGCGCTCCGTGCGGAAATACGACCCATCCTGGAAAATTTCCAGGGAGGAGATCGAGGAGATTTTGAATGATGCTATACTGGCCCCTTCATCCTCCAATCTTCAGCCATGGCGCTTCATCGTGATTAATGATCAATCGGTGCAAGAAAAATTGCTGCCGATTGCCTTTAATCAACAGCAGACTGTGGATGCATCGGCTATAATCGCTGTTCTGGGCGATACCGAAGCTTACCGCAATGTGCATACAATCTATGATAAGGCGCAGGCTGAGGGATTCATCACACCAGAGATCAAGGAAACGATGGTTAACAACACCTGGAATAATTATTCCAGCTTCAGCCCGGAACGACGCAGTAATATCGCCCTCGTAGATGGCGGTTTGATCTCCATGCAGCTCATGCTGGCAGCAAAGGCTAAGGGCTATGACACTGTTCCTATGGGTGGATATGATGCCAACGCTTTCCGTGAGCTGTTCCAGATTCCGGAGCGTTATGTTCCCGTAATGCTGATTGCGCTAGGTAAAGCCGCTGCTGAAGGACGGCCAACGACAAGATTGCCGCTCGAGCAAGTGACATTCTGGAATGAATTCCAAGGGGAGAAATAATTCTGCCTGTGCAAGTATAAATAAGGCCGACCGGTGAAAGCCGGCCGGCTTTTTTGAGTTTTTAAATTTGCCGGACCTTCTGCTACAATATTCGTAGAATAGAAGGGCAGCAGAACTAAGGAGGCGATCATATGATTCAGGTCTATACCGCGGATTCAACCCATCGTTTTGACCACGGCTGGGTGAAAGGTAGTCATGTTTTTTCGTTTGGAGAATTCTATGATCCTGACAATACAGCATTTGGCCCCATGCGGGTCTGTAATGATGATACCATTGCTCCCGGCAAGGGCTTCGGGGCCCATCCGCATAGCGATATGGAGATTGTCTCGATTGTCCTGTCCGGCAGGCTTCGGCATGAGGATAATCTCGGCAATGTTGCTGAAAGCCGCTTCGGAGGCGTTCAGCGAATGTCGGCTGGCACCGGTGTGATCCATACCGAGCATAATCCCTCAGAGGATGAACCGGTACGGCTGCTGCAGCTATGGTTCATGCCGCGAACCCGTGGTACGGCGCCTTCCTATGCCAGCGGTGTCTTTGACCTTGCGAAGCTGGAGGGAAAATTGCTGCCGATCGTTGCACCGGGTGGATCAGAGGAGATCATGGCGATCGGTCAAGATATGACCATTTATCTTGGTCGGCTGCATCAGGGACAGGAACTGACATTTTCCCAAGAAGAGGGAAGACGAATTTTTATATATCTGGTAGAGGGTGAGCTTGGGGTCGGAGCGGACGTTGTCCTGCATCCTGGGGACTCGGCACGTATCACTGAAACGGCGTTGCTTGAATTGAAGGCGGGTAGTAACGTCTTGGTTATGCTCGTGGATCTGCCCTGAACGGGGAAGTGAACGGATATCCTTAAAGATGGAATTCAAAGGAGGGATAGATATGACACAGCAGCAGGAAAGAGTGCTCGTGAAGCATTCGGTAACAGGCCGCATGTTGCTCAGCAGTACAGAGGGGCTGACCTATACGTTTGATCAAAAAGGGGCATTAACGGTAATCACCATCTACGGTGTACCTGCGGACAAGGGACAAGCGGTAGTAGAACTGAAGGCTGAGCTGAACGTGTTCCGCTTTGAGGAGCCGACTGGCGGACCTGTAGTCAAGCACTGGTATTATGTAGGTGACAATCCTGTAGTGTACGATGAAGCATCCCAATCCCTGAGTTTGTCGGTGCAGTCAGAGATTGAATACCGACCAGACCACTATTGGGTGTGACCGACGTGTGGTATCACATTGACAATTTTCTCCGCTTATACTAGCTTTGTAGGGTAGCTTGGAACAACCAGATCAAGAGACAGGAGATTTGAAGAACATGGAATGGTTTGCAGCAATGGAGCGGGATGACTATGAGGAATTGTTGTTCTGTCAGGATAAGGCCTCAGGCCTGAAAGCGATAATTGCGATTCATGACACCACCCTGGGTCCAGCACTAGGCGGTACACGGATGTGGACGTATGCTTCCGAAGAGGAAGCCGTTGTGGACGCCCTTCGTCTTGCTAAAGGGATGACCTACAAGAATGCTGTATCCGGCCTGAATCTGGGCGGGGGTAAGACTGTAATCATCGGCGATCCGAAAAAGGATAAAAGTGAAGCTATGTTCCGCGCCTTCGGACGATACATACAAGGATTGAACGGCCGTTATATCACGGCTGAGGATGTAGGCACAACAGAAGAGGATATGAACATCATCTACCAGGAGACGGATTATGTCACCGGTACGTCGCCAACCTTCGGTTCCTCGGGCAACCCTTCGCCTGCTACGGCATTTGGCGTTTATCAGGGAATGAAGGCAGCAGCCAAGGCTGCATTCGGCACGGATTCTTTGGAGGGCAAGACAATTGCCGTTCAAGGTGTTGGTAATGTCGCTTTCAATCTGTGCAAGCATCTGCATGAGGAAGGCGCACAGTTGATCGTAACGGATATCAACAAGGAGGCAGTCAGCCGTGCTGTTGAAGCTTATGGGGCGAAGGCGGTTGATCCTGGTGAAATTATCGGTGTAGCGTGTGATATTTATGCACCGTGCGCACTGGGGGCGACTCTTAATGACGATACCCTGCCGCTGATTAAGGCCAGCGTTATTGCAGGAGCGGCCAATAATCAGTTGAAGGAAGCACGGCATGGTGAGGCGCTGCATGAGATGGGCATTGTGTATGCACCGGATTATGTGATCAATGCTGGCGGTGTCATTAACATTGCCGACGAACTGAACGGCTATAACCGGGATCGCGCCTATCAACAGGTTGCAAAGATCTACGACAACATCACCAAAGTACTGGAGATTTCGCGGAACCATGGAATTCCGACATACGCCGCAGCCGACCGGCTTGCAGAGGAGCGGATAGCCTCTCTCAAAAATACCCGCAGCACATTCCTGCAGAACGGGCATCACACCCTCAGCAGAAGAAATCTGTCGGTAAGATAATCATAGCCTAGTAGATAATCGAATTACCGTTTTAAAAATAGAGGGGGTCTCCAAAGCCATGAAATGGCTGACTGGGACTCCCTTTTTTGACTCTGTGCTGGCCCACCTCCCCAACTAACAGCATTTTTGTACCTTATATTTTTAAAACATAGTTAAATTAGGGGAATAAGAGCATTATTGTATCTTATTTTCGAAAGAATACCCTGGAAGGCCCTATTTTGGAATATTTAAGGTACAATATGGACCTCTGTCAAGAAAGTGGACAGTCACGCAACGGATTTTTTAGTAAATTGCTGTGCAAAGCGAGCGGGAGAGAGATACCCTAGCGCACCGTGC